>NZ_JAGQCU010000030.1 GCF_024346355.1 Cyanobium sp. ATX 6A2
GATCGGTGTCAGGCGGGCATTGGGGTGTGTATGCATGGGGTGTGAGGTCTGGGGCTGTTGGGTCGCACCACAACCCTGTCGGCCTCACACCCCTTTGTCAGCCGGAACAACCTGGTGGCACTACACAGCTAGGGCGTTCAGCCAGAACGCGGAACACAACCTCGCGCATGCAGGGGTATCTCTGTCTTTCAGCCTCCATCCTTGGGCCGCCGGGGCCGCCGCGGGCGTGCCGCTGGATACGGGGAACCGGCCCACGGCCCACGGGTCGGCGCTGAAGCCTCCGGGCCCGGCGTGTTGCATTGTCCTGGCTGCGGGAGCGCGTGCTGTGGGCCGCCATCGCCTTGGGGGGTTCGATCCCCGCCAGCAACCCCGCAAGAAATAGAGCAAGCAAACCCCTTACAGCCCTGCTGTCCCGCCTCAGCGACCTCGCCCCCCACAACCCCCGATGACCCACACCCAGCAGAGCCACCTGCAGCCCCCAGTTTCTGCTCCCATGGGTTCCCACATGGGTTCCAAGAAGCAGCAGCAGATTGAGACCACCTTTCTCATCTGACTCTTGACGATGAGCAGGCTGGCAGCATCTGTAGAGTGATCGTATGAGATTACGCGTACATATGCTGAAATTCTGAACTCCTCATGTCGCCGCTGGGGTCCCCCTACCTCGGTGAACCAGGCAACGAGAGCGCATCCGTGCTCATGTGATCGCAAAAACTTTGTGATGCCAGGATGCGGCTCAATCTAACCTCCTCTTCCAGTAAACAGGCGTGACCACTCTCTGGGAGCAGAACTGTCTCTGAATGTGGTAAGTAACGTGCTAGCCTCCCTGCTTCTGCAATGGAAGGGAGCAGTCGATCTGCGCCCGACGCCAACACTAAAACAGGCTGTTCAATGCGCTCAAGAGGTAGTTCCTCAAGGAGGAACTGGCTGAGTAAAGCAAGCCTCCAGGCGGCACTTGGTGCGCTAACTGATTGCATGGCCTCCAACATTGCCCGTTGACTTATGAGTGGCACGCGATGTGGTGCAATCAGGAGCGGAAGCAGGCTTAGAGCGGATAGTCGGTAAAGCGAGTCTGGCAACCATTGAGTGACTGAAGCTCCCCAACCCATCCAGGGTCTGCGGCTGACAGAAGTAGCAGGGTTGACCAGGATCAGTCGATCGCACAGGCACGGAAAAAGAGCGGCCAGTTTCAAGGCAAGGCAACCGCCAAAAGACTCGCCACAAAGAAAGATGGAACGCAAAGGTGAACTTTGTCGCTCCCTCCTGATTAAATGGGCTAGCTGCGCAACCAATCCCTCCCACCCCGTTAAGTCGTTTGAGGGAATCGACAAGCAGCGGATGTCAAAAGAAGACTTCAATCCAGCTAGCTGGGGCTGCAGTAACTTCCCGGTTCCATCCATTCCTGGCAGAAAGACAAAAAGAGGAAGGTTCTCTTGCGAGGCTTCAACGCTAAGGAGCCTCAGGCCCTTGATTGTGCTTACCATGAGATGATGGAAATTCCTTAGCAGCAGCCTTGACGCAGTAATCCAACAATCTGGTCCCAGCACGACTGGGTTAACTCTTTAGCCAACTGACCTCCATGGGAGCCGCGATATTGTTGTCGCTGAACCGTGTCAATCCAGAGAGGATAGCCAAAGAGAATATTGACGTGGCGGTAGACAATCGCAGAATGCCAGCCCCCGCAATTGAAAAGCGGTTCTGAGGGGTCAAATAGGCTGAAAAGCTTTAGCGGGGCCAGGTTATGTCTTTCCTCTTCGGTCGATGCGATCGCTACTGGCAGGATTGCCAGATCAGGAACCGGTGCTCGCAAGGCCAGATGGGCAAAACCTCGATGGAAGGGGCTGAGTTGATTTGCTGGTTTGACCTGAACCATTGGCTGCGCGCCTTCAGGGAAAATCCCGACGACCTGTCTTGATTTTAGAAATTCAACTGACTGCTGGAAGAAATGCTTTTGTCTTTGGCGAGGTGCATCAAGAGGAAAGGCCCCCATTGCCGTTACCATTTCCCGCAGCAGGGGAACCCGACTCATGTAGTAGTGGCAGGCAAAACGCACGGGACGATTCATGGCAGCCATCAACAAGGGAGCATCCAGCACACTGCGATGGTTACTCACAATCAAGATTCTATGATTGGTCGGAATCCGTTCGGAGTAATGGAGGGCTACTTTTGTGCCAACGGCATCCAGGAAGCCGCGAGAGAGGTGCAAAGGGGTGTCGATAATCATGCCTGGTGCTGCGTCGACGAGGTTCACTGATGCAGCGATCTGAGGATGCAGCTTGAAGCTGATGTCGCTGTTAGACGAACCATCCAACCTGTGGAAGCGGATCGAGGCGACGGGCGCCCACTATCCCCGGTTGCCTTTCCACCCTAAAGCGTAAGCATTGCAAGCGCGACGTTTCGCCTGACAGGGTTGCCTGGTTGCAGCAGCCGTGATGGGCTGATTGATTCTCAGACTATGTCGCCCACTGGTCCTGCCGGGCCCAACCACGCGCCACTCTGCAGTCACCTGCTGATGCCCACGCAATCGGCAGCCATCCAGCCTCCTGCCCGCTTGATCTGTCTGTTGACTGGGGGATCTGCGCCCAGGATCAGCAACACAACTTCATCTGTAAATGTGTCTGCTGCTTTCCTCACACACTCCCCCAAGCATGGATGGCCAGGCCAGCCTGAGTAGACCGACAACCAGGATATTCCAATCGTGCTGCACACCATCCCGTTGCTGGCCGCCACCTGCCTGGCAGGATTCGGTGTTCTGCAATTGCTGTTCAGCGCCCTGTCGTGATGATCATGAGCAGTTGACAGCTGCGCAATGTGCCCTGCTGCTCTGGAAGCAGCGAGGCGCCTGTTGGTTTTTTCGCCGCCGGCAAGGTCAGCGACTGTCAAGCGACACCGACGACATGACCCGCCAGCACCAGTTCCCGGACTGCTCAGGGGGCTCTTGGACCACCTCAACCTGAGCTCCGCCATCCCGTTCCGCAAGGGCGCTGCCTGGCCAGATCTCCTGGATCGTCGTGGGGGCTTCCCTTGGCCTCAGGGTCCAAGGGCTGCTGCGACCGTGGCCGCATTCGGACACTCTGGTCTGAAATGGCTGCCGCTTGCCGTCGGCCAAGCGATCGCGGATCAGCTGAACGGCCGTTCTTCTAATGCCTTTGATGGCATACCGCTACGCGGACGATGGCATACCGCTACGCGGAAGCCTGGCTGCTACGGGACGTGGGCGCCCTGCTCCGCAAGGAAGAGAAAAATGGACGATTTCCGTGCAGGGCATCGTCCTGCACCTGCATCTCGGTGAGCTCGATGCCGCTGAGGAGCCGCTGGAGCGCCGCCGTCTCGCTGCTCTTGTCGGTGGTGTCGGTGGTCTGGGCAATCGCCACGCCCAGCTGCCTGGACTACAGGCTCACCTGGGCAATGAACGTCGCTGCGGCACCAGGCTTCTGATCGATCGAGCCGCGCAGCGTCTTGCCAACCGCTCCGCGGAAGCCCAAGGCTACGCACACGAGAGTGTCGACGCCATCAGCCAGGGCGGGCTGCTGGCTCACCCACTGGAGCAATAGGGACTCGATCACCTCCACATCGAGCTGCAGGAACAGGTAAGGGAAGGTGGAATCAGACGGTGGTGTGCCGATCTCCAGGCCGAGAACTTCGTTGAGCAAGGCCAGGTGGCGCTACTCCTGCGGAGAAGCCTGCAGCTGGGCAAGGCCTGCCGCAGGGTGATCAGATCGGCAGCGTGGTCAAGCTGGCCAGGATCGGGAGAGACGGGAATGGGACAAGAAAGGTCCATTCCCGTGGACCACATCCCATGCTGACAGGATCAGCCAGGGCTACCAAGGCAGCCTGTTCAATGGCCCTTTGGGGTTGATGTCACCCAAGCTGGATAGGCTCTCTCGTCCAGTGGGCGAAGTGGGTTGATTGATAACGGGAACGATGGTGCGGGTGACCAGCAGTAGATTCTTGCTGAGAGGCACCGGAATCACGGGCTGAATGTTGAGCACATTCAGAGTGCTCTCTCCCTGCGGACCAACGCCGAAAAGAGTGTTGTTCTGAAAGGGCAGGCTGACCAGGTTGGCGATCGGGTTCTGTGCGGCCTTGACAAGTTCCGCAGCCCCTTCCTCATCGCTGACCTTGCCCATTGACAGTGGGATCACTGGGTCGCTCTGCGGTTCGCCCTGGGCCGTGGCGCAGGTACTGAATCCCTGTTGGTGCTCAGGGGCTGGCGCAGGCTCGCCGGGATGGGGCTGACATTTGCTGCAGGAGTGAGCGCCCAAGCCAAAAGCAGCATCAAGGGCCTGGTGAATGCCATTTCTCCCTGGGATGATGGGGGCGTCTTCAGCCGAATCTGTCTGAACTTCATTCTGGAGAGCAGCATGCTAAGTTGTAGTGAACACTAGTGGCGTGCGCCATAAAAAGCTGACGTTTGCATCATGCGTCAGCATAAATCCACGAAATCAAATTGTTATTTGTATTTTGTCTTGATGACAACAGGCATGAAGAGCATAAGTTGATCACGTGACACATCTGCTGGCACGTCTCCGGATCCGCGCTCTCGGAGTGGTGGCTCGCCTTTTGCCCGCGCCAACGCCCTTCATGCTGACGGGGCCAGGCTCATCGCTCGAGCTTGCCCAATTGATCGCCGACTGCGGGGCTCGCTCCGTCCTGGTCGTGACCGATCGCGTGCTCGTGGAGCTTGAAGTGGTCGCCCCACTCGTGACCGCACTGAAGGAGGCTGGCCTTGCGGTGTCGGTGTTCTCGCAGGTTGAGCCTGATCCCACCATCTCGATCATCCTGGCGGGCATCGAGCAGCTGCGGGCTTCGGGGGCAACAGCGGTGCTCGCGATCGGCGGCGGTTCGCCGATCGACGCCGCCAAGGCCATGATTGCTTGCTGTGCGAGCGGCCGCCGTCCGGAGAAGCTCGATGGCTATTTCAAGGTGGGCGCTCCCGTGATGCCGTTTTTCGCCGTTCCAACCACGGCCGGCAGCGGCTCGGAGGTGACCGTCGCTGCCGTCGTCTCTGATCCGGGGACCGGGCGGAAATTCGCCATCGTCGACAACCAGCTTGTGCCAGCGGCAGTCGCGCTGGATCCGAACCTCATGGTCGGCCTGCCTGCGGGGGTGACCGCAGCCACGGGCATGGACGCGCTCACGCACGCGATCGAGTCCTACCTCTCCACACTCGCCACACCGGCGTCGAGAGCCCTGTCCGTGGCGGCGGCGCGCGCGATCTTTCGCGATCTTCAGCAGGCTTGGCAGAACGGTCGCGACATCCATGCGCGGCAGAGCCTTGCCAAGGCATCCTGTCTCGCTGGCCTCGCCTTCACCAGGGCGAGCGTTGGCTACGTCCACGCCATCGCCCACCAACTTGGCCCGCTCTACCACCTCCCGCACGGATACCTCAACGCGATCTTGCTTCCCTACGTGCTCGACTTCTACCTGGATGGCGCCGCCTCGCGGATGGCGGAACTGGCTCGTGCCTGCGGACTCGGCCGCGACGGCGACGACCCCCGCTCTCTCGCCGCCAGTCTCATCGTTGCGATCCGCCAGCTGAACGCCGACCTCGGCCTGCCTCCAACAATCGAGCAGATCGCCGAGGCAGACATCGCCGAGATCGTCAAGCGTGCGTTGGCTGAGGCGCACGGGACTTACCCAGTGCCGACATACATGTCTGCCCACGACTGCGCGGCCGTGGTGCGACGCGCAGCTGGCCGGGCCATGGCCGCGAAGGGGGGGGACTGAGCCATGCAGACCACTCCGCTTTCCTTTGCCCAGGCCCTTGAGCAGCAGCGGGCGGCCCAGAGGGCCGATCCGTACCCAGATCTCCAGCGGCGCAAGGGCCATCTTGCGGCCCTGCATTGTTTTCTCCAGGAGAACGAAGCAGCGATCATCGAAGCCATTGAGGCCGACTTCGGCGTGCGGCCGGCGAGCGAGACACGTCTGCTCGAGCTCTTTCCGGTGCGTCAGGGCATCCGCGATGCCTCTGCGCATCTCGCCAGGTGGATGCGTTCCCAACGCCGATCGGTCGATCCATTCATCTTTCCCGGTGCCAGCAACCGTGTCCTCCCCCAGCCTCTCGGGGTGGTGGGCGTGCTGGTTCCCTGGAACTTCCCGATCCAGCTCTCGTTCGGTCCGCTCGTCGACATCCTCGCCGCCGGCAACCACGCCATGGTGAAGATGTCGGATCGATCGGTCCAGTTGGCGCGCCTCCTGATCGAGGTCTTCCCGCACTATCTGCCAACGGAGAAAGTTGCCTTCTTCGAAGATCTCGGGCGAGGTCCTGAGTTCTCGCAACTTCCTTTCGACCATATGCTGTTCACCGGCTCGGGCGGCGTCGGCCGCGCCGTGATGGCGTCCGCAGCGGCAAACCTTTGCCCGGTGACGCTTGAACTCGGTGGCAAGGCCCCAGCAGTGGTCGCCCCCGACTTTCCACTCGCGACCGCCGCCCAGCGCATCCTCTGGGCCAAGTGCATGAACGCCGGCCAAGTGTGCGTCAATGTCGACTATCTCTTTTTGCCCGAAGGGAGCATCGACGCGTTCGTCTCCCACGCGAAGCGTCTGGTCGCAGAGCGCTATTCCATTCTGAACGGCCCAGACTACACCACGATCATCGATCAGCCTGCCTTCGAGCGGCTCGTTGCGACGCTCGATGATGCGAAGGCGCGCGGAGCGACCGTCATCAACCTGGCGCCGGATCAGCAGCTCGATGCCCAGCGTCGCAAGCTAGCCCCGCACATCGTTCTCGGGGTGAATGACGAGATGACAATCATGAGGGAGGAAATCTTCGGGCCGATCTTGCCGATCAAGCCGTACCGCGATGCCGCAGAGGTCATCGCCTACGTCAACGCCCACGACCGCCCGCTCGCCTTCTACCCGTTCACCAACAACAGACGCCTGGGCCAACGCTACATCACCGAGATTCTCTCGGGCAGCGTCGGCATCAATGAAGCGATCGTGCAGGTGGGGCAGCACGACCTGCCGTTCGGCGGTGTTGGCGCGAGCGGCATGGGCCACTACCACGGCTACGAAGGATTTCTGACCTTCTCAAAGCTCCGGCCGATCTTTCGCCAAGGGCGCGTTTCTTCCATCCAGGCGTTCCTGCAGCCGCCCTACGGAAAGCGCGCAAAGAATGTCTTGGACTGGATGTTCAGGCTGCGGGGCTAGCAGCAAAAGCAGATGAAGAGACCCAGGCCATTGATCTGCCGGCACCTGGGTCTCTTGAATCATCGTTGCGGCTGATGGGTCGCGCAGGTCAATGGTTGGCGCCGCCGCCGGCTGACTCCAAGTCGCGCATCACAGCATCCAGATTGAACGAGGCCGGCTTCTGACGCGGCGGGAACTTCACGAAGTTCTCGATCTGGCCGGCAACAACGGCCTGCATCATGTAAATGATGTAAGTGTGTGAGATCAACCAGTCGTTGTAGGTGTTCGAGTTCTCGTCGGCCTGCTCGAATGGGTCACGCCGCAGATGGAAGATTTTCGGGATCCGCAACTTCACGAACGGCTCCATCCAGCACGCCAGCTCTTTGGCACGTTGCTCCATCAGCACCGCTTTCCAGTCCTGCATCCGTATCGCCAGGATGTCTCCGTCGTCGCTGATGTAGAAGAAGGAAGTCCGCGGACTCTCCTTCACCTCACCCTTCAGATAAGGCAGCATGTTGAAGCCGTCGATATGGACCTTGAAGGTCTTCTCGCCGGCCTTATGGCCGTTCAGCAGCTTCTCCTTGATGTCAGGCTCGCCGGCGGCGGCGAGGAAGGTCGACAGCCAGTCCTGGTGCGTCACGATGCCGTTGAACACGGAGCCTGCCTTGAACTGTCCAGGCCAGCGGACGAAGCAGGGCACGCGCCAGCCGCCTTCCCAGTTGGTGTTCTTCTCGGAGCGGAATGGTGTGATTCCAGCATCCGGCCAGGTGTTGTAGTGCACGCCGTTGTCGGTGGAATACATCACGATCGTGTCATCGGCAATGCCCAACTCATCCAGCTTGTCCAGCATGAGGCCAATGTTCTCGTCATGGGCAACCATCACGTCGTTGTAGTCGCCCTGACCACCGCTCTTGCCCTTGTGCTTATCGGCGCAGTGCGTGCGGAAGTGCATCGCCGTGGTGTTGTACCAGAGGAAGAAGGGAGTGCCCGTCTTGTGGGTACCGTCCATGAAGCGCAGGGCGCGTTCGGTCACCTCGTCATCGATCGTCTCCATGCGCTTCTTCGTGAGTGGCCCGGTGTCTGTGACGGTCTGGCCGCCCTTGCCGTCGGCCTTGCTGTGCAACACACCGCGCGGGCCGAACTTCTCCTTGAAGGCGGGGTTCTTCGGGTAGTCGGGGTCTTCGGGCTCCTCCTCGGCGTTCAAGTGGTAGAGGTTGCCAAAAAACTCATCGAAGCCGTGCATCGTGGGCAGATGCTCATCGAGGTCGCCGAGGTGGTTTTTCCCGAACTGGCCGGTGGCGTACCCCAGGGGCTTGAGCAACTCGGCAATGGTCGGATCTTCCGGCTGAAGGCCATTGGGTGCTCCGGGCATGCCTACCTTGGTGAGCCCGGTGCGAATTGGGTTCTGGCCGGTGATGAAGGCGGCGCGGCCCGCCGTGCAACTCTGTTGCCCGTAGTAGTCAGTGAAGGCCACACCCTCGTTGCCGACGCGGTCGATGTTGGGCGTGCGGTAGCCCATCTGGCCACGGCTGTTGTAGCTGATGTTCCACCAGCCCACATCGTCGCCCCAGAGGATCAGGATGTTCGGTTGCTTGGCTGCCATGCGATTTCCCTTTTGTGATGAGATTGAATTAGGGACTCCTGAAAAAGCCAGATCCACTGCAGCGCAGCTTGTTTCAGCGATAGAGACCCGATAAAGTGGCCTCGATCAGGGCAATCGCGGATTGCTACAACTGCTGAGCGCTGCAGATGTACC
>NZ_JAGQCU010000031.1 GCF_024346355.1 Cyanobium sp. ATX 6A2
CTTCTTGGCGGTGGCCTGCTCGTAGTCACCGAATCCGAGCTGCTTGCTGCCCATCATCCCAGTGCGTACCAGCGATTGCAGAGGTATTTTCGCGCGGATGGCGCGGGTTTTCCAGAGCCTCCCTAACGCTCACGAGTCCACGATGACCATCACCTCCCGCGCCGGCCTGCTGGGCTTCCTGTTCTCGATGGTGGCGCTCACGCAGCCCGCCACGGCGGCCTCCAGCGCACCGGTTGCCCCTGCTGAAACCGCTGATTCCCAGATCTCCTCGATCGAGGGGCGGCTGAGCCGGATCGCGGAGGCGGTGCGGCAGCGGCAGGCCCAGTTGGAGGCGGACGATGGTGGGCTGGCCGTCGGGGATGGCCTGCGGGTGGCGGCCTTTGTCAATGGCCCCCGCGGCGGTGCAGTGCGCGGTCCTGTCGGCGGCGCGGCCTTCGCCAATGGTCACCCCTACTACGGCGGCGCCTCCCGGGGCTTTGTGAATGGCGGCGGCGGCTTCGTCAATGCCCGCCCCGGTGGAGCTGCCTTCCGCAACTGGTAGCCATGGCGCTGCCACCTGCGGACTGCGGGCCGATCGAGCTGGTGGTGATCCAGCCCACGCCCTACTGCAACCTTGACTGCGATTACTGCTACCTGCCGGATCGCAACGACCGCAGCCAGTTACCGCTCGATCTGCTGGAGCCGATCCTCAAGGCGGTGCTCACCAGCCCCTTTGTGGGCAGCGACATCACGATCCTCTGGCATGCAGGCGAGCCCCTGGCGGTGCCGGTGAGCTTCTACGACGAGGCCACGCGGCGGCTAGGTCAGGCGGAAGCGCGTCACAAGCGCCATCCGATCGCCATCGGCCAGAGCATCCAGACCAACGCCACCCTGATCGATCAGGCCTGGTGCGACTGCTTCCTGCGCAACGGCATCCAGGTGGGGGTGAGCCTCGATGGGCCGGCCTTCCTGCATGACGCCCACCGCCGCACGCGCACCGGGCTCGGAACCCATGCCGCCACGATGCGCGGCATTGCCCACCTGCGGCGCAACGCCATCCCCTTTCATGTGATCGCGGTGCTCACCAGCGAATCCCTCGACCATGCCGATGCCATCGTGGCCTTCTTCCTGGAGCACGGCATCACCGAGGTGGGCTTCAACATGGAAGAAACCGAAGGCAGCAACCGCAGCTCCAGCCTGGAGCGTGAGGGGTCTGAGGCGCGCTATCGCGCCTTTCTGGAGCGGGTGTGGGAGCTCACGGAGCAGAGCCAAGGCGCCTTCAGGCTTCGCGAGTTCGAGACCACCTCTGCGCTTGCCTGCACGGATTCACGGCTGGAGCGCACCGACATGAACCGGCCGTTCGTGATCCTCAATGTGGATCACCGTGGCAACTTCTCCACCTTCGATCCGGAACTGCTGGCGGTGAAAACGCAGGAGTATGGCGACTTCGTGCTCGGCAACATCCTCACCGACTCGCTGGAATCGGTGTGTGCCACGGAAAAGTTCCAGCGCATCCACCGTGACATGCAGGCCGGTATTGAGCGCTGTCGCTGCAGCTGCGAGTTTTTCGGCCTCTGCGGAGGTGGCGCCGGCAGCAACAAGTACTGGGAGCGGGGCACCTTCGACTGTGCCGAGACCCAGGCCTGCCGCTACCGCATCAAGATCGTGGCCGATGTGGTGCTGGCCGGCTTGGAGGCCACTCTCGGGCTCGCGGGCGATCGGATCCGTTGACGTCGGGTAATCGATCCCACCGGCGCTGCCGCCCGTGAATCCGCGCCGCTGCAAGCGCCACCAGCTCTGATCCGCCGGCAGGAGCGCAACAAAAAGGCGCCCCTTCAGGGCGCCATCAGGCTGGTTGCCAGCATGCGCCGACTCACTCGTCTTCGTCGGCGCTGCCGATGGGGATGAGCTTGATCTGCTTGCGGCCGAGCTTGATCTCGAACTCATCGCCGGGCTGGAGGCCCAGCTGGGCGGTGTAGGCCTTGCCCACCAGCAGATTACCGTTGAACTGCACCTTGGTTTCATAGCTGAGCTTGCGGCCGCCCTTGCCGCGCCCCTGGCCGCTGTCACCGAGGCTGACGCCCTTGGCTTCCAGGAGCGCTTCATAGAAGGCGGTGAAGTTCAGGCGTTCGCCACCATCCTTCTTGGTGCTCACGTAGCCGCACTCCCGCACCAGTTCAGACTTGCTGGCGTCGCTGAGTTCCTTGACCTTGGCGAGGAGATCGGGGCCGGTGAGCATGGCTGTTAATCGCACTATGCATACCTTAATACATAGCCCGGATCGGTCAATGGAGGTCGGCTGCTGCGTGTCCTCAGCGCCAGCACTACACTGGCTTGTCGCCAACGGGTTGCTGGAGGATGCTGAGCGGCGTTGTCTCGCCATGGCGTTTCTGGCACCTGCGCTTGATGCAAGGCCGGTGCAACCATGCCCGGCTGCTTGGCCTGACCGCCGTAGGCTTTCGCGGGCCTCCACATCGCCATCACCCCTTCACTCTCGATGTGAGCCCGCAGCAATCGAAGGCCAGCTGACGATCCGGATCGATGCTGTTCCTGCACCAAGCCGGGCGGCTCCGCTCACCCTTCCCCGATGGCAGCCCACCGCCCCATGGATCACAGTAGTGCCGATCAGCTGGGCCTATCCCTCTTGATCCATATCACTCCCGTGCACCCCCCATGCCCACGTCCTTGCGTCACGGCTTGCGCCTGATGAGCCTCTGGCTGGCGTGGCTGGCGCCGGATCAAATCTTGTTCAGCGTGGTGTATAACCTCACCAACGTGCCCACTTGATCGCTGACATCCTGGTGCCGGATGCCCGGGTCGACCAGATCGTGTTGATGCTGGCGTTGGTGGCGAGATGAACCAGCTCCGAATCGCTGAATTGCTGCCAGCGGTCTGAGGACCAGGCTGCAAGCTCGCTGCACCGCCATGGGCCGCCGACGTCAGATCCCCCACAGGAAGGGATGCACATCCGCGCCAGCAAACCCGCCCTACCCTCTGGCCAAGCTCTGAGGCAGGGGCAAGGCGATGCAGCTGTCGGCATCCGAGCCGGTGTGGTCGCTCTCTGCTGCCGGTCTCTGCAGTGCCCTGCAGACCTCCATCACCGGCCTGAGCGGCGCCGAGGCCCTGGCGCGGCTGGAGCGCTTCGGCGCCAACCGGCTGCCGGCGCAGCGGCGCAGCGGCGCCGCTCGCTGCTGCTCCGGCTGGCCGACCAGATGCTGCACTTCATGGCCCTGCTGCTCTGGGTGGCGGGAGCTCTGGCCTTCGCCGCCGGCATGCCCCAGCTGGGCTGGGCGATCTGGGCCGTGGTGCTGATCAACGGCCTGTTCTCCTTCTGGCAGGAGTACCAGGCGGAACGCACCCTGGCGGTGCTGCGCCAGGCCCTGCCCCGCCGGGTGCGGGTGTGGCGTGACGGCCAGCTGCTGGAGCTGACGGCTGAGGTGTTGGTGCCGGGGGATCGGATCGCCCTGGAGGAGGGCGATCAGGTGCCCGCCGATGCCCGTCTGATCGACGCCAACGCACTCAGCCTGGACCTGGCCGTGCTCACGGGGGAATCCCTGCCCGTGGCCCGCCATGCCCGCCCGATCCCCCTCAGCCGCGCCATCCTGCCGATGCGCGAGCAGGCCAATCTGGTGCTGGCCGGCACCACGGTGGCCAGCGGCCGGGCTGAGGCTCTGGTGTACGCCACCGGAGCTGAAACCGAGTTCGGCCACGTGGCCGGTCTCACGGCCGCCACCGAGCGCGGTGCCAGCAGCCTGGAGCGCCAGGTGGGCCGCATCGTCCGCACGATCAGCACGATCGCCGTGTCGATGGGCGTGCTGAGTTTCCTGCTCAGCTGGCTGTTCGTGGGCATCGGGCCCCTGGAGAGCCTGGTGTTCGCCGTGGGGATCCTGGTGGCCAATGTGCCCGAGGGCCTGCTGCCCACGGTCACATTGGCCCTGGCGATCAGCGTGCGGCGCATGGCCGGTCAGCGGGCCCTGGTGCGCCGGCTCTCGGCGGTGGAGACCCTCGGCTCGGTGAGCGTGATCTGCAGCGACAAGACCGGCACCCTCACCTGCAATCGAATGGAGGTGCAGGCCACCTGGCTGCCGGAGCCCGGCACCGGCCTGGACGCTGGGCTGCTCGAGCAGGCCTGCCTCTGCTCCAATGCCCACCTGGAGCGGGGGCGCGGCGGGCTGCGCGCGATCGGCGACCCCACAGAAGCGGCCCTGCTGATGGCGGCGCTGGAGCGGGAGCTCGATCCGACCACCCTGCAGCAGCGCTATCCCCGCCGCCGCGAACTGCCGTTCGATTCCCATCGCCGCCGCATGAGCGTGGTGGTGGAGTCCGCCGAGGGGACGCTGCTGGCGATCACCAAGGGGGCGCCGGTGGATGTGATCGAGCACTGCAGCACCCAGGTGGGTGCCAACGGGCCGGTGCCGCTCAATGGGCCCTTGCGCCAGCGGGCCCTGGGCGCCAACGATGATCTGGCCGCCCAGGGGTACCGGGTGCTGGCGGTGGCCCGCCGACCCGTGGAGGCCCACCGGCTCGAGGCCCGGGCCGAGGAGCTGGAGCGGGGTCTGGAACTGGTGGGGCTGCTGGCTCTCTACGACCCACCGCGGCCGGAGGTGCCGGACGCGATCCGCCAGTGCCATCAGGCAGGCATCCGGGTCACGATGGTGACCGGCGACTATGGGCTCACCGCCCAGGCGATCGCCCAGCAGTTCGGCCTGCTGGATCCGCCGACCGGCACAGCTGCCCAGAGCCGGGAGGCCATGGCCGCCGATCCGGTGCGGGTGATCGAAGGACCCCAGCTCGATCGGCTCAGCGAGGTGCAGCTGCGCCAGCTCCTCAAGTACCGCCACCGGCTGGTGTTCGCCCGCATGGCACCGGAGCAGAAGCTGCGGCTGGTGCAGGCCTACCGCGCCCTCGGGGAGGTGGTGGCGGTGACCGGCGATGGCGTCAACGATGCCCCGGCCCTGCGCGCCGCCGACGTGGGGCTGGCGATGGGCCAGGTGGGCACCGACGTGGCCCGGGAGGCCGCCGACATCGTGCTGCTGGACGACAACTTCGCCACGATCGTCAGCGCGGTGCGTTACGGCCGCTCGGTGGTGGCCAACATCAGCAAATTCCTCACCTACATCCTCGCCTCGAACGTGCCCGAGATCGTGCCGTTTCTGGCGATGGTGGCCTGGCGCATCCCGGCGGCCCTCACGGTGCTGCAGATCCTCGCGGTGGACCTGGGCACCGACCTGGTGCCGGCTCTGGCCCTGGGAGCCGAGCCACCCGAACCCGGTGCGATGCGCCAGCGGCCGCGGCGCCGGGATCAGCCGCTGCTGAATCGCCCCCTGTTGCTGCGGGCCTATCTGGTGCTGGGACTGGTGGAGGCAGCCCTGGCGATGGCGGCCTATCTGCTGGCCTGGCGCGCCCAGGGTGTCAGCTGGGCGGAGCTGCAGGCCCTGGCTCCCCAGCTGCTGCATGGCACGGCGACCCCGTTCGACCGGGCGATGCAGCACCGGGCCTCGGCAGCCACCTTCACCACGATCGTGCTCGCCCAGGTGGGGGTGCTGATGGCCTGCCGCAGCGAGAGCCGGCCCGCCCTGCAGGGCGTAGGCCTGGGCTGGATGCGCACCAACCCGCTGCTGCTTGTGGGCATCGGCAGCGAACTCCTGATCACCGCTGGCCTGATCACCGTGGCACCCTTGGCGGCTGTGCTGGAGCTGGCACCGTTCCCGGTTGCGTGGCTGGGCTGGATGCTGCCGGTGCCGCTGCTGGTGGTGCTGGTGGATGACGCCCGCAAGCGCTGGGATTCGGCGGCAGCAACCCGCGCCTGACCCAGCTGGGCTATTGGCTGCGCCATCCGCAGCTGCGAATCCCGCACCTCAACCGCATCGATCAGGCTCGGCAGGGTGACGATCTAGAACGAGGGTGGTCTTGGCTGGGCTTCGATGCAGCGCCGCTTCATCGCACTGCTGGCCATCGTTCTGGCGCTGACGTTGTTCTGGCCAGCCAGCCTTGCCGCTGCGACAGCGAGCGGTGGTGCGGCTGCCCAGAGTTCCGGGCCTGAGGGACCATCCCAGTCGCTGAAGACAGGTGCCTGGCAGCTGGGCAGCTACGACGTGGCCAAGGTCAGGATCCTGGGGGTGCCGGCAATCACCGTGGCCGTGCCTGTGCTCGCCGACTCCACTGGACCCGATGCCCAGCTGCGGGCACGCCTGATCGAGAACAACCTGCGCCTGCTCTATGCCCCTCCCACGATCTGCAGTGTGGATGAGCTGCTGGCTGACCTCTGGGTGCGACGCAGCCTGCGCTCCCATGGGGACGACCAGGATCGGGGCCAGACCGCCTGCGACATCAACCGCAGGTCATCGACCCGACTTACCGCAGGCCTGGAGCTGGCCTCGGTGATGAGTGCGGAGGGGCTGCCGGTGCTGGAAGCCCGGCTGCCAGGGCGGGAACCGATCGCACTGCTCACGGTCACCGATGCCGACGCCCGCCTCAACGGCATCCCCGCTGTCGAACTGGCTGAGCGCTGGCGCATCACGCTGCTGCCGCGCCTGCGCCATGCCCAGGCGCTGCTCCAGCCCGAGGCCTGGGCTCGCGTCCTGATGCTGTTGGGGCTGGCCTTGCTGCTGCTGGCTGCTCTGCTGGGCGGCCTGCTGGTGCTCTGGAAACGGACAGAGCACTGGGACGAGCGCCTGCAGCAGAGGCTGCCCAGGGGGCAGGGAGCCGCCGCCGGCAGCGACCTGCTTCTCGAGCTGCCGAATGCGGTGCGCATCGCCATCGTTCTGGCGGTTCTGCTGATTCTGAGCACGATGAACGCCCTGGCCACCATGGCCATTCCCGGTCAGTTCGCCGAGGGGCTGAGCCTGCTGCTGCGGCCAGGCCTGCTGATTGCCAAGGTGCTGGTGGTGGCATTCGCCTTTCTGGTGCTACGCGGCATCGTCAGGGTTCTGCTGCGCCAGTGGCTGGCTGGACGGCGGGTGTCTGCAGAGCAGCGTCCCCGGCGCAGACAGCGCTACAGAACCCTTCGGCAAGTCTCCCTGCGGCTCCTCACCCTGAGCGCGGGGATGATTCTGGTGATCTGGTGGTTGGTGGATCTGGAACGCTTCCGCGAGATCACCGCCAGCGGCCTGCTCGCCGGCGGTGCGCTGGTGGGGGCCCTGGTGTTCGCCTTTCAGGCCCTGTTGCGGGATTTTGTTTCCGGTCTGGTGGTGCTGCTGGAAGACCGCTACGCCATCGGCGATTGGGTCGAAGTGGGCACCCTCAGCGGCGAGGTGGTGGACATCGGCATCTTCAGCAGCCAGTTCCGCACCCTGGATCAGCGGCTGGTGGTCGTCCAGCACGGAATGGTCGACCGGCTGATCAACCACACCAAACTCCGCTCCGGTGCGTTGATTTCCCTTCTGCTTTCCCACCGCCTCGGGTCATTGCGCCAGGCACTCACAGTGATCCAGCAGGAACTGGATCTGTTTGCCGGCCAGTCACCCTGGAAGGAGCGCCTGCTCGACCCACCGTTGCTGCGAGCCGTGGATGCCGTGAATCCCCAGGGCATCGAGGTGAGCGTACTGATCCAGACCCTGGCAGGCGAACAATGGTCGCTGAAACGGGAACTGCTGCTGCGGCTGAAGGACGCTCTGCACAGGAGCGCCATTCCGCTGGCCAACACCCTCGAGTGGGGCAACCTTGAGCCGCCGCAACAGGCCGTCCCATAGACGGGCGTACAGCTCCGCTTGCTGTCGCACGCTGCCCATTGCAGCATCAGGCCGCTCCAGATTGAGATTGATCCCAGGGGCAGAGCGCTCAGCAGCCAGAGGCGATCCGAACCGAGGGGAGTGATGAGCGGCGGAGAAGCCACCCATGCGGTGTCTGCCGAGGAGCGGATGGAGGCGCTGCCTCTTCAGGGGAGCGCCGATTTCGCCGTCACCACCGTTGCGGTTGCTGAACCGCCCGTTCAGCAGCCCCATCACGATGGCCAGGTAGCTGTTGCCGGCCACCGCCAGGGCGATGCTCAACCACCACGCCCCCGCAAGGCCGTCCTGTCCCTCCACCGTGAGGTCGACGCCGGAGACACTCCCCGGGGCCACGGTCTCCACGGCCGCACTCAGCAGGCCGCCAGAGAGCCAGCAGGGTCACACAGCTGGCCAGCAGCAGCTGGTAGTGGCGCCTGTCTGCGGCATTGCCGAGAATCACCACCCGCATCGGCTGCCGCAAGCCAGGGCTGCAAGGGCGATTTTCAGGGATCTATGTGGCTGCTTGATGAACAGCCGTGACGGCTGATCACAAGCGATCACAACCGGGCACCAACGCCGCTGCCGGAACGCTGACGATCTCTGATTGTGATCCCATCGCTCCCGGGAGGCTCCACCGATGGATGTCACCCCACCGCAGCAGCTCCCGGGAGTGCGCTGATGATCCGGCCCCTGCTCCAACATCCTCACCCGATCACCGGTTTCCCAGGCGTGTCGCGGCTGCTCTGTTCAGACAGCCCGTGCCGTCCACTGCACCGCCCACGACTCAGCCCCAGGTGCCCCGGACCC
>NZ_JAGQCU010000032.1 GCF_024346355.1 Cyanobium sp. ATX 6A2
ATCACCAACGACTGATGAGCAAGACCAACCGGCGCCGGCTACGGCGTCAACAAGCCGGGGCTAAAGCCCCACAGGGTGGGCCAGATTTCGTGTCGCCGGAGGACCAATTCCGGATGTCGCTTGACAACAGCCACTCCGCCGACGGCACAGTCCGCATCGACTGGGAGGACGGCCAGACCATGACCTACCGGGTGGTGGAGGAAGGCTTCCCCGTCTCGGTTCTGCGGGATTCCCTTGGCGGCATCTGGGAGCGGGAGGTGCTGATCCAGGGCAACGCCGTGTTCACCAACCCGGCCAACGGCAACCGGATCTTCGTGCCGCTGCGCTGAGGCGATAGCGCGTCGCACAGGCCGCCGGCTGCGGGGAGCACAGCACGCCGCCTCGACTCCTGCTAGTACAGGTGTACGCATGCTCTGAGGCCATGGGCTCCCGTCTTCGCCGCTCCCCCTCCCCTGAGCCCTCCAGCGGCAGGCTCGAGCTGCCCGTCGAGGACTGGCCCTATCTCGATCGGCAGCAGCTCCAGCCCAGTCGCAGCCGCATGGTCTGCATGACCTGCCACTTCTTCCGTCACCACAGCGGCGTCAACTGCATCCCCCTGCTGACCTGCCAGTTGCGCCAGAGCCTCCTCGCCCAAGGCGAGCACCTCACCCACCGCTGCCAGGGCTGGACCGACGACATGGCCCAGCAGCGGGGCTGGGCACCGAAAGCGGGCTGAGCCGGCCATGGCCGCCAGCAAGCGTCCTCCGCTCTCGCCACGGGAAGGCTGGCTGAGCGATGGCCGCCAGGTGCTGCACTTCCGGCCCAGCCGCTGGACCCGCCACAACCAGGTACTGGAGGTGACCTCCGGCGAGCTGCTGCCGGGCGAACCGGTGCCGCTGCTCAAGAGGCGGCGGGAGCTGACCCGGGAGGAGGCCATCCGTCTCTGGCGCCAGAAGCGTGAGCAGGGCTGGACGGTGTGCGCGCCGCAGTGGCAGCTGCCGGCACCGTGAGAGCTCAGGTCCCAAGGCGTGGAACAGGACGAACCGGCGGGGATGGAGGGCTGGGCCCAAGGCCTTAGACAGATCCGTTACATACTGTTAGAGTGCTCTTAACACTTCGTAACAAGCATGTCCGACACCACTCCGCTTTGGTTTTGTCGCTTTCGCCGAAACCTGGAACGGCCGTCTGGCCATGCTCGGCTTCGTGATCGGCCTCGGCACCGAGCTGCTCACCGGCCAGAGCATCATTCCCAGATCGGCCTGGGTTGATCGCCATGAGCACCGACTACTCCGCCGCCATTGCCGGCGTCACCGGCCTGGTCATCCTGCTCACAGGATTGGTGGCCTTCGTCCTCTCGCGCCCCAGCGACCTCGCCCCCTACGAGCCCCGATGATCGCCACCCTCACAGTCCTTCTGTTCACCGCCTGGCTCGTCAGCGCACTGCTCCAGCCGGATCTCGCGAGCTGAGCGGTTCACGACGCTACACACGATCGAGCTCCACTCACCCACCACATCCATGACCAACACCCCCGCCAGCGACAAGTGGCTGCAGGAACGCACCACCGAGCGGATCCACATGGATCAGCTCAAGCGCGCTGAACTGTTCAACGGCCGCGCCGCCATGCTCGGCCTGGTGATCGGCGTCGTGGTGGAAGGCCTCACGGGCTTCGGGATCGCCCACCAAATTGGCCTTGGGGCCGTGGTGGATGGCTACGCCACCTGCCGCACCCAGTTCCTGCCCTTCTGCTTCTGACGGTCCCGCCAGCGCGAACTGTCCATCAACCCCCGGGCCCGGCCTGGGGGTTTTCTCTTGGCCTCGCATCTCTGGCATTCGTCTCCCTGAGCTTGATCCGGCGAGGCTTCTGAGCCGTGTCGATCAGCAGGTTGTGCAGCAGCGCCGCACCGCTGATCAGCAGATGGGCCATCCAGCTCCCGCTGAGCCGCGCCTCCGCCTGCCGATCACCGCGGTCTGCCCTGCGACGGCGCGTAGACCTCGAGCCAACCACCGGCCGGTCAGAGCACACGCCAGTGGCTGGCGCTCAACCCCGGCTGCGGCTCCACCTCCAGCAGGGCGCCATAGAAGGACGCCAGCGCAACCGGGTCATCGGCCGCCAGCACGATCGAGCCCGTCATCCCCATCGCCGCCACCAGGGCCTCCGGGTCGGGGCGGCTTGGCTGCCATCGCAGAGGGGGTAGCCATGGGAGCGCCCGCAGTCGCACATCAGCACCTTGGCGGGTTCGCTCAACCGCCGCATCCCGTAGGACACCTGCCCACTGCCCAGTTGGGCGCCATCGCAGAACCAGCCGTGGTGGCTACGGCCGCAGCTGCAGAGCTGATGCACACCGGCTGGCAACTCAAGCGGCTCAGGGCGAGGGATGGGGGCAGTGCGCTAATGACTCCCTGCGCTGGCCACAGGTGATAGGCCGATCCCCGCCTGGGCAGGTTCAGCCGCAGGGCGCGGGCGGGTGCAGCAACGTGCGGTTCGGACTCCCGGCTTGGCTGGTGTCGCGGACCACCGCCTAACCACCAGCCTGTCGTGCTCTTCAAGAGAGCAGCGCCTCGATCAGGCTCGGTCCCGGTTCAGCCAGGAAACGCCCCAACGCCTTGACGAACTCCACCTCGCTGTGTACGCGGCAAGCCGGCATCCCAAAGCCCTTCGCCAGATCGGTCCAGGCAATCTCCGGGCGTGTGAGTTCCGTGAGAGAGCTAGCTGTGGGGCCCGGCTCCCGGCAACCGGCGCGCGCGAGTTCCACCTGCAGGATGCGGTAGCAGCGATTCGCGCACACCACGACGGTCACGTCGACCTGCTCCCGCACCATCGACCAGAGGGCCTGGAGGGTGTAAAGCCCGCTGCCATCGGCCTGGAAGGCGATCACGCGCCGATCGGGGCAGGCGAGCGCCGCACCGAGGGCGTTCGGCAGGCCCTGGCCGATCGCGCCCCCCGTGCTGAACAGCATGGTGTGGGGCGCCGCCTGCGCCGCGTGCACCGTGTTCCAGGTGAAGCCGGTCGTGGTGGCCTCATTCACCACGATCGCCCGCTCCGGCAGCTGCGCGGCCAGCAGCTGACACAGGCGATCGGGTGTGAGCGGGACGGATCGGGGCGCCACCTCCACTGGACCTGCTGATGGCAGGACCCATGCCGGGGCGTTCAGGGTCTCGGCCAGCGCCTCCAGGGCCAGGGCCGCGTCCACGTCACCCTCGGGATCGGCGAGAGCATGGACCTCCGCCCCCTCGGGGAGCAGTCCTGACGGCTGGTCCGGATAGGCGAAGAACGCCACGGGTTCCCGTGCTCCCGCCAGCACCAGGGCGTTGAGAGTCGCCAACGCTTCGGTGGCCTGCTCCGGGAAGTAGGGCAGGGGCTGGATCTGGGGGACGTGACGGCCACAGTCCTGGCGAGAGGGAAAGGTTTCCACCCAGAGCGGGCATCCGGTTGCCGCCGCCACCCGGGCCGCGGCGCGCAGGCCGGCCGTCGTGAGTGCAGAGCCGCCGAGCAGGAGTCCGGTGCGCCCGGTGCGGAGCAGACGGGCCGCGTCCTGGATCACGGAATCTGGAGCGGCCCGCCAAGTGGGGGTGACGCTGGCGCTGAGGGGGGCAGGTCCCGGTGCCCACTGGCAATCGGCGGGAATGATCAGCGTCGACACGCGCCCCGGCGGGCCGAGCGCCGCCTGCACCGCCGCCAGGCTCGCCTCTGCCATCTCCTGCGCCGAGCCCACGCTGCGTGTCCAGCCCACACAGCCCGCCAGGGCGGCGATGTCGGTCTGCAGAGGCGGATCGAAGGGCCGATGGCGGGTGGGGTGCTCGCCGATCCAGTTGACGACCGGACTGCGGGCCCGCCGCGTATTGTGCAGGTTGGCGATCCCATTGGCCAGTCCAGGGCCCAGGTGGAGCAGGGCCGCGGCGGGCCGGCCCGTCATGCGGGCCCAGCCGTCGGCGGCACCGCTGCACACGCCCTCGAACAGGCCCAGAACGACCCGCATGCCGGGTGCGCGTTCGAGAGCGATCACCATCGGCATCTCGGTGGTACCGGGATTGGCGAAGCAGATCTCCACCCCCGCATTCAGAGCGGTCTGCACCAGGCTGTCGGCGCCTGTGGTCATGGCTTGCGTGCTGGACCCAGGGATCATCCTCGGCGTGGAGCAGTGGCACACCGATCAATCGCAGTTCTTTTCCACAGGCAGACGGGGATCGGCGCTCCACTCCAGCCAGCTGCCGTCATAGAGCCGCACGTGTTCGTGGCCGACACACTTCAGGGCAAGCAATCCGCAGGCCCCGGCATAGCCTCGTCCGCAGTAGGTGATGACCTCACGATCCGCTGTGACACCCGCCTGCCGGTACAGCTCGCTCAGCGTGGCTCTGGGTGCCAGGGTGAAGGCGTCGGCAGCGTCGAGCCAAGGCTCCAGTTCTGCCGTTGTGAGGGTGGACAGGGCGGGATCGATGTTGGCCAGATAGGGCACATTGATGGCCCCCGGGATATGCCCTGACCGCGGATTTCCCGCCTCCCCCCGGTAGCGCTCGGGAGTCAGGCAGTCGAGAATTAGTACCTCGGGTTTCTCCAGAGCGGCGATCACGTCCTCCCGGGAGGCGACCCATCCAGGCTGCCGACGGGTGGTGAAGCGTGCCGGCTTCAACGCCGGCACGGCGGTGCTGATGGGGTAACCCATAGCTCGCCACTGCCGCAGTCCACCGTCCAGCACCCTGACCCGCTCATGCCGTAGCACGACAACGCCCACCACAGCCGCGCCGAGGCCAGGGGCACCCCCATGTCGTCGTAGGTGACCACCAGGGTGCCGTCACCAATTCCCAGCCGCCCCATCACGAGCGCGAACTGTTCGGGCGGGGCCAGCATGTCCTGCACAGGATGGTCAGAGTCGGAGAGCTCCGACTGCATGCCCACGAACTGGGCGCCGGGGATGTGGCCGGCTTGGTAGCCATCCCGGTCGTCGACCGTGAACTCGCTGCCGTGCAGGCAGCCCAACAACCAGCGCGCATCCAGGATCCGCAGGCCCGGATCCTCCAGATGGGCTGCAAGCCACTGCGGCGAGACCAGCGGCGAGGCCAGTGGTGATTCAGACGCAGTGCCTGCTGGGATGCCATCCATGACCCCTGCCCTCCACCAGCCGCCACCCGACCGGCTGTGATCACTGCGCCCTTCAGTCTGATGCGAGCATCGACCGCGGCCGATGGTCCATCGCCGTGGTTCCGCCGCCGCTGGCCACGTCTCTCCTCGCGGCCTGGCTCCTGGTGGGTGCCGCCCCGCCGGAGGTGAGCCCCGCCTGGGGTCCCTGCCCGGATCGGGGGGAGCGCCACTTCACAGCCCTTGTCTATGGCGATGAACCGGCCGGGATCATGACGGCCCTGGAACTGGCTCGCCAGCTGCAAGTGCAGGACCAGCGCAAGCAGCCTGCGGTGGCCCTCCTGAGCGAGGCCGACAGCGACAGCAGCCTGGGGGGAACCCTGGTGCGGGGCGGCCTGGCCTACCTCGATCGCAATCAGGTGCCCAGCGACATGCGCCGCTGGCTGCCCGCCTTTGCTCCCTCCTCCTCGCTCTATGGGCGGTTCCTTGCGATCTCCGGCGCCGGAGAGATCGCCGTCGATCCCCGCCGGGCTGCTGCCGGTTTCCGGAAAGCGCTGGTGGAGGAGGGTGTCACCGTACTGCCCCAGGCGGGCCTGGTTGCCGCCCAGCGGGAAGGTGCAAGGCTGTGCACCCTCCTCACCCGCGGCCACGGGCGGCTGAGCGCTGACGTCTTCATCGACGCCAGCATCGGCGGACGGCTGGCCCGCAGCGCCGGGGTGCCGATGCTGGCCGGGCTCGGGCCTGGTTCCCTCTCCCACGAGAGCCTTTCGTTGGGCTGGGTGTTTGAGGTGGCAGGACTCTCGATCGACGAGGTCCGCGCTCTGGAACACCGCTTCACCCAACGCCTGCTGGATGGTGAGGATCACCAGGCACAGGACTGGCTGCGGCATTGGCCGCAGTACCTCAGCAACCCCGAGCAGCTGCGGGCCGATCTGCTTGACACCGAGGGGCGGCCGAAGCTGGCGTATTCCGCCACAGCGGACAGTGCCGATCAGCGCTCGCACGCCATGCCGATCGCCTTCCATGGGCTGCGGTCCGAACCTCCCGATCTGGAGCGAGGTTCGAGCCGGCTGGATCCCGCCAACATCGCCATCCTGGCGGACCGGCTCAGCTTCAATGCGCTCCTGTTCCGCAACGACGAGGAGCAGAACCGCGCCGTGATCTCCGGTGGAAGACGACCGCTGCCCTGGACGGAGCCGGTCAGGCATGACCTGACGCGTTTCTTCCTGGATCACGGGGCCACGGCGGTGACCTGGAGCCCCGAGCTGTACGTGCGCTCCGCCGATCAGATCGCCGATCCGCTCGAGGCGCTCACGGCCGAGAGGATGGCTGAAGGAGGTGTTCCACGTAGCGAGGCGCTGGGCACCTTCACGTATTACCTCGACTTCCGTGGTGGGCTTGCGGAGGCGATCACGCCCGCCAAGCCCACATTCAACTTCGGCTATCGCCACACGTTGCCTCGTAGGATCGGCAACCTGGCGGTGCTCGGACCCTCCTCGGGCTGGGGAGGCCTCGGTGAAGTCGCCGGGCGCATCATCGAGCTGAATGTCTCGGTCGGTCAGGGCGTGGCCACTGCCGCCGCTCTGGCGGTCCGACGCCAGCAACCGCTCAGCGCGATCAACCCCCGTGAGGTGGCGCGCCGGATGCCGGTGGGGTTTGCTCCCTATGGCCGTCTTTCCGGCACCACGATCTGGCACCTGCGGCTTCGACGGCTGCACTACGTGTTGGATCGCCTCCTGCCCCTGGAGCACTGGGGACCGCGACTGCCTTGGCTATCAACCCGGACCCGTCTCAGCGGCCGATGTCCTCCTGCCAGAGATCGGGCTTGAGGCGCTGCATCCGCTCCATCAGGGCCACGCAGGCCGGATCGTCCAGGCAGTCCACGGCGATCCCCGCCTGCCGGAGCCACTCCTCAGCGCCGACATAGCTGCGCCGTTCACCGATCACCACCCGGCGCAGGCCCAGCAGCACCGCGGTGCCGGCGCACATCGGGCACGGGGAGAGCGTCGTCACCAGGGTCAGCTGAGCGGCGTCCCATGGAGTGGTGTAACTCGGGAGGATCAGCCCCGGCTACGCCGGGGCTGACGGCTCGCCTCCCTCAGATCTCAGCTGTGGCAATGGGTGGGCCGGTCTGTGACCCTGTTCGGAGCA
>NZ_JAGQCU010000033.1 GCF_024346355.1 Cyanobium sp. ATX 6A2
GTGCTCCGAACAGGGTCACAGACCGGCCCACCCATTGCCACAGCTGAGATCTGAGGGAGGCGAGCCGTCAGCCCCGGCGTAGCCGGGGCTGATCCTCCCGAGTTACACCACTCCATGGGACGCCGCTGCCCGCGCAGCAGGAAGCAATCCAGTCCCCGGGCCCCTTTGATCTGACCAAACACCGGCTCAACGATGATCTTGCGTAGGGCATAGGTCGCCTGGCCTGCCTTGGAGCGGATCTTGCGGTCCATCCGGCCCCGCGCATCCAGATCCCTGGGCGCAGGCCCCCGCGAGGGCCGTGGCCGTTGGCCGTGCTCCTGCCGGCTGGTGGAGATGTAGGCGTCCAGCCCGCGCTGCTCGCTGTCCTCGATGTTGGCAGTGCTGCAGTAGCCCGCATCCGCGATCAGCTTCTCGGGCAGCTGGCCGGTGTTGGCCACGATCCGCTCGATCATGGGAACGTGGTGGGGAGCATCACTGGCCTGGTTGCTGACCCCCACCGCCACGATGATCTGGTGGTCGCCATCGACCGCCGCCTGGCAGTTGTAGCTCTGGATCCAACCGTCCCCGCCTTTGAGGATGTGGCTGTCGGGATCGGTGAAATTGCGTTGGGCGTTCGCTTTCGGATCGCCGGCGGCAGTGGTGGGCAGGTTGCGGCTGGGCATCGCCAGAGGATCAGCGCTGCTCAGCGGATCCGGGCTTGAGAGGCCTGCAGCCTGGGCCTTGTCGATCGGCAGCCTGCGGGCCAGCTCCGCTCGCCCGCGGGCACTGCGGGCTCTGCGCTCCGCTTGCTGCGCCTCTTTGACAAGGGCCCGAGAGCGGCCTCGCTCTCGGCATCGGTCTTGCCGTTGTCCTCAGTTGCTGCTGCTGCCTCAGCTGCCTGCTCTTCTGCAGCGCGGGCCTGCTGCTCGCGGCGGCGGGCGTTGTCGGCGGCGGCCTCCGCCTCCAGCTCCGCTTTGGCTTTGCGCAGGGCGTCGAGTCGATCCTGGCGGCGCTGCAGTTCCTTGGGCAGCTCATCGCCACGCTTGCCCTTGCCGTAGCGCGCGTCGTCCTGGGCATCCAGGATCTCAGCCTTGCGCATCAAGGCGTGATCTCCTGCTGCAGCTGCTTTTCCGCCCTGAGCATCCGCTCGTGGCTCATGGCTTTGTGCTTGGAGGCATTGGCCTGCACCTTGGTGCCATCCAGCGCCACATGGCCCAGGCTCACCATCCCCGCCTTCTGGCACAGCCGCAGAATCTGAATGAACAGATCCTTGAGGGCATCAAGATTGCGCCGGCGGAACTCACTGATCCTGCTGTGGTCGGGCTGCTGGTTGCCGGTCAACACCCGGAAGGCCAGATCCTCGTAGCAGGCCCGCTCGATTTTGCGGGATGAGACGGTGCCCACCCAGTAGCCCTAGAGCAGCAAGAGCGTCATCATCCTGGGGTCAAAACCCTTTTCCCCACGGGGACCCTTGGCCTGAGCAGGAATCAGGATGTCCGAGAGATCCAGCTCATCCACCAGATCCAGCAGGAAATACACCTGGTGCTCTTCTGAGAGCCACTCACAGGGTGACGGCGGCAGCAGGGTGGTCTGCTCCGGCTGCCAGGGACGGAAGGACTTGGGCTTCTGCATGCCCCATTTTCTCGCTCAGATCCACTGCTGTCACTGGAATCTGGGCAGATTGATAGGCGTCTGTGGAGAGGCTGGATGCTGATCTATGCGCGACAGCGCTCCTAGTGGGATTGGTCATCAATGGACAGTCTGGTGGTCATGACGTGACCCTTATCGACTTGTCCTTGAAACCGGGGGAACCCCAAACAGGTGGGTGGCCTGAAACGGCTTGCCGTCGCGGCTGCCGGTGGCCACCACCTCCACGATCCAGCCGGTGCCGATCCAGGCCTGGGCGATGTGCTCCCGTGCCTGTTTCGCACGCAGGGTCCAGGTGATAGTGCGGCCGTGGCTGATCTCGTGATCCGTGGCCACGAACGGGATCTTGCGTTTCCCCAGGAGCTGGCTGCAGATCTGGCGATGCAGGGGCTTCTGGTTCCGCTTGACGCTCAGGAGAACGTCGGCCCCCTGGGCGAGGCACCAGTGAAAAACGCCCGGGTGGTGTGCAGCGCATCCGCCTGGATCAGAACACGCTCGAGATCCAGGCTGGCCAGCCGCTCCTTGAGCGCAGCCCGCTCACTCGATTCAGCGGTGTCGTATGCCTTCTGGGCCAGAGCGACGCCGAGCGCATGGGCGTAGACGGTGACCTGGGCGACGAACCGATGTTTCCGTTATCCGTCTCCACTGCGGAGCCGCGCAGGGTCTTGCCGTTGCAGATCAACTGATCCAGACCCTCTGCCCCACCAGGGATCTGGCTGATCATCCAGGCCTGGAGGACCTGACCGAATTCCTGCAGATGGGCCTTGTTGAACAGGTAGAGGAAGGTGGCATCCGACGGCCAGCGCTTGAAATTCAGCCCCAGTGCCTCATTCAGAGCCTCCCGATGCCGCCGGGCAAAGGCCTCCAAGTCGCGGGAGCTGCGGCAGCCGCTCAGGATTCCCAGCACCGCCACCAGCAGCAGGTACCACTGCAGGTAGCGCACCCCCTCGGCGGTAGCGCCCGTCCGGGATGGCCTTGAGGAAGCTAATCAGGTCATCCGGTGCGGCCTGATCGGCTGCAGCAGAGTGGACTTTGGGCATTGGGAGCGGTGAAACCCGCTGACCAAAGCCAACGCTGACAGGCCCGCCAACCCCGACGCGGACATGCTTTTAGGCGGCCCTGGCGCTCAGCTAAAGTCGACACTAGCGGGGCTGGCTTGAGTAACCGTCTTGACGAAGTACTGTAACATACGTAGGCAGATAGATATGACGCCCCTTTCAATCTAGGCACGAGATTCTTGCGTCAAGATAGTGTAATGGCCATGAGCTCCGCAGGCGTCCCTTCAGGCGAATCCATGCAGAAAACAACAATGGTCCATCGACCCCGCCTCACCCTTCCACCCATCGAGGCAGAAGCCCTGCAGGATGCATATGCCGGAGCGCGCC
This sequence comes from Cyanobium sp. ATX 6A2, assembly GCF_024346355.1. Classification (GTDB taxonomy): domain Bacteria; phylum Cyanobacteriota; class Cyanobacteriia; order PCC-6307; family Cyanobiaceae; genus NIES-981. The sequence continues at coordinate 3,012 of NZ_JAGQCU010000033.1, forward strand.
GGATACTCGAGTATGGCTCCGGCGGATCCACCTTGATGGCTGCTGAGATGACCGGAAAGAAGATATGGTCGGTTGAATCGGATCGTTCATGGGCTGATAATCTTCGCGCCTACTTTCGTGAGAATCCGCCAGGTGCAGGCTCGAGTGTGGTCGTGCAGCATGTGGATATCGGACCGACTAAGCAATGGGGTTACCCCGTTGACGATTCGCGCTGGCGGATGTTCGCGAACTATCCCCTTCAAGTGTGGACATTGTCGGACTTTGAGCCTCCGGACGTCGTTCTGGTAGATGGGCGGTTCCGAATCGGGTGTGCGCTTGCCACCGCCTTCATGACTAAGACTCCTGTCGAACTGTACTTCGATGATTATGTCTCCCGACCGCATTACCACGCTGTGGAGGAGTTCCTAGGAATGCCCAGCGAAATTGGGCGGATGGCGAAGTTCCACGTTGAACCCATCACCATTCTCCCAGACCAGATGCTAGCCGTCATCCGTTGGCTGCACAAATCAAACTAGTGTGGCGTCCTGAAAGTTCGAGCAACAACCTGCAGCATCTGCTCAGGGGCGCATCTCAGCCACTTGCATCAACAGGCCAGGGCTGATCTCGACGTTGTTACAAGCGCACTCCATGTTGGCTGGAGTCGAATATGTTGCACATTTCCAGGACGCCACACTAGCCGGAGGCTTCTGCGCAGCAGTAGCAGTTGGCCGAGGGAAGCTTCTGAGCCCGGAACGCCGGCGCAGAGCCGTCGAGGCTTTGCAGGAGCGTTACCGGACCTCTGAACGCCTGTCCTGCCGGCTGGTGGGCCAGCACCGCAGCACGCAGCGCCACCCCTGCCAGGTCGTCTCGATCGAGGAGGGCAAGCTCAGGCACCGCCTGCGTGAGATCGAAGCTGCGCTGCAAAGCGGACCTTGCGGTGCGACGCACATCCGCTGGGGTCGGCTCATGGCCTCCCGCCTGCTCAGGTGGGAGGGATGGAGCGTGAACTACAAGCGGTTGCAACGGCTCTGGCGAGAGGAGGGGCTGCAGCGGCCTACCCCCTGGAAGCGGAAGCGGGCCCGACCGGGGACGGCTCAGTGTGGCGCCACCGGGCCGAGCATTCACCAGGTGAGGGCCATGCACTTCCAGTTCGACGCCACGGCCGATGGCCGCAGACTCAAGTTCCTGAACGTGATCGACGAGCACAGCCGCCTCTACCTGGCCATCCGGGTGGACAGGCGCTGCAAAGCCAAGGATGTGGTGGCCGTACTGGAGGAGCTCAACAGCATCTACCCGGCGCCGGCGTTCATCCGCAGCGACATTCAACTTGGGTGCATCCCAATCAGGCCATCGCCAACGGCCGGTTCAGGGGTGAGTTCCTCAACACCGAGCACTTCACGACAGATCCAGAGGCTCAACTCCTGGCTGATCGCTGGGGCTGGGAGTACAACACGCTTATGCCGCACTTGGACCTCCAGGGGCGTACGCCCCTGGAGGTATCTCGATAGGGCTGCGGCATGACCACAACCACCCGCTCTCATGAGGCCTGGACCTATAAATGGGGTCACGTAGTGATGTTGTTGAGATCAGATTCGTTGCGCCACCTATTCAACAGGTGCGCAGCTGTCTTGGAGCTGATGATTCCCCGACCAAAGGTCTTCTGCATAACTGACCCAGCACCGAAACTGCTAAGCACGAAACTTGGAGCTCCCGTCCTTGAATGCATCTACAAAGCGGACTTTCTTGCATCCGCCAGGGAGTCGTAGGGATTTTCGTATTTATCTACGGAAACAATATTGAAGCGCTTGTCATCACCCGGAATCAAGTTGATATCAGGCCTTTCTTCAGGATTCAAAAAGCCGACTTTGGGCAAAAAGATGTTGCGCGCAGATAGCGAAAGCCATCCGCTAAGCCATGAAAAGCTGCTGACACCGATTAAAAGGTTCTGTGCTATCCGTCCAATCTCAAAGTCTACTACAGGGTTAGAGCTTTCTTCTAGAATCACGCAGTCAGGAAATGATCTTCTTAATTGACGAATATACCAGGACTCGCTTGTTTGCCCATAAAAGAGCAGAGGCAGGGAGGCCTTCTTCTGTGCGGCTTTGATGAATTCAATGGGCAAGGGCATATACATTCGGTGAATGGGCCGCAAAATATCTCCCGCTCTGACATGGACAAATAAATAATCGTCGATGTAAGGCATTGCCTTGGCTGCTGCTAGATCCATAGTGGGTTTGCAGCCTGGCACGAGTGCTCTGCATAGCTCTAAGGAAGGCAGAAGGGCCAAATTGCAGACTGGCCCCTGAATGTGAAGCGCAATAGGCAGCTCTCCTGCAAGCTTGGCGATTCGGCTTAGATCTGGCTTGTGATTCCCGACCTTGATATGAATCCTTTCTTCTACGCCTGGGGCAAAGTATCTGGGCCTGTCAGGATCTTCCAATCCCTCCTTTTGCAGTCCTAAGTCGCTAATGCCTGCGAAGGTTACTCTACAAGTATTTGGCCCCAGCATCTCCTGAACTCGCTTGGCGAAGAAATAGGAAAAAAGATGGTTGCCAATATTCTTTCTTGAGACGTAGCAAGTGTGCTGCATTGCCGAAATCTCGAGGCTGGCTAGTGAGTGAGACAATTGTACAGAAAAGGCCTGAGGCGAACTGGCTTTTCGGGGCTGCTCCCGTCGCTAAACTTTCAGGAAGGACTCCGCCCTTGGAGAGGAGGCAGGGCTGATTCAAAGTGTGTCACAGGCGCTCTTGCCGCTGCTGTCAGCATGGGTTGAGGTCGGTGGAATCGCCTCCTCCTTGTGCTCGAAAGCGCCTCTGCCGCAACCGATCTCGACCTGATCAGCTTTCTCAAGGCGATCCCGGACGCGCGCATGCGGCGCGGGGTGCGGTTTCCGGCCTGGTATCTGCTGCTGGTGGCGGTGCTCGGGATCCTGAGCGGCTGCCAGAGCCTGCGGGATCTGGAGCGCTTTGCCATCCGTCACCACAGCGTGTTGACCGAGGGGCTGGGCCTTGAGCTGCGGCGGCCGCCCTCGGATTCCTCGTTCCGCTACTTCTTCCTCCAGGTGGACGTGGCGGCGCTGTGCGCTGCCATCCGTGACTGGACGATCGCTCAGATCCCCGGCGGCGCAGCGGATCTCGAGCAGCTGGTGTGTGACGGCAAGACGCTCCGAGGTTCCATCGAGCCCACCACCGCTGGCGGTTCTGCCTTTATCGCCCAGGTGACGCTGTATTCGGCCGCCCTGGGCGTGGCGATCAGCCAGGCCTGCTACGCCACCGGCGAGAACCACGAGCGGGCGGTGCTGCGGCAGCTCCTTGGGGAGCTGGATCTGGAGGGCGTGCTGATCCAGGCGGATGCCCTGCACACCCAGAAGCCGTTTTTCGACTCCTCCAGGAGCAGGGGGCCGACTTCCTGCTGACGGTCAAAGCGAACCAGAAAACGCTGCATCGCCAGATCCGCAGCCAATTCCAAGGAAAACGCCAGATCCCTTTTGTGGCAACGGATCACGAGATCAGCCACGGCCGCGACATCACCTGGACCCTGCGCGCCAAGGAGGCCCCGCAGCACATCAGTGAGGCCTGGATCGGCACCGGCTGGATCGTGGAGGTGGCCGCCGCAGGCACCCGAGACAGCAAGCCGTTCCAGGCCAAGCACGTGTTTCTGACCAGCCTGCGGACGACCCCAGAAGCCCTGCTGCAACTGGTGCGGGACCGCTGGAGCATTGAGGGCTGGCACTGGATTCGCGACACCCAGCTCCATGAAGACGCCCACCGCTACCGGGGCAATGGAGCTGGTGTAATGGCCACCTTGCGCACTGCAGCCCTGAACCTGTTGCGCCTGGCTGGGTTCCGGTCAGTCCGGGCTGGCTTGCAGGCGGTGATGCACGACATCACGGCGCTCCTGGCGATGGCGAAGCGCCGGCCCGAACCAAACCCTTGCTGAAACTTTGAATCAGCCCTGGGAGAGGAGGGGGTATCCATTCAGGGGGCGGGACGCCTCTCCTGGAACCCCCCAGTGTCAGCAAAGAAGTCCGCTCGGTCTGACCCGTCCACCTGGGGGCCCAACCGACGAGCATGCAACCTCCCTATGACGCCGCTCAGCGGGAAGCCGTCCGTATCCGGATGAGCCCGCCCAACCGCCAGAGCGTGGCCCAGATCGCCCGTGACACCGGGATCACAGCGCAGACCATCTACAACTGGCGCAGCCAGT
>NZ_JAGQCU010000034.1 GCF_024346355.1 Cyanobium sp. ATX 6A2
GAGCTGCTGCCGGCCTACCTGCGGATCTATAACGGCCGCAGGTGCCACATGGCCCTGGGTGGCCTCACCCCCCAGCAGCGTCTTGCTCAGCTGCAGGCATGAACAACCTGGTGGGAAAGCACACCTAAGCCTCCAGGAAGGCGATCACTTCATCGCACCAGCGGATCCATTCCTGCTCGAAGAGGATGCCGCGGCGCAGGGTGAGGTAGCGGTACTGCTCCTGCAGTGGCAGCTCGCCCTGGCTGAGGAACAGCGCTTCCTTCTCCTGGTAGGAGGCCAGTTGGCCGGCATGCACGGCGCGGCGGCGCTGCACTTCCGCCAGCAGCTGGTCGGGGTCGGCGTAGGGGCCGCCGAGCACCTTCACCAGCAGGTCTTCCCGGATCGGCGTGGGCAGCGAGGGCTCTCCGGCCCACTGGCTCAGCTCCTGCCGGCCCGCCTCGGTGATCGCATACACCTTGCGATCCGGCTTGCCCTGCTGCGGCACCACCTGGCAGCGGGCCCAGCCGTTGCGCTCGATCCGCCCCAGCTCCCGGTAGATCTGCTGCTGGCTGGCCGTCCAGTAGCAGGCCATCGATTCCTCGAACTGCTTGCTGATGTCGTAGCCGCTGGCCTCCTTCTCGCAGAGCACCGTGAGGATCGCGTGCGCCAGGGCCATGGCAGGGGGGGTCGCAACGGCTGACACCTGATCTTCACCCAGTCGCCGCCGCCGCTTGACCTACTCAACTTGTTGTGCATACACTGCCGCACATACTCAAACTGTTGCGTAGCAGGTTGGGCGGCTGACGCCGGGCTCTGTCCCCCGTTGACCGCCCGCCGACGCACGGCCACCTCCCAGCCATGGATTCCGCCCCCGCTGCCTTGCCTCCCGCTCCTGCCCAGGCGCTGCGGCAGGCGTTGCGCGGTTCCCTTGAGCCCCGCTGGGTCCGTTGGGGCCTGCCCCTGGCGGCCACCGCTGCTGTCGCCCTGGCCCTGTCGCCCAGCCTGCGGCCCCGCCCGCCCGCCATCCGCCCCCTGCCGGTGGCGGTGGTGACGGCCGAGCCGGTGAGCAACTTCCTCACCACCCGCGCCTACACCGGCGAGGTGGTGGCCGGCCGCAGCAGCAGCCTCGGCTTTGAGCTGAGCGGCACCCTCGAGCAGGTGCTGGTGGAGGAGGGCGACGTGGTGGCCAGCGGGCAGCCCCTGGCCCGCCTCGACCGCCGCCGACTGCAGGCCCAACGCCAGCAGGTGCTGGCCCAGCGGCAGGTGGCGGTGGCCGGAGTGGAGGAGGTGCGCCAGCAACTGATCCTGGCCGAGCTGCAACGCGAACGGCGTCAGCAACTGCTCGCCCAGGGCGCCATTGCCCGCGAGGAACTCGACCAGCAGATCCAGAGCAGTGCCGTGTTGCGCAGCCGTCTGCTTCAAGCCGAAAGCCAGGTGGACGACGTGAGCGCCCGCCTGCGCGAGATCGATGGGGACCTGGCCCGCAGCGTGCTGGTGGCCCCCTTCGCCGGCACGGTGAGCCGGCGGCTGCTCGATGAGGGCGTGGTGGTGAGCGCCGGCCAGGCCCTGATCACCCTGGTGGAGGCGGCCCCGCAGGAGGTGCGGGTGGGCCTGCCCCCTGCCGTCGCCAGTGGCCTGCGCCTGGGTGAGAGCCACCCCGTGCAGGTGGGGGATCGCAGCCTGCAGGCCAGCGTGAGCGCTTTGCTGCCGGAGCTCGATGCCGCCAGCCGCACCGTCACCGTGGTGCTGCGTTTGCCGGTGAACGATCTGCCGGTGGGAGCCACGCCCCGGCTCGGCCTGGAACGCAGCGAGCGGGGCGAAGGCTTCTGGCTGCCCACTACGGCGCTGGTGGCGGCGGAAGGGGGCCTGTGGTCGGTGTATGTGCTGGAGGAGCCGCCGGTCGGCGACAACAACGCCCCAGCTCAGGGGCAGCAGGTGGCCCGCCGCCTGGTGGACATCGTGCACAGCGAGGGCGAGCGTTCGCTCGTGCGCGGCACCCTGCGCCCCGGCGAGCGCGTGATCGCCAGCGGCACCCAGCGCGTGGTGCCGGGCGTGTGGGTGCAGGAGGCGACCTGATGGGCGCGTTGTTTCATCGCAACCGCCAGCTGCTGCTGCTCACCGTGCTGCTGGTGGTGGTGTGGGGCTTCAGCTCCCTGCTCACCCTGCCGCGCCTGGAGGATCCGCTGATCAGCCAGCGCAATGCCCTGGTGATCACCACCCTGCCCGGCGCCAGCCCGGAGCGGGTGGAGGCGCTGATCACCAAACCCCTCGAAGAAGCCCTGCTGGAACTGGAGGAGGTGGACGAGCTCTCCTCCACCTCCGCCTCGGGCAGTTCGGTGATTTCAGTGGAGCTCAAGGATGGGGTGCGCCCGGTGGCGCCGGCCTGGAGCAAGGTGCGCAGCACGATCGACGACGCCACCCCGCTGCTGCCGCCGGAGGCCAGCGATCCGGAATTCCGCGACGGCAATGTGGGCGCCAGCGCCCTGATCGTGGGCCTCACCTGGGAGCTGCCCGGCCCCGCCGATCTGGGCCTGCTCTCCCGCCTCGCCGACGACCTGCAGACCCGCCTGCGCGCCCTACCCGGCACCAGCAAGGTGGAGATCAGCGGCGAACCCCAGGAGGAGATCCTGGTGGAGATCGGCGCCCGGGAGCTCGCCCGGCTGGGCCTCACCGCCCGCGACCTCTCCGAACGGATCGCCGCCAGCGACGCCAAGGAGGCCGCCGGACAGGTGCGCAACGACAGCGGCGAATGGTTGCTGCAGGTGGATGGCGCCCTCGATTCACTCGAGCGGATCCGGGCCATTCCGCTCACCAGCGGCGCCGATGGCGCCAGTGCCCGCCTGGCCCAGGTGGCGTCGGTGCGCCGGGGGGTGCGCAGCCCCGCCGCCCAGCTGGCGCTCGTGCACGGCCGCCCCGCCGTGGTGGTGGCCGCCACGGTGGCCCCGAGCATGCGGCTCGACCACTGGGCCCAGGACGCGCGCCAGCTGCTGGAGGAGGTGCGCGCCACCCTGCCGGCGGGCCTGGGGCTGCACACCGTGCTCGATCAGAGCCGCTACGTGGAGGCCCGCCTCGATGGGGTGATCGGCAACCTGATCACCGGCTCGCTGCTGGTGGTGGCCGTGTCGGTGTTGATGCTCGGCGGCCGCGCCGCCCTGGTGGTGGGGGCGGCCCTGCCGCTCACGGCGCTGATGGTGCTCGGCTGCATGGGGGTGCTGGGGGTGCCGCTGCACCAGATGTCGGCCACCGGCCTGGTGATCGCCCTGGGCCTGCTGATCGACAACGCCATCGTGGTGGTGGACGAGCTGCAGCAGCGCCTGCGCTCCGGCAGCGCGCCTGGGGAAGCGGTGCGGCAGACAGGCCGCTACCTGCTGGTGCCGATGCTGGCCGCCACGCTCACCACCGTGCTCGCCTTCCTGCCGATCGCCACCTCCCCGGGGGCCACCGGGGAGTTCATCGGCAGCATCGGCCTCACGGTGATCCTGGCGCTGGGCTGTTCCCTGCTGCTCTGGCTCACGGTGATCCTGGCCCTGGCCGCCCGGCTGCACCGCTGGCAGCCGCTGGGGCCCGGTGTGCGCTGGTGGGAGCAGGGCCTCGCCGTTCCGGCGCTCGCCAGCCGCTACACCGCGGTCCTGCAGCAGCTGCTGCGCCGTCCCTGGCAGGGCGTGGCGCTGTGTCTGGTGCTGCCGGTGGTGGGTTTCGCCTGTTTCGCCAGCCTGGAGCGCCAGTTCTTTCCCCCCACCAACCGCGACCAGGTCCAGATCGAGCTGCACCTGCCGCAGCAGAGCGCCATCGCCCGCACCGAGGCGCTGGCGCTGGCGGCGCGGCAGCACATCCGCAGCCATCCCCACGTCGACGACGTGCACTGGTTTCTGGGCGAAAGCGCGCCGCAGTTCTTCTACAACGTGATCGCCGATCAGGACAACGCCCCCCACTACGCCCAGGGCCTGGTGCAGCTGCGCAGCGCCGAGGGCCTGCGTGACACGATCCGCGCCCTGCAGCAGAGCCTCGATCGCCGCTTCCCGGAGGCCCAGATCCTGGTGAAGCAACTGGAGCAGGGGCCGCCGTTCGCGGCGCCGATCGAGCTGCGCCTGCAGGGCCCCGACCTGCAGCAGCTGCGCCAGCTCGGCGACGACCTCAGGCAGCGGCTGGCGCAGCAGCCAGCGGTGACCCACACCAGCGCCAGCCTGAGCGAGGCCCTGCCGCGGCTGGCCCTGGTGGTGGATGAGGAGCAGGCCCGCCGCACCGGCCTCGACAACCGCGCCATCGCCCGCCAGCTGCAGGCTGGCCTCGATGGCGCCATGGGCGGCTCGATCCAGGAGGGCACCACCACCCTGCCGGTGCGGGTGCGGGTGGCCGAGGGCCAGCGGGGCGAACCGGGCCAGGTGGAGGGTCTGGATCTGGTGGCGCCCGGCGGCGGCACGGTGCCGCTCGCGGCTCTGGCCTCGCTGCGGCTGGAGCCGGAGCTGGCCTCGATCGCCCGCCGCGACGGGCAGCGCATCAACGCCGTGCACGGCTATCTCGCCGCCGGCACCCTGCCCAGCACCGTGCTGGCGGAGTTCCGCCGGCAGCTGGAGCGCGACGGCTGGCAGCTGCCGGCAGGGGTGCAGCTCAGCTACGGCGGCGAAGCCGACGCGCGCGGCGATGCCGTGGGCGGCCTGCTGTCCACGGTGGGGGTGCTGATGATCCTGATCACCGCCACCCTGGTGCTCTCCTTCCGCTCGTTCCGGCTGGCCGCCCTGATCGGCTCGGTGGCGGTGCTGGCGGTGGGTCTGGCGGCTCTGGCCCTCCAGCTCAGCGGTTCGTTGTTCGGGTTCACGGCAATCCTGGGCACGCTCGGCCTGATCGGGCTGGCGATCAACGATTCGATCGTGGTGCTCAACGCCCTGCGTACCGATCCAGCGGCCGCCAGCGGCGATCCGGCCGCCAGCACCGCCGTGGTGCTGCATGCCACCCGCCATGTGGTGGCCACCACCCTCACCACGGTGATCGGCTTCCTGCCGCTCATGCTCGATCCCACCGGCTTCTGGCCGCCGCTGGCGATCGCGGTGTCCGGCGGGCTGGTGGGCGCCACCGCCCTGGCGCTGTTCTACGTGCCGGCCGCCCACGCCCTGCTGATGCGCCCGGCTGTGCGCCCGCCCGCGGCGGCGCTCGCCCCACCGCCATTCACACCGCACGCCCCGTCACAACTTGGCCGTGGCCCTCTCGGGCAGGCTCGGTAGGGGCGGCGACCTGCTCGTGCCCCGGTACAGCCAGGTTGCCTGCTGATTTGCTCCCCAGCCTGCCCCTAGGGTTGGCCCTGCGGTGCGATTCCCCATGGCCAAACCCCAGTTCCTCTACGAACCCCACGAGGCGTTCGGGGAGGGTCTCACCACCCGCCGTCCCTGGAACACCGAGGCCCTGGCGCGGGTGGAGCGGCTCAATGGTCGGGTGGCCATGCTCGGATTCGCCGCTGCCCTGATCGGCGAGTGGCTCACGGGCTACGGCCCCGCCGGCCAGCTGCTGGCCCTGCTGCGCTGGTACCTGGGCTGATCCGCTGGCTGATCCAAGGCCATGCCGCCATCTCTCCCGCGCAGAATCCGTGCCTTGGGTCTGGCGCCACTGCTGGGGTTGGCTCTGGCCCTGGCCGCTCCCCTGCCGCGGGCGCTCGGGGCTCACGGCCTGCCCGGCTATGCCCCGGGCTCGGGGGTCGCCGCCGCCGCCGCCCGCCGTATCAGCCGCTGGGCGCTGAGGGAATACGCAGTGCCGGGGGTGGCGATCGCCCTGGTGCACGACGGCCAGCTGGTGCTGGCCGAGGGCTTCGGCGTGCGCGATCTCGATACCGGCGCCCCCACCACCGCGCACACCGTCTTCCAGCTGGCCAGCGTGTCGAAGACCTTCACCGCCGCCACCGTGGCGGCCCTGGTGGACCGCAACCAGCTGGGCTGGGATCAGCCGCTGGTAACGGTGCTGCCGGAGTTCCGCCTCGCCGATAACGATGCGGGCCGCTGGGTGAATGCCCGCGATCTGCTCGTGCACCGCGCCGGCTTTCCCGCCTTCTTCGGCGACCTCTTCGATCACCTCGGCGACGACCGCGCCGAGGTGTTGCACCGGATCCGCCACGTGCAACCCGCCAGCTCCTTCCGCGAGCGGCCCGCCTACTCCAACATCGGCTTCTTCCTCGCCGGCGAGCTGGCCGCGGCGGCCGGCGGCCAGCCCTTCACCACCCTCGCCGATTCCCTGATCGTCCAGCCCCTGGCGATGACCCGCACGGGCACCGCCAGCGCCCTGATCGGTGATGGCTCCGCCCCTGGCGCCCTCGAGGATGTGAGCCGCTCCCATGCGCTGGTGGGGGATCGCCTGCAGGTGGTGCCCCCCAACCTCAGCGGCCTGTTCATCGCCGCCGGCGGCTTCGCCAGCAGTGCCAGCGACCTGGGCCGCTTCCTCACCATGCTGGCCCGCGGCGGCGAACTCGACGGCCGCCGCGTCCTCTCGGAGCAGGCGATGCAGCAGCTGTTCGAGCCGGTGATCGCCGACGAGCCCGGCTTCGCCGAGTTTCCTCCCATCGATGCCGATTCGGGCTTCGCCTACGCCCCCGGCTGGGGGGTGTACCACTACAACGGTCTCAAGGTGCTGGAGAAGGGCGGCGCCCTCGATGGCGTGCGTACCCTGGTGCTGGTGGTGCCCCAGAAGCGTTTCGCCGTGGCGGTGCTGGCCAACCGCAACCTCACGGCCCTGCCGGAGGCGGTGCGGGCGGCCCTGCTGCAGCAGGCCTTCGGCCGCCCCGGTGAAGCCGATCTGCAGCCGCTGATCCGGGCCCAGGCGCGCGAGCTCGAGGGCCTGGTGCTGGCGGTGCAACCTCCCCCCGCCGATCCCCGGCCCCCCTCCCTGCCCCTGAGCGCCTACACCGGCACTTACGTCAATGCCTTGTTCGGCTCCTGGACCGTGGCCGAGCGCGACGGGGCCCTGGAGGTGCTGGCGGGACCAGCCGGTTACCGCGCCGCGCTCAGCCCCTGGAACGGCGAGAGCTTCCACCTGCTCTGGCCCGGGGTGATCTCCGCCCCGGTGGAGGTGCCGTTCCAGGCCGACCCCGGCGGCCGGTAGCGCCCCTCCGAGTGGTGTAACTCAGGAGGTCCTGTGACCCTCTCCGGAGGGTGAACAGGAGCAGTCAGGGGATGACTGCCTGGAAGCTGATTGCGCAGCTCCGTTTATCCACTATGAACCC
>NZ_JAGQCU010000035.1 GCF_024346355.1 Cyanobium sp. ATX 6A2
TGACGCCTGGTTTCAAGTGTGCTGAGGGTGGTGATCGGACGATCCCGGCCTTCACGAACGATCACGCAGCAGCCGCACCGCCCTCCTTCCCATCGGCGCGGCCGAGCTTGATCTCGAACTCATCGCCGGGCTGTAGGCCGAGCTGGGCTTTCAGGACCCCCAATACATGACGAGTTGTTCGCTTCGGTGACGGGCTCGCAAAAGACCGAATCGTGAGCTTGAAGCATACAGATGGAGAGCCGGTAAGCATAGCTGTGCGCTGGCGAAGGACTATGGGATACGCCGAGACCAGCCTCACGTGGACACGCCCCTTACTGAACCAATGGAGTCCGAGTGCAGTGTGCAGGCTTGGCTCCAACTTGGCTCTAAACGACGCCTGAAGGCTTGAAGGCCCAAACCTCTATGCTTCAATCAAATGGCGGGCAATCCCAATGTCAACGCGGATGAAGGCACTGGTGGCCGCAGTGGCAGGCCTAAGCAGCACTGGGATTGTGGTTCTCCCCACTGCTGTCTATGCCCAGAGCACTTCGGAAGGCAGCACAGGGTTCGTTGCTGAATCAGGCTCCGACGTCGTCTCACAAAACACGATTGAACTGCCCGTCCAGTCCGGCACTGACCTCTCTGCGGATACCACTGCTGATCAGACCATTGAGGAGGCTAATCAGCCGGCGGTTGAGGCGTCAACAAACAGTGAGCCCTGGCGTAGCACGGTGGAGCTGTATGGGTTCGCTCCCCTGAAAACCACAGGAACCGTACGGGTCAGAGGATTCGAGGCAGATCTGGATCTGGATCTGGGGGATGTGCTCTCCGCTCTTGAGTTTGCGGCCTATGTGCGCGGCAGTGTTGAACGTGGCCGCTGGGGACTGCTCACTGATCTCAGCTACGCCAGGCTGGGTGCCGCTGGTGCCAGCACAGCCCCGAGTGGACTCCGTACTGGCAAGGCTGAGGTGAGCAGTTCGCTGGGTATCTACGACCTGGCGGTGCGCTACCGCTTCGGAGAGCCGGAGGCCGCCATCGGTGAGAAAGGCTCCTACACCATCATCCCTTACGTGGGGGTGCGGGTGATCGACACCAATCTGGATGGGACGTGGAGGTGCAGGGCCTGGGCCCACTGGGCCTGAGCCGCGAGCGCGAGGGAAGCTTTGGGCGGACCTGGGCCCAGCCCCTGGTGGGCATGCAGGGCAGCGTGTTTCTTTCACCTCGCCTGCGGGCCTTCGCCAGAGCCGACATCGGCGGTTTCGGGCTCAGCGGCGATCAGGACCTGTCCGGCAATGCCCAGGTGGGTGTGGGCTATGCCGTGGGTAACAACACCAACCTGACGTTGTCCTGGCGGTACCAGGGAGTCAAGTACCGAAACGATCGCAATCCCAGCAGTGGCTTCAGCAACTATGAAAACGGCATCGAGATGGGCGTGAAGTTCTTCTTTTAATCCCCGCTCATCCTCCTTTGGCGCTGGTCTGGCTGGTGTTGATGATCAGCGGCGCATCGATCGCCTGCATGATCAGCGATGCCGGCAGGTTATTGCTCAGCAGGGTGGCCATGGGGCGCAGGTATTTGCGGATGTGGCGGAAGAATGCCTTGTAGCCCGGGCAGAGGTAGTGAAGACCGGGCTCACCATCGGGTGTGGTGGTGAAGCGGTGCTTGGGACAGCCACCCCAGCAGGCCTGCTTCACCTCGCACTCCTGGCAGTGGCGCGGCAGGGTCGACTTCTTATGGGGGCCGAACCCTGAGGCCACCGAGCGCTCCACCATGGTGCCGAGCTCGTCATGGAGCACATCGCCCAAGCGGTATTCGGGATACACGTAGTGGTCGCAGGCGAACACACTGCCGTCGTGCTCAATCGCCACGGCGCGGCCGCACGTTTCTGAGAAAATACACACCGGCGATGGTTCCCCCATCCAGGCTGTGAGCGCCCACTCGAAATTCATCACGAAGGTGCTACCCACGTCATGGCGCACCCACTCCTCATAGATGGCGATCAGGAAGTCGCCATAGACCTCCGGCTCCACCGTCCAGGGGGTGACCCGCGTGTTGGGCTCCTGCTGATCCAGCAGCGCCGGCCGCGCCAGCCAGAGGCCCAGGGCCTCGGTGTCAGCGTCGGGTTCACGCTCGATGATCGGCGTGAACTGGATGTAGGCAATGCCCGCCTGCTTGAAGAAGCGGTACACCTCCAGGGGATGGTGCGCGGTGTCACGGCCCACGCAAGCGAGGGCATTGAACTCCACGCCGTGCTGCTGCAGCAGGCGCACGCCCCGCATCACCCGCTCGAAGGTGCCCTGGCCCCTGCGGTCCTTGCGGTAGCGGTCATGGATCTCCTCGGGGCCATCGAGGCTGACGCCGATGAAGAAGTCGTTGGCCTTGAAGAACTGGCACCAGTCGTCGTCGAGCAGCAAGGCGTTGGTCTGCAGCACGTTGCGGATCGTCTTGCTGGCGCGGTGGGGCTGCTGCAACTCCACTACGCGGCGGAAGAAATCGAGGCCAAGCAGGGTGGGTTCTCCGCCATGCCACACGAACTCCACCACCGGCGTGGGCTGGGCGGCCACGTACTGGGCGATGTAGGTGGCCAGCACCTCTTCCGACATCCTGTGGGGCTGGTGCGCCGGGAAGAGCTCCCGCTTCTCGAGGTAGAAGCAGTAGTCGCAGGCGATGTTGCAGAGCGAGCCGTTGGGCTTGGCCAGCACGTGGATGCCGGTGCTCATCGGCCTGCTGCTGCAGCTGCTGGGATCTCCACCGTGAGCCTGGGGATCCGCCCCGTAAAGCGTGACCGGCGTTCAGCGCCGATCGCCTCCACCACCGGGGTACCCAGGTCGATACCCACATCGGCCGTTTCGTCAGCCGAGAAGATGATCGGTTGGGTGCGGGGAATGTGTTCTCTTCCGACCGCCTTGTCGTTCACGCTGAGGGTGCCAAGGCCCCCCTTGCCGAGGCCATCGCCGTCGTAAGCGAAGGTGAAGCGGATGGTGGCCTTGCCGGGCTTGAGCGGCTCGGTGCCACTCACGGTGGTGCGCTCGATGCCCAGGAAGTTGTAGTGGTAGGCCGGCACGCCATCCTTGATATACAGCGACCAGCCGCCGAATCGCCCGCCCTGGGCAATCAGCGTGCCGTTGGCCCTGCCCTCCGGTACCTCAATCTCAGCGGTGATCGTTTTGGAGGTGTTCTTGATGTTCAGGAACACGTTCTCGCTCATGCCCACCATGCCATCGGCGAGGGTGAGCGAGGTGCGACCCGCCATCAGGTCGGGCCGGCCGGCCAGCTGGGCATTCACTCGGGCGATTGCCCGATCATCGATCGGCAGCACCTGGTTGTTCTTGGCTTCCTGCAGGAACAGTGCTTTCAATTCGTCAAGCTTTTGGGGATTCGTTGCGGCCTGGTCTTTGACCAGGCTGAAGTCGCTGCGGGTGTCGTAGAGCTCCCAGCCCGAATCGTCGTTCAATGGTCGGCGGGGATTCGCCTCCCATGGGGCCTTGTGGATCACCCGAGCAAACCAGCCTTCGTGATAGAGAGCACGGTTGCCGAACATTTCGAAGTACTGGGTGGTGTGCCGCTCCCTGGCCTTGGCATCATCAAAGCTATAGATCATGCTTACGCCATCCATCGGCCGCTGGCGGGTGCCGTTCACTGTGGTGGGCTGGGGCAGGCCGGCCGCCTCCAGGATGGTGGGGGCGATATCAATCACATGGTGGAACTGGGGTCGCACTCCGCCCTTGCTACGGATGCCGGCGGGCCAGTGCACCGCCACACCCACCTTGGTGCCGCCATGGTCTGAGGCCACTTGCTTGGTCCAGGCAAAGGGTGTGTCCAGAGCCACGGCCCAGCCCGCCGCCATGTGTGGGTAGGTTTCAGGACCGCCCCACTTGTCGACGACCTTGAGCATGTCCTCGACCTTTTCAGGCACGTTGTTGAAATACGTCATTTCGTTCAACATGCCATTGGCACCGCCCTCGGCACTGGTTCCGTTGTCGCCAGCGATGTAAATCACCAGGGTGTTCTCCAGTTGGCCGACGTCGTCTACCGCCTGAATCAGTCGGCCGATTTCGTGATCGGTCATCTCCAGGAAAGCGGCAAAGACCTCAAACTGGCGGCTGAACAGCCGTTTCTGATCGGCGCTCAGGGTCGACCAGTCGGGAATGAAGTCGGGCTTGGAGGCGAGTGGTGTGCCCCTCGGCACCACACCGCGTTGGATCTGTCGCGCCAGGATCTGCTCCCTCAGTGCATCCCAGCCCTGGTCGAATTTGCCCCGCCAACGGCTGATCCATTCCCTTGGCACATGGTGGGGAGCGTGTACGGCGCCAGGAGCGAAATAGATCAAGAAGGGACGATCCGGGGTCAGGGCCTTCTGGAATTTCATCCAGTCGACTGCTTGGTTCGTCATATCCGTCATAAAGTGGTATGTCGGATCTTCTGGAATCTCCACGCGCTGGGTACCGTCATAGATGAATGGGGCCCAGTGATTGGTTTCGCCGCCTAGAAACCCGTAGAATTTGTCGAAGCCCTGGCGTGTGGGCCAGCGATCAAAGGGGCCGGAGACACTGGCCTCCCAGGCCGCAGTTTCATGCCACTTGCCGAAGGCAGCGGTGCTGTAGCCGTTCAGGCGCAGCATCTCCGCCATCGGCGCCACATCATTGGGGATCTGGCCGGTGTTACCAGGGAAGGCCGTGCCGGTTTCGATGATCCCTCCCATGTTGGCCACGTGGTGGTTTCGCCCGCTCTTGAGGGCCGCGCGGGTGGGGGAGCTGACGGCGGTGGTGTGGAAGTTGTTGTACCGCAGGCCACCGTCGGCTAGTCGGTCGAAGGTGGGGGTGGGGATGGGCCCGCCAAAGCCGCTGGTACCGGCAAACCCCAGGTCGTCAACCAGGATCACGATCACATTCGGGGCCTGCTCCGGTGCCTTCACTTCAAACCGTGGTGGCGGTGTGGCATTGCGCACGTCGAGTTCGCTCACGGCGGGCCGGCCGGGCTCGGCAATCGGCAGACGGGTGCGATCCAGCCGGGGCGCGGCGGCAGCCGCCTGCCCACAACCGGCGGCACAGGCAGCTCCCAGGGCCAGGCCCAGGGCGCGAGCTGGAATGGACAGGTTCATGGGGTCCCGCAAAGCCGTTGAGGCTGCTTTTGGTTTAGGTCCGCCCGAAGGTGCCGTCCATTGGCAGCGAGGTTTTTGTAATCAACCCTTTGGGGGCTGTATTGAGCGAATAGCCGGACCCTCAGTCACGCACCACCGCCATGGAAGCAGTTCAATGTTGGCAAGGCGCCAGGCGTTGTTGAACCAGGCTTCCAATGAGCCGTACAGATGTACAGCCGGACGATGACGTTTGCTGCATCTGCTCCGGCGCGGCGAACACGGGTGGAACAGGCGTGGGTTTGTTCGTCTGCGGAGAGCTCTGGGGCATCATGGCGCCCGCTCTCGTCGATTGAGCCACCACCACGTTTCACCGCCGGAGTGAGCGACGCAGGTGACGATTTCACCGCCTTTGTCCGTGCCCGCACCCTCCCCTGTGGAGCTGGGATCAGAGTTATGGCCAGTCCTCTGTTCCAGGCCAATCTTCAGTGGCTCTTGCTCTGCCGATTTCCAGCACGCGAGCCAACCAAGGCAGCCGCTCTCGAAGCCTCTGGCCGAGCGGTTTCCGGATCGTTGTTCTGGCCTTGGCGGCACTGCTCATGGGCACCTCCGGGGCCCAGGCGGCACGGGCTGAAACCGTCGTCGAACGGGCCGCCCGCACGGGCGTGATCACCCTGGGTGGCCGCACCGATCTGGTGCCTTACTCCTTCCTGAACGATCAAGGGGAGCTGGTGGGCTATGGGGTCGATGTGGCCCGGCGGATCGAGGCGGAGGTATCGCGCTACCTCGGCAAGCCCGTGAGGGTGGAGTTCGAGGCCGTGAGCGATCCTGACACCTTGTTCAAGCAGGTGAGCCGTGGTGAGATCGCTCTCTCCTGCGGCGCCCAGTTCACCTGGGAGCGGGAGATGTTCGTGGACTTCTCCATCCCCTTCAGCCTTTCCGGTATCCGCATCCTCACCCGGGCGAACGGGTTCAGCGGCACCCCCGACTCCCTCGCCGGCAAGCGGATCGCCGTGGTGCCGGGCTCCCTCGGGGAGAAGGCGGTGCGTGATCTGAGGCCCCAGGCCATCCGGGTGGCGGTGCCCGGCCTCAAGGAGGGTGTGGCATCGCTCACGGCCGGCAGGGTGGACGGGTTCGCTGGCGACTCCATCCTGCTGGCGGGCGCTGTTGCTGCCGCCGCCAGCCCGGGTCTGGCCCTGGTGCCGGAGGACCCGCTGGTGCGCTATGCCGTGGGCTGCATGATGCCGGAGAACAACTCCACCTTCCGCAACCTGGTGAATCTGGCCATCGCCCAGATGATTCAGGGCTATGTGATCGACGAGCCAGCCGCCACTGCCACGGTGAACCGCTGGCTTGGTCCCGGTGGTGTGCTGGAGCTTCCCCCGGAGCTGATCAAGGCCTACTTCCAGACCGTGCTGCTGAACCACGAGCAGATCAACGTTCCCACCACTCGCTAAGGAACCTCTGGGCAACGAGCCCTGAAAGAGAGGCCAAGGTTCCAATTTGCTCGGAATGAACAATTTTTGGCGGATCTGAGCCTCGATTGGCCTGATTTCACCTTTCTGGGAGCCGAAACTTGC
>NZ_JAGQCU010000036.1 GCF_024346355.1 Cyanobium sp. ATX 6A2
CCGATCGCCGAGTTGCGCATTCAGCGATCAGGGTTCATAGTGGATAAACGGAGCTGCGCAATCAGCTTCCAGGCAGTCATCCCCTGACTGCTCCTGTTCACCCTCCGGAGAGGGTCACAGGACCTCCCGAGTTACACCACTCCATGGGACGCCGCTTCACCTTGGCGAGTGCAAGCTGAGCCTGACAACGGTCGATCCAGGCTTCAGCGAGTCCCGGATTCAGCTCGATCGCCTGGGTGCACACCTTGACGGCAATCTGCCAATCAGAAGCTTTGATCCGTGCTCTGCACTGAACCGCTACATCATCACTGGCCGCAGAGGCTGCCGGCACAACTCCCCATAGCGCTGCCATAGGGAGCAAGCCGCAGACCACCCAGAGAGGGAGCCAATGGGATCGCGAAGACATGGTGGGAAATACTTTTTGAAGTCACCGTAGACACATCCCAATGGCTTGGCAATGTCAATCCAGGAACTGGTCGCTTGCTCAGTTGATGAGTTCAGCTGAACCGACGCACAAAGGCTGCTTCTCCTCCAAGTGAAAGTCCATTAGGGAGACCCTGGAAAACCCAGCCCGACCACGGGACAATGGTGCTGTGATCACAGGCTTGGACTGGGGTGATGGGCGGTAAGCAGCTGGGATTTGGCGATTACGAGCAGACCACCGCCAAGAAGCGCACCAAGCGTGAGAAGTTCCTGGCTGAGATGGATGCGGTGGTGCCCTGGGGAGCCCTGATCGAATTGATCGAGCCTCACTATCCCAAGACCGGCAGCAAAGGCGGCCGCCCGCCTTACCCGCTGGCCACGATGCTGCGGATCCACCTGATGCAGCAGTGGTATTCGCTCAGTGATCCAGCGATGGAGGATGCCCTGATCGAGGTGCCGACGATGCGCCGGTTCGCCGGGATCGACATGCTCAGCGACCGGATCCCCGATAAGACCACGAACTTGACCTACTGCTAACTGCCGGAGAAGCACGGGCTGGGGGATCAGATTTTTTGACAGCGCCAAGGCCCTCATCCACTCCAGAGGTGAGTGCCCCTTCCTGGTGATCAAGCAGCAGTTCGGCTTTCAGAAGACCAGGCTGAGGGGCATGATGAAGAACCGCCGCAAGTTGAATGTTCTGGCTGCACTGACGAATCTGTTCCTGGCGCGGCGTCAGTTGCTAGCGACTCCGTGATCAGGGGAGTGGCGTGCCTGAAAGAGGCCATTCACGGGTGCAAGGCAGCAAAAAAGGAGCATGAGATGACCTTGGTTGGGCATAGATCAATCCCTGAGCACAGCCGGAGGAGCAATCCGGCGATGTCTGATCTCAGGAGGCGCCCAAGCCCTTGTTGCTCAGAGCTTCCCTAAGGAACCAAGCATCCTGACGATCTTGATCCTTCTGTGTGCCGGGCATGGTGCGTCCCCCCCTCTCTCCTCCCTTCAGCCTCCCAGTTCTCCCCTGGACCATGCCATCGAGGGTTGGCCCTATCGCGATGAGGGCATGCTGCTCCAGACCCTCAGCCGCAAGGTTTGTATCACCTGCCATTGCTTCCGGCACGAAAGCGGTGTGAACGGCAGCCCGCTCGTCACCCACCTCTGCCAGGGCTGGACCGACGACATGACCCGCAGCCACGGCTGGGCGCCAGAAGCCGGCTGATCCGGCCATGGCCGCCAGCAAGCGTCCTCCGCTCTCGCCACGGGAAGGCTGGCTCAGCGATGGCAGCCAGGTGCTGCACTTCCGGCCCAGCCGCTGGACCCGCCACAACCAGGTACTGGAGGTGACCTCCGGCGAGCTGCTGCCGGGCGAACCGGTGCCGCTGCTCAAGAGGCGGCGGGAGCTGACCCGGGAGGAGGCCATCCGGCTCTGGCGCCAGATGCGGAACGCGGGCTTGCAGCCTTGTCCGCCCCAGTGGGTGCCCCCTGCCTCCCGTTCGCCTCGCTGATCAGAATCGGGGCCATGGAGCTTCATGCCGACCTCAGCCAGCGCGCCCTGCACGACACCAACGCCCTGGCGTGGATGCCTTCGCCGATGGCGGGCGTGGAGTGGTGCATGCTCGATCGGCGTGGCGACGAAGTGGCTCGTGCGACCTCGATCGTGCGCTACATGCCCGGGAGCCGGCTTGAACGCCCCGTCCATGGCGGCGGCGAGGAGATCCTGGTGCTCGCCGGCGTGTTCCAGGACAACCAGGGCACCTATCCGGCCGGCAGCTGGCTGCGCAACCCGCCCGGCAGCGTGCACCGGCCCTGGAGCGAGGCCGGTTGCACGATCTGGGTCAAGACCGGCCACCTGCCGAACACCCAGGGGCCCGATGGCTCAGACGCGTGAGGCCCGAGCCTCCCGCAGGATCCGCCGGCCGCCATTGAGCACCAGCAGGCCGGCCACGATCACGCCCAGGTTGGCCAGGGTGTCGTTGGTGGAGAAGATCACCGAGGCCCGCATGGGCACGCCGCCCTCGCGGTGCCGGCGCACCAGCACCAGACAGAGCAGGTTGGCCAGCAGGGCCAGGGAGCCGATGCCCACCATCAGGGCGCTGATCGGTTCACGGCCCACCGCGGTGCGCCTCAGCACATCCAGCAGCACCCAGATCGCCAGGATGATCTGCAGCCGGCCGCTGAGCACGGCGGTCCGGCGCTGCTGCGTCATGCTGGGCCCACGGCTCCAAGGCTGAGGCCATAGACGCCCGCGTCGGCCAGCATGTCGAGCGAGTCGGCGATCAGGCCGGTGGAGCCTGCTCGCAGGCCTACAGCCAGTTCCACCACAAACATGGCGGCGTTGATCACCAGCACCACCCAGAGGGCGCGGCGCTGCAGCTCAGCCGCCTGCTCGGCTCCACAGCAGCAAGCCACAGCCTTGCTGCTGCCTTGGGCCATAGCGCGAGGGCTGGTCGATTTTTCCGCAAACTCCTACCCCACCGGAGCGTCCAGAGCCGAGCCGCTCCAGGCGATCCCGGCCAGATCCGCCACCTCCCGGTGCCAGCTGGCCAGGTCGTTCCTGGAGAAGCCACGCAGATGGTCATGACCACAGGCCCGTGCCAGCACCTGCATCAGCGCCACCGTCGCCTGCAGGAACCGCTCCAGCCGCTGGGCGGCATGCTCCACCTCCAACCGACGGCGCAGCTGCGGATCCTGGGTGGCGATGCCCGCCGGACAGCGGTTGGTGTGGCAGATCCGGGCGCCGACACAGCCGATCGCCTGGATCGCCGCATTGGCCAGGGCGATCCCATCAGCCCCGAGGGCCATGGCCTTGACGCAATCAGCCGGGGTGCGCAGGCCGCCGGTGGCGATCAATGTGACGCGGCCGCTGGCGCCCCGGCGATCGAGGTGGGCCCGGGCCCGCGCCAGGGCAGGGATGGTGGGCACGCTGATGTGATCGCGCAGCAGCAGGGGCGCGGCGCCGGTGCCGCCGCCGCGGCCATCGAGGATCAGGTAATCGGCGCTGGCCTCGAGGGCGAAGTCCACGTCGGCCTCGATGTGCTGGGCACTGAGCTTGAAGCCCACCGGGATGCCACCGGTCAGCTCCCGCACCCGATCGGCGAAGGCGCGGAAATCGCCCGGTGAGTGGAGATCGATGAAGGTGGGAGGTGAGTGGATCGGCTGGCCTTCAGGGATGCCACGGATGGAGGCGATGCGGGCAGTGACCTTGCTGGCCGGCAGGTAACCGCCGCTGCCGGTCTTGGCGGCCTGGCCGGCCTTGAAGTGGAAGGCCTGCACGCGAGGCAGCAGCTCCTCCCGGTAGCCGAACCGGGCCGGACCCAGTTCAAAGAGATAGCGGCTGTTGGCGGCCTGCTCCTCCGGAAGCATCCCGCCTTCCCCGGAGCAGATGCCCGTCCCGGCCCGCTCGGCCCCGGTGGCCAGGGCCAGCTTGGCCTCCTCGGAGAGGGCCCCGAAACTCATGTCGGAGACCAGCAGGGGAATCTCAAGCCGCAGGGGTCGCCGCGCCTGGGGGCCGATCACCAGCTCGGTGCCCACCGCCGCCTCGCTCGGCAGGGGCTGGCGGGCCAGCTGGGCCACCAGGATCTGGATGTCGTCCCAGAGGGGCAGCTGGGAGCGCGGCACGCCCATGGCCGCCAGCGGCCCCTCGAGGCCCACCCGATCGAGGCCATGTTCGGCCAGCGCGTGGATCAGCGCCACGTTGGGCTCTTCCGGCGTGGGCTGGGGCGTCGGCATCGCATCAACCGGCTCCGGCTTGGGCTCATCCGCGTGGACGCTGTAGAGCGATCCGACCCGATCGGCCGGCACCTGGCTGTGGCTGCCGTCGCAGTAAGGCGGAGTGGCGGTCTGCTTGCAGCGGCACAGCACGGCACTGCCGCTCGTTTCGGCCACGAAGGCCAGGGGGCTGAACCCGGTGCCCTGATGGGAGCCGTCGCAGAAGGGCTGGTCAGCCGACCTTCCGCAGGCGCAATAGAAGTACTCCTTCCCCTGCTCCAGTTCCACGTTGATGGGGGTGCTGGCGGCAACCATCGGTGCTGGCATCGAGCTCAGGCGTACGACACGGGCCGGTGGCCCACCATTCAGTGTGGAGCGGGCCAACGAAGGACGCCGCCTGATCAGGTAAGGGGGTGGGGGTGTCTTTCGTGTCCCAGAACCCAGGGGCGAACTCGGCACCCTCGTGCCGGCCAATGCCTGCACGAGCCACAAGAGCCAGAGCAGCGAATACCCCGCCGAGGTGATCCCTCTGCTAACCCATGGTGCAGCGCAATCTGGTGTACATCGGCATCACCAGCTGCTTGCCGCGGTTGATGCCGGCTGCGTGGGCCTCACCAGAGGCCTGGCAGTAGCCGCGCGCTGCGCTGCTGCCAGGCGCTGAACTCCGGGTACTTCGCCGCCATCTGCGTTTCCTTCTGGCCGATGCGCTGCAGGTAGATCAGCAGCACCAGAGCCGGCACCAGGTAGGCCCAGATGTTGCCGGCCACCACCGCGAAGCTCAGGTAGCGCAGCAGGTCGCCGAGGTAGTTCACATGGCGCACGCGACGCCAGATGCCGTCGCTCACCAGGCCGGCACCCATTGCCTTGGCGGTGGTTTTCTGCGCATCGGCGCTGGCGTTGATCAGGCTGCCGAAGCTGAACAGCACCAGCGCCAGGGCCACGGCGGCCTGGGAGATCGGCACGGGATTGAGAAAGGCCAGCAGCCCGGGCAGGCTGTAGAGCACGCCGATGAACAGCAGGGCGAAGCCGAAGCCCACCGCTCCCACACGCTCGCTGAACAGCTGCCGGGCCCGCTCGGGAAACAGCCACTGCTCCAGCAGCCACCAGAGGCAGTAGCTGATGTGCAGGCTGAGGTAGAGCACCTGGCGAATGTCCTGCACGCCGATCACGCCTGCCAACACCAGCAGCAGCACGATCGTGAGCATTTTGGCGGTGTTGATCGCCGTGAGTTGGCTCCAGCCCGCCGGCGGGGTCTGGCCCTCCTCCCGTGCTGATTCAGCCATCCGCGCACCCTCGCTGGCGGCAACCTAACGACCCTGGCGGGCGTCGCGACCGCCAAAACCGCTCACACCGCCGCTGCCAGCTAGAACGAGCCATGCCAGACGACACCATGCCCGACACAAAACAATCTCATGTGGTCGTCATCGGAGGCGGATGGGCTGGCTGGGGTGCCGCAAAGTCACTCTGCGAAGCCGGCGTTGACGTGACCTTGATCGATGGGATGCTCGATCCAACCGGCAGTCAACCAATCACAACCAAAAGCGGTAAACCCTTTGAGGCTGGAACCAGGGGCTTTTGGAAGGACTATCCCAACATCAATGCCCTCACAGAAGAGCTCGAAGTTGGCACTATTTTCACTGACTTTACAACCAGTGCTTTTTGGTCACCCGATGGATTGGAAGCGACAGCTCCTGTTTTTGGAGAATCACCCCAATGGCCAAGCCCCCTAGGGAACCTCTGGGCAACGAGCCCTGAAAGAGAGGCCAAGGTTCCAATTTGCTCGGAATGAACAATTTTTGGCGGATCTGAGCCTCGATTGGCCTGATTTCACCTTTCTGGGAGCCGAAACTTGC
>NZ_JAGQCU010000037.1 GCF_024346355.1 Cyanobium sp. ATX 6A2
GCGACTCTGGCCTTGAACTCGGGGCTGTGGGTGCGGCGCTTGCTCATTGGTGGGAGCCCCTTTCAGGGGCGGTACCCCGCCTCAGAGGTTAACGATGGGACCTGTCCAGAAAAGCCAGACCACCTCACTTCGATCCCGATCTGTCCGCAAGTCTGGATGGCTCCCTGCGGGAACTTCTCGCCGATGCGATCGGCTCCCAGGCCCTCAGCGGGATCGAGCGGATCTCGGTGGCGGAAGAGCTCGGGCCACCCCGCCCTGACACGCTCTATCTGGCCTGCCTGCATCTGAAGGAGGGGGAAGCGGAGGAAATCAAGCGCATCCGTAGAGAAACCAACTCACTGGTGATTGGCTGGTTCTGGGATAATCACCACAGTTACAATGATAATTCAGTCCTCGCCAGGGAATTGGATATCTGTGTGCCAGCTCACCACCATGGCCACGGCTTTCTGACCCACGCCAATCCGAGAACGACCCAGCCGCTGCCACTCTGCTGCGCCCAGTGGTCGATCCCAACCCTCGAAAAGCTTCTTGCCGACCAACCACTTAGCGATGATCGCTCCCCCTTTATCACAGGCCGATTCACGCAATCCAGGGATCTCGCCAAAGACTGGAACGTCGGTAGCAGGAGAAGCAATCTGGTCCGTTCCTACGGGAACGGCTTAATTCATAAGCACATTCAGCTGCAGCTTGAATGCAGTGAAGATTATGCCTACTTTTCACTGTCTCCGGAGGGCCGCTTCGCTGACTGGTGCCAGCATCACTTCTCACTCTGTCTGCCCCTGCAAGCTGATCTCTCGCTACGTTTCTTTGACGCGATCGCGGCCGGCCAGTTGCCCTTTGTGGATCAAGAGCTCGCCGGCCCCGTGCTCGACGATCTGGCTCCTTCACTGATCGCCGGACGTGATTATCTGCTGGTGGATGCTGCATCACCTGAGGATCTGTTGGCCGCCCGACAGCAGGCTCTTGGCAGCCTTGGTCTCGAAAACCGACAGGCCTCCTGTGAACGGCTTCGCCACGGCCACCTGCTCGAGCACCGCCTGGCTCTGCTGGCAGGGCCCTGCCTCGAGGTGTTGCGGGAGCGGGAGCCGGCACAGCAGCAGACTCCTGAGCCGAACCTGGACACCATTGTGCGGGCCTTCGATGATTGCCTCGCGGCGCTGGATATTCACGACGACAGAGAGGCTCTCAGGCAGCTGGGGCTGCTACTGGAGCAGCAATCCCCCGCTCACGCCACCCGGGAGGAAACAGCCGAACGGTGGATGGAGGTGCTGACCAGACTTGATCGTCGCGTTCAGGGTGAAAACGGCGACGCTCCCGATCCCGACCAGAAGGCGCAGTTGTGCTGGCAGGCTGTGGCAGTGGTGGACCGGATTGGGGCTCTCCTCCCGGCAGGTGGCAGGCCCAGCTGGCTTCCCTACGTGGACGAACACTTCACCCGTTGCGGAGCACTGCTGTGGCGCGATCGCGCCGTTGGCGACGGCGAGGCTGGCCGGAAAGCGCGCCACCACGCAATCGTGTTGCTGCTGCGACTCAGCCGGCTCCATTCTCCCTGTCCACATTGGGTGCTGCTGGCGGCCAGGGAGCTATTGAAGAGCGACCTCGCCGACGCTCAGGCCTTGCCGGCACAACCGAGGCAACGCCTGGCCCAGATCAGTCAATGGGAGAGGCAGCTGGCCGATCAGGCTGATCTGCTGCACCACCTGGCTAAAGATTTCCAGCAGACGCGTCAGCGGACGGCCGGGCATCTGGATGTATCAGTGGTGATTCCCTTCCACGGCAGGATCAGCGAACTGCAGGTGGCCCTGAACGCCCTTGAAGCTCAGCGCCACCAGGATATCGAGGTAGTTGTGGTTGCTGATGGATGTGCCTTGGACGAGGATGTGCTCGAGAAACTGAGGGCCAAAAGCATCCCAGCCTCCCTCATTGCCCTCCCGGAAAATCAGGGAGCCTTCCGCGCCCGGATGATCGGCGCGATGGCATCATCAGCCACATTTCTGTGGTTTTTCGACCACGACGACTATGTGGACCCTAGCTTTCTGGAAAGGATGCTTGATCGCGCTCGAAGCTCTGAAGCTGATGTGGTCGAATGTCCATTCTGGGTGGTACCGGAAAAAGGAACACCCTACTGGCATAAACGGTTTTGGGGAGAAGAATTGCGCCATGGTGCCGCCATCCTGAATAGCTATCTTTCCGGAGAGTCTCACAACAACTTGGCCAACAAGCTGATCCGGCGAAGCCTCTGGGAACAAGCGATGGCAAGGCTACAAGCCCTTGAAGCGCCCACGAAAGCACGCCTAATCTACCACGAGGATACACTCTGCACGGTATTACTATATTTACTTGCTCAAAACTACGCAAGCACGATCAGCACGGATTATCACTATCGGCAACGGGTCGTAAGTTCCATGAATAGCTCCGATCCCGCAGTGATCAGTGCATGCCTCCAGAGTTTTGAATACGTTCTCACGATAATCAAGCCCCTGCTTATTCAACATTGCGAAGCGAAAGACGTGGTCACGTTTCTCCGCAGGGAAATCGATTGGGCTCTCGATGATCTGATGCGCCGAACATGCAATACTCTTGGCACTTATGACTGGGCGCTGTTGGGTAGCATCCAGAGCATAGTAGACTAACGCAGATGACAAACCCTGGGTCTTCAACAAGTGCAACCACCGGCGCAGGTGAAGCAATCCTGCGTCGACTCACGGGCTTCAGGGTGCAGAGTGTGATGCTGATCGCCGCCCACCCCGATGATGAGATCGTTGGGGCAGGAATGGCGATGGCGTCACTGCCCGGTCTGAAAGTGGTGCATGCCACGAACGGCGTGCCAACTGATCCTCGCTATGCCGGCTGGGCAGGGTTCGATACGCTCGAAGCCTATGAAAGGGCGAGGGAGGCCGAAGCGCGGAAGGCACTGGATCTGCTCGGCTTGCCACAGACCAGCCTGATTCGCCTCGGCTTCGTGGATCAGCAGCTCAGCAGGCGACTGCTTCCGCTCACCCGCCGGCTCGCGGGGCTGATCCGAGAGCATCGGCCCGATCTGGTGATCACCCATCCCTACGAAGCTGGGCATCCCGATCACGATGCCGTGAGCTTCGCCTGTCACCACGCCCTGTGGCTCCTGGAGCAGACCCGAGAACCCGTGCCGGCACTGGTGGAGATGACGTCGTATTTCAGCCGCGACGGCGAGCGGGTGGTGGGCGAGTTCGCGCAGGGCAATGAGGGTGCAATGACCATGCTGCTGAACCAAGCCGACCAAGACCGTAAGACCGCTCTCTACGGCTGCTTCGAGAGCCAGATCGGGCTACTGAGCACGTTCAAGCTTGAAGCAGAGCGTTTCAGGCAGGCACCGCGCTACGACTTCAAGCAACTGCCTGAAGTACCGGAGATCCTCTACGATCGATATGAGTTGGGAACGACTTCCGCTCAGTGGCTGGAACTGAGCTGCGCCGCCACGGCGACCCTCGCAGAGGAGATTTCGCGGAATCAAGTCTGGCAATGGGAACGCCCGCCGGTGGGGCAGGTGAATTTTGGAGATCTGGCCCGCATCGAACCGATCAGCTGGGCGTTCGGCTACGACCGCGGCACCCCGATCGACCGACCCTTCATCGAGGCCTTTCTCGACCAGCACAGGCAAGACATCCGGGGGCGGGTGCTGGAAATTGGCGACGACAGCTACACACGACAGTTCGGCGACGACAGAGTGACGCGTCGCGATGTGCTGCATGTGAAGGAGGGTGCCCCCGGAGCCACGATCATCGGGGATCTCAGCCATGCTCCCCAGATCCCGGATAGCAGCTTCGATTGCCTGATTCTCACCCAGGTACTGGTAGTGATCTTCGATCTGCCAGCCACAATCGCCACGATACACCGCATTCTCAGGCCTGGAGGTGTGGCGTTGATCACTGTGCCTGGAATTTCGAATGTGGATTTCGGGGAGTGGCGCGACAACTGGATGTGGTGTTTCACCACCAACTCACTGCGGAAGCTCTTGCTGCTGCACTTTCCAGAGCATGGAGTAGAGGTGAGCAGCAGGGGCAATCTCTTCACGTCGATTGCGTTTCTGCAAGGTCTCAGCGCCGAGGATCTGCAGGGTTTTCCGGCAGGTGGGGATGATCCGCACTACCCCCAGACCGTGCTGGGACGGGCTGTCAAGTAGTGGCTGGCGAGCTCGTGATGGGGGGAATCAGCCAACTGCTATCACCACGGCCGAGAGTGCAGGTTGCACAGAGACTGATGGGCTCAAAGAGGTAGCCATTGGCGATCACATCATCAATGGAGAGGCCGGTCTGAGCTTCGATGTCGTAGCAGCAGGCGGCGATGCGGCCATCCCACGTGATGGCAAACATGTGCTCTTTCTCGTAGTCGCAAGGCTGCTGCGGAGCGGCATCCGATTGTGTCACCTTCCAGGAGGGCAGGTCCACCTGGCCTGCCCAGTCGTGAAAGTTGCCTTTCTTGGGTTCCCAGAAATAGAGAATGTCGAGGATCCCATCGAGGTGACGGGTGAAATCCTCGGGAGGACGGGTGTGGGCAGAGATGCCGACACCTCGAAGCCCTGAATCAGCCAGTTCCTGCCAGAGACTGCGGGAAAACATCGTATTTGTGGAATCGACTCCATTGGAGGCAAAAGAGACCTCAACACCATTCTCGGTCGCATGTTCAATGAACTTCGGCAACAGCGGGTTCAGCAGGGGTTCACCGAAGTGATTCAGCCAAACGAATTTCCTCTGGTCACGTTCTGGGTTACAGGATTGGCGAACTAGCTTGATACATTTCTTGAATGTATCAAGATCCATGTTGCCCTTGGGGCGCTTCTGCCCTGGGTGCGGGCAATAACTGCACGTGAGCGAGCAGAAATTGGAAGTCTCGATCTGCATCACTTTATAATTCATGGACGGTAAGTAGCGAAGAGGAGTTCAGTCTCTGCAAAAGCTGGCGAATACGAGCATGGAATCCATCTTGAAAAAATCACCGCTTGCGTGCCACGAGGATTTCTCGACGATCTCCAGCCGGCAGCATCGACACGGCAAACCCGGCAAGCTTCAATTTATCTATGTAAGGTCTGAAGTCTTCACGCCCAAGGTCGTAGTGAATTTCACCAACCCAGAGATCCACCTCTTTAAGCGTGTCAACCGAGGCGTCTTCAAACATGTCATACTCTGCGCCTTCAATGTTGATTTTAACTATCATTCTGCCTTGTCCAGATACTAATTCCAAGGCCGTAGCGAGCGACATCACATCAACCTCAACCGAATGACCAGTAAGACGATTGTATGGACCCCCACCTTGCACCATCGTGTGACCCCATGTTTCGTCAGACTCATAAAGTGCGACTTTGCCGTCACGGCCGGCGATGCCCGCTTCGAAAAAGGAGATCTGGCTGTCGAGCTGGTTAAGCACAGCGGAGGCTCGTGAAATCAGTAGCGACTCTTTCTCAGGTTCGAAACACCAGGAACGACAGCCGAAGCGCTTAGACAGAGGTAACGACCAGGAGCCGATATGAGACCCAAAGTCTATGAGCATGTCATTACTATCTAGCTCCTGCTCTGCGACAATGTTGATGAAGGGAGAATTCACCATCCAGTTCAGATTGTCGTGATCGACAGTACCGGCACGCAAAATAAAGTCGACATCCAGCTGGCGAACGATCTCATACATAAGGTGGTTTCCAACTTTGCAGAATGTTAAAGGGTGCTACCATGAACCCTGGTGGTTGAGGTGGGTGCCTTTTATTGGACAGCTCTGGCCCCTGACATCGTTAACCCTGGACGGGAGGAGCAGGGTTCGGTCTCAGTGTAGACCTCATTGGGAGTTTTGCCTCCCAGAGAGCTGTGGGGTCTT
>NZ_JAGQCU010000038.1 GCF_024346355.1 Cyanobium sp. ATX 6A2
GCTTCTTGGCGGTGGCCTGCTCGTAGTCACCGAATCCGAGCTGCTTGCTGCCCATCATCCCAGTGCGTACCAGCGATTGCAGAGGTATTTTCGCGCGGATGGCGCGGGTTTTCCAGAGCCTCCCTAGGCCAAGTGATTGCAACCATCAAAAACTTCAAGCGACTTCCCATTCAAGATCGACTCAGCATCGCAGGACTTCTCTATGCCATGCTGGACCTCTATCGCAGCGACAAGGTTTTCCAGAAATACGACAATCTTAGTGCACAATCACTGTTTATAAAGCTTGGCATCAGCGATCGTCTAATTAATGAGTTCTTGCGACCGATCTTGCTGGTTGGCTTGTTCAAGCCTCCCGAAGAAGTTTCGGCCGCTGTCACCATGGAGCTCCTCTATTACTATGCCCTCGCACATCAAGACTCGTTTGATGTTCGTTGGATGAATTCAAAAAGCATTGCCGAACAACTGTTTGAGCCTCTCGCTCGAAAGCTGATGTCTCGCCATCGTCTGCGCGTCCTCGGGGGA
This sequence comes from Cyanobium sp. ATX 6A2, assembly GCF_024346355.1. Taxonomy (GTDB): domain Bacteria; phylum Cyanobacteriota; class Cyanobacteriia; order PCC-6307; family Cyanobiaceae; genus NIES-981. The sequence goes on from NZ_JAGQCU010000038.1 coordinate 523, forward strand.
ACCTTCGTGACACGGTTGAATGTTTCATCTGAGACGCAAGGCATAAGCTCGGTTGAAATTCAAAGTGTAACAACAAAAGAAGTCAAGGTGATTGATGACGTCGATGATGTGGTTTTAGCGGTGGGTGCTAAAGGACTTAAATCCCTGATGTCTCAATCTCCAGAATGCAGCAAAGCAGCGCCAGAGCTTGTTGCCGCTGCATCTCTCGGTTCGATCGATGTCGTTTCAACACGTCTGTGGCTGGATCGCTATGTTCCAATCGCTTACCCAGCCAATGTTTTCTCTCGCTTCGAATCGCTGAAGGGCGCTGGCGGCACCTTTTTCATGCTTGACCAACTGCAAAAGGAATCGGAGCGGGCGCTATGGGGTCATGACCAGCCACAGGGTTCCGTGATTGCAAGCGACTTTTACAACGCATCTGACATCGCAGTGATGAATGACCAAGAGATTATTGATCGACTTATGCATGACTTGCTTCCAATTGCTCACCCTGAATTTAGGAACGCGAAGGTAGTTGATTACGAGGTACGGCGTTATCCAGATTCTGTGTCTCACTTCTCTCCCGGCAGTTTTAGGAAGCGCCCACCCTTGGAAACCTCAGTAGAGACGATCGTCTGCGCTGGTGACTGGGTGCGGATGGGCGACAAAGAGCATGGTGCCAAAGGTCTTTGTCAGGAAAGAGCCTATGTTTGTGGACTGGAAGCAGGAAACTCCCTGATCAGGCGCAAAATCGTCAAAGGGTCGAATCAATCGAAGACCATCCAACATTCGGTCGTCCCAATTCGTGCTGATGAACCGCAGGTAGTTCTAGGCCGTGTTCTCAACAAAATCGTAAGGGATCAAATCGATGCCTTTGGCCTGACACTCCCTTGGCTTGACTCATAGCGATCAAGTTATCATTTAAGCGTAGCTGTGGCATGGATGTCTCTTAACGTTCGCGGGACTGATCGCATCATCACCCACTCCTCTGATTCCATGTCCTCAAGTGTCAGGGCAGAAGTGTCCGTAGTCTTCATTCAGGATGTCAGGCGACAGCGAAAACTGGTCCACCACTAATTCCGGATGTCGCTTGGCAGAACCAAAGACCGAGGTGACCACCTGTGAGTTGCTTCCCGATCAGGAGATCCCGCTGCTGAAGTCACGCCGGGAGCGGAGCCGGGCTGAGGCCCTCAAGCTCTGGGCTGAGAAGCGCAAGACGGGCTGGAGTCCCTGCAGCCCCCAGTGGTGATCGTCACCATCACCCAAATGGATCCACCCCCCACCAAGCTGAGCTCTGAACTGATGGCCACCTCCTTGCCGATCACCAGCAGCCGTCAACCCCGGCGCTATCGCCTGGTGGATCAACACGGCCAGCCCCACCCGGAGCTCGACCAGGACTTCGAATCGTTGGAGGAGGCCTGGGATTTCGCCACCCAGTGGTGGAACACCATCGGCGGTCTTGGTGCCCGCAGCAGAGCCAACAGCCCCATCGGGCTCGGGGTGGAAGTGAGCACCGAAAACGGCCACTGGCGCACCCTGCGCCATCCGCAGGGCTGAATTACCCCTGAAAACTTCCACCGCCTGATCTCTGCAAAGGTGAACCACACAGGCCACCCCTGCCCTGGCACGCCCGTCTCCCACCGATCCTGCCCAGGCCAGCCCGCAACCCACCGAGGTGCTGGCGGGCTCGATCGAGCGCGTCACCTTTCATAACGCCGAGAACGGCTTCTGCGTGCTGCGGATCAAGGCCCGCGGCCATCGCGATCTGGTCACGGTGGTGGGTCACGCAGCGGAGATCAGCGCCGGTGAGTGGGTCACCGTGAGCGGCACCTGGGTGAACAGCCGCGAGCACGGCCAGCAGTTCAAGGCCGCCTTCCTCAGGGCCTCCGCCCCCACCACCGCCGAGGGAATCGAGAAGTACCTCGGCTCGGGGATGATCCGCGGCATTGGCCCGATCTACGCCAGCAAGCTGGTGGCGACCTTCGGGGCGGAGGTGTTCGAGGTGATCGAACAGGCCCCCGAGCGCCTGCGGGAGGTGCCCGGCATCGGCCGGGTGCGCGCCGGCCGCATCGCCCAGGCCTGGGCGGATCAGAAAGTGGTGCGCGAGATCATGGTCTTTCTGCACAGCCATGGCGTCGGCACCGCCCGGGCGGTGCGGATCTTCAAGACGTACGGCAATGACGCCGTGCAGGTGATGGCGGAGAACCCCTACCGCCTGGCGCGCGACATCCGCGGCATCGGCTTCCGCACCGCGGATGCGATCGCCGCACGGCTGGGCATCAAGCCTGAGGCGATGATCCGCCTGCGCGCTGGGATCAGCTATGCGCTGCTGGAGGCCAGTGGTGATGGCCACTGCGGCCTGCCCAGCGCCGAGCTGCTCAAGCTGGCCGGTGAGCTGCTGGCGGTGGAACGGCCCAGTGGGCCCCTTGATGAGAGCGGCGTCACCACGCGGGTGCCCCTGGAGAGCGGCCTGATCGAGAGCGCCCTGGATCTGGAGCTGAGCGAGGGCTCGGTGGTGGCCGACACCCTGGCCGCTGAGCCTGCGATCTTCCTTTCAAACTTGCACCGCGATGAACGCCGCATCGCCGAGGCCCTACAGGCCCTGGCGGCGGGCTGCCCGCCCTGGGGAGCCATCGAGGCCGCCATTGCCATCCCCTGGGTGGAGCAACGCCTCGCCCTGGAGCTGGCCGCCAGCCAGAAGCTGGCGGTGGCGCAGGCCCTGGCCAGCAAGGTGCTGGTGATCACCGGTGGGCCGGGGGTGGGCAAGACCACCTTGATCAACGCCATCCTGCGCATCCTGGCGGCCAAGAAGCTGCGGATCCTGCTCTGCGCCCCCACCGGCCGGGCCGCCAAGCGGATGGGCGAAACCACCGGGCTGGAGGCCAAAACGATCCACCGGCTGCTGGAGTTCGACCCGGCGGCCGGTGGCTTCAAGCGCAATGCCGAGCTGCCGCTGGAGTGCGATCTGCTGGTGGTGGATGAAACCTCGATGGTGGATGTGCCCTTGATGGCCTCCCTGCTGGCCGCCCTCCCGCCTCAGGCGGGGTTGCTGCTGGTGGGCGATGTCGACCAGCTGCCGTCGGAGGGGCCCGGCCAGGTGCTCGTCGATCTGATCAACAGCACCGCCCTGCCGGTGGCCCGGCTCACGGAGGTGTTCCGCCAAGCCGCTTCCAGCCGCATCATCACCACCGCCCACGCCATCAATGCCGGCACCATCCCCGATCTGCGCCCGCCGGCGGCGGAGGCCACCACCGACTTCTATTTCCTGCCCGCCGAAACACCCGAGGAGGCGGTGGCCCTGATCCTCAAGGTGGTGGGCGAACGCATCCCAGCCCGCTTTGGCCTCGATCCGATCGCCCAGGTGCAGGTGCTCTGCCCGATGGCCCGCGGTGGCTGCGGGTCAAGGTCGCTCAACATCGAGCTGCAGAATCTGCTGAACCCCGATCCACTTGAGCAGGTGGATCGCTTTGTCTGGCGGTTCGCGCCCGCAGGGGGAGTTCGCTGCCCCCGTTAAGCCCCCCCGGAGAACGCACCAAGCGGGTCAGGAATGTGAGGCTTCATCAAATCGATAGGCGCCTTCCAAGATACAAACACATCCATTTCAATCGGGAACTTCTCAAGCTTGGTGCGCCTATTCGCCGTGGATTGCTCGTAGTCGCTAAACCCAAACTGAGGACAGCCTATGAACCCTCCAGTTACCTGCAATCATATGGCTATTATCCAGGCAATTAGGCAGTTTTGCCAGAGGACCCTTAAGCAAGACGGGCTCGGTTCTCCACTTCCAGAATCCACGAGTCATTATTACATCATATACATCTTATCGTGATAGTAGATCAGCATGATGGGTCCTGAGAGATTTGCCTGACGCACATCATCTCTACATTATTACAAATAATGAATCTTTAGGCACTACAAAATTTCCTGAATTTATTCTAAGGAACCTCTGGGCAACGAGCCCTGAAAGAGAGGCCAAGGTTCCAATTTGCTCGGAATGAACAATTTTTGGCGGATCTGAGCCTCGATTGGCCTGATTTCACCTTTCTGGGAGCCGAAACTTGC
>NZ_JAGQCU010000039.1 GCF_024346355.1 Cyanobium sp. ATX 6A2
CAGGAACATTTGGAAGCTTGAAATGGCCGATTCATTGGCCGCTGTATAGCCAAGCGTCTGGGCAGACAACGCGCCGCTCGTTCGCAGTATTTGGATCCAGCCGGCGGATCCCTTTTTCAGGAGTCCCGAATTAACGGAAGGCTAAGGATGACAGCAACCGGATCGGTGGCTTTCGGCCTTGGTGGCGCTGCTTCGGACTCGGTTGAGGATGAGTTCAAGTGTATCCGCTATTACAAATAGGCGCAAGCTGTGGATTCTCGATCTTTGGCGTGAGGCCTTCCTGCCCCTGTCCTGCTGCACCCCTGCGGTTGCCAACCCTCAGTGATCTTCCAGAGCACAGAACGTCAGCGGAATTTGTCTGCAGATCTACGGTCGAGCCACCAGCGGCCGATGCGCGTGATCGGACCACGCAGCAGCAGGTATGGCAGAAAGCAGAGTAAGCCGGCGATGATGACAGCCTCAGCTGGATGAAACGTGTCAAACACAAGGTATTGGTAAATCAGGTCCATACCCAGGCCGAGGAGGATGATCCGCGCTGTAGAGATCAGCCCTTCGTGCAAGCGGCTGCTGCGTTTCAGTGGGTTGGTCAGAACCGTCCAAAGGTAGGGATTGCGCCCAGTCTTTGCGTCGTTGACGCCATCTGCCAGCGCAGCAATCGATGCCATAACTGGTTGCAGAACAATGCGAAAGGCCATCGGCCCACTGGGACGGTCGAGCAGGTTTTGCCATATTCGCTCTAAACCCGCTATCGAGAGCCCGTTCATGGCCAATCCGAGAAGCACTAATGTGACTGACAGCACGAGCACTAAACGAGCAAGAAGAATTTTCGTCTTTGATACTCTTTCTTTCATCTTCCGATCATCTCATCGCGCTTTTGAAATACTGTTGTTCCCGCAGGCGTGGGCAATCAAGTTTGAAGACCCCCACGCATTCATTAGTAATCATAGCTTAGGGTCAAATAGCCTCCACCAAGCGATTGAGCCTCTCGGCGGCCAGATAAACAGGGATCAGTGACACGTTTTCTGCTGACGTTTCATGGGTTGCCGCAAACGGGTTATCGAGATCAGCGATCAGCAGTAACAACTTGATCAGAAGGAATGAAATCGAGCCAATAAAGAAAAGGGACTCTCCGAATGGCTTGATTTCGGTAAACATAAGTCCTCCTATGAGCAGGGCAGTTCCAATGTAAGCCAATCCGTAGACAGTAGGTACGAAAGTGGTTTCGCGAATCACCTCGATTCGATAGACGACTCGGCGGATGTTGGCCATTTCGAGCAGCAACCGGGCTTGCAACGGAGCGGCATTCCAGATAGCCAGCCGCTCGATCGAAAGCTGAAGATCATCGAGGCGAGTCAGCAACGGGGTGACCAGGTCAGCTTCCTCCATCCAGGCCAGGAGATCTTTGCTGAAATCAGCCAGCAGCGCCAGAGCCCCGATCACCTCAGCTTCCGGATGAAGCTGGCGAACACATCTCGCCTCCGTACCGAGGCACTCCAGAGCTGCGGCCAGTTCTCCCGGAATCTTCTCGCCTTCCTTGTAATCCAGCAGTACGCCGTTCAGCAGGAAGCCCAGCAGGAACACCCCGGAGGCCACCAGCCCCGGGAACAGCGGATTCGGGTCCAGCAATTCCCAGCCCATCCGGTGCACCAGGATCTTGGCGGCCACGATGCTCAACAATACAAGGCTCACCCTGAGGAAAAACCAGACACGCCGCAGCCCGGGCCTGTGACTTGAATCGATCTCGGGCATATCGGTGTCAGTGATCATTGTCTGGGGCATCCTGGTGGCACTTTGGCGGGCCGGTCCCTACTCCTCGTTGCCCGCTGCCCCCGGCAGCGGCGGCAGCGTGGGTGGGGGCAGCACCTCCAGAGCGGCGGGATTCGGTGCGGTTTCCGGGCCGATCAGGTCCACTGCGGTGCGTTGCATCACCAGCCGGAAGCGCAGGGGCGCCTGGCTGCGGTTGATGAAGGCCTGCACGCCTGCCACTTGCTCGGAGGTGGGCAGGGCCGGATCGGTGACCCTCACCCGGGCCCGGACCAGGGGTGGATTCAGGCTCCAGTTGATGGAGATGCCCACCAGATCGATGGCGGGATCGCCGCCGAGGGTGATTGTGCTGCTGCGCAGCTCCTGCTCGATCACCTGCTCCAGCTGCTGGGCCTTCGTTTCCTGTCTGGACCGCTGCATCAGGCGATAGAAGCTGCTGCCGAGAGGAATCACCAGCAGGGCGGTGAGGGCCACGCTGGTGAGGCCGAGCCTGCTCTGAAACAGGCGGCGCCGGTATACCCGTTCGAGCGTTCCCAGGGCCGCCATCGCCCCACCATGATCCCCAGCAGGTTGGTGGCGAACAGCAGCAGCGCCCCGTAGGCCTGCATCCAGAAGGAGGAGGCCAGCAGGATTCCCACCACGCACATCGGCGGCACCAGGGCCACGGCGATCGCCAGGCCGGCCAGGGCCGAGATTGCGTCTTTCCTCAATTTGGCGTACATCGCCACCGCTCCGGCCACCAGGGCCACTCCCAGGTCCAGCAGGTTGGGGCTGGTTCGGTTCATCACCTCGCTGCCGAAGCTGGGGAAGGCCACCAGATGGCCCACAGCCATCGCCAGCAGCATGCAGATCACCACCCCGAGCATCAGGGTGCGGAAGGCCCGCAGGAACATTGGCAGCCGCCCCCGCAGGATTTCGAAGGCCATGGCCTGCAGCGGCAGGATCCAGGGGGCCACCACCATGGCGCCGATCACCACACCGGGGCTGTTGGCCAGCAGACCCAGGGTGGCGATCAGGGTGGCGCCCACGGTGAGCACCACGAACACCTGAGAGAAGCTGGCTTCGTGCTCGAACTCCTGACGCAGGGCATCCAGACGGCTGGTGTCGTCGGGCTGGACAGTGCTCATGCTCATCGCAAGGGTTGGTGCGATTGGACGATGGCCATCATCCGCCAGCCACCGCCACGGGAGATCAGCGTTCATCATGCGATGACACAGGCTTGCCGCCAATCTCAGCCCGTCGTCGCTGTCGCGCCCTGTGCGCCGAGACATCCTGGATCTCCCGGCGGCGCCCATGGCGCTTCAATCGTCAACAGCTATACGCTTCTCGGTCGGCCTTGGGCCGCGTCGTCGTTCAAGCCTCTCCAGTGAGAGAGCAGATTGTCGCGTGAGGAAGGTCGCTGAACTTGTCATTGGACGACTTCGACAACCACCTGCCAATGATCGGCTCTTTCTGGTAACTCCTTGGAGGCAAGTAGCCAGGCAGGTCAGACATCTTGATGGGGCATAGGCTCTGAGAAAAAGGCTAAACATCTTCGGGAAACTCTGAGCAATATGGGCTTCAGCCGCTTCTGAGTCCAGACGCCACCGGAATGGCCGCACTACTGTTCATGGTGAGTGCTCTGCGTTCATTTATAGGCTGCTTCGACTGCTTGCAGGGTTCTCAGAGTGCGTGAATGGATCCATTTTGAGGCACCACTCCCCTGATGACGGGGCCGCAAGCAGTTGACGTCGCACCAGGAACAGATTCGTCAGCGCTGCCAGCACGGTCACCTTGGAGCGGTTCTTCACCATGCCCCTCAGCCGCGTCTTCTCAAAGTCGAACTGCTGCTTGTTCCCCCGGGAGGGATGTTCCCCTTTGGCACCGATGCGAGCCTTGGCCTGAGCTGCCACACCAAGGTGCAGTTCAACGGCAACCTGCTGGTGGGCCAAGCCCACACCGCCCAGCTGGGTCTGCAGCCTGGCGATGAGTTCGAGATCAAGCTCGGCCGCGCCGATGGGAAGGAGGGCGGTGCGGCTGCTGCGTGATCGTTCGTGAAGGCCGGGATCGTCCGATCACCACCCTCAGCACACTTGAAACCAGGCGTCA
>NZ_JAGQCU010000004.1 GCF_024346355.1 Cyanobium sp. ATX 6A2
CAGGAACATTTGGAAGCTTGAAATGGCCGATTCATTGGCCGCTGTATAGCCAAGCGTCTGGGCAGACAACGCGCCGCTCGTTCGCAGTATTTGGATCCAGCCGGCGGATCCCTTTTTCAGGAGTCCCCACGTAGCCGATGCCGCTCCAGTTGGTCTTCTCCACGATGCGCATCCCATCCGGCAGCCCGGAGGGCACGAACAGACGCAGGGCGAATGGGCGGGCTGTGCTCATGGGGTGACCCTCATCGACCTGTCCTCAAAACCCGGGGAACTCAGGGAGTAGAAGTTAGTGATGGGACCTAACGCTCCAGATCAGAAGCGGAGCAGGGTTGCGCGCCATTGATAGGCAATATCCGCACACGTCTTCTGCATCTGGTTGTTATGCGGTTCAAGGGAGCTCATGGCAAGAGTGGTAGCTCCAGTTCTTTGAGGAAGGAATTATGGCTATCCCGTGCATCAGCGATAGCCTGCTCAAGCGAACACAGCTCAGAGTGAACCACTTGCAAGTCGATCTCCTCATCTGCGGCTGCCGTGCTAATGTAGCGCGAGATATTCAGGTTGAAGTTATTCTTCTCGATCTCTGACATCTCGACCTTACGAGCATAGCGTGCCTCGTCTTTCCGGTGCTTGTATGTGTCGATGATCTTGGCTATGTGCTCCCGGCTCAGTTGATTCTGGCGCTTGCCTTTCTCGTAGTTCTCAGCGGCGTTGATGAAGAGCACATCGTCAGGCTTCTTGCATTTCTTCAGCACGAGGATGCACACCGGAATTCCTGTTGAATAGAAGAGATTGGCAGGCAGGCCGATCACGGTGTCGATGTGGCCGTCTTTGAGCAGCTTGGTGCGGATGCGCACCTCAGCGCCGCCACGGAACAGCACACCATGGGGAAGGATGATCGCCATCACCCCTTCTTCCTTCAGGTAGTGGAAGCCGTGCAGGAGAAAAGCGAAGTCGGCAGCCGATTTAGGGGCCAACCCATGGCCTTTGAACCGCACATCATCAGCCAGGGCCTCGCTGGGTTCCCAGCGGTAGCTGAAGGGGGGATTGGCCACGATGGCATCGAAACTCGGCTTATGGGCAGGATTTATGTCGCGCAGTTTGTCCCACTCGTTGAGCAGGGTGTCTCCATGGAAGATCTCGAACTCGGTGTCCTTCACCCCATGCAGCAGCATGTTCATACGCGCCAGGTTGTAGGTGGTGATGTTTTTCTCCTGCCCGTAGATCCTGCCGATCGTTCCGCCAGCCTTAGCCACCTGCTTGCGCACATTGAGCAGCAGCGAACCCGAACCGCAGGCGAAATCCATCACGCTCTCCAACCGCTTCCTGGTGCCGCTGCTCGGCTCCTGGCTGTCGAGGGTGACGATGCCGGAGAGGATGTCTGAGATCTGCTGCGGGGTGTAGAACTCGCCAGCCTTCTTGCCTGAGCCGGCCGCAAACTGACCGATCAGGTATTCATAGGCATCACCAAGCGCGTCGATATCTGTCGAGAACTCCGCCAGCCCATCCGCTATCTTCTGGATGATGGTGCAGAGCTTGGCATTGCGATCGGAGTAGGTGCGGCCCAGCTTCTCGGAAGCCAGATTGATCTCCGAGAACAGACCCTGGAACGTGCTCTCAAACGACTCGGTTTCAATGTATTTCAAACCAGCCTGGAGCGTGTTGAGCAGGTCGTCGCTTTGGATGCGAGCCTGATGGGCAATGCTCGCCCAGAGATAGGACGGCTTGATCACATAATGGATCTTGCGGCGCATCTGCTTTTCAAAGGCATCCACATCCTCTGGATTGAGTTCATACCAGATGCTTAGGGGTACCAGGTAGCTGTCGGCCTCGAGTTCCAGGTAATCGCTGCCCAGCTCCTTCTTCGCGGCGATCTCGTAGTTGTCGGAGAGGTAGCGCAGGAACAGGAAGGCGAGCATGTAGTCGCGGAAGTCGTCCGCGTTCATCGCCCCGCGCAGCTTGTCGGCGATCGCCCAGAGGGTGTTGCCGAGTTGTTGTTGGGTGGAGTCGCTCATGGCTGCGGTCTTCTTTTGAGTTTGGATTCCAAGGCCTGAAGATCGGCTTCGTCTTGCTGATCGGCTTGAAGCGCCTCCTGCTTTCGGCGCTGCTGGTCGAAGCGCTGGTAGAGCTCGGCTGTATGCGCTTCCATTTGCTGGTGGCTGATGGATCCGGCGTTGCTGAGCAGCGGAAAGCCATTGCTGGTGATGATCTGATCCACGTTCTGTTTCCAGAAGGCCATGCGGGTTTCCTGTTTGCTCTTGGCACGCAGTTCGGCCGTCTCCAGGAAGATCACCACCAGCCTATTCAGGGTGTCGATCTCATCCTCACTCAGATAGTTCTTCGCGACAAAGATATCTTCTTTTCTAACCTTCTCGCGCTTCCAGGTGAGCAGACCGAAGTGGGGATCAGCGGGATTGGCGCGGGCCATAATCAGTTCTGCTGCCGTCTTCTGGGTCACAGCGAAGATGAGCTGATTCTGTACCGTTGCGAAGAAGAGCTGCGTTGCCTTGTCCATCTTGTCGTAGTCACTGGACAGAGCGAAGAGATCGCGTACTTTTTGGTAGAAACGCTTTTCGGAAGCCCGGATATCGCGGATGCGCTTCAGCATCTCATCGAAATAATCCGGCCGTCCATCCGGGTTTTTCAGCCGCTCGTCGTCGAGAACGAATCCTTTGATCAGGTAGTCCTTAAGCACAGTGGACGCCCAACGACGAAACTGCACACCGCGCGGCGAGCGCACGCGATAGCCCACGGCCAGGATGGCGACGAGGTTGTAAAGCTTGGTGAGGTAGTTTTTACCGTCAGAAGCAGTTACCGAGGATTCCTCGGTAACTGACTTGATCTCAAGTTCTCCATCTGCAAAGATATTCCTGAGATGCAAACCCACATTGTCTGTGCTCACGTCAAATAGCTGGGCCATCTCGCGTTGCGTCAGCCATACGGTCTGGTCCTTGGCTCGCAGCTTGATCTGGCTGCGACCGTCGTCAGTGGTGTAGAGAATTAGGTCGGTCATGGGTCAACATCCACATGGATATATCTTCTTATAGATGGCCCGCGAGAAAACAGGAATATTAATACTTCATAGAGGAAGTCATCCGCGTTCATCGCCCCAAGCATCTCGTCGGCGATTTTCCAGAGCATGGTACCCAGTTGCTTTTGACTGGTGCCGCTCATACTTTTCTCCGGTTAGTGGGGGCCTTCTTTCCTGATCTCTTTGTGGCCTTTGACGCCGTTGCCTTGACGGACTCTACCGGTCCATCAACCCCGATCTTCGCAGGGACTTGAACTGCAGGCCCGGCGGCAGGCGTGTGGAGCACAAACTGGTACTTTTCTTTCACACCCTTGAAGACCTTCTCAAAGATCGCCATGGTGTCTGGCACCAGCTCATCAGACTCGAAGTAGTAGATCTTCTTATGGGACATCGTGTTGACGATGGTGGCTACTTCTGCCGCATCAGTGATTCCAATCTGCGTGAGGACATAGCCAAACTGCCCGACACCCAAAAAGGATGAGATATTTTCAAGAACCTGCCGAAGAAGCGCAAAATGGTATGCTTTGACTTCGTTCACTGTGTATGCGCTATCCAATACTTGAAGCAGGCGAAGATGATACAAGAACACATCATTGCGACAGCTCTCTAGTGAAAGCTCACCATTCTTGAGGCTCAGCGTGCATATGCGCGTTCGCTTCTTAAATGCGGCGGCTTTCTCACCCTTTGTCAATAGGTCCGCCAGGATAGAGAAGAGCCCGATGTGATGAGTGGTAACGACAATCTTTCTGTTGACATGATGTTCGTCGATCAGGTCGTAGATGGTCGATGCCGTAATGAAGATATTGTGGTCGTCTAGGTTTGAAACGGGATCATCGATGAAAAAGTGGGATGAACGCTCGTCCGCCCATCCTTCTACCTCAAAAAGCGCAAGGAAGAAACACCAGACAAATATTCTCTCTTCCCCACGCGAGATCTTGAGCGGCACTTTGGTGATATTGCTCGGATCTTCTGAATCGGCAACTTCGTGGAAAAACATCACAGACCTGATCCCGTCCTCGGGATTGTCATGAAAGATGAAGTCAAACCGGTAGTTGGGCCTGAATCGGTTGAGCTTGTCCCGGATATCGTCCTCGGTAAGGGAGTTATGATAGCGATTCAAGCTACTCTTGCGAATCTCGAGCTGGATACTTGCCTCATCATTTTCAGGATCATTGTCCCATACAAAGAGGTCTTCGCTGTAAGCATTGAAATAGACCCCGGCATGATTGCCGTCGCCATCCTTGGTCGCATTCTTGTAAGCAACTGACAACCTTGTCTTTCCGGTCGCGTTGAACGCGTAGATAAGCACGATCGGCTCTTGTACTTTAGTAAGTTTCTCGGCGATTAGCTCGTGACTCATCCCTCCACCTCCGCGGATGGGAAAAGCTGCTGCATCAGGCCCATCTTGTGGGTCTTAAAAGCTTCGAGCTTCTGAGTTTCGCCGGTGATCTTGGCGTCGAGGCTGCTCAAGCAGGAGGCAATATGTTGTTGTTCGGCGAGCATCGGCGGCAACGGAATCGAGAGCGAACTGTACTGAGTACTGTTGATGCCCGGCTGCCCGCTGCGCGCGGATGCCACAGCGACCCAATTCCAGAAGGATCCGGTCTTCAGATAATTAGCAAGATACGCTGAAACTAATTTTTTGGGGTGTGGTTTAACTCTGATCAGAAATCCTGCGAATACCAGCCTGCCATCCTCCTTTCGATATTTATAGGATTTGCCAACACTTGCGCCCGTGCGGGCAAGGACAACGTCACCCTCCTCTAAATAGTTCTGATCAGCAGCCTGAAGATTGACTGATACCCGCTTCTCGGGCAGATAGTGCCCATCTTCTGAAATATCTGTGATTCGGAGGTACTGAGGCAGATCTTCAGAAAATGGCACTGCCGCGGCATTCACTCCGTAGCTGGGGGGATGCATTAGGAGCGTACCCATCGGTGAATCAGCCCAATCCCCAGAATCCTGAAACTCAGGAAAACGAAGCGGAGGCTGGGTTTCGCCTTCGCGGGGGAACAGCCGCTGCATCAGCCCTTTCTTATGGGACTTGAGCGCCTCCACTTTCTGCGCTTGCGCAGCGATCAGCTCGTCCAGCGAAGTCAGGCAGTCGGCGACTTTGTTCTGCTCTGCGAGAGAAGGTAATAAAGTATGCCATTCGCAAAGCCTGCTGAAATACAGACGGGTTCGAGTACCTCCGGCTTTTTGTGAGAAGGCAAAGTGCTTGAAATCAAGGCCGTCATTCAACTTGGCAAGCAAGAATGTTGAGTTCAGACCTTTGGTTCGGAAGACGGGATACTCTTTACTGACCGCGATTGCACCGCCAGTATCATTGATATTAAACTTGAACAGTCCGTCGTCGCTCATATGCCTGTAGACGAAACAGCCTGGCGGAACAACGCCGTATTCGCTCTTGTTCTGGAGAAGTCTTCCATCAAAGTATGAATCTTGGCGCTTGAGACCTTCCCGCGTAGAACTATAGACAGGCAAATTTGTCTCAGGCGGAACTCTGCCTCAGCAGTCTTCCAAATAAGGGCCGATGAGCTTGATTTCCCACCCGTTAGTTTCCCGAAACTCAGGAAACCGCAGCTTCGGCATCAGAACAGTCGTTTCGTGTTGCTTCATCGTGCTGGCTGTCGTCTCACTGCTCATACGCACGCAACCCTGAGATTTCGCGCCCCCCAGCGCGCCTGACGAGCAGAGGAACCAGGTCGGCCATCAGGGCAAGTTCGGCCTGGCTGCGGGCTTTCCAGCCGAGCTCAAGCGGGGCCATGAGATCACTGAGCTGTTCGCCATCGAAGATCATGCGGCTCAGGATGGCATCCACAAAGGCTTGCAGGGCGGTGGTCGCCAGGCCATGCCTGGCAGCAATGGCGGCGAGCTCCCTTGCGCTCTGTTCGGCCTTGAAGCGCGTATACCCCTCGCGGATGGCGGCTTCGCTGAGGCCCTCGCCCGCTTTCAGGGTGTTGATGTAGGCGGCGATGGCATCGCGCTCGTCCATGAACTTGGCATCGGCGCTGATCAGGCCGATCAGTTCCTCGCGGGTCATCGAGGCCTTGCCCGGTGCCTTCTGCGAATACCTGGTAATCAGGCCCATGATGTAGTCGTAATCAATCACAGCGGAGGCAAACAGCACAAACTCAAAATCGAGCTGATCCAGAGGCACATCCTTGCTCTGACATTTACCATCGTTGTCACCGCGCTGCTCCCTGAGCTTCCTGGCCGTATCGAGGTACTGACCTCTGAAACCCCGCAGACGGTCTTCCGGCAGAACCTGTTCGATGCTGTCTTTGTCACCCTCGCTGAGGTCGGTGTATTGGTCGAGCTGAGTCTTGAGCCGCTGAACTTCCTTGAAGTGGCTGATGAAGGCCACCTTGGCGACATCCCCCTTCAGGTTGGCGACGTCGGAGGGCGTGCAATCGAGGCCTTGAGAGCCCATGAACTCGGCAAGCTTCTGGGCGGCGGAACGCAGCTTCTCGATCACGACCGGCGCCTTGTCGACAAGCCAGATCTCGCGCGCCTGCTCACCGGTTTTCTCACCCGAAAACAGAGCGATCGCGGCATCCACTGCCTCCTGCTGCTGACGGAAATCGAGAATATTGCCGTAGGGCTTGCTGCTGTTCAGCACGCGGTTGGTGCGCGAAAAGGCCTGGATCAGGCCATGGTGCCGCAGGCTCTTGTCCACATACAGTGTATTTAGATACTTGGAGTCGAAGCCTGTTAGCAGCATGTCCACCACAATCGTGATGTCGATCTTGTGGTGGGCGGCCTGGGGGTTGGCCTTGCGGAGATCCTGCTCCGGCCACTGCTGATCCTTGATGCGCGTCTGCACATCCTGGTAGTAAAGATCGAATTCGCTGAGGCGGTGATTGGTGCCGTAGCGGCTGTTGTAATCGGCAAGAATGGCCTTAAGGGCTGCCTTCTTGCCTTCGGGGTCGTCCTGGTTGTCGACTTGCTCCTGCGGTAGATCCTCCTGGATCTGCTTCACATCAGGATTTCCCTCGACAGGCGGAGAGAACACGCAGGCGATGTTCAGCGGCTTGAACTCGGGATCGGCAGCCAGCTTCTCTGCCTGGATGGCCTTGAACAACGAGAAATATTCGATCGCATCATTGATCGACGCCGTGGCGAGGATGGCGTTGAAGCGTCTGGCTGCGGTGGCAGCATCGTGCTTTTTGAGGATGGCCTCAATCACGGCCCGTTTGGCGATGGCCTCGCCGGGCTTGGGTGGGTTGGCACCCTCGGGTTTTTAGTAGTCGATGTGGAAGCGCAGTACATTGCCATCCTCAATGGCATGGGTGATGGTGTAAGCGTGGAGCTGCTTCTCGAATAGATCAGCCGTGGTGCGCATCGAAGCCTGCCTGTCTTCGATTTTCTGTGAGGACGCATTCACCTAGAAGATTGGCGTGCCGGTGAATCCGAACAGCTGGGCTTTGGTGAAGAAGGTCTTGATGGCCTTGTGGTTGTCGCCGAACTGGGAGCGGTGGCACTCGTCGAAGATGAACACCAGCCGCTTGTGCTTTAGGGCCTCGAGCTGCGCCTTGTAGGTGGCCTGGCCATTCCTGCTCCGTTGCTGATTCCGCTTGCTGTTCTCATCCAGCGCCAGCCCCAGCTTCTGGATGGTGGTGACGATCACCTTGTCGGCGTAGTCCTCCGAGAGCAGGCGGCGCACCAAGGCAGCGGTGTTGGTGTTTTCCTCCACACAACCGTCCTGGAAACGGTTGAATTCCTCGCGGGTCTGGCGATCGAGATCCTTGCGATCCACCACGAACACGCACTTGTGAATATGCGGGTTCTCCTTCAGCAAGGTGGAGGCCTTGAATGAGGTGAGCGTCTTGCCGCTGCCGGTGGTGTGCCAAACGAAGCCGTTGCCATTGTCTTCATCGATGCAGCGAACCAGATGCTGCACGGCATACACCTGATAAGGCCGCATCATCATCAGCTTCTGCTCTGCTGCCAGCAGCACCATATAGCGGCTTATCGTGCGACCTAGATCGCATTTCGAAAGGAATCCCTTTGCAAAGTCGTCGAGGTGGGTGATCTTCCTGTTATCCTCGCCCGCAAATTCGTAGATCGGTAGAAAGCGCTCTTCGGCGTTGAAGGCGAAATGGCGGGCGTTGTTGTTGGCGAAGTAATAAGTGCGATCGCGATTGCTGACAGCGAAGAGCTGCATGAAACAGAGCAGCGTGCGGGTGTAGCCATTGCCGGGATCATTCTTGTACTCCACGATCTGCTCCATGGCCCGTCGTGGATTGATACCGAGGCTTTTGAGCTCGATCTGCATCACGGGCACGCCGTTGATCAGCAGGATGACGTCGTAGCGGTGGTGGCTGTACTCCGTATTGATGCGTAGCTGATTGATCACCTCAAAGTCGTTTTTGCACCAATCTTTCAGGTTCACAAGCGAATAGTTCAGCGGCGTGCCGTCATCGCGGGTGAAGGCGTTGAGACTGCGAAGAATCCTGGCAGCAGCGAAAACGTCGGGCGTGATGATCTCGTCAAGCAGACGAGCAAACTCCCCATCGGATAACTTGACGCGGTTAAGTGCTTCGAACTTCTCTCGAAAATTACTCTCTAGCGTCGCACGGCTATTGATTTCTGCTCGATAGACATATTTAAGTTCAGTCAGGCTGGCAATCAGGTTGGCTTCGATTTCCTGTTCAGTCATGAACTGCGGCAATGCTTGCCTTTGCGGGAATTATAGAGCAGCCCATCCAATCCGCACAGTCCAAGCTGCATGGGTGAGACTTTGGTCGCATCTTTGAGGCTATTTGGTTTCCCTCAGACGCCCGCCGCATAACGCTCCAGATCAGAAGCCGGCAGGAGGCGAAAGGATATCAAAGTAACATAGGCCCCGTCTTCGGTATTTGGATGTTATGTGGCCAGCCACGCGACTATTCCAGTAAGGTCTAGTAGCGTAATCATTTTTCAGTTGTTATTGTCTCATCAGTCACAAGGCGAGGATTGTCCTGCAAGCACCTCCACGCCCAAGGTTGGATGTTGAATGCAAAGGACTTGTAGTGGGCACCCACATTGGAAGCTCTGTAGATGAATCCCCTGGCTTCCAAGCCATTTGCGATGCCGTCACTGATATCAAAGTAGTGCGTCGTAGTCTTATCGTTGAGGTACTTTGCCAGCAAGGCTTTCTCGGGAGGGCTGAGATACTTAAATGACTTTCGCCTTGCCTTGGATTCATTGATCTCAGATATCCATCTCCCGACTTGACGAAGGACAGCCGACAATCCATTGCCCAGGAGAAGGGCCGAGCTTAAAACAAATGCTCCTCCGAGCCATCCGCGAAATTTAGAGACAAAGGCATGAAGCCCCAGCTTGGTGAGAGCGCTTTCTGGTAAAAGTGCCAGTACGCCAGTTCCCAGCAAGATGCCCAGAAGTGTCTGCGGCCTCAGCTTCAGAAGCTCTAGAAACCTTGTCAGATCCATTGCATCTACTCAGCCATGCAACCATAACCGGTAGACCATATAACTAGTTCTTCGATTGTTCCGCAAGCCACTCAATCCGCCTCAACTCTTTCCGTATAACGCCCCTTTTCCCTGCGCCCCAAAAACCTTAGAGCCCTTGGGGCAGTGGCTATCTGCCGTCGTCCGGCCCACCGGACCCAGGTGGTTCACGGACCCGTGAACCACCCCCCGCATGCAGCGCTTCACCCCTCCGGCTTCGCCAACGGCAGCAGGCACTTGTCCGAATCACAACCGGCAGGTCCCGCCTCCATCAGTTCGCCGCGGTCGTAGCGGGCCAGGGCTTCGAAGAAGTCCGCCGTGCGGCGGCGGCCTTCCACCTCCTGGTGCAGCCGTTCGTAGGTGGCCTTGTCGATCGGCTCGAACGGCAGCCGCGGGAAGGTGGCGTTGGCATCGAAGCGGGCCAGCAGCGCCGCCGAGATGTAGCCGAAGCCCTCCTCGATCGCCTCGTGGATCCTGTGGGCCAGCGGTGCGATCTCGTTTTCGCGGAACTCAATGGTCGCGCTGGTGTTGTGGGCCGTGTAGTGCTGCTGCACCTGCATGTAGAAGTCAAACTGCGCCAGGGCCGAGAAGTTGTTGATCTCCACCGTGTCGGCACCCGGCAGGTTCGCCCAGCTCACCTCCGTGGGGATCTCCACCAGCCACTCGCTGCAGCGTGGATCGAACGGATCATCCAGCAGACGGCCCTGTTCGTCCTTATCGGATTGGCTCGGCACGATCGTGTAGCCGTAATCCAGACACGCCAGCGCCACCGGATCGTTCTTGCGGAAGGTGATGCGGCGGATGAAGCGCTGCGCCTTGGGCGGATGCCAGCCCGGGCTGGCGCCGGTGAGCAGGCTCTTGGTGCCCGCCGGCTGCACCGTGGTGCAGCGGTTCGGCCGGCGGATGCCGTGGCGGTCGCAGTATTCCCACACCGCTTCGTGCACGATCCGCTTCCAGCGCTGCAGATAATCGGCCTCCCGCGCCTTGAACGCCCGGCCCTCCTCTGAATCCGGCCGGCCCGCCTCCCACCAGTTCAGCCACGGCGTGCCGAAGGCATGCACGAAGAAGTCGAACAGGCCGGTGAAGCTCACGCCCACGATCGGATCCCAGGCCCGGCTCTGGCGGTAGCGCTCCACCTCGAAGTCGTGATTCAGCAGACACGCCACGGCGATCCCGCCGGCGCGGAAGGCATCCTCCTGGGCCTGGAAGTCGGTGGGGTGGATCTGGTTGAGGTGCACCTCGGCCAGGTTGCAGTGGAAGTCGGCGCCGAGGATCTCGCCGCAGGGATTCAGCCCGTAGCGGCCCAGGCGGTGCTCCAGCTCGTCGGCCTCCAGGCCCGGGTGGTGCAGCTTGAGCCAGTTCGCCGCCTGCTCGCGGCCCTGGTCGCAGTAGATGCCCACAAACTCCTCGCGCAGCTCAAGGGTGGGCAGCAGGTCGGCATTGGAGCGGGCGATCGCCTCGGGGGCGAACTGGATCGCGCCCTCGCCGCTCTGAAACTGCTTGATCACCGCCTCCAGCACCGTGTCCCAGTTCGGGCGGGTGTGGAACACGCGCGTGTGGTTCGCCATCCGCAGTGCGTCGCGCTCCGGATCGATGCTCCAGTTGCCCGCCCCGTCTTGCTGCCAGAGGTTGTCTTTCGCTCCAGCGGCTGACGAATCCTCGGCGCAGAACTGGCGCATGCCCGCGCTGCGCCGGATGTTGCCGGCCACGATCGTGACCGCCGCCTCATCGATCAGCAGGCAACATTCCACCGAGGTGAGCTGCCGCCCCTGGGCCTTGTTGAGAATCTGGGCCACCCGGCCGTAGAGGTCTTTGAGCTTCACCGGGTTGGCCATGCCGCCGAAGCCCTTCAGGGTTTCGCCCACCGGCCGCACATCGGAGAGATCCACGCTGATCTCGATCGGCGTGCTGGTGTCGAAGCGCTCGTCGCTGCTCAGCTCCAGCAGCAGCTGGTAGCTGTCCACCCAGCCGCGGCGCGTGTCGCCCACCTTGATCGCCACGCTCTGGCCATCAATGCTGTGGGTGGTGGCCTGCTGGCGCTGGCCCGCCGGCGTGGCGCCGATGTCGGCCACGCTGGTGATTGCCAGCCGGTTGCGCACCGCCGGCAGCTTCTCGATCAGCCGCGGCTCGATGATGGCGCCGGTGCCGCAGCCCATCATCGCCAGGTCCATCATCAGCCCGAAGGCTTCCCAGTCCACCAGGTTGGTGGAGGTGCAGTTGTAGGCGCCGCTGAAGTTGTGGCGCTGCTCGATCCAGGGGGTGCCGCCGATCCACAGCCAGCGCCCCGACGGCAGCGACTTCTGCTGCAGCTGCATGCGCCGCAGCAGCTCCACCTCCGCCTCGCTCAGCTTGCCCAGCTGGCGCAGGCCCCCCAGGTTGCGCTCCGCCACCTGGCTCCAGCTCTCGCGGCCCGCCTCCTGGCGGCGCGAATAGGTGCGGTAAAACACCGGGTTCGCCGCCGGCGCCGTGGGCGGGAAGTCGCCCCGTGCCGGAGCCCCGAAGGCCTTCTCCACCGCAGCTGCTGAGGCCGCTGCTGCTGGTGGCGTGGCGGAGGCGGTCATGGGCTGGTGCTCAGGTGTCGGAAACCCTAACGCCACTGGTGGGGTGTGCAAGCGACTCCTCCCACCAGGCCCAGCGTGGTGCGGGTTCCTTACAGTTTTTTCATCAGCGACCGCCGTTCCCGTCGCCCTTGGTTCTCGCCAGCCCACTGGAGATCCTGCGCTGGGCCGCCCTGTTTGCCCTGGCCCTGCTGGCCTGGACGGCGCTCGCCTATGGCATTCACCGCCTCGCCCATCACAACGTGAGCTGGAACCGGCTGGCCCTGGCCCACCGCGCCCATCACCACCCGGCCTACCTGCTGCGGCCCCGCCCCCTGCGCTGGCATCACCTGCTGTTCTGGTTCGACACCCCCGCAGAAACGCTGGATGTGTGGTTCACCCTCACCCTGCCGGCGCTCCTGGTCGCGGCGCTGTTTCCCGCTCAGGGCCCCGTGCTGCTCGGCTGCCATTACCTCTACGAAGTGCTGCTCAGCGACGGGCGCTTCGATCACAATCCCGCCATCGATGGGCCGATCACCCGCGTGCTGGCCTGCGGCAGCTATCACCTCGAGCACCACCGCAACCCGGCTCGGCACTACGGACTGATCCTCACGCTCTGGGACCACGTCTTCGGGTCCGCCGGCTTCGGCCCGGGTCCGGGCTTCCCCATCCCGCCACGCCAGCCGCTGGACGGCACCGAGGCCTCTGCCTAAGGTCGGTGGAAGGTTTGGCTTCCAGCATGTTCGAGATCCGCGGCTGGAGGCCGGGACGCTGGCGTATTGCCCCCACACTCGCGCTGATCTTCACCGTGACGGTGACCACCGCGACGGCCATCAACGGCGTGATGGTGATCACCCAGAGCATGAATGTGGCCCGGGAGAACACCACAAAGCGGCTGCGGGAGACCACACGGGCGCTGGCCGCGCGGATCAATGCCGATGACCTCGCCACGCTTCGCGAGCCCTCCCAGCACGTTGATCCGATCTATCTGCGCACCCATGCGCAGATGAAACGAACGCTCGATCATGTGGAAGGTGTGGGGTTCATCTACACTCTCCGCAAGGTGGAGGGCACCCCGCGGGATGAGTTCTCCCGCTATGCCTTCGTGGTGGATGGCACGCCCTACGCCAGCGAGGATTACGAGCCGATCGGCTCGGTGATGACCACCAGCCCCAGCACCGATGCCCTGCACCGCGTCTGGCAGACGGGCCAGTTCGAGGCCGACCGGGGCTTCGTCACCGACGAGTGGGGCACCTGGCTGTCGGGCTACTACCCCCTGTTCCGGCGTGACGGCAGCTTCGAGGCCGTGCTGGGGATCGACATCAACTCCGACCATGTGATTGCCGAACGGCAGCGCATCCTGAGCACCCTCTCTCAGGGCTACCTGCTCAGCCTGCTGATCATCCTGCCCACCGCCGCCTTCTTCGGTCGACGCATCAGCAGTCCCCTGCGCCGCATCAACGGCCGCCTGCTGGCGGTCTCCACACTCGACTTCGACCCCGAACGGAAACCAGAGCCGATCACTGGCCGCTGGGTGCACGAGATCCATGAGATCTCCGACTCGATGGAACGCGTCGAGAGCGCCCTCGTGGACTTCAGCCGCTACGTTCCCGCCAAGCTCGTGCGCAAGCTGGTGCTCAACGCTGATCAGATCCAGCTCGGTGGCGAGGTGCGCCAGCTGGCGATCCTGTTCACCGACATCATCGGCTTCACCGAGATCACCGAGAGCCTGGATCCCGAGACGATCCTGGATGCGCTCAACGAGTACTTCAGCGTCATTCATGACACCGCCGAATCCACGCAGGGTGTGCTCGACAAGTACATGGGCGATTCGGCCCTGCTCTTCTGGGGAGCCCCCGATTCAATCGAGGATCCCGCCCGCTGCGCGGTGGAGACCGCCCTCAGTTGTCACCAGCGCCTGGAGGATCTCAATCGCCGCTGGCAGCAGGAGGGCCGGCCCCTGTGCTTCCACACCAGTTTTGGTCTTGACTATGGCGCGGTGGTGGTGGGCAACATGGGCTCCACCAATCGGGTGAACTACACGATCGTGGGTGACCGTGTGAATCTCTGCAGCCGGGTGGAAACCGTGAACCGCCGCTACGGCACACGGATCCTGGCCACCCGCTCCCTGATCACCGCCCTGGGGGAAGACCGGGAGCGGTATGTGATCGTCAAGATCGACGACGCCCATCTGCGGGGCATCCACAAGCCGGTGGAACTGTTCGAGATCCGCGGCCGCCGGACTGAACTCGACGCCGAGGAGGTGGCCTTCGCCGCCAGCTTCGACTCCGCCAGATCCGCCGCTCAGGCCGGACACCACGGCGAGGCGATCCAGCGCATCGATGCGCTGCCCGAACGCTTCCGCCATCTGCCCTATGTGCGGCAGGCCCTGCGCCTCTGGCGGCAGGGCGACGGGCACCACGGCCCCCCCGAGCCCCTGCCGGGGCTGCCTTCGCGCCGGGATGTGGATCCCTGATGGGCCTGCAGATTCCGTACCGGATCGGTGCCAGCGGCATCCATGGCCAGGGGGTGTTCTCTCTGACTCCACTGGAGCGCGGCAGCCTTCTGTGGCGCTTCGAACCGGGTTTCGATCGTGCCGTGCGGCTGGAGGGCCTGCCCGAACGGCAATGCCGTGACCTGCTCCACTACGGCTACACCAACCCGCGCCGGCCGGGCTGGGTGATCGTCTGCGGTGACAATGCCCGGTTCTGGAACTTTCCCCCGCCCGGAGAGCCCGCCAACGCCGTGCTCTCCCCCCGCACCGTCCAAGGGGAACACCTGGTGATCGCTGCCCGCAGGATCGAGTCCGGCGAGGAACTGCTGATCGAGCCCGCCTCCGACGCCGACTACGCCCGCAAGCTCAGGCACCTCCTGTCGCCACTGCCGGTGGCTGCTGCGGCTCACAGCCAGCCCCGGCGGCGGAACATCAGCATCAGCGCCACCGCCAGGGCGACCATCAGCGCCAGCACCGCCCGGTAGCCCAGCCGCCAGGACAGCTCAGGCATGTGCTGGAAGTTCATGCCGTACACCCCGGCGATGAAGGTGAGGGGGATGAAGATCGTGGAGATGATGGTGAGGGTCTTCATCACCTCGTTCATGCGATTGCTGAGGCTCGAGAGGTAGGTGTCCTGCAGGCTCGCCAGCGTGTCGCGGCAGGTTTCCACCAGGTCGATCACCTGCACCGCGTGGTCGTGGAGATTGCGCCAGAACACATGCGTCTCGCGCCGGATCAGGCCGCCTTCGCTCGTCATCACCGCTCCCATCACCTCCCGCATCGGCCACACCGCCCGCCGCAGCACCAGCAGAGCGCGCTTGAAGTGGTGGATCTCCTCGATCCGCAGATGGTTGGGGTTGTTGAGCACATGATCGTCGAACAGCTCGATCTCATCACCGGTCCACTCCACGGCAAGAAAGTAGTGATCGATCACCGCGTCGATCAGGGAGAACGCCAGATAGTCGGCACCCTGCTTCCGCACCCTGCCGTTGCCGCTGCGGATCCGCGAGCGCACGCTCGTGAACACGTCGCCGTCATCTTCCAGAAACGTGAGCACCCAGTTGGAGCCGAGGATCAGGCTCACGTGCTCGATCTCCACCTCCCGGGTTGTCTCGTTCACCCCCAGCATCTTCAGCGCCATGAACCCGTAGCTGGGAAACTCCTCCCACTTCGGCCTCTGGGAGGTGTCGGCGATGTCCTCCCGCGTCATCGGGTGCAGACCGAACAGATCCCCCAGCGTGTCGATCAGGCCCACGTCGTGCACCCCGTTCACGTTCACCCAGGTGACGCCGTGCGCTCGAAGACGTTCCTGGCAGTCCGCCAGGCTCGCCCCCTCCACCTCATGCAGCCGCTCATGATCGAAGTGGATCAGGTGCAGGCTCGCCTGGTCCTGCTTGCGCTCCCCCACGAACACCGGTGTGCCGGGCACCAGAAAGGTGGCGGCCTGGCTGGACGGGCGCCGGGACTGCACGCGGATACGGGACGGGGGCATGCCGGAGGAGCGACCCAAGACCCCATCCTGGTGGCCTGGCAGGCTGATCCGATGACCAGTTCCAGCACCCCAACTGCGGCCGATGGCGGCGCTGCCCTCCCCCAGGAACTTCAGACGCTGGCTGAAGCGGTGGCCCGCCGCCGCAACTTCGCGATCATCTCCCACCCCGACGCCGGCAAGACCACCCTCACCGAGAAGCTCCTCCTCTACGGGGGAGCCATCCAGCAGGCCGGCGCCGTGAAGGCCAAGGGCGAGCAGCGCAAGGTCACCTCCGACTGGATGGAGCTGGAAAAACAGCGGGGCATCTCGATCACCTCAACCGTGCTGCAGTTTGACTACAGCGGCAGCACCATCAACCTGCTCGACACTCCCGGCCACCAGGACTTCTCCGAGGACACCTACCGCACCCTCGCCGCCGCCGACAACGCCGTGATGCTCGAGGACGCCGCCAAGGGCCTCGAACCCCAGACCCGCAAGCTGTTCGAGGTGTGCCGCATGCGGCGCATCCCCATCTTCACCTTCATCAACAAGATGGACCGGCCGGGCCGAGAGCCCCTCGAGCTGCTCGATGAGATCGAGCGGGAGCTGGGGCTGGCCTGCTGGCCGGTGAACTGGCCGATCGGCAGCGGCGATCAGTTCCGCGGCGTGATCGATCGCCGCAGCCACGAGCTGATCCTGTTTGCCCGGGCCCAGCGCGGCCGCCAGAGCGAGGAGCGGCGCCTCAGCGTGGAGGAAGCCCGCGCCAGCGGCGCCGTGGAGAGCGACCTCCTCGATCAGGCCCTCGAGGAGCTGGAGCTGCTGGAGGGGGCCGGCGCCGAGCTGGATCTCGAGCTGGTGCGCGCCGGTGAGCTCAGCCCGGTGTTCTTCGGCTCGGCGATGACCAACTTCGGGGTGCGTCCCTTCCTCGACGCCTTCCTCGACCTCGCCCAGCAGCCGGTCGCCCGCCCCAGCAGCGCCGGCGTGATCGATCCGGTGGGCCCCGGCTTCAGCGGCTTCGTGTTCAAGCTCCAGGCCAACATGGACCCCCGCCACCGCGACCGGGTGGCCTTCGTGCGCGTGTGCTCCGGCAAGTTCGAGAAGGACATGACCGTGCAGCACGCCCGCACCGGCCGCAGCATCCGCCTTTCCCGCCCCCAGAAGCTCTTCGGCCAGGACCGCGAAGTGGTGGACGACGCCTACCCCGGCGACGTGATCGGCCTCAACAACCCCGGCGTGTTCGCCATCGGCGACACCCTCTTCCTCGGCCCCAGGGTGGAATACGAGGGCATCCCCTGCTTCAGCCCCGAGATCTTCGCCTGGCTGCGCAATCCCAACCCCTCCGCCTTCAAGAGCTTCCGCAAGGGCGTGAACGAGCTGCGCGAGGAGGGTGCCGTGCAGATCCTCTACGACACCGACGAGAGCAAGCGCGATCCGATCCTCGCCGCCGTGGGCCAGCTGCAGCTGGAGGTGGTGCAATACCGCCTCGAACACGAATACGGCGTCAAGACCCGCATCGAACCCCTCGGCTTCTCCGTGGCCCGCTGGGTGGTGGGCGGCTGGCCCGAGCTGGAGAAGGTGGGCCGCATCTTCAACTGCAAAACCGTGCGCGACGCCTGGAACCGGCCGGTGCTGCTGTTCAAGAACGACTGGAACCTGGGCCAGCTCCGCGACGACCACCCCGACCTCGAGCTGAGCGCGGTGGCGCCGGTGGTGAGCGGCGTGGAGCCCATCAGCCTCTGAGCCCGCCGCCGCCGGGATCCATTGCCTCACACCGGTTCTCCGGCCGCGCCAGACTGGCGTGTAACAAACCGTCAAGGACGATGCCGGATCCTGTCTGGCTGGTGCGCCCCCGCGCTGATGGGGGCTGGGATTACGTGAGTTTTCAGAGTCAGCCCGGCGTTGAGCCCACGGGCCTCTCCACCGTGGAGATGCGCGAAGGCAGCCATCTGCCGCCCCAGATGCCGTTGCTCAAGCACCGCCACCAGCTCGATCCCGCCGAGGCCGAGCGCCGCCGGCAGCGCCTGCAGCGCGAGGGTGGATTCCGTTGCAGCAAGCCCCTCTTCTGACCTTGGCTCGATACGCTCTGTCCAGGCAGAGTCTGCTCACAGCCGTCCCGGACGCCCCCGCCGATGTCCAACCTCCTCGAACCGCCCTCCGATTCCGGTTCCGACTCAGGAAGTGGGCCCTATGAGCGGCTTGGGGTGACCCCCGAGGCCAGCTTCGATGCGGTGCAGGCCGCCCGCGAAGCCCGACTCAAGGACGCCGGCGACGACCCCATCGCCCGCTCACGGGTGGAGGCGGCCTACGACGCCGTGCTCATGGATCGCCTCAAGGAGCGCCAGCAGGGCCGGGTGAGCACCGCCGCCCGCACGGCCTCCGCCCGCGAGCAGCTCACGCCGGCCTCGCCCTCGCCGCGGCCCTCCCTGCCGGCCCTGCCCAAGGTGGCCCTGCCCCGCGTCGCCGCACCCTCCCTGGCCGCCCCCAACCTGGTGATGGCCGAGGGCAACGACCGCGCCCTGGCCCTGGGGGGCTTCGGGGGCCTGTTCGTGCTGCTCCTGCTGGTGCCCTCGGCGCCGGCCGAACTGCTGCTGGCCCTGGGCACCGGCCTGTGCGTGGTGGTGCTGCAGCGCCGCCGCCGCCGCTTCCTGGCGGCCGTGGGCTGGGGCTTCGGCCTGCTCAGCCTCGGGTTGCTGGTGGGCGGCCTGCTGGTGGGTGCCGCCTCCTCCACCATCCCTCTGGGCCTCTCCCTCAACCTGGGCCAGCTGCAGAGCC
This sequence comes from Cyanobium sp. ATX 6A2, assembly GCF_024346355.1. GTDB lineage: Bacteria > Cyanobacteriota > Cyanobacteriia > PCC-6307 > Cyanobiaceae > NIES-981. The sequence goes on from NZ_JAGQCU010000004.1 coordinate 18,755, forward strand.
TGCCGGCCCTGCTGCTGCTGCTGCTCGGTGCCCTGCTGGTGGCCTGATCAGCGCGCCACCGGCGTCACGTCGTCGATCAGCTGCTCCAGCTCGCTCCCACTCACCTGATACACCGCGTTGCAGAAGTGGCAGGTGAGCTCGGCCTGGCCGTCTTCCTCCAGGATGCTGCCCAGCTCATCGCGTCCCAGCAGCTTGAGAGCCCCGAGGCTGCGCTCGCGGCTGCAGGGGCAGCGGAACCGCACCGCTTGAGGGCCGGAGTCCAGGGGCTGGGGGTCGAGGTCGGGGAAGATGTCCTGCAGCAGGCTGTGCAGGTGGCCTTCGCAGGCCGCCAGCCGCTGGGGAAAGCCCGTGACCTCCCGGCAGCGCTCCTCCAGCAGGGCCACCAGGGCCGGCTCCTGGGCCGCCTTGGGCAGCACCTGCACCAGCACGCCGCCGCTGCAGAGGATGCCCTGGCTGTCGATCTGCTCGCCCACGAACACCGCCGAGGGCGTCTGCTCCGAGTGCAGCAGGTAGGAGGCCAGGTCATCGCCGATGCCGCCGCTCACCAGCTCCACCGTGGAGCTGTAGGGCTCGCCCTCGCCCAGGTCGCGCACCACGTGCAGATAGCCGGTGCCGGTGGCGGTGCGGAAGTCGAAGTGGTGGCCGCCGTCGCTCTCCTCCACCAGATCCAGCTCCAGCTCCGGGTTGCCCACGTAGCCCCGCACCGTGCCGTCGCGGCCGGCATCCACATTCAGGCCGCGCAGGGGGCCGTCGGAGGCGATCCGCAGGTTCACCCGGCCGTGGGCCACCTTCATCGAGCTGGCCAGCAGCAGGCCGGCGGTCATCGCCCGCCCCAGCAGGGCCGAGGTGAGAAACGACAGCCGGTGCCGCCGCGTCGCCTCGCGGCTGGCGGCGCTGGTGCTCACCGCCACCAGGCGGATGCCGCCGCCGGCGGCGGCGGCCCGCAGCAACTGGTCAGTCATGCACGCCCCCCGTTTGCGGAAATGGTACGGAGCGTGCCCGCCTCCATGGGGCTCAGCCGGCCCTCCCGCAGCGACCAGCTCGCCGGCTCCAGCTCCCGGAACAGCTCCGGCTCGTGGGTCACCACCAGCACCACCCGCTCCTTCGCCAGATCCCCCAGCAGCCCCACCACATCGCTGCGCACCGCCCAGTCGAGGCCGGCGGTGGGTTCATCCAGCAGCAGCACCCGCGCTTCGCGCAGCAGCTGCACCGCCAGCGCCAGCCGCCGCTGCTGGCCGCCGCTGAGGCGCTCCGGCTGCTGCTGCACCGACAGCGCGCCCAGCCCCACCCGCTCCAGCACGCGCTCCAACCGCTCGGCCTCCAGGCGGCGGTGCCCCAGCCGCAGCTCCTGGCCCACCGTGAGGCCCAGGAAATGGCGTTCGGGGAACTGGAACACCAGCCCGCACAGCCAGCGCCGCTGGCGGCCGCTGAGCGTCTCCCCGTTCCAGCGGATCGTGCCCCGCTCCGGCTCGGCCAGGCCGCTGATCACCTCCAGCAGGGTGGTTTTGCCGCCGCCGCTGGGGCCCGCCACCAGCGCCAGCCGGCCAGCCTGCAGCTGCAGGTTCACGTCGTCGAGCACCGGCCGGGCCGCCGTGGCCGGCTGGTAGCGCACCCCACTGAGTTCCAGCATCGCCCCAGCATGCCCGGCCCCGGGGTGGTGTGGGATGGTGAGGCCCCTGCCCCACCGCCCCCGAGGCCGCTCTCCATGGAGGTGCGTTTCCGCGAGATCAATCCCTTCAGCTGCTGGATCTGGCTGCGCTTTCTCCACCCCCCCGGCAAGGGGGAGCGGGGCTATGTGGACACCGCCTTCGACAGCTGGTTCTTCCTCGGCAAGCTGGGTGGCTTCAACGCCGAGAACCTCCAGGCCCAGGAGGCCGATGGCGGCGAGATCAGCTGGATGGCCTACGACGCCGAGTTGGCTGAAACCGCCCAGCATGCGCTGATGCACAACATGGGGCCGGTGGAATACCAGGGGGAGTGGGCCCGCTGCTGGGTGGATCTGGGCCTCAGCGACGCCGTGGCCCTCGACGTGCTGATCAACACCTTCACCCAGCTCAGCCGCGAGCTGGTGGAGATCGACGAGCTGGTGATCGGCGGCATCAACGACGACTGGCCGGTGGAGGAGCAGCCCGAGGAGCTGCTGCCCTTCGCCGGCAACTGAGCGGGCGAGCGCGGTGGCGCGGGAGTGGCGACGGCTGCTGGTGCCCCCCGAGCGGCTGGCCGCTGCCGCCGCCTCAGCCGTAGACGATGCCGGTTTCCATGCCGGTGCGGTGCTGGCGCTGGAGCCGCCGGAGCTGCACTACCTGCGCCGGGTGCTGCGGCTGCGGCCCGCTGAGCGCTTTGCCCTGGTGGATGGGGCCGGCCACCTCTGGAGCGCCACCCTGGCGGCCGACACGGCCCTGCTGGAGCAGCCGCTGCAGCGGCCCCTGCTGGCCGAGCCGCTGCCCCGGCCCGTCCTGCAGCTGGCGGTGGCCCTGCCCCGTCAGGACGCCGATGTGCTCCTGCGCATGGCCTGCGAACTGGGCATCGATCGTCTCTCGCCCCTGCGCGCTGAGCGCAGCGCCGCCGCCGCGCCCCTCAGGCCCCAGCGGCAGGCCGCGATCCTGCGCGAGGCGCTGGAGCAGTGCGAGCGGCTGTGGCTGCCCCGCCTCGATGCCCCCCAGCCCGCCGCCGCCGTGCTGGCGGCCGGGCCGGAGCCAGGGCCGCAGCCGGGTGCCGAGGGGCCGGTGCTGCGGCTGCTGGCCACCACCCGCCGCGAGGGTCTGCAGCCCCTGGAGCGGCGCCTGAGGGCGGTGGAGCTGTTGCCGCAGCAGCTGCCGCCTGCTCAGGTGGTGGTGGCGATCGGGCCGGAGGGGGGCTGGAGCCCGGAGGAGGAGCAGGTGGCGGCGGCGGCGGGCTGGCAGCCCGTGGGCCTGGGCGCCATGATCCTGCGCACCTCCACCGCCGCGGTGGCCGTCGCCGCCCTGCTGGCCGCCTGGCGCCGGGGGTTGGCGCTCAGCTGCGGAACATCTCGTCCACCATCCCCTTGAACAGGCCGAGGTTGGCGCCGGCGCGGCGGCGGCGGCTGGGCACCGCGTTGGCCGGATTGAGGCAATCCGGCGCGAAGGTCACGTTGCTGGGCACCGGCCGCGCCTCCTGGGCCGCCCGCAGCTCGGCGGCCACCGCCTCGGCGGTGGTGAGCGCCGGCTGGGCCGCAGGGGCCAGCGGGGCCGGGGCCTCTGCCGCCTCGGTGGCCGTGGGCTTCTCCACCGCCGGAGCTGCCGGCTTGCTGGGCGTCGCGGCCGGCTGGGTCCCGGCGGGCTTGCTCTCAGGGGCCGTGCTGCCGGCCTTGCTGAGGTCGAGGAAGAAGCTGTCCTTGCGCTTGAAGATCATGTCCGCCGCCTGCACGTGGAGGGATTATCCGTTGCCAGCAGGCCCCGGCGGCCCCGGCCTTAGGGGTGTGCAACACAGTGGGGCCGCCCGCCGCGGCCGCCGCCTTGGTTTCTCTCTTCGCCGCCATCGCTCCGCTTGCGCTCCTGGTGCCCGCGGGCCTGGGTGCGGGCGGCCTGCCGGCGCCCCAGGAGCCCCTGGCCTGGCTGATTGCCCTGCTGCTCAATGGCCTGCTGATCGGTGGGGCCCAGCGCCTGCCCCTGCTCACCTCGGCCGGCTGGGTGCATGCCGGCATCCTCGGCACCGTGCTCTGGGGTTGCCTCGGGCCCCGCGGCTGGCTGGCGGTGGTGGGCTATCTGCTGCTCGGTTCGCTGGTCACGCGGCTGGGCCTGCGCCGCAAGCTCGAGCAGGGCCTGGCTGAGGCCCGCGGCGGCCGGCGCGGGCCTGAGAACGTGTGGGGCTCGGCGGCCACCGGCGCCCTGCTGGCCATGGCCATCGCCCTGGCGCCGCCCGCCTGGACGCCCCTGCTGCTGGTGGGCTTCACGGCCAGCTTCGCCGCCAAGCTGGCCGACACCTGCGGCAGTGAGATCGGCAAGCGCTGGGGCCGCCACACCGTGCTGATCACCAGCCTGCGGCCCGTGCCGCCCGGCACGGAGGGGGCGATCAGCTTGGAGGGCACCCTGGCCAGCCTGGTGGGCAGCGTGGTGATGGTGGCGCTGGCCCTGGTGCTGGGCCTGCTGCCCGGCCCCCCGGCTGCGCTCACCGTTGCCGCCGCGGCCCTGATCACCGTGGTGGGCCTGGTGGCCACGCTGCTGGAGAGCGTGATCGGCGCCACCGCCCAGAGCCGCTACAGCTGGCTCAGCAACGAACTGGTGAACGGCCTTCAGACCGCCATCGCCGCCCTGCTGGCGATGCTGGCCTGGGCCGTGGTGCTTGCCGGGGCAGGGGTGCTTCCCGGTGCCCTGGTCTGAAGGGTCACCAGCAGCGCCTCGCCCCGCTCGCGGCACACGGCGGCCGAGCAACCCTGCAGCCGCCCCAGGTCCCGCCAGCTCAGGCCATCGATCCAGCGGCCCTCCAGCAGGTCGCGGTCGCCTGGGCTGAGGCGGCCGAGCTGGGCCATCAGCCATTGGTGCTGCTGGTCTGGGTTCTGGGCCTGCCACGGCCGCTGGCCGGCGCTGAGCAGGTCCTGCCGGCTGGGGCCGTCGTCGCCCTCGCCGCCCTCGCCGCCGCTGCCCGCCGCCGGCTGATCGAGGCTGCCCACCACCAGGGCCCGCTTCACCCGGCCCGCCTCCTCCAGCCGCTCCAGGCTGCAGCCCAGGGCCCCGGCCAGCTCAGCGGCGCTGAGGGCGGTCAGGCCGCCGCCGCGCCGCTGCTCCACCAGCTTCTCGGCCCGGCGCTGCAGCTCCCGCAGCCGCCGGGGGGTGTGTAGCGGCTGCTCGCGATCGCGCTGCTCCTGGAGCATGGCGCCGCGGATGTAGGGCACCGCGAAGCTGCTCAGGGCCAGGCCACGGCTGGCATCGAAGCCCTCCACAGCCCGGATCAGTCCCAGGCAGCCGCTGGCGTAGAGCTCATCGAAGGGTCGGCCGCTGCGGCGGCTCTCGCGGTTGGCCACCAGCCGCACCAGGGCCAGGTTGCTCACCACCAGGGCATTGCGCCAGTGCAGCCTGGCCGCGCAGGCCCGGCTGCGGCCCAGCCGTTGCAGCAGGGCGCGGTTGCGCAGGTGATGGCCGCTGGTGCTGGTTCTGGTGCTGGAGCTGGCGCTGGCCCGGTGGGCCTGGCAACGTGAAACGGTCATGGCCGGGAACGATGGGGATCGTGAGCTCACCGTTCTCCTGGCCCACAGCCCCTTCCACACCGTTCCGGGCCTGACGATTCACCCGAATGGGGGATGGGGCCACCTCAGCCCCATGCCGTGCCCAGGTGCAGCGGCTGCAGCCGCGCCCACTCCAGCAGCGCCGGCCACTGCTGCACCCGCCTGTACACCTGCCGGTGTCCCTCGCTGTTGAGGTGCAGGCCGTCGCCACACAGCCAGGCGGGCCAGCTGGGATCGGCGAGCAGGTCGTTGAGCAGGGGCAGGAAGGGCACATCGGCCTCCAGGCAGGCCTCCTCCACCAGTCCCTCGTAGCGCCGCACCTGCTCAAGGCCATACCAGAGCACATCGGCATAGGGCATCGCCGCTTCCTGCACCGGGGTGAGCCCGAGCACCAGCACCGGGGCGGAGGCCCGCGCCCGCAGCAGCAGTTGCTGGAGGCCGTAGAGGAAGCCCTCCGCCTCCAGCTGGGGGCGGCCGTCGGGCCGTCCCACCCGGGCACAGTCGTTGATCCCCGTGGCCAGCAGGATCCCGTGGGGCTGCTGGCGGCGCAGCTCCCCGCGGCAGGCCACCTCCGCCTGCAGCCGGGCCGCCACCCGCTCCAGGCCATCGCCGCGCACCCCGAGGGGGTAGAGCACCGGGGCGTCGGGCAGGCCCATCCAGTGGCGCCGCAGGCGCTCGCACCAGCCGCCCTCCAGGGGATCGCCCCAGCCATACACACCGCTGTCGCCCAGCACGATCAGCTTGCGGGGCACAGCGGCGGGCATCGGTGCGGCAGCGGGCAAACCAGGGCCTGATCCTGCACCACACCTGCCCCGCCCGGCTGTTCGGCGGTCAGGACGTGCGGCCGCCAGGCAGCATTGGTGGAGGCAGCGGCGGAACTTCAGGCGTGGCAGAGAGCGGGGCGACGCCGGAGCGTGGGGGGCCGGAGCGTGGGGAGGCCGAGCGGGTGGATGTGGAGCTCTTCCTGGCCCGCCAGGGTCCGCTGCTCGATGTGCGCAGCCCGGCCGAGTTCGCCCAGGGCCACATCCCCGGCGCGATCAACCTGCCCCTGTTCGACGACGCCGGCCGGGCCGAGGTGGGCACCGCTTACAAGCTTGAGGGCCGCCAGACGGCGGTGCTGCGCGGCCTGGCCCTGGTGGGGCCGCGCCTGGAGGCGATGGCCGCCGAGCTGGCCGAGCGGGCCGCCGCCAGCCCCGGCCAGCCCCTGCGGCTGCTCTGCTGGCGTGGCGGCATGCGCAGTGCCAGCCTCGCCTGGCTGGCCGGCCAGCTGGATCTGCCGGTGCTGCTGCTGGAGGGGGGCTACAAGGCCTACCGGCGCTGGGTGCTGGCCCTGTTCGAGCGGCCCTGGCCCCTGCGCCTGCTGGGCGGCCGCACCGGCACCGGCAAAACCGACCTGCTGCTCGCCCTGGCGGCCCGGGGTGTGGCGGTGGTGGACCTCGAGGGCCTGGCCCACCACCGCGGCAGCAGCTTCGGGGCCCTGGGCATGCCCCCCCAGCCCAGCAGCGAGCACTACGAGAACCGCCTGGCCATGGCCCTGCGTGGCCTGGCGGGGGCGGAGCAGATCTGGTTGGAGGCCGAGAGCGTGCAGGTGGGCCGCTGCCGCATCCCGGCCGGCCTCTGGCGGCAGATGCAGGCGGCGCCGGCCCTGGCGGTGCAGCGGCCCCTGGAGCAGCGCCTGGCCCAGCTGGTGCGCATCTACGGCGTGCAGGATCCCGAGCAGCTGGCCGAGGCCACCCGGCGCATCGCCCGCCGCCTCGGGCCCCAGCGCACCGCCCTGGCCCTCGAGGCGATCGCCGCCCGCGACTGGACCGCCGCCTGCCGCCAGATGCTCGACTACTACGACCGCTGCTACGACCACGACCTCAGCGCCCACACCCGTGCGCCGGTGGAGCTGGGCGAGCGCGGCGCCGAGGCGGCGGCCGCGCTGCTGCTGGAGCGGGGGCTGGTGAGCACCGCCGCGGCACTCAGCCCGCCAGCAGGCGGCGGCGCAGGCGGTCGCTGAGGTCCTCCCCCAGCAGCGTCAGGGCGGCGTACACCAGCATCAGCGCCGCCAGTTCGTCGACGGCGAAGGAACTGAGGGCCTCCAGCAGCTGGCTGCCCAGGCCCGTGGCTCCCACCAGGCCCACCACCACCGATTCGCGCAGGATCACATCGGCCCGGTAGGCGCCGTAGGCCAGGTAGGGCCGCGCCAGGGCGCTGAAGCGCCCGTAGAGCAGCGCCAGCCGTGGGCCGCTGCCGGCGCTCAGCAGGGCCTGCTCGCTGCTCTCGCCGCGGTGCTCGGCACTCTCCAGCAGCAGCCGGCCCAGCACCCCCAGGTTGTGGAGGCCCAGGGCCAGGGCGCCGGTGATCACCCCGGGCTGCAGCACGAACAACAGCAGCAGGGCGATCAGCGGCGGTGGCCACAGCCGTCCCAGGGCCCAGAGCCCCAGCACCGCCGCCCGGCCCAGGGGCCAGGGCCGCACCAGCAGCAGCAGCAGCGGCGCCAGGCCCACCGCCAGGGCCGCGGCCAGCAGGGTGAGGCTGAGGGTGTTGGCCACCAGGGTGGGCCAGGGCAGGGCCGCCACCGCCCCCCAGTCGGCGGGGGGCAGGGGGGGCAGGGGTTGCCAGCGCAGCAGGCTGCGCGGGTCCACCTCCAGGCCCCAGGCCAGCGCCACCAGCACGGGCAGCAGCAGGGCCGCGGCCAGCACCAGTTCCCGGCCGCCGCGGCCCACGCCGCTGGCGTTGCCGTTGACCGCGGCGTGTCTGTGGGGCGAGGCGGCCTGGGGGCTGAGGCTGAGGCGAGCCGGCATCGTCCAGCGCCGCCGCAGCCAGCCCACCAGCTGCTCCAGCAGCAGCATCGCCGCCAGCAGCAGCCAGAGGCCGGTCCAGAGCTCCCTGAAAGCCAGCGACTGCAGCGTCAGCCGCAGCTCGGTGCCCAGCCCCCCCAGGCCGAACACCCCCAGCAGGGTGGCGCTGCGCAGGGCGCATTCCAGCCGGTAGCCGCCGTAGCTCAGCAGCTGGGGCAGCAGCGGCGGGCCCAGGGCGGTGAGCAGGGCGGCCGGGGGCGTCACGCCGGCCGCCTCCAGGGCCTCCAGGCCAGCGCTGGGCAGGGCGTCGAGCTGGTCGCTCAGCACCCGTGCCACCAGGGCGCCGAAGGGGATGGCGATCGCCAGCACCGCCACCGCCGGCTGCAGGCCCACCAGTTGCAGCAGGATCAGGCCCCAGAGCAGCTCGTGGATCGAGCGCGGCAGCGCCAGCAACCGCCGGATCAGCTCCGCTGGCCACAGCCGGCCGCTGCAGCGGCGCCACACCTGCCGCGAGCTCAGCACCCCCAGCACCAGCCCCAGCACCAGGCTCAGGGCCCAGCCCAGCAGGGCCATGCCCACGGTCACGCCCAGGCCCCGCAGGGCCGAGCTGAGCACCAGTGGATCCAGCGAGGGCCGCAGCGCCGCCAGTGCGAACTGCCCCACCAGGCTCCAGCCGCCGCCGTGGCTGAGGCCCGGCAGCAGCACCAGCAGGGGCAGCAGCACCAGGGCCGGCAGCAGCACCCACAGGGGCGCCGCCGGCCGCCAGCGGTGCCACCGGCATCCGCCGGCCAGCGCCGGACCCGCCGTGCTCATGGCGCCTCGCCGGCGTAGAGCGCCGCCAGCAGGCCGGGGTTCACCGCCCCCACCGGCAGGTCGAACTGCACCCGCCCGGCCCGCAGACCCACCACCCGATCGAAACCCGCCAGCAGGTCGGGTCGGTGCAGGCTGAGCAGCAGGGCCCTGGGCGCGCGGCCCTCCGCCAGCAGCAGCGCCAGCAGCTCGCCGGCCAGGCGCGGATCGAGGCTGGCCAGGGGCTCATCGGCGAGCAGCAGCATCGGCTCCTGGCGCAGCAGCCGCCCCAGGGCCACCCGCTGCCGCTGGCCGCCCGAGAGGGCCGACACGGGCTGATCGAGCAGGGCCGGATCCAGATCCAGCCGCCGCAGGGTGGCGGCGCAGGGCTCGCTCTCCAGCGGCAGCAGCAGGTTGAGCAGGGCCCGTGGCCAGCCCCACTGCCCCAGCCGCCCGGCATTGAGGTTCTGCTGCACGCTCAGCTCCTCGATCAGGCGCAGGTCCTGCCAGAGGGTGCCGATGCGGCGCTGCTGGCGGCGGCGCAGCCGCTGCGATCGCGCCACCGGCTCTCCCTGCCAGTGGACGCTGCCCTTGTCGGGGGGCAGCAGGCCGTTGGCGACGGCCAGCAGCGTGCTCTTGCCGGCACCGCTCGGACCCAGCAGGGCAACGATCTCGCCGGTGTCCAGTCGCAGGGACACCCCGTCCAGACGGGGCCGCTGGCGGCCGCCGACAGTGACGGACTGAAGCTCGAGCGCCGGTGGCATGGGGCGGCAGCAGCAAGGCGGCGGGTGACCCGGCCATGCTGCCTGGCCGCACTCAGACTCCCCCCCGCTGGACGCTCAGCCCCCGCTGGCGGCGTGCTGCTTCAGCAGCAGCTCCAGGCGCTCCTGCAAGTCAACGCGCTGGGCAGGATCTCCCACCAGGGTCACCGCGCCGGTTTCCGGCCACCAGTTGAGCCGCAGGTTGCTGACGCCGTCGTGGAACACCGCCATCTGGAAGGCTCCCTTGTGGATCCATTCACAGGGAATGTCCAGGCTGCCGACCAACTCCTGGAGTTGCTCGACGGTTCCGTGAAAGATCACAGCCCTGGCAGATCCGCAGTTCTCTCATAATGACAGGAATCGGATGCCCATCACCGTCGTTGACACGGACCAACGCCGGCGAGGCCAGCGCCTACACCCTGCTCGCCAGCCTTCTGCCCGAGCCTGGGCCCTCCCGCAGCCGACTGCAGCGCTGGTTGCCCACCAGCGGCACCCTTCACACCGTCACCGATCCCTGGCTTTCCGGTTCCCCGCTCCTCGCCGCCGTGCTGGTTGGAGCGCGGGCCTTCGGCCAGGTGATCCTGATCAACAACCCCCTCAGCGGAGCCCTGTTGCTGCTGGCTCTTGTGCTGCAGTCCGGCTGGCTGGGCCTGTTCGCCATCCTGGGCCTCGCCGGTGCCCAGGGTCTGGCGATGGCGCTCGACTGGGATCCGTCCACGCGGCTTCAGGGCATCCACGGCTTCAATGGAGTGCTGGTGGGCTGCGCGGCCGCCACCTTCGCCGATCTCCGTGGGCCAGCTCTGGTTGGCTGGCTGCTGGCGGTGCCGCTGGCCGGTGCCGCCAGCGCCGCCCTGTTGGAGAGCCTGAGGCGGGGGTGGTTCTGCCTGCCCTCCCTGCCTCCCCTCACCCTGCCGTTCTGCCTGCTCAGCTGGCTGCTGCTCGGCCTCGGCCTGGGTCTTGAGCCCGCCGGCCTGGCTCTGGCCTCCCCGCCGCCGCCGGCTGCTGTGCCGGCGACCCTGCCGGGACTTCTGGAGGGGATCGTGCACGGTTTCGGCCAGGTGTTCCTGTGCCCGGGCCTGCCCAGCGGGTTGCTGGTGGTGGCTGCGGTCGCCATCGCCAGCCCCCTGGCCGCCCTGCTCGGGGCGGCCGGGGGACTGGCGGCTGCCCTGGCCGCCCTCCTGCTGCAGGCTCCCTGGTCGGAGGTCGTCAACGGGCTGGCCAGCTACAACGGCGTGCTGGTGGCGATCGCCATCGGCGGTATCTTCTATGCCCCCAGCCGCCTCAGCCTGCCGATCGCCCTGGCCGGGGCCGCCGGCAGCGTTCCTCTGGCACGGCTGCTCCAGGTTCCCCTGAACAGCCTGGGCTTGCCCCTGCTGACCAGTCCCTTCGTGCTGGCCACCTGGCTGGCGCTGTTGCTGGTGCGCCAGAACCTGCCGGCGCTGCTGCCGGTGGCCGTGCATGCCATCCTCACCCCGGAGGAGCACCGTCGCCGCTACCGCGTTGCCTTGCGCATGCTCGGCGAGTTCCACCGGCGGCTGGGCACCTCCACGCCGGCATCCCTCACCCCGGATCTGGCCGCCACAGCCCCACCCGAGGATCTGGAGCGGATCGGCCAGCTGTTCCGGCGGCTCGATCGCGACGGCAACGGCTGGCTGTCGATCGAGGAGCTGCGGGCGGGCCTGGCCGCTGCCGGTGATGGGGGCCATCAGCAGGCTTCAGAGCTTCTGAACCGGATCGCCCGCGGCATGGATCGCAATGGCGACGGCCGGCTGGATCGGGAGGAAGTGGTGGAACTGGTGCTGCGGCTGCAGCGGTTGCGGCAGGGCCGTGAGCGCCTGCTCACCTACCTGCTGCCCTCGGATGCCGATGGCGATGGACGGCTCGATCGGGCTGAACTGGCCCGGTTGCTGCGCGGCATCGGCCTGGCTCCCCTCCAGGCGTACGAGGAGCAGGTGTTGTTCGGCCCCCAGGGCAGTGCCCTGACCTGGGGGGAGTTTGTGGATCGGCTGCTGCTCAGCTGAGCGGCCGCAGCCCTCAGCGGATCTTGCCGATCTGGCGGCCCACCGCCTCGATGGCCTCGTACTGGCTGTTGCTCGCCGGCACGAAGGTTTCGGCTCCGAACAGCTCCAGGATCTGCGCCTGGCGGGGGTCGTCGGGGCTGAGGTTGGTGAAGGCCTGCTCCAGCCGCTCGGTGAAGCCCTGGCCGTAGTCCTCGTCCAGGCCGGGCTGCACCACCCAGGTGTAGTTGGCGTAGCCGGGCGTGCGCCAGATCGCCAACACCTTGTCGGTGTCCACCTTGCCCTCCCGGAGCCGGCTGAGCCACACCTCCTCGTTCACCACCCCGGCGTCGTAGGTGCCGCTCTGCACCAGGGCGATCAGGGCGTCGTGGCTGCCGCTGAAGCCCGGGTTGCCGCCGGCGAAGTCGCTCAGCTCCACGCCCGCCTGGTTGAGGTAGTACTGGGGCATCAGGCGGCCGGAGGTGGAACTCTCCGAGCCGAAGGTGAAGCGCTTGCCCTTGAGCTGCTGCAGGTCGCCGGGATCGCTGAACGGCTTCAGGCCGCTGCTGGGATTGGCGATGAACACGCTGTGGAAGGAGCGGTCGATGTCGCGCTGGGCGAGGGCGCGAGCGCCGGGTTTCTGCAGCCAGGCCTGCACGCCGGTGAGGCCGCCGAACCACACCAGGTCGAGGTCGCCGGTGCGGAAGGCCGTCACGGCCGCGGTGTAGTCGGTGACGGGCACGAAGCGCACCGGCACCTTCAGCTGCTCGCTCAGCTCATCGGCCACCAGGCCGTAGAGGCGGTTGAGTTTCTCGGGGTTCTGGTCGGGGATGGCACCGATGCGCAGCACCCGCTTCTCGTTCGGACGGGCGGCTTCGCTGGTGGCGCCATCAGCACCGGCGTTGGTGTCGGTGCGGGGGGAACAGGCCGTTGGCAGCAGGCCGATCAGCAGCAGGCCGGCGAGCGCAACGGCCCAGCGTTCTCGGTTGGTCAAGGGTCGACACGGAAACGACCAGCCGATGCTGCCTCAGGCCCGGCGACTAGAGGGCGCTGAGGAAGCGCCGCAGCCGCTCCAGGCCGTCCTCGATGGTGGCCGGCGAAGCGGCGCAGGAGAGGCGGATGCAGCGGTCGTCGCCGAAGGCCGCCCCCGGCACCACCGCCAGTCCCACCTCATCCAGCAGCCGGTTGCTCAGCTGCATCGAGTCGAGCTTGAAGTGGCTGAGGTCGGGGAAGGCATAGAAGGCACCCTCCGGGGGCTGCAGGGTGATGCCGCCGATGGCCCGCAGGCCGTCGCTGAGCAGGGCCCGGCGGCGGCTGAACTCGGCGGCCATCTCGCGCACGCACTCGCGCGGGCCGTTCACCGCCGCCAGGGCGCCGTACTGGGCGAAGGTGCACACGTTGCTGGTGGTCTGGCTCTGCAGGGCCGCGGCCGCGGCGATCACCGGCTCCGGGCCCACCAGCCAGCCCACGCGCCAGCCGGTCATCGCCCAGCCCTTGGCGCAGCCATTCACGATGAACACCCGATCGGCCAGGTCGGGAGCCAGCCCGGCCAGGCTCAGGTGCTCGTGGCCAGGATTCACCAGGAACTCGTAGATCTCGTCGCACACCACCGCCACCTGGGGATGGCGGCGCAGCACCGCCGCGATCGCCTCCAGCTCAGCGCGGTTCAGCACGGTGCCGGTGGGATTGCCGGGGCTGTTGAGCACCAGCAGCCGGCTGGCGGGGGTGATCGCCGCCTCCAGCTGCTCGGCGGTGAGCCGGAAGCCCTGCCCGGCGCTGCTGGAGAGTTCCACCACCCGGGCCCCAGCCAGCCGGGCGATCTCGGGGTAGCTGAGCCAGTAGGGCGAAGGCAGCAGCAGCTCGTCGCCGCTCTGCAGCAGCACCTGGAAGAGGTTGTAGAGGGCCTGCTTGCCGCCGTTGGTCACCAGCACCTCGGCGGCCCTGGTGGGGCGTCCGTTCTCGCGGCTGGTCTTGGCGGCGATCGCCTCGCGCAGGGCCGGTTCGCCGGCGGCGGGCCCGTAGCGGGTGAGGCCGGCGGCGAGGGCGTCGGCGGCGGCCCGGCGGATGAACTCCGGCGTCTCGAAGTCGGGTTCGCCGGCGCTGAGGCTGCAGATGTTGTGCCCGTCGGCTTTGAGCTGCTTGGCCCTGGCGGCGATCGCCAGGGTGAGGGAGGGCTGCAGGGCCTTGGCGCGCTCGCTCAGCCGCTCGGCCGGGCTGATGCTGAGCGCCGGCCTGGGAGCGGGCATCGCGGGGGCGGTTGTGGGAGCGGCCGGTGTTGGCACGACAGGCCTCTGGGCAGAAAGCCTGCTTTGCTGAGGGTTCGTGGCCTGGGTCAACAGTGCGCTGGCAGGGGCGCTCGGGGCTGTTGTGGTGGCGGGGACCCCGGAAGTCGGCATCGGCGGCGGTGCCGGCTTCGGGAGCGCACGGCTGTGGCGTATCCACCATCCTGCCGCACGCTTCGGCCCCTTTTACAGGGTGCCCACCGGCGTCATTCACACTTCGTACGGGGCTGGGCCGGTGGCGGCGGGGCTGGCCCGGTGGCGGCAGGATAGGGGCCATGGACGCCGATCCCCACCCCCGGCAGATCAGTCTGTTTTCAGCGCCTGGTGCGGCTGTTCCTGCCACGGCTTTTCCTGCCACCGAGGTTCCTGCCACCGAGGTCCCCACGACTGAGGTCCCCGCTGCCCCAGGGCCCGTGCCACCGCCCGTGTCGTCTTTGATGGGGCCCTCGACTCCGGCGTTGTCGTCCAGCCTCGAGCAGCTCACCGAGGCCTGCCGCGGCTGCCGCCGCTGCGGCCTGGCCGATGGTCGCCTGCACGTGGTGGTGAGCCGCGGCAACCCCGCCGCCCGGCTGATGGTGATCGGCGAGGGCCCCGGCGCCCAGGAGGATGCCTCAGGGCTGCCCTTCGTGGGCCGAGCCGGCCAGCTGCTCGATCAGATGCTCGCCAGCGTGGCGATCGACTCCAACCGCGACGCCTACATCTGCAACGTGGTGAAGTGCCGTCCGCCCGGCAACCGCAAGCCCACGGTGCTGGAGATCGCCGCCTGCCGCCCCTGGCTGGAGCAGCAGGTCCGGCTGGTGAATCCGGCCGTGGTGCTGCTGGCCGGTGCCTCGGCCCTGGAGGGCGTGCTCGGCATCAAGGGGGGCATCACCCGCCTGCGGGGTCAGTGGCGCCAGGGCGAGCGGGACCCTCTGGCAGGTCGGTGGCTGATGCCGATCCTGCATCCCTCCTATCTGTTGCGCAATCCCTCGCGGGAGCAGGGCAGCCCCAAGTGGCTCACCTGGCACGACCTCCAGGACGTGCGCCGGCGCCTCAACCAGCTGGAATCCGGCAGCTGATGCTCCTCCTGTGACAGCCTTGGCGCCATCGTCTCCGGCCACTCCCGCCATGACCGGCACCCTGGTCAGCCCCGAGCGTTCCGGCCCCGGCTCCGGCCCGGCAGCCGACCTGCCCGGCTTCGACCCCGGCAACTCCCGCTACGACACCCTCATCCGCCGCCGCCCCACCCGCAGCGTGCGCGTGGGTGACATCTGGGTCGGCAGCCAGCACCCGGTGGTGGTGCAGTCGATGATCAATGAGGACACCCTCGACATCGAGGGCGCCACGGCCGGCATCCGCCGCCTGCACGAGGCCGGCTGCGAGATCGTGCGCGTCACGGTGCCGTCGTTGGCCCATGCCAGGGCGATGGGCGAGATCCGCCAGCGCCTAGACGCCACCTACCAGCCGGTGCCGCTGGTGGCGGACGTGCACCACAACGGCATGAAGATCGCCCTCGAGGTGGCCCAGCACGTCGACAAGGTGCGCATCAACCCGGGCCTGTTCGTGTTCGACAAGCCCGATCCCAACCGCACCGAGTTCTCCGACGCCGAGATTGCGGCGATCGGCGAGCGCATCACCGCGACGTTTGAACCGCTGGTGAGTTTGCTCAAGGAGCAGGACAAGGCCCTGCGCATCGGTGTGAACCACGGCTCGCTGGCCGAGCGGATGCTGTTCCGCTACGGCGACACGCCCCTGGGCATGGTGGAGAGCGCCATGGAGTTCATCCGCATCTGCGACCGCCTCGACTTCCACAACATCGTGGTGTCGATGAAGGCCTCGCGGGCGCCGGTGATGATGGCCGCCTACCGGATGATGGCGGACCGCATGGACGCCGAGGGCTTCCCCTATCCCCTGCATCTGGGCGTGACCGAAGCCGGCGACGGCGACTACGGCCGGATCAAGAGCACCGCCGGCATCGCCCCGTTGCTGGCCGAGGGCATCGGCGACACGATCCGGGTGTCGCTCACCGAGGCGCCGGAGAAGGAGATTCCCGTGTGCTACTCGATCCTGCAGGCCCTCGGGCTGCGCAAGACGATGGTGGAATACGTGGCCTGCCCCAGCTGCGGCCGCACCCTGTTCAACCTCGAGGAGGTGCTGCACAAGGTGCGCGCGGCCACCGATCACCTCACCGGCCTGGACATCGCCGTGATGGGCTGCATCGTCAACGGCCCCGGCGAGATGGCCGATGCCGACTACGGCTACGTGGGCAAGACCCCCGGCACCATCTCCCTGTATCGGGGCCGCGAGGAGATCCGCCGGGTGCCCGAGGCCGAGGGGGTGGAAGCCCTGATCGCCCTGATCCAGGACGACGGCCGCTGGGTTGACCCCTGAGCTGCCGCTCATTAGCGCTAGTTTGAAGCTGGTGTCACGGTCCTGGCGGGGATTTACAGAGATGGGCAGGATGCGCAACGGCCTCGTGGTGCTGGTTGGCGTCGGCGCCTGTGCGGCCACCGCCGTGATGGCCCGGGAGGCTGTGAGCCCCTCGTCGGGCAATCCCCGCATCCTCGACAGCCCCAAGGAGGTGATCGACCAGACCTGGCAGATCGTCTTCCGCGACTTTCTCGACATCAACGGCCAGTACACCGCCGAGCAGTGGCGTGAACTGCGCCGGGATGTGCTCGCCCGCAGCTACTCCACGCCCTCGGATGCCCACGAGGCGATCCGCGGCATGCTCGCCACCCTCGACGATCCCTACACCCGCTTCCTCGATCCGCGGGAGTTCAAGGAGATGCAGATCGACACCTCCGGGGAACTCTCGGGGGTGGGCATCCAGCTGAGCCTCGACAAGGACACCAAGGAACTGGTGGTGGTGGCCCCGATCAAGGGCTCGCCCGCCTCCCAGGCCGGCGTGCTGCCCAAGGACGTGATCACCGCCATCGACGGCCAGTCCACCAAGGGGATGAGCACCGAGGACGCGGTGAAACTGATCCGCGGCCAGGTGGGCACCACGGTGACCCTCACCCTGAGGCGCAACAAGCAGAGTCTGGAGGTGCCCCTCACCCGCGACCGCATCGAGCTGCAGGCGGTGGACCACCAGATCAACGTGTCCCCCGATGGCACCAGGGTGGGCTACATCCGCCTCAAGCAGTTCAACGCCAACGCCACCAAGGACATGCGGGCGGCGCTGCGGGAGCTGGAGAAGGAGGACGTGGCCGGCTACGTGATCGACCTGCGCAGCAACCCCGGCGGCCTGCTGATGGCCAGCGTGGAGATCGCCCGGCAGCTGCTCAACGAGGGCACCATCGTGTCCACTCAGACCCGCCGCGGCATCGTGGACGTGCAGCGGGCCAGCGGCCGCGCCCTCACCGAACGGCCCATGGTGGTGCTGGTGAACGAGGGTTCGGCCAGCGCCAGTGAGATTCTTTCGGGCGCTCTGCAGGACAACAACCGCGCCGTGCTGGTGGGTCAGAAGACCTTCGGCAAGGGGCTGGTGCAGTCGGTGCGCAGCCTCTCCGACGGCAGCGGCATGACCGTGACCATCGCCCGCTACCTCACCCCCAGCGGCCGGGACATCAACAAGCACGGCATCGAGCCCGACGTGCTGGTGAAGATGAGCGAGCAGGAGGCCCAGCGCCTCCAGCTCGAGGACATCGGCACCCGCCGCGACAGCCAGTACCGGGTGGCCGAGAACACCCTGGTGGAGCAGCTCCAGAACGGTGGTCGCGCGGGGCGCCGGTTCAAGCCGGGCAGCGCCAACCTGCCCTCGGCCCTGCCCGCCGCCGAGGCGGCATCACCCGCCCAGCCCTGATCAAACTGAGACCAGCCAGTGGCCGATACGCTCTGGACCCTGAAGCCCTGGTGGTGCCAGCCCTGGAGCATTGTGCTCACAGGTCTGGCAGTGATCGTCGGCAGCTGGCTGATGCTGCACCGCTGGTGGATCAGCGCTCCGGCAGCTCTGGCCGTGCTGCTGTGGTGGTGGTTGTTTCTGGTGCTCGCCCCGGCCGCCTACAGACAGCAGCCCAACGATCACACCTGAACATCCAGCCCTGAGTTACCGAGACGGTCCTGGGTCTGGCCCCCGGCTGCCTCAGGCGATCGGGCTGCCTCAGGCAACAGGCTGCATCAGGCCGCCGCCGGGGCCGGAATCGTCGTCGTCGTTGCGGCCGTCCCCCTGAACCAGGGCGTAGATGCCGAGGGCCACCACGCTGACCAGGGTGGACATGAGCTGAAAAGCCCCCGTGGAGTTGCGGCCCACCTCGATCAGCTCACCCATGCCGGCTCTCGTGCTTAACGAATGTTCTCATAAGTGTAACGAACATTTGCGGCTTTTGGGGCAACGGGCCCGCTGCCCGCGTGTTGCCCGTGCTCACACGGCCAGCACCTCGGCGTCGCGGGTCTGCTGCTGTTCGGCCCGCTGGGCCTCGCTGAGGCCGTCGGCAGCGGGGATCTGGGCCGCCATCTGCTCCAGCCAGCCCTTCAGTTCCTCCAGCTGCCGCTCCATCGGCAGCACCCCCAGCCCCCTGGCCAGCACCTTGGCGGTGCTGCCCGTTCCGGCCTGATACACCAGCCGGCCATGCAGGTGCTGGGGCAGGCCCTGGCGCAGCAGCCGGAAGGCCGGCTCCTCCATTGGCGTCTCCAGCACGATGTTGGGTTTCTCTGGTCTGACCCGCGAGAACCCGCAGCGCCGGGCCAGCAGCTTCAGCTCCATCAGCTGCAGCAGGGCGATCACCGGGGGCGGCAGGGCGCCGTAGCGATCCACCCAGCCGGCGGCCAGTTCCAGCAGCGCCGCCCTGCCCCCGCAGTCGGCGGCGGAGCGGTAGGCGGCAATCTTCTCGTCGTTGTCGGTGATCCAGTCGCCGGGGATGAAGGAGGTGATCGGCAGGTCGATCTGGGTGTCGTCCACCTTGGGGATGTCCTGGCCCTGAATCTCGGCCAGGCACTCCTGCAGCATCTCCATGTAGAGGTCGAAGCCGATCACCTCCATCTGGCCGCTCTGCTCCACCCCCAGCAGGTTGCCCACGCCGCGGATCTCCATGTCGCGCATGGCCAGCTGGTAGCCACTGCCCAGCTGGGCGAATTCCTGGATGGCCCGCAGCCGCTGCCGGGCCGCCTCACTCAGCGACGCATCCCCGGGATAGAACAGCCAGGCGTGGGCCTGGATGCCGCTGCGGCCCACCCGGCCGCGCAGCTGATAGAGCTGGGCCAGGCCGAACTTGTGGGCGTCCTCGATCAGGATCGTGTTCACCCGCGGGATGTCGAGACCGCTCTCCACGATCGTGGTGCAGAGCATCAGGTCGGCCTCGCCGGCGTTGAAGGCCACCATGGCGCTCTCCAGCTCCCCCTCGGCCATCTGGCCATGGGCCACCAGCAGCTTCAGGCCCGGCACCATCGCCCGCAGCTGGGCGGCCACGTCCTCGATTCCCTCCACCCGCGGCACCACATAGAACACCTGGCCGCCTCGGTCGAGTTCCTGGCGGATGGCACTGCGCACCACCTCCTCATCGAGGGCCGCCAGGTGGGTCTTGATCGGCCGGCGCAGGGGCGGCGGGGTGGTGATCAGGCTCATCTCCCGCACACCTGAGAGGCTCATGTAGAGGGTGCGCGGAATCGGCGTGGCGCTCAGCGTCAGCACGTCCACGTCCTTGCGCAGGGCCTTGATCTTCTCCTTCTGATTCACGCCGAAGCGCTGCTCCTCATCCACCACCAGCAGCCCCAGCTGCTGGAAGCCGGTGCCCTTGGAGAGCAGCTGGTGGGTGCCCACCACCACATCCACCTTGCCCTCGCGCAGGCCCTCGAGGATCGTCTTGCGTTCGCCCGCGGTGCGGAAGCGGTTGAGCAGGCTCACCTTCACCGGGTAGGGGGCGAAGCGCTCGCTCAGGGAGCGCCAGTGCTGCTGGGCCAGCACCGTGGTGGGGGCCAGCATCGCCACCTGCTTGCCGGCCGTCACCGCCTTGAAGATGGCGCGGATCGCCACTTCGGTCTTGCCGAAGCCCACATCACCGCACACCAGCCGGTCCATCGGCTGGGGCTGCTCCATGTCGCGCTTCACCTCCACGATCGCCTTGAGCTGGTCGGGCGTGGGCTCGTAGGGAAAGGAGTCCTCGAGTTCGTCCTGCCAGGGACCATCGGGGGGAAAGGCGAAGCCCGGGGCCTTGTGGCGCTCGGCGTAGAGCTTCACCAGGTCGATGGCCACCTTGCGGATCGCCTTGCGCGCCCGCTCCTTGGCGCGGGTCCAGGCCGTGCCGCCCATGCGGTTGAGTTCCGGCGGCTTCTCGCTGGTGGCGCGGTAGCGGCCCAGGCTGCCCAGCTGGTCGGCGGCCACCCGCAGCAGGCCGTCGGCGTACTGCACCACCAGGTAGTCGCGCGATTCGCCACCGATGGCCAGCTTCTCGAGCTTGAGAAACTTGCCCACGCCGTGGTTGCGGTGCACCACGAAGTCGCCCGGCCGCATCTTGCCCGGATCCACCGTGCGGCTGGCGGCCTTGCGGCGCCGGCGCACGTAGCCGCTGGCGGCCAGGGCGTGCTGGCCGAAGAATTCCCGGTCGGTGATCAGCACCAGCTTCCAGGCCGGCAGCTGCAGCCCCTCGATCTCGGCGGTGCCCCGGGTTTTCAGCGCCACTGGCGTGTTCTGTTCGATCAGCCGCTCGATCGCCGGCGTGTCGGCGGGATTGGGCACGAAGCGGGCGACGCAGTCGTGCTCCTCCAGGAGCGCCACCGCCCGGCTGGGCTGGGCCGAGATCAGCCACACCCGGGCCCGCTCGCTCTGGAAGCCTCTGATCAGCCCCGCCAGCTTGCCGAAGGCGTTGGGGTGGGACGGCACCGGCCGGCTGGCCAGATCGAAGCTGTTGGCGTGGCCGTCGCTCTCGTGCAGCTCGGCCAGATCGAAGCCGGCGAAGCGCTCGCCCGCCTCCGCCAGGGCCTCGGCCGGCGGCCGGTGCAGCCCCACCGGCAGCACCCCTCCCAGCTCTGCCTTGAGCTCGGCAGCCACCTCGCGGTGGTGCTCCAGCACATGGTCGAACCACTGCTGGCCGTGGGCCAGGGCCGCTCGCCGCTCGTCGATCGCCACCAGGGTGGCGGCGGGCAGATAGTCGAGCAGGCAGGCGGGGCGCCCCCAGGCCAGGCCCATCAGCCGCCGCAGCCCCTCCGGGGTGCCGCCCTCCAGCAGCAGCTCCAGCGCCTGGGGCGGCAGCAGGGCCTCCAGCCCATCGGGCATCGTCTCCCGCAGGGCCTCGGCCACCAGCGGGCCGTAGCCGGTGGGGGTGAGGCGCAGCACCGCGATCGGATCGAGGGAGCGTTGGCTGGCGGGGTCGAACTCGCGCAGCTTCTCCAGCTCCTCGCCGAAGAACTCCAGCCGCACCGGCAGCTCGGCGCTCACCGGAAACACGTCGACGATGTCGCCGCGGCGGCTCCAGGTGCCCTCCTGCTCGATCGTGTTCACCCGCTCGTAACCCAGCCGGGCGAGGGTGTGGCCCAGCTCCTCAAGGTCGAGGCTGGCCCCGCGGCGCAGGCTCAGGCACTGGTCGCGCAGGGCCTGGGGCGGAGGCAGGTGGGGCTGCAGGGCCCGCTCGGTGGCCACGATCGCCAGGCCGGAGGCGTGGGCCTGCTGCTCCCCTTCGCCGCTGCCGTCGAGCAGTTCGCTGAGCACCTGCAGCTGGCCCCAGGTGATCTCGCTGGTGGGATCGAACGGCTCGTAGGGGCTGCCCTCGCTGGTGGGGTAGAGCTGGGCGCTGCGCCAGCCCATCAGCTCCAGCAGCGCCGCCCAGCGGCCCGCCTCCTCGAGGGTGGGCACCACCACCAGCAGCGGCACGGGCCCTGGCCCATCGGCCCCGCTCAGACCCGCCAGGGCGCTGCCGATCAGGGCCCGCGCCGCCCGGCCGGCACCACTGAGCCGGAGCCGCTGGGGCCGGCGGGTGCGCTCCAGCACCTCCCCGGTGAGGGGCACCTGCTGCAGCTGGCGCACCAGGGGGGAGAGGGGCATGGAGGCACAGGATCACGGCCTCCGATCTTCGCAATCGCCGCCGGCCGCCGCTGCCCTCGCGGGTTCAGAATCACACCGTGGCCCGCTTCTTCTGCCCCCGTTGCCGTCACCGGCCGCAGGCGATGCGCCGCCGGGCCGATGGCGTCTGGCTGTGCCAGGAGTGCGGTGCCCCCCTGCAGCGCCGGGTGCCGGCGGGGCCGCTGCTCCTGGGGGGAGTGCCGCTGGTGGCCGGCCTGCTGGTGGCCCTGGGGTTCGGTCTCAGCGCCCTGCCACCGGGGCCCCAGCCCTTGCAGCGCCTCACCGGCCTGGAGCTGCCGCCGGTGGACGAGCTCAGCCTCGCCCTCGACCCGCCGGCCCCCCTGGCCGCTCTGCTGCCGCCCCCCAGCGTTGGCGGACTGGAGGGGATCGACGAGGCCAGCCTGATGGACCAGCTGGCCCGGGCCGACGCCGCCTGGGTGCCCCGGGCTGAGCGGCTCCCCGATGGCGGCACCCGCTACCACTACAAGCGCCGCAGCGGCGACCCCCAGCTCTCGGTGGCCGAGATCCGCTCCCTGATCGTCAACCCCCCCAGTTTCGGTCGGGAGCGGCTGGGGATCGCTGAGCTGCTGGGGGTGCTGGCCGATGTGGGCGTGCGCGTGCAGCTCAGCCCGCCCCGCAAGCTGGGTGCCGCCGGCGAATGGGACCCCCGGGCCCGCAGCATGCGCGTCAAGCCGGCGGTGCTGGACAGCGGCAGTGTGGAGTTCTTCCAGGTGCTCAACCACGAGGCCATCCACGTGGCCCAGAGCTGCCGCAACGGCCATGTGCGGGCCACACCCAGGCCCCTGGGGATCGGTGAGCAGGTGCCGGCGGAGCTGGCGCCGGTGCTCAACGACGCCCTCTACAGCCAGGCGTCGGAGCTGGAGCGCCGGCTGGAGCGGGAGGCCTACGCCAACCAGAACCGGCTGGGCATCGGAGTGGATCTGGTGCGTGCCCACTGCCGCCCCGCCGCCTCAGCCCCCGGCGCCGGTTGACGGCAGCACCACCGTGGTCGGATTGATCAGGATCTCCTCCAGCAGCATGTTGAACTGCAGCAGCTGGCTGTCGCTGAGTTGCTGGCGACTGGCCAGGGCGAAATGCTGCTCGAGGAAGAGGCGGCCGCGGCCCGCGTCCCAGCCCAGCTGAGCCAGCAGCTGGTCGCACTGGCCGAGCAGCTCGGGGCGGCGCAGGGGCACGGGTGCCTGGGTTGGATCGCTGCCGCTGGCCAGGCCCTGCAGCACCTGCAGGTAGGCCATCAGGTTGGCGAAGGTGGTGATACGGGCCCTGCTGGGGTGACCGAAGGCCCGCTGCAGGTAGGTGGTCTCCTGGTCGCGCTGCCAGCCGATCCGCCGCAGTTGCAGATCAATCTGGGCCAGCTCGCCACTCCAGTCCTCCGGATCGGGCGCCGGCTCTTCGGGCGCCGGTCTTGGGGCCGCCGGCTGAGAGGCCACCGGTTCTGGGGCCGCCGGCTCAGGTGCTTCCGGCCTGGCCACCGGCCTGGGGCTGGGCGGTCGCACCGGCCGGGGCTGGCCCGGCTGCACGCCAGCGTCCAGGCCCAGGCCCTCGCCCAGATCCAGATCCAGCCCCAGGCGCTGGCGCAGGCGCTCCAGGGCGCGCTCCTCGGCCTCCTCCGCCGTGGCCGCCTCCCCCAGGGCGCTGCCCAGGGTCTGCCCCTGGCGCCGGACGCTCACCTCCACCACCCGCGCTCCGGGTTCGGCATGCACCAACCGCGCCACCACCTCCATCACCATCCGCCCGCGGACGCTCCAGTCAAACGCCCTACCTAGAGTGGGATCCCCGCAGAACGAGATGGAAGCCGGCACGATCGAGACGCTCACCCCGGTGCTGCAGTCGGCGGATCAGTGGAGCGAGATCCTGCTGCTGCTGCCGCTGCTGGTGGCCCTCGAGGCCGTGCTGTCGGCCGATAACGCCATCGCCCTGGCCGCCATCTCGCGCCGTCTTCACGACCGCTCTCGCCAGGAGACGGCCCTCAACCTGGGCCTGCTGCTGGCCCTGGTGTTCCGCATCGCCCTGATCCTGGCGGCGCGCTGGGTGCTCAATTTCTGGCCCCTCCAGCTGGCGGCCTCTGCCTATCTGCTCTGGCTCTGCGGCCGGCACCTGGTGCTGGTGTTCAACGGCAGGGAGGAGGGGCTCGAAGCCGACGCCGGCAGCCTTGATGCCGGCAGCGCCAGTGCCGGCCTGCCCCATCCTCCGGGCCACCCCCATGAGCACCTCACGGTGGGCCTGGGCAGTGTGATCGCCACCCTGGCGCTCACCGATCTGGCCTTCTCCATCGACAGCGTGGCCGCGGCGGTGGCGGTGAGCGATCGCATTGGCCTGGTGATCGCCGGTGGCGTGATCGGGGTGATCGCCCTGCGGCTCACCGCCGAGCTGTTCATCCGCTGGCTGGAGGTGTTCCGCCACCTGGAAACCGCCGGTTACCTGGCGGTGGGCCTGGTGGGCGTGCGGCTGCTGCTGCGCCTGGGCCTGCCCGATCTGGTGCCGCCCGAGTGGCTGCTGCTCGCCATGGTGGCCTCCCTGTTCCTGTGGGGCTTCTCCACCCGCAACCCCGCCCCTGGCGTGGCCAATCCCACCCTGGCGGAAGCCGACTGAGGGAGCCGGCGATGCGGGTGGAGTTGCGTGAGATCGGCAGCGATCAGCTGCTCGATTGCCTCGATGTGGAGGCGCTCAGCGAGGTGCCCCAGCCGGGCCGCTGGCTGGAGTGCGGGCCCCGCAGTTTTCTGGTGCTGCAGCGCCGCCATCGCTACCGGCTGCGCAGCGGCCGCTACGAACTGGCGGCGGTGGCGCTGCAGGTGAAGCAGCAGCGCCGCCCCAGCGATGCCCGTCGCTGGGGCGGCGGCTGGGTGATCGGCGATCCCCGCTGCCGCTTCAACGCCCGCAGCCCTCTGCTGCGCTGCGCCGTGCTGCCCGAGGGACCCTGCGAGCGCTGCAGCCACTTCACGCCGGTCGCCGCCGCGGCGCCCTGATGGCGGCCGGCCCCGCCGCTCCTGAGGGCCTGATCCCCTCCGAGGCCCTGCGCTGGCACCGCTGCCAGCGGGTGAGCGGCCATGGCGTGGCCTCTGGCCAGGCGGCCGCCAGCCCTTACCCCGCCGGCACCATCGCCCTGCAGAGCCCCCACTTCGCTCGCCTGGGGCTGGATCTCTCCGGCTGTCACCCCGGCACCCTCAACCTGTGCGTGCCAGGCGGCCGCTGGCAGCTCCAGCACCCCGCCTGGCACTTCGAGCGGCTGCGCTGGACCTCCTTGCACCCGCCGGAAACCTTCTCCTTCTGGCCCTGCCTGCTGGGCTGGCAGCCCACGGCCTCCTGCCCCCGGCCCCAGCCGCCGGTGGCGGGCTGGATCTACCGGCCCGATCCCGCCACCAAGGCCCGCCACCACCAGAGCGCCGACCAACTGGAGGTGCTGGCCCCCTGGATCGGGGTGGTGCAGCTGGAGGTGCCCCTGGAGCTTGGTGTGGATGGCCGCCATTGCCGCCTGATTCCCGCGGCAGCCCTGCGCGGGCGGGTGCTGGAGTTTCTCAAATTCCGGGTGCTGGCGGCCCAGGAGCAGTTCTTCGCAGGCTTCCAGGGGCCGGAGGCGGCCTCGGCCCTGCGCCACTGGCTGGCCTGTCAGGGCTGCGCCGATGGGCGCGACCTCGATGACACCGAGCTGCTGGCGGTGCTGCAGCGCGCGCGGGAGCTCTACCTCGACGGATGACCGACCCGGTTGCGGTTCGTAGGCTGTACCCGATCCTCAGCGCCAGTTCCCCATCACCAGCACCGTCCCCAGCACCCGCCGCCGCCGCCGGCCCTCCGGTGAGCGCTCGCCACAGCCTGCCGCTGCAGCGCCCGCCGCGGCCGCAGGGCTCAGGGCAGCGGCCGCCGCCGCTGATCCCAGCCTCGCCGCCCCCTTCGCCGAGCTGGGGCTGGGTCAGCCGATCGTGCAGGCGGTGGCCAGCAAGGGCTACACCCAGCCCTCGCCGATCCAGCTCCAGTGCATCCCTGCGGTGCTGGAGGGCCGGGATGTGATGGCGGCGGCCCAGACCGGCACCGGCAAGACCGCCGGCTTCACCCTGCCGATGCTGGAGCGCTTGCGCCATGGCCCCCACGCCAGGGGCGGGGTGGTGCGGGCCCTGGTGCTCACCCCCACCCGTGAACTGGCTGCCCAGGTGGCGGAGAACGTGGCCGCCTACGGGCGCTTCCTCGACCTGCGCAGCGACGTGGTGTTCGGCGGCGTGAAGGTCAATCCCCAGATCAACCGTCTGCGGGCCGGTGCCGATGTGCTGGTGGCCACCCCGGGCCGGCTGCTCGACCTGCAGCAGCAGGGGGCCGTCCGTCTCGACCAGCTGGAAATCCTGGTGCTGGATGAGGCCGACCGGATGCTCGACATGGGCTTCATCCGCGACATCCGCCGGCTGCTGGCCCTGATGCCGGAGCGGCGCCAGAACCTGCTCTTCTCCGCCACCTTCAGTGGTCCCATCAAGGCCCTGGCCCATGGTCTGCTGCACCAGCCCGTGCAGCTGCAGGCGACACCGGAAAACCAGGCCGCCCCCACGGTGGAGCACCTGCTCCACCCCTGCGACATGGCGCGCAAGCCCGAGTTGCTCTGCCATCTGATCGCCAGCAACGACTGGCAGCAGGTGCTGGTGTTCTCCCGCACCAAGCACGGTGCCAACCGCATGGCCGAGAAACTCAGCCAGGCCGGCATGGCCGCTGCCGCGATTCACGGCAACAAGAGCCAGGGGGCCCGTACCCGCGCCCTGTCGGGCTTCAAGGCCGGCGAGCTGCGGGTGCTGGTGGCCACCGATCTGGCCGCCCGTGGCATCGACATCCACCAGCTGCCCCATGTGATCAACCTCGATCTGCCCAATCAGCCCGAGGACTACGTGCACCGCATCGGTCGCACCGGCCGGGCCGGCCACCCCGGCCACGCCATCTCCCTGGTGGCGGCGGAGGAGCATGAATTGCTGCGCGGAATCGAGCGCCTGATCGACACCCGCCTGCCACGCCAGGAGGTGCCGGGCTTCGAGCCCACGGTGCACTCGGCGCCACCGCTCGATCTCGGCGGAGGCCGGGGCCGGGGCGGCGGGCGCAACCCGGGCGCCCCGGCCCGGGGGCGGCGCCCGGCAAACAGCAACAATCGACACAACCGCAACCGCTGACCTCCGCTGCCATGGTTGTGCCACCGCGTTCCTTCAGCGTCTGAATCCCCATGCCTTACGAGCCCGGATCACCGCAGTGCCGCATCCTGATCGACTGCAAGAGCCAGATCGAGTCGATGCTGCTCATGCTCGGCCGGATCGAGGACAGCGCTCCGATCCGCGACCAGCTGCGGGGCGTGCACCAGCAGCTCGAGGACCTGCACGGTCGCTACCGCCGCTCCGAGGCCCCGGGCGATGCCGATCAGTCGGCTGCGCCCGTGATCCCCTGACAGGCGGCTGATGGCTCACTGGCGATCCAGACCTGGCGATGGGCTCCCCAGCCGGTCGCCTGGCTGCAGGCCCAGTTGCTGCAGCAGGGCCTGAGCGGCACAGGCTGTGCGGCCCGCCAGCTGTGCTTCACGCACCAGCAGCGGACAGCCGCCGGTGGCCAGCACCGCCCCCACCCCACTCTCCAGCGCCAGCACGGTGCCTGGTGCCGCCTTCCCCGCTGCGGGCCAGGAGCGGCCGCACAGCGCCGCCGCCTCGGGGCTGAGCTGATCGGCCAGCCGCTCCACCAGCGGTTCGGTGGCCAGCAGGCGCAGGCGCTGGTCGCGCCAGCTGGTGTGGGCACCGGGATGGAGCCCCATCACGCGCCGGTGGATGGTGAGGGCCGGCTGGACCCAGTCGATCGCGAAATCCTCCTTGCTGAGCAGCCGCGCCAGGGTGAGGCCCTGCTCCCCCTGGGGCCGTACCCCCAGCCGCGCTAGCCGCTCGGCCTCAGGCCCTGGCCCGGCGGCCTCGATCCGGGGCATGGCCTCCACCAGCAGCTCAGCGGTGAGGGCCGACAGGCGGCCTGAGAGCTCGGACGCGTTCTCCAGCAGGCCGATCGGAATCGCCCGCTCCAGCAGCACCGGCCCGGTGTCGAGGCCCGGCTCCATGGCCATGATCCCCACACCGGTGTGGCTGTCGCCCTCGATCAGGCTCCACTGGATCGGCGCCGCCCCCCGCCAGCGCGGCAGCAGCGAGCCGTGGCCGTTCCAGCAGCCCAGCGGCGGCTGCTCCAGCACTGCGGGCGGCAGCATCTGACCGAAGGCCACCACCACGTAGGCATCGGCTCCCAGGGCCGCCAGCTGGGCCTGGGTGTGGAGTTCGCGGCGGATCCGCTCGGGGGTGAACACGGGCAGCCCCAGCTCGAAGGCCCGGGCCTTCACCGGGCTGGCCACCAGGGCCTTGCCGCGCCCTCGCCGCCGGTCGGGCTGGCTCACCACCCCCACCAGCGTGTGCCCGGCGGCCTCCAGGGCATCGAGGCTGGCCACGGCGTAGG
Organism: Cyanobium sp. ATX 6A2; assembly: GCF_024346355.1. Lineage (GTDB taxonomy): Bacteria > Cyanobacteriota > Cyanobacteriia > PCC-6307 > Cyanobiaceae > NIES-981. The sequence continues at coordinate 46,986 of NZ_JAGQCU010000004.1, forward strand.
CCGGGGTGCCCCAGAACAGGATCTTCATGCCCCCCAGCTTGGAGTGCCCAACAGCCTTGCCTCAGGCGTCGCCGGTGATCGAGAGACCCTCCACCCACACGTGCGGACAGAGGCCGTCGGGGGTGATCTTCGCCTCGCCCTCGAAGCCCACGATGGCATTGAGCAGTTGGCGGATGTCGCCGGCCACGGTGGCCGCCTCGATCGAGCGCGCTTCGCCGTGGCGCACCAGCCAGCCATCGAAGGGCAGCGAGAAACTGCCCTGGCTGGCCTTGACGCCGGCGTGCAGGGCCGAGAGGGAGTCGATCACCACAAGGCCGGCAGCGGCGCTCTGCTCGGGTGAGCGGTGATCGAGACCCTGCTGGCCGCCATCGCTGCCGGGGGTGGGTCCCACCTCGAACCACCCCGGGCTCACCGACACCTTGGCGCCCATGCCGGCGTGGCCGGTGGGCTCCACCCCGAAGGCCCGGGCCGTGGCCTCGGAGTGCAGGAAGTGGCGCAGCACTCCCCCGTCCACCAGGGATAGCCGGCGGGTGGGGGTGCCCTCGCCGTCGAAGGCCGCCGCCCCGATGTTGCCCGGATGCAGGCCGTTGTCGTGGATCGACAGGAACGGCACCGCCAAGGGCTGGCCGATGGCGTTGCGGCCGCTGAGGCTGACGCCGTCGAGCACGGCGCGGGCGTTGAACAGGCTGGAGAAGGCGCCGATCAGATCGAGGAACGCCTCCGGGGTGAACACGCAGGTGTAGCGACCGGTGTCGATCGGGCCGTAGTCGAGGTGGCTGATGGTGCGCTCGGCCGCTTCGGCGATGCAGCCGGCTACATCCAGCTCATCGACGCCGTAGGCCAGGCGCATGGCGCCGGCGCTGCGCGGCTTGCGGCCCGTTTCCTCCGCCTTGGCGTAGAGGTAGAGGCTGGCGGTGCTCAGGCGCTGGTGGCGGCAGGCCCCGGCGCTGTTCAGATACAGGCGCTCGCTGAGGCGCTGGGCGAGGCCGTTGTAGGGCACGGTGCCGATGGCGTCGTGGCAGTCCAGCAGCTGGCGCTCGGCGTCCTGCAGGGTGTCGAGCAGCTGCAGGATCGGCCGGGTGGGGCGCAGGGGCTGCTCCAGCTCCGGCAGGGGCGCCGTGGCCAGGGGGGAGAAGGCGGGGGTGTCGTCGGCATTGCCGAAGGCACTGGCGGCGTGGGCCCCCACCAGGGCCGTTTCCAGGCCGGCGGCGGAGAGATCGGAGGTGCTGGTCACCCCCACCAGCCCGGCGTCGTTCCACACCCGCACGGTGATGGCACTGCGCTGGGCACCCTTCATCTGTTTGGGTTCACCCCGGTCCACCTGTACCGAGGTGTCGGTGCTGCAGGAGGCGCCGAGATCCCACTGGTGGATGCCGTGGCGGCTGGCCAGCTGCTCGAGGATGTCGCGCAGGGCCGGCGCGTCCAGCCCGGCGGCAGGGGTGCTGGCGGCCGTGGGTGTGGACGGGGTCGTGGTTGCCGTCATGATCAGCGCCCCCCCACGGTGATCGTGTCCACCTTGATGTGGGGCTGGCCCACGGTGACGTTGACACTGCCGCTCACCGACCCGCAGAAGCCCGCCGCCAGCTCGAGATCGTTGGCACACATCGAGATGCGCGGCATCACCTCCTTGGCTTCGCCGATCAGGGTGGCTCCCTTCACCGGCTTGCTGAGCTGGCCGTTGTCGATCAGGTAGCCCTCCTCCACGGAGAAGTTGAACTGGCCGGTGGGGCCCACGCTGCCGCCCCCCATCGACTTGCAGTACAGACCGCGATCCACCGAGGCGATCAGCTCCTCGGGGCTGTGGGGACCGGCGGCGATGAAGGTGTTGCGCATGCGGCTGGCGGCGGCGAAGTTGTGGCTCTGGCGCCGCCCGCTGCCGGTGCGGGCATGGCCGGTGCGCAGTTCGCCGGCCCGGTCGGAGAGGAAGCGCTGCAGCACGCCGTTCTCGATCAGCACCGTGCGCTGGGGCTCCATGCCCTCGTCGTCCATCGACAGGGAGCCGAAGGCCCCGTCGCTGAGACCCTCATCAATCGCCGTCACCGCCGGGTTGGCGATGGCTTCACCCACCTTGTCGGCGAAGGGGGTGGTGCCGCGCTCCACCTGGGTGGTTTCGAGCAGGTGGCCGCAGGCCTCGTGGAAGATCACGCCGCCGAAGCGGTTGGCGAGCACCGCCGGCATCTGGCCGGCCTCCACGTAGTCGGCATGGAGCATGGTGCCGGCGCTCTCGCACACCTCCCGGGCGCTGGCCTCCACATCCCAGTGGCGCAGTTGGTCGGGCCGGCCTGAGCTGCCATAACGCCGGCCAATGCTGGAGCGGTGCTCGCCATCGGTGGCCAGCACGCTCAGCCCCAGCGACTGGTGCAGGCGCACGTCGCGGGCGAAGGTGCCGTCGCTGGCGGCCACCAGCACCTCCTGCCAGTCGCGGGAGTAGCTGCCGCGGCGCACCTGCAGGTGGCGACCCACCTGCTCCAGTCGCCGCGTGCCCTCCAGCAGCTGGCCCGTGGCCTCGCTCAGGTCGGGACAGCGGCCCAGCCAGTCACCCTTGGCGCTGCCGTGGTCGCGCAGCGCCGGCAGGCCCTCAAAACCACTGGCGGTCTGGACGCTGAGCTCCAGCCCCAGCATCCCCAGGGCCTGCTCGAGGGCGGCCAACAGCCCGGCCTCGCTGAGGTCGTTGGTGCTCACGAAGCCGTCGCGCAAGCCTCGGAACACCCGTAGACCGGCGCCGGTGCCGAAGGCGGGGCTGACGCTGGTGATGCCGTCCTGCTCGGCCAGCACTCCGATGTGGTCGATCCGCTCGAGAAACACCTCCACCAGGTCGGCCCCGGCGGCCTGGCCTGCGGCCAGGAGGGTTTCCAGCCGGGGTTTCAGGCCGGCATCAAGCTGCTGCAGGCGGGGCGGTGACGCGGTGACGACCATCGGACGGGACCAAGTGAGGAGGTCCTAGCAAAAGGGCCCGTCCCGTGGTGGCCCGCTCAGCGCACGGCGGGCTGCAGGTCTTCGCTGCGGATCGGCTTCATCAGGAACAGGGCGGCCATCTCCGTGCCGTTGGCCAGCCAGAGGGGAAGCTTGCGGAGCGTTTTGAAAGGGGCGGGGGCACTGCCCTGGTCGGCGGCGCTGAGTTTGGCGTTGTTCTGCACCATGCGCTCCAGCCGCTCCCAGAAGCGGGGATTGCGCACATCGAGCACCACCGGGAACACGCGGGCGGAGGTCTCGTTGGTTTTCTCGATCACCTCCTTGTCGTAGGCGCGGGCATCGAGGCCCAGGGCCTCGTAGAACTCCTTGCGGGCCACGTCGCGCACGTACATGGTGGCGAACACGGCCAGCAGGAAAAACCGGCACCACAGTCGGGCGCGCAGACCGCGCACAGTGTCGGGCTGGGCCTTCATCAGGGCATCGAAGAAGTCGCCGTGGCGGTTCTCGTCCTGGCACCAGTTCTCGAAGAAGTTGAAGATCGGGAAGATCTTGCTTTCCGGATGCTGCTCGAGGTGGCGGTAGATGGCGATGTAGCGCCAGTAGCCGATCTTCTCGCTCAGGTAGGTGGCGTAGAAGATGAACTTCGGCTTGAAGAAGGTGTAGGCCTTGTTGGCAGTGAGGAAGCCCAGATCGAGCTGGAGACCGAAGTCGCCCATGGCCTTGTTGAGGAAGCCGGCGTGGCGGGCCTCATCGCGGGCCATGTGGGCGAAGCACTCGGCCAGCAGCGGGTTCTTGTCCTTGATGCGGCGGCTGAGCTCCTTGTAGAGCAGGAAGCCGGAGAACTCGGAGGTGCAGCTCTGCTCGAGAAACTCCACGAACACCCGCCGGGTTTCGGGATCGAGCTTGTCGGCAGCGCCATCGAACTCGCCGTTGCGCACGAAATGGTGGCGGTTGTAGTCCTTGCGGAACTCCTCGCAGATGGCCTCCAGCTCCGCTTCGTTGGGCCGCAGATCCATCGCCGCCATGGCGTCGAAATCCGTGGTGTAGAAGCGGGGGGTGAGGATCGTGTCCTTCACCGGATCCTTGATCGCCGGTGCGTCGGGGCTGCCGATCGGCTGGCTGCTGATCTCGGATCCTGCGGCAGGACCGGTGGAGGCGGCGGTTGAGACGGCGGAGGGGGGCACCATCGAGGAGCAGCACAGAGCAGTGCCGGCATCGTAAGGGGCCTGCCAGCGCCGGTGGTGGCGGATGTAAAGCGTCGCTGCAGCGCGATTGGGGCCGCCTTGAGCTCAGTTGGGCCCGAGCCACTTCTGGCCGTTGAGCCGCTGCACCAGGCGTGACACCAGCAGCGCCTGGCTCATGCGCTTTTCGTCGCCGAGGAAGGGCTCCAGCAGGGACGGTTCGGCGCCGGGCTCGGCCAGGGCCACGGTCTTGGCGGCGTTGATGTCGGCGGCGGTGAAGCTCAGCCAGAAGCGCCGTTCACCAGGCAGTGCGCCCACCACCATCCAGCAGCTGCCGCCCACCACCGGCATGGCGCCCTGCTCGAAGCGCAGGTCTGGCTCCGGACCGCCGTAGCTGCGGATCTCCTTGGCCAGGGCCGGCAGCAGCGACTCGGGGATGAAGGTGGCGAAGGGAGCGTCCTCCGGAGCCGGGGGCTTGGCCGCTTTGGCGGGCTTGGCGGCCGGCTTGTCGGCTGATGGGCCGGCTGATGAGTCGGCAGAAGAGTCGGCAGATGGGGTGGGTTCGCTCACCAGACTCAAATCCCCGTTCAATACTTGTGCTGACTCTAGTCAGCCCGATCTCACCACTCCTCGCCCGGACCCGGGTCCCAGCCACCGCCGACGTCGCCGTCGTGACGGGTGGCGGCCGCCGGGGGTGGCGCCGGGGCTGCCACTGGAGTTGCCACTGCGCTGTCCGGTCGGCGGATCACCCGGTAGGCCACGGCCACGGTGGGGGCGGGTTCCCCCGGCGGGCGGCTGGGGCCGGCGCTGGGCGGGGCCGCTGCCCCTGACGTCTGGGAGCGGCGCGGATTGGCTTCCGGCTCCCGCTCCCGCTCCCGCGCCGGCTGCGGTTCAGGCTCCGGCCACACCTCCCGGATCACCTGGCGCTTCAGGGTCTGTCCTTCGCCCCGCAGGGCCAGGGCCGTGGCACCGGCGCTGAGCAGGGCACCACCGCCGGAGGCCAGCAGCACCCACACCCCGATCGGCAGGGGGGGCGAGGTCCAGATCAGCAGCCGCAGGCGCACCGGCGGCCGCGGGTTCATCGCCCCGATCAGCAGCACCGCCAGCAGCGGAGCCAGCAGGGGCAGGAGCAGCAAGCGGCGCAGCAGGCTCAAGACTCGGCAAAGGAGCGGCCTGGGCCCGAGTCTGCACGTCCCACCGGTCCCTGCCAACGGCGCAGCGGTGCCAGGTCGTAGCCGAGCAGGTCGAACACCCGGATCACCAGGAAATCCACCATGTCCTCGATGGTGCGGGGCTGGTGGTACCAGGCCGGCACCGGCGGGGCGATGCGCGCTCCCGCCTCTGCCAGGGCGGTGAGATTGCGCAGATGCACCAGGTTCCACGGGGTTTCCCGCGGGCAGATCACCAGCGGCCGGGCTTCCTTGAGGTGCACGTCGGCGGCGCGCTCCACCAGATCCAGCGCCACGCCGGTGGCGATCCGGCCCACGGTGCCCATCGAGGCCGGCAGGATCACCATGCCGCGGGTGCGGTAGCTGCCGCTGGCGATCGCGGCCGCCTGGTCGTTCCAGCGGTGGCAGTGCAGCCGGCCGCCGCGGCAGCCGGTGCGATCACGCCAGAAGCGCTCCTGGGCCTGTGGATCCCCGGGCACCTGCACCCCCAGCTCGGCCTGCCACACGCTGATGGCGCCCCGGCTGGTCACCAGTTCCACCGTTTCGCCGGCCTCCAGCAGCAGCTGCAGGGCGCGCTGGGCCAGAGGCTGGGCCGAGGCACCGGAGATTGCCAGCACCACCGGTGCTCCTGGGTTCATGGTGTTGCTCCTGCGGCTCAGACTTCGCTCAGCACGGGCACGGCGGCAAAGCTGTCGTAATCCCCTTCGCCCTGGTCATCGCCGCGATCCTCCAGGGGCTGCTGCAGGGGCTCCTGCTCGTCCATCGGATCGATCTCGGGTTGCACCACGGCCAGGTCGATCTGGTGGCGCAGGGCATCCACCTTCTGGATCTCCACCTCCACCGCGTCGCCGAGCATGTAGGTGCGCCGATTCTTGCGGCCCACCAACCGATTCTGGCGGGAGCGGTATTCGTACCAGTCGTCCTTGAGGGAGCTCACGTGCACCAGCCCCTCGACGTTGGAGGGGGGCACCTCCACGAAGAAGCCGTAGCTCTGCACGCCGCTGATCACCCCGGGCAGCACCTGGCCCACCAGGGGCTCGGCCTTGCGGGCCTGGGCCATGGCCAGCAGGTCGGCCTCCAGTTCCGCCAGGAAGCGGCGCTTGCCGTTGAGGCGCTGCACCAGCCCGTGCTCCAGGGCCTGGTGCAGGGGGGTGAGCCGGGCGGGCTCCAGCAGCGGCCAGTCGATGGCGCCGTGGCAGGCGGGGGAGGCCAGATCCACGCTCGTCTTGTGGCGGGGGCTGGGCCGATCCTTGCCCTCGCAGAGGAGCAGCACCAGCAGCTGCTGGTTCCAGATGTCGGCGTAGTGGAGCGTCGGGCAGGTCCAGGGGGCCAGGGCGGCCTTCTCGCCCACCAGGCCGGCCAGGGTGTGGTCGCCCCGGCTGCCGCTCAGCTGCAACGGCTGCAGCACCCCGCGCAGCTGCTGCTGAAGCGAGCGGCTGCGGCTGGAGGCCGCGAAGACCGCGGCCAGTTCGGCGGCGCTGGCATGGCCCTCCTCCCCCAGCTCCAGGGGGATCTCCAGGGCCAGGGCCGCCTTGGCCACATCGTTGAGGTCGCCGCTGTCGGGAGTGGGGTTGATCGCGAACAGTGCCGGCAGCTCCAGGGCGGCCAGGTGCTGGCCCAGGGCGCGCTGGGCCAGCAGCACCGCTTCGCGCAGGATCGCGGCCGGGTGGTGGGACGGCAGCCTGAGCAGCCAGCCCTGGTGGGCCGGGCCGGGGGGGGGGACGCTGAGATCGCCGAGGCTCTCGATCGGCGGCAGGGGCAGCTCGAGCTCGATCGAGCCAGCCTCCACGCGCCGCGCCCGCATCAGCTCGCCCAGGGCCACCAGCTGCTCCAGCTGCTCCAGCTGGCCCTTGAGCGGCTTCAGGGCCGCCGGCGTGGTGCGGCTTTTGGGCTTGCGCTCCGCCAGGGCGGTGAGGGCGGCGAGGTCGACGCTGGCCACCGGTTTGATCCAGCTGCGGCAGAAGCGGTAACCCTGCAGGTGGCCGTCGGTGTCGAGCTCCAGGGCCACCGACAGGGCCGCCTGTTCCTGGCCGGCGCTGAAGGCGGCGGCCTTGGTGAGCGCTGGGCTGAGCAGGGACAGCCAGCGGCGACCCAGGCAGAGGGCGTCGGCCTGCTCGCGTAGCCACTGATCGAGGCTGCCGTCGGTGGCGAAGCGCTCGGCCACTGCCGGGCTGTGCAGCCAGAGGATGGAGCCCTGATCGCGGGGCTCCAGGGCCAGGGCCGGCAACCCCGGTGCCGCCTCACCGGCCCAGAGTTCCGGCAGCAGGGCGGGCAGGGCTGTGAGGTCTTCCCGTCCGTCGGCCGTCAGCGCCTTGAGGCTGGCCCGGGGGGCCGCGGCGCGGCTGTTGAGCCGGTGTTTGGTGAGCAGCAGCTCCAGATCGGCCTCCTCACCGCCGTTCACCGGCAGGCTGCGGGCCACATGACCCTGGGGGGAGAACTGGCCCACGGGGTAACGATCGATCACCACCTCCACCACCGAGTGCTGTTCGGGGTCGAGGTGGGCGGCGTCGGCGGCGGGGAGCACCACGCTGGTGAGCAGACGGTCATCCAGCGGGGTGGCCAGCAGCCGGTCCTGCTGCTGCTCGATCTGCGCCAGCAAGGAGGGGGTCTGCCGCTCGAGGATGCACTGCACACCGCCCTCCGGCGACCGCCGGCGACCTCCCTCTCGGGTCACCTTCACCAGCACGCGATCGCCGTTCCAGGCGTGGTTGAGCTGATGTTCACGGATGTAGATGTCCTCGCCACCGTCCTCGCGCAGGGCGAAGCAGAAGCCCTTGCTGGAGCAGCGCAGCCGGGCGGGGATCAGCCCGGGGTTGTCGGCGCGCGCCAGGCCGGCCTCGCTCTCCTGCACCACAGCCAGCTTGAGCAGGGCGTCAAGGGCGATGCGCAGCTGCTGCTTGGCGGGTTTGGTGCTCAGCCCCAGGGCTTTCTCAAGCTTGTCGAGGGGCAGAGCTTCGTCGGCGGGAAGCTGGTCGAGCAGGTCGGCGACCGTGAACTTCATGGGGTATCGGATTGGGTGGCGGTGGCCATCGCCAACCGCCCGGGGGGGCACGCGGGGATGGCGGGCGGGAACGCTCGGTCTGGGCTCGGAGCGATGCCCACGACCTGCCTGCTCCTGCTTGGCTGATTGTATGCAGCCGCGGTTCAGGTGGATGCAGCCGCCCTTCAGGCCTGGCTGGAGTCGGCCTTGCCGGCCTCGCCGGCGCTGGCCCCCTGCGTTGCCTCCCGGGTGGCATCCGCGGTGATCTCAGCCGCGGCGGCCCTGCGGATCAGGCGCACTCCCAGCACCAGGAAGCCGGCCGCGGCCGCCAGCTGCAGGGCATTGGTGGGAATCACCGCCGACAGCGACCCTCCGGCCGCCGCCCCCAGCAGGCTGGCGAGCACCAGGGCCAGGGAGCTGCCGGCGAACACGGCCAGGGGGCGGCTGGAGGTGCCGCTGATGCTCACGATCGCCAGCTGGGTCTTGTCGCCGAGCTCCGCCAGGAACACGGTGATGAAGGTGGAGGCGAGCAGGCTGAAATCCATCAGTGGTTTGGCCAGTGGGTTGGCGGTGGCCGGGCGCGGGCGGTGGGGACGTCGAGCGCTGGAGCGGGTGGAGGTCAGCCCAGGGGTAGACCGGTGGGTGGTGTGTTCAGCTGCACCACCGCCTGGCGGCCCAGCCAGAGGCTCAGGCCCACCATCAACAGACCCGCCAGCCGTTCCAGTTCGTGGGCCGGCAGCAGGCGGGCCAGCCAGCGGCCCAGCAGCACCCCCACCAGGCTCGAGCTGATCAGGGCCAGCGAGGCCCCGATGAACACCACCAGCGGTTGCCCCGACTGGGCGGAGAGCAGCAGGGCCGCCAGCTGGGTCTTGTCGCCCAGCTCGGCGAGGAAGACGGTGGTGAACGTGGTGACCAGAGCCCCCAGAAAGGCGCCGCTGGCCGGCGTTGCCGTGCCGGCCTTCCGCCCCTCACTGCTGGTATGGGCCCCACCGGGCTCAGCTCCAGTGCCTTCAGCCGGCAGCTCTCCAGACTCCTCGCTGTTCATGGCCGGCGAATCGCCCGCAGGAAACGGCACATCACCTTGCCACGCCCTCCGTACTCGCTGCGGATCTGCTGCCGGCAGCAGGCGATGGCCAGCCCATCGGCGTGCTGGCCCGTGGCGCCGAACAGCGCCATCAGGTTGCTCACCCGGCAGAAATCGGGACGCCCGTCGTACACCCGGCAGCGCCGCCCGCCGGTGTCGTAATGGCGGCACCAGCCATCGGGGCCCACCATCGCCAGGACTTGCTCGCGCTGCTGGGGATTGAGGGCGGCCAGGGCGTCCTGGCGCAGCTCCGGATCGAGGCGGCAGCAGGCTCCACAGCCGGCGATGCAGGTCCAGGTGGGGGAGGGCTTCACGGGCTGCGATTCAGCGGCTGGGCGGTTCGGTGTCGGGGCCGGGCAGCGGGCGTGACGAGGGATCACAGAGCGGCGCAGCGGCTGCGGCGGAGCAGGGGTTGAGTCTTACGCTGGCGCCAGCGATTTGCTTCAACGCGACGGCAACCATGGGCATCGACATCAACCTGATCGCCAATTTCGCCGCCCTGGCCCTGATCACCTTGGCCGGCCCCGCAGTGATCTTCATTCTCTTCTATCGGCGCGGTGCTCTCTGAGGGCGTGGTAGATGGGCTCGGCCTGCAGCCGCCGGCCGGCATGGGCCCCGAGGGTTGAACTGACCACAATTCCCAGCAGCCACTGCTGATCGCCGGCCAGCTTGAGGGCAAACACCGTGCTGATCAGCGGCAATTGGGTGGCCCCCGCCAATGCCCCGGCCATGCCCAGGGCCACCCCGAGGGCCGTTTCACCTCCCAGCAGGTGCAGCAGGCCCCCGCCGAACAGCCCGCCCATGGCCAGGGATGGGTCGATCAGCCCTCCCGGTACGCCCGCCGCCAGCACGAGGGGCGGAGCGAGCAGACGGCTCAGCAGTACCCCTAACCAGGCGCCGATCGAGTGCGCAGAGCCCGGGTCCGGCAGTGGTCCGCGCTGATCGAGCACCTGCTTCAGCAGCACTTCGCCATCGCCGCCGCTCCAGCCGCCGCCGGAGACGCCCGGCAGCACCCCCAGCAGGCGGGCCTGGGCGCCGTCGATCAGGTTCAGGGGCCAGCAGGCCAGACCCACCAGCAGGCCCAGCAGCAGCAGCCGGGTCAGGTTCGCCAGATCGCCGTAGCCGTAGGGCATCTCAGGCGGCCAGTCCGAGGGCGGTGGCGGCATCCTGCAGGAGGGCGCGCAGGTAGGGGTGGTCCGGGCTGCTGCCGCTGTGCAGCTCCTCGCCGGCGGCATTGCGGATCACCAGCCCCGTGCCCTGGCGGCGGCACCAGTAGATTCGCTCGCCGCGCTGCAGCATCACCTCGGCGTCACCGCTCTCCCCCGTGCTGCTGGGCCGCAGGCCCAGCAGCTCCAGCTGCAGCCGCTCGCGCTCCTGCCAGCGATCCAGCCGCAGCCGGTAGGCCACATCCAGCCAGCGCGGCAGCCGGGCCTCGCCCTGCCAGCGCCAGCCGATCGCCCGCAGCCGGGCGCCGTCCTGCTCCAGCTCCAGCTGCAGATGGCCGCCCCGCAGCAGCTTCTGGCTGCGCAGCTCACAGCCGCTGCTCCAGTACACCGGCTGGGGATGGCCGATGCCGAAGGGTTCCAGCCGCCGCTGCTGGCGCAGAAACTCCCGATCGATCGCCGTCAGCGACAGCAGTGCCTCCGGCTCCACCGGATGGCTGCCGCCCCGCTCCTCCAGCCACAGCCGGGCCCGTTGCTGCAGCCGCTGCTGCAGCTCCGCCAGTCGCTCGGCCCGCACCGTGAACCCGCCGGCGGCCGGGTGGCCGCCATAGCGCTCCAGCAGGTCGGCGCAGGCCCCCAGGGCCCCATCCACGGCGAACCCCCGCGGCGCCCGCACCGATGCCCGCAGGCGCCCGTTGCCCTCCCCTGCCAGCAGGGCGCAGGGCCGGTTCAGCCGCTCCACCAGGCGGGCGGCCACGATGCCGATCACGCCGTGGTGCCAGTGGTTCTGAGCCAGCAGCACGAAGTCCGGTCGGGCGCTGCCATCGGCCTCCAGCAGGGCCAGGGCTTCGGCCTCGATGGCCTCGCAGAGCTCGCGCCGCTGGCGGTTGAGGCCCTCGCAGTCGCGGGCCAGCTCCAGGGCTCGCTCGGGATCCTCAGTGGTGAGCAACTCCACCACCAGCTGGGGGTCTCCCAGGCGTCCCACGGCATTGATGCGGGGGGCGATGCGGAAGCTCACTGCCTCGGCGTCGAGCGGCTGGCCCTCGACGCCCGCCAGGCGCTGCAGGGCCTGCAGCCCGGCCAGGCCGCTCTGGCCCAGCCGCGGCAGGCCGTCGATCAGCCAGCGCCGGTTCACTCCCGCCAGCGGGGCCATGTCGGCGATGGTGCCGATGCAGAAGAGGTCGAGGGCCATGCGCAGGCCATCGGCGCGGCCCTGACGCCGGCACAGCGCCGCCGCCAGCACGTAGGCCAGTCCCACCCCGGCCAGGCCGCGGAAGGGCGATCCCTCCGGCGTGCGCTGGGGGTGCAGCAGGGCCAGGTGGGGAGGCAGCGGCTCGGGGATGGTGTGGTGGTCGGTGAGGATCACCTCGAGTCCCAGTTCCCGGGCCCGCTCCAGGGCCGCGTGGGCTGACACACCGTTGTCCACCGTCACCAGCAGGGCCACCCCCTGGCCGGCGAGGTCCTTCACCATGGTGGCGTTGAGGCCGTAGCCGTCCTCCAGACGGCTGGGAATGGCCGCCTGGGGCCTGGCACCCAGCCGCTCCAGCACGCCCACCAGCAGGGCCGTGCTGGTCATGCCGTCGGCGTCGTAATCGCCACAGATGGCCACGGCTTCGCCCTGGCGGCAGGCCTGCTCCAGGCGCGTCGCCGCCGCCGCCAGATCGGCGAAGTGCAGCAACGGGTCGGGCGCCTGCGGCGGCTGCAGCAGGGCCGCCACCGCCTCGGCGCTGCCATGGCCTCGCCGGGCCAGCAGGGTCAGCAGCGCATCGGGCAGCGGCTCGCCGCCGGCTGGATTGAGCTGCCGCAGGGCCTCCGGCTCGGCCAGCGCTCCCAGGGCAGCGGGGAGCTGCCAGCGCTGCTCGTGGAGGGCGGGGAGCAACGGCGGGGCAGCGGTTGCAGGCCATTGTGCGGCGGCGTGGCCTGGCCGGCATCGGCGTTTGGGGCTGTGCTCTGAGCCCTGCTTAGGGTGGTGGGTGGTACTCCCCGCTGACCTGCCGATGGCCCTGCGGGCCCTGCTCTGGGATGTGGACGGCACCCTGGCGGAGACCGAACGGGACGGTCATCGCCTCGCCTTCAACCGCGCCTTCGCCGAGCAGGGGGTGCCGCTGCACTGGGATGCCCAGAGCTACGGGACCTGGCTGGCGATCGCCGGCGGCCGCGAGCGCATCCGGGCCGCCCTGCGCGATCTGCAGGGCCGGGAGCCCGATCCGGCCTGGGTGGAGTCGCTGCAGGCCTGCAAGCAGGGCCATTACGCAGCCCTGATGGCGGCTGGCGGGCTGGGCCTGCGGCCTGGGGTGGCGGCGCTGATCGGGGCCGCGGCCGCCGCCGGCCTGCGCCAGGCGATCGTCACCACCAGTGGCCGCGCGGCGGTACAGGCGCTGGCGGAACGGCTGCTGGGCGATCTGGCCGGCGCCTTCGAGCTGTGGGTGTGTGGCGACGACGTGAGTCGCAAGAAGCCCGATCCCGAGGCCTACGTCCTGGCCCTGCAACGGCTGGTGCTGGCGCCAGCCGACGCCCTGGCGATCGAGGATTCCCCCGCCGGGCTGGCGGCGGCGGCGGCGGCGGGGGTGCCCTGTGTGCTCACCCTCAGCCATTACGGCCGCGCTGAGCCCCTGGCGCGCTTCGCGGCGGCGCGGGCCGTGCTCACGGGCCTGGGCGCCGATGGCCGGGTGCTGCGCGGCCCGGCTTGCCCCCAGGGCCGGTTCACGCTCTCCTATCTGCAGACCCTGCCCTGAGACCCACGACCCTGCAGCGCACCCGCTTCCAGCGCCTGAGCTCCGCCCTGGCCGATCTGCTCGCCGGCCAGCTGCGGGGCGGCTGGCGCCATCGCAGCGCCGTGCTGCTGGCCCTGCTGGTGGGGTTCTACATCGGCGGCAACCTCACGGCCTACCTGCTGCCCCTGTTTCCCGGTGGCCGGCCGCTGATGGTGCTGGCCCTGGTGCTGCTGCTCGAGCTGGTGGTGCGGCTGCGTGGGCGGCTGTTGCAGGAGCAGCCCGGCCTGGGCTGGCGGGTGGCCGACAACCTGCGCATCGGTCTGGTGTACGCGGTGGTGCTGGAGGCCTACAAGCTCGGCACCTGATGGACAGCGATCCAGAGCTGCTGCGACGCTTTGCCCTGCCCCTGCTGCACCGCCTGCAGCAGCTGGCGGGGCAGGGGCTGCGGCCGGCCATCGGTCTGAACGCGCCGGTGGGGGCCGGCAAGAGCAGCCTCTGCCGGCTGCTGGCCGGACTGGCCCCGCAGCTGGGTCTGGGCCTGGCGGTGGCTTCGATCGACGACGTCTACCTGCCCTGGGAGGAGCGCCTGCGGGCTCTGGCGGGCAATCCTTTCGGGGTCACGCGGGTGCCGCCGGGGAGCCACGATCCGACCCTGTTGCGACGCTGCCTGACCGACTGGCGCGCCGGCGCCCCGCTGCGCCTGCCGCGTTTCGACAAGACCCTGCGGGACGGGGAGGGTGACCGCTGCGGGGAGCAGGTGCTGCAGGCCGACGCCCTGCTGCTGGAGGGCTGGCTGATCGGTTGCCGGCCCCTGGGCCCGGCCCTGGCGTCGCTGGATCTGGACGCTCTGATGGCCAGTGCCGGGCCCCGCACCCTGACGGCTGAGGAGCGGGCCTGGCTGCCTCGCTGGGACCGGGAGCTGCAGGCCTACGAGCCTGCTTGGGCCCAGCTCGATGAGCTGTGGGTGCTGCGGCCGCTGAACTGGAGCCTGCCGCGGCGCTGGCGGTTCCAGGCGGAGGCGCGACAGCGGCGATCAGGGGGCGCAGCACTGGCGCCTGCTGCCCTGGAGCGGCTGGTGCGGGCCAGTTTGTGCAGCCTGCCCCCCGAGCTCTACCTGGACCCTCTGGTGATGGCCCAGGCCAGCGAAGAGGTGGCTGCCGCAGGGCGGGATGGGAACCCAGCTCCGCCTCTGTCTGCCGTGGGAGTGCTGGATGGCCGCCGTCGCCTGCTGGCGGTCAGCGGCACGGTGAGTGGCCCCGGAGATCACTCCTCGGCGTCGTCCTCGTCGCTGTCGATCGGATACACAAATCCCTGAGCGCGGCCGCTGAGCACGGCCTTGCCGAGGGACATGGCCCGCTGGGCCGCCACTGTGGCCTTGCCCTTCCAGGTGGCGTGGCGCTGGTTGCGCTTGCCCTTGGAGGTTTTCTTCTTGGGTACAGCCATCCCCGTGCTCGCAATCTGCCAAACGAGGATCATCCTCTGCAGACTCGCCCTGCGTCAAATCGCTAGGCTCCTGTGCAGCGACGGAACGCCGTGAGCGCCAGCCCCACCCCCGCCGCTTCCGGCCTGTCATCGGATTCCTCCCCCCAGGCCCGGGGAACGTGGCCGGCCCGCGGCGTCGATCCGCCGTCGTACAGCCAGCTGCTCACCGACATCCGCGAGGGACGGGTGAAGGATCTGGAGCTCTCGCCCCGCCAGCAGGAGGTGCGTGTGGAGTTCGGCGATGGTCGCGAGCTGCGCGTGCCGGTGTTCGCCAACGACCAGCAGCTGCTGCGCACAGCCGAGCAGGCCGGTGTGCCCCTGACGGTGCGCGACGACCGCGCCGATGCCGCCTCCGCGGCCCTGGTCTCCAACGGCCTGCTGGTGCTGCTGCTGCTGGGCGGCCTCGCCCTGCTGCTCAAGCGCTCGGCGAAGGTGGCCAACAAGGCTCTGGGGTTCGGGGCCAGCAAGCCCCGCCTGCAGCCTGAGGGCGGCGTGAGCGTGCGCTTCGAGGATGTGGCCGGCATTGCCGAGGCCAAGGAGGAACTCCAGGAGGTGGTGACCTTCCTGAAGGCACCGGAGCGCTACACCGCCATCGGTGCCCGCATTCCCAAGGGGGTGCTGCTGATCGGTCCTCCCGGCACGGGCAAGACCCTGCTGGCCCGGGCCATCGCCGGCGAGGCCGGGGTGCCCTTCTTCTCCATGGCCGCCTCCGAATTCGTGGAGATGTTCGTGGGCGTGGGGGCCAGCCGGGTGCGCGACCTGTTCCGCAAGGCCAAGGAAAAATCGCCCTGCATCATCTTCATCGACGAGGTAGACGCGGTGGGCCGCCAGCGCGGCGCCGGCATCGGCGGCGGCAATGATGAGCGCGAGCAGACCCTCAACCAGCTGCTCACCGAGATGGATGGATTTGCCGACAACTCCGGCGTGATCCTGCTGGCGGCCACCAACCGTCCCGACGTGCTCGATGCGGCCCTGACCCGACCCGGACGCTTTGACCGGCGCATCACCGTGGATCTGCCGGATCGCCGCGGCCGCGAGGAGATTCTGGCCGTGCATGCCCGCACCCGTCCCCTGGCCGAGGGCGTGCGGCTATCCGCCTGGGCCAGCCGCACGCCGGGCTTCTCCGGCGCCGACCTCTCCAACCTGCTGAATGAGGCGGCGATCCTCACCGCCCGCCGGCGCCAGACCACCATTGATGACGTCGCCCTCGGCGATGCCCTCGAGCGCATCACCATGGGCCTGACGGCGGCTCCCCTGCAGGATTCCGCCAAGAAGCGCCTGATCGCCTACCACGAGGTGGGCCATGCCCTGCTCACCACCCTGGTGCCCCACGCCGACCAGCTTGACAAGGTGACCCTGCTGCCCCGCTCCGGCGGTATCGGTGGCTTCGCCCGCACCATGCCCGATGAGGACGTGCTGGATTCCGGCCTGATCAGCAAGGCCTACCTGCTGGCGCGCATGGTGGTGGCCATGGGCGGCCGGGCCGCCGAACAGGTGGTGTTCGGGCCCGATGAGGTGACCCAGGGGGCCTCCAGCGACCTGGAGCTGGTGGGGCGCATCGGCCGCGAGATGGTCACCCGCTACGGCTTCTCACCCCTGGGGCCGGTGGCCCTGGAGGCCGAGGGCCCGGAGGTGTTCCTGGGTCGCGACTGGCTGCGCTCCGAGCCCCATTACTCCAAGGTCACCGGCAACCGCATCGACGCCCAGGTGCGCGAGCTGGCCTGCCATGCCCTGGAGAAGGCGATGGCCCTGCTGGAGCCTCGCCGCGATCTGATGGATGTGCTGGTGGAGCGCCTGATCGTGGAGGAAACGATCGACGGCGACCGGTTCCGGGCGATCGTGGAGGCCGATGAGCAGCGCCGCTCAGCTTGCGGGAGCGCCGCTGAAGCGGATGTCCAGGCTGCGCAGGTAGGTGTGCAGGCCGGCGTCCTGAATCGGTAGCAGTCGCGCCGTCCGCCCGCTCTCGTTCACGTGGGCATGCCAGTGGCCCGGGGGCGTGATGAAGGCACCGCCGGCCTGCCAGTCGATGCGCTCGGGGTTGCGGATCCGCCCCTGCTCATCGAGGTCGCTGCCCACCAGGGTGTAGCAACCGGGATCGCAGTCGATGATCAGATCCAGGGCCACCGACTGGTGCCGGTGGGGTGGCTGTACGGCCCCCGGGGGCACGACACCGAGCATGGCCCAGAGGGTATGGGTCACGGTGCGGCTGGCGGGCAGGTCGGCATTGGCCAGCAGCACGGAGAGGCGATTGCTGTGGGCCGCGCTGGGGTCGGCCAGCAACTCCTGCAGGTTGGCCTCCAGCAGGGCGGCGGGGTAGTGGGTGGGTTCGAAGCGCGCTGTGGTGGCCTCCACCCCCAGGTGCTGCAGCAGGGGGCCGTCGTGCACCCAGTAGAGAACGCTGGTGCTGAGGGCCTCCAGGAGCGGCGCATCGCCGCAGGGCAGGGCGATCAGGTCGCCCTGACTCCAGCTCAGCTCACGGCCGCTCCAGCGCAGGCTGCCGGAGCCCTCGAGCACATAGAAGAGTGAACTGGTGGCCTGGCAGGCGGCCTTGAGTCCCTCGCCGGCCAGGATGCGCAGGAAGTGGGCGGCCAGAGCCGGGCTGGTGGCGGGGCCCGGGCAGCCGAGTTCGGCGCTGAGGTCGAGCGGGATCACGGCGCTGGGGCCGCTGGCGTGCAGCTGGGGATCCCAGTGGCGGTAGCCGATCGGCTCGGTGAGGCCCCGGCGCACCGGGTTGGCGGCCTGGCGGTAGTCGTAGAGGCGGGCCTTGCACTGCCAGTCGGCGGTGCTGTCGGCGGTGCTGGGGGAGAGCGGGGCCTGGGTCATGGCGGAGGAGCCGGAGCGCGCCCGGTGCGGGATCGGGGTTTGCTGGATTGGTCTGGAACGCTATTGACCTGCAACCGCCGTCGGGGCGTTGCTGTCCTCGCTACCAATGGCCGATTGGCTGCGGTGATCAGCCGCCGGCCACGGCGGGCACGATCGACACCTCATCGCCGTCGCTGAGGCTGGTGGTCTCGTTGTCGAGGAAGCGGATGTCCTCGCTGTTCACGTAGATGTTCAGGAAGCGGCGCAGTTTGCCGCTGTCATCGCAGAGGCGGGCGCGGATCCCTGGAAAGCGACCCTCCAGGGCCTCCACCAGGGCGGCCACGCTGCCGGCCTCCAGCTCCACGCTGGCTTCGTTGTTGGTGAATTTCTGCAGGGGGGTGGGAATCAGTACCTGAACGGCCATGGGGGCAGGTGGAGAGGCTTGGGGGAGTGGGGAGACTGGATCGCGTGGGTCGGCACCCAGGACATCAGGCGGTGTGATCAGGCGGTGTGATCAGGCAGTGGCGGCGGCGGCGTGCTTGGACTGGGCCTGATCCCAGGCCTGACGGAAGCTGTCGAGCTGGGCCTCGATCGTGTAGGGCTGGCCGATGGCATCGGCCACCGCCTCCGTCGTCTTGAGACCATTGCCGGTGATGTAGGCCACGGTGGTTTCCTCGGGGTCGATCTTGCCCTGCTCCACCAGCTTCTTGAGCACGGCAATGGTGGTGCCACCGGCGGTTTCGGTGAACACCCCCTCGGTTTCGGCCAGCAGCTTGATGCCCTCGATGATCTCGGTGTCGTTCACCGCGGCGATGGTGCCCTGGGTGGCGTTGGCGATGTCGATGGCGTAGGGCCCGTCGGCGGGATTACCGATGGCGATCGACTTGGCAATGGTGTTGGGCTTCACTGGGGTGATGAAGTCACGGCCCTCGGCGAAGGCCTGGGCGATCGGGCTGCAGCCCTCGGCCTGGGCGCCGCTGAAGCGCACCCGCTTCTCGTCCACAAGGCCCACCTTGATGAACTCATCGAAGCCCTTGCGGATCTTGGTGAACAGGGAGCCCGACGCCAGCGGCGCCACGATGTGGTCGGGCAGCTGCCAGCCCAGCTGTTCGATCACCTCATAGCCCAGGGTCTTGGAGCCCTCGGAGTAATAGGGGCGCAGGTTGATGTTCACGAACCCCCAGCCGTAGGTGTTGGCCACCTCTGAGCAGAGGCGGTTCACCTGGTCGTAGTTGCCCTTCACCGCCATCAAGGTGGGGTTGTAGACCAGGGTGCCCAGCACCTTGCCCAGCTCCAGGTCGGAGGGGATGAACACGCAGCACTCGAGGCCGGCGTGGGCGGCGATGGCGGCGGTGGAGTTGGCGAGGTTGCCGGTGGAGGCGCAGCTCACCGTGGTGAAGCCCAGCTCGCGGGCGCGGGTGAGCGCCACACTCACCACCCGGTCTTTGAACGAGAGCGTCGGCATGTTGACGCCGTCGTTCTTGATGTAGAGGCTCTTGAGACCCAGGCGCCTGGCCAGGTTTCCGGCCTTGAGCAGGGGGGTGAAGCCGGTGCCCACGTCGATCGGATCGCCTTCGATCGGCAGAAACTCCCGGTAGCGCCAGATCGAGGCGGGGCCGGCCTCGATCGTGGCGCGGCTCACGCGGCTCTTGATCGCCTCGTAGTCGTAGACCACCTCCAGCGGGCCGAAGCAGACGTCTTCACAGACGTGGCGGGCACCGGAGGCGTAGGGCTCACCGCACTCCTTGCAGCGCAGGCCGGTGAAGGTGGGGCCGGAGAGGGCGGAGCGGGACAGGGTGGCCGTCACGAAAAACCCAGGCGAGATGCAGCACGTTAACAGCGCTGAGCAGGTCTGCCGTTAAAAGCCGAGCTGCAGGGTCGGGCTTTGCATGGGGTCGCTCCGGGCCCTGGCCCTGCTTAAGGTCGGTGGGTGAGGACTGCACCGATGCGGCGGCAACTGCGGCGCCTTCCGATGCCGTTGCTGGCGGCCGCCGTTCTCCTGGTGCTGGCCGCCGGCCTGGTGGCGGGTGCCCGCGGCTGGATGGAGTGGCAGTGGTTCGCTCAGTTCGGCTGGGGGGCGGTGCAGCTGCGCCGCTGGCTGCTCCAGGGCCTGGGGCTGGTTCTGGGCCTTGGCCTGGGGCTGGCTCTGCAGCGCTGGCTGGGCTGTCTGTGGGGCCGCCCCGTGGATCGGCCCGGTGAGCGCCCCCGCTTCGCCCTGACCCCGGCGCCCTATCTCCTGGTATTGGGCGTGCTGGCATTCGCCCAGTTGCTGTCGCTGCTGCTGCTGCTGAGGCTGGCCCAGCGGCTGCTGCTCAATCCCTTCGATCCGCGCCGGCTGCACGGCCTGGTGGCGTTGGCGGATCTGCCCTGGCTGCCGCTGCTGGTGCTGGCGGTGCCGTTGCTGATCGCCATGCTGCGCTGGCCGCTGCGCCTGCCGCGGCTGCTGGCGGCCCTGGCCAGCGGGGCCGCCGCCGTGGCCCTGGCCCGGGGCTGGGGGCTCTGGAGCCTGGCCCTGCTCGCTCCCGACAGTGGCCTGAGCGAGCCCATCCTCGCCGCCGATGTGAGTTTCGCCCTGGCGCGCT
Source organism: Cyanobium sp. ATX 6A2 (assembly GCF_024346355.1). Lineage (GTDB taxonomy): Bacteria > Cyanobacteriota > Cyanobacteriia > PCC-6307 > Cyanobiaceae > NIES-981. Next base: position 67,056 of record NZ_JAGQCU010000004.1, read on the forward strand.
TTCCCGCCCTGGCCTTCGCTCTCACCCTGGCCCTGGCCCTGGGCACCGCCCACACCGCCGCAGGCCTCTGGGGCCTGATGGCGCGCCCCCCCCAGCTCAGTGATGGACGCTTCGCCGGCTTCAGCGCGGCCCAGCTGCGCGCCCTGCGTCATCCCTGGGGCCTGTTTGCCCTCGGCCTGGCCGGCGGCTTCTGGCTCGGCCGCCACCAGCTGCTGCTGAGCACGCTGGGCAGCGTGCCCGGCGCGGGCTGGGTGGATGTGCACGTGTCGCTGCCGCTGCGCACCGCCGCCGCGCTGCTGGCGTTCAGCACCGGGGTGCTGCTGCTGTTGCCCCTGCCCCGGCGCGGCTGGCGCAGCCGCACCTTTGCGGCCAGTGGCGTGCTGTTGCTGCTGGTGCTGGCGCTGGAGGCGCTGCTGCTGCCCACCCTGCAGATGCTGGTGGTGAACCCTCGCGAGCTGGAGCGCGAAACCCCTTATCTGGCCCGCTCCATCGAGGCCACCCGGGCGGCCTTTCAGCTCGATCGCATCAACACCCGCAACGTCAATCCCAACGACCGCATCACCCGCGCCGACCTGGAGAAGAGCGACGCCACGATCCGCAACATCCGCCTCTGGGACAGCCAACCGCTGCTGGCCACGAACCGTCAGCTGCAGCAGCTGCGGGTGTTCTACCGCTTCTCCGAGCCCACGGTTGACCGCTATGCGATCGCCTCCGGCGATGGCCCACCCCAGCAGCAGCAGGTGATCATCACCGCCCGGGAGGTGGACAGCTCAGGCCTGCAGGCGGCGGCCCGCACCTGGCTGAATCGCCACCTGGTGTTCACCCACGGCCAGGGCTTCACCGTGACCCCGGTGAACACCAGTACCCCCGACGGCCTGCCGGAGTTCTTCATCAGCGATCTGGGCGCCAACAGTCGCATCAACGGCAGCCCCGACCTGAACATCAGCCGGGAGCAGGTGAAGGCGGCGATTCCGGTGGGTGACCCCAGCCTCTACTTCGGCACCCTGCCCGGTTCCTACGCCCTGGCCCCCACCCAGGTGCGGGAATTCAACTATCCGGAGGGGGACGAGAACGTCTACACCCACTACAGCGGCAGGGCCGGCGTGCCGTTGCCCAGTGCTGCGGCCCGCCTGGCGGCGGCGCTCTACCTCCGGGAGCCGCGGCTGCTGGTGAATGGTGCCCTCACCAGCGACACCCGCCTGCTGCTGCGCCGGGAGGTACGGGAGCGGGTGCGTCGGCTGGTGCCCTTCGTGGCCTTCGAGGCCGAGCCCTATCTGACGTCGGTGAGTCTGGGGGACGATGCCGGACCCTTCCGGGCCGGGCAGCACCAGTTCTGGATCGTGGACGGGTTCACGATCAGCCGCACCTACCCCTACAGCGCCCCGGTGCCGGGCCGCCCGGATGTGCGCTACCTGCGCAATTCCGTGAAGGCCGTGGTGGATGCCTACGAGGGCCGCGTGGCCCTCTATGTGGCCGAACCCGATGACCCCCTGATCGCCGGCTGGCAGCGGTTGTTCCCGGAATTGTTCCAACCCCTGGAGGCGATGCCGCCGGCGCTGCAGGCCCACATCCGCTACCCGATTCCCCAGTTCGAGCTGCAGACCACCCAGCTGCTCCGCTACCACGTGACCGATCCGGCCGTGTTCTACAGCGGCGACGACGTTTGGCAGGTCCCCAAGGAGATCTACGGGGCCGAGCTTGTGCCGATGGATTCGTATCACATCAGCGGCCAGCTGGCGCCGGACCTACCGCCGGAGTTCCTGCTGCTGCAGCCCCTCACCCCCCTGGCCCGGCCCAACCTGGTGGCCTGGCTGGCGGCCCGCAGCGACGGCGCCAACTACGGCAAGCTCGAGGTGCTGCGCTTCCCCAGCCAGACCCCGATCCTGGGCCCTGAGCAGATCACGGCCCTGATCAACCAGAATCCCACGATCAGCCAGCAGTTCGGGCTCTGGAGCCGTTCCGGCGCCGAGGTGGTGCAGGGCAACCTGCTGGTGATGCCGGTGGGCGAGGCGCTGCTCTACGTGGAGCCGGTGTATCTCAAGGCCCGCCAGGGCGGCCTGCCCACGCTCACGCGGGTGGTGGTGAGCGATGGCACCCGCATCGCCATGGAGGCCACCCTGGCCCAGGCGATCGACGCCCTGCTCGACCCGCAGCGCTCGATCCAAGCCACCGAAGCCCTGCTGGCCCCGGTGGAGGCACCCTGAGGGCCACAGAAAAGGGGGGCTGATGCCCCCCCTGATGAAACCGGTCTGGCTCGAAACCAGCGTGGCGGTGGCGGATCAGGCGGCCACGGCGGTCTTGGGGTCGAGTTCGCCCTTGGCGTAGAGACCGGCGTAGTAGTTGATGTCGCGCTGCTTGATCTTGCTGGCGTTGCCGGCGCACCAGAACTGCTGGTAACGATCCAGGCACACCTGCTTCATGTAGGCCCGGGCGGGCTTGTTGAAGTGGCGGGGATCGAAGTTGGCGGGATCCTTGAAGGCTGCTTCCCGCACGGCGGCGGTGAAGGCCAGGCGGTTGTCGGTGTCGATGTTCACCTTGCGCACGCCGTTGCGGATGCCTTCCTGGATCTCCTCCACGGGCACGCCGTAGGTCTCGGGGATGGCACCGCCGAACTTGTTGATCATGTCCAGCCACTCCTGGGGCACCGAGGAGGAACCGTGCATCACCAGGTGGGTGTTGGGGATGGCCTTGTGGATCTCGGCGATGCGGCTGATCGCCAGCACCTCACCGGTGGGCTTGCGGGTGAACTTGTAGGCGCCGTGGCTGGTGCCGATGGCGATCGCCAGGGCATCCACCTTGGTTTTGGCCACGAAGTCGGCGGCCTCGGCGGGATCGGTAAGCAGCTGGCTGTGGTCGAGCTTGCCCTCGAAACCATGGCCGTCCTCGGCCTCACCCATGCCGGTTTCCAGGGAGCCCAGGCAGCCCAGCTCACCTTCCACGCTCACGCCGATGGCGTGGGCCACGTCCACCACTTCCTTGGTGACGGCCACGTTGTACTCGTAGCTGGCGGGGCTCTTGGCGTCGGCCATCAGGGAGCCGTCCATCATCACCGAGGTGAAGCCGTTGGCGGCGGCACCGAAGCAGGTGGCGGGGCTGTTGCCGTGGTCCTGGTGCATCACCACCGGGATATCGGGATAGGTTTCCACGGCGGCCAGGATCAGGTGGCGCAGGAAGTTCTCGCCGGCGTACTGGCGAGCGCCCCGGGAGGCCTGCAGAATCACCGGAGAGTCGGTTTCGTGGGCCGCCTCCATGATCGACTGCACCTGCTCCAGGTTGTTGACGTTGAAGGCAGGGATGCCATAGCCGTTTTCGGCGGCGTGATCCAGCAGCAGCCGAAGCGGAACGAGCGCCATGAGAAACCTCTCTGATCTGGAATTTGAACTGGGGGGGACTCTAGGTGATGCCTAACGAAACAATCTGTCCGCTGCTGCCCGCTGCTGCCCGCATTGACGCGCCGTCTACCCGCATTGACGCGACCAGTCACAGCAGCGCTGGCTGGCCACCCCTTCACTGAGCCCCGGCACCATCGGCCGGCCCTGGCGCACCGCCTCGCTCCACCAGCCGTGCAGCCGCTCCACCGGGGCGATGCGGCCGTCCTCCCAGGTGCGCGAAAAGGCCCAGTGGGGTTCGGGTTCCAGCCGCCGCAGCGGCTCATTGCCGCGGGCCAGCCAGAGGTTGAAGCCGTGCACGTAGTCGGCCTGGTTGTCGGAGCCCAGCACGGCGCTGCCGTCGCGGCCGTAGATCTCCAGCCAGCAGCCTCGCCCCCGCCGCGTCACCGAGGCCAGGTTCACCTGGGCCGGCAGCGGCCGGCCTGAAGCGCCCTCGAGCGTGAGCTGCACCAGGGCGATGTCCTCGGCGTCCACCGGTCCCAGGCGGCCGCTGCCATCTGGCAACGGCCGCTCGCCGATGGCGGTGCTCAGCTGGGCGTGCAGCTCATGGGTGGGTCCCACCAGCCAGTGCAGCATGTCGAAGGCGTGGGTGCCGAGGGCACCGAGCACGCCGCCACCGGCCGCGGCCTGGGAGTACCAGCTCCAGGGGCGGGAGGCGTCGGCGCGGCTGCCCATCAGCCAGTCGAGCTTCACCAGCACCAGCTCCCCCAGCGCACCGCCGGCCAGGAGCGCCTGCAGCTGCATGAACAGCGGCACTGCCCGGTATTCGAAATCCACCGCCACTGTGAGGCCGCGGGCCATCGCCAGCCGTTGCAGCTCCTCGGCCTGTTCGGCATGGAGAGCCACCGGTTTCTCCAGCAGCAGATGCTTGCCTGCCTCCAGGGCGCGGAGGGCCAGCTCGTGGCGCGGTTCGGGGGGGGTGGCGATCACCACCGCCTCCACCGCCGGATCGCCCAGCAGAGCGTCGAAATCACTGTGGCCGGGCAGACCCGCCTGCCGGCAGGCGGCCTCGAGGCGCTCGGGGCGGGGGTGCCAGAGGGCCACCGGTTCGGTGCCGCTGCAGGCCCGCAGGGCCGGCAGATGCACTGTTTCGCCGAAGCCCAGGCCGGCGATCGCCACCTTCAGGGGCTTGCCGCTGAGGCCGGTGCTGCTGGACATGGACCGCCGGGCAGGGTTCAGCCAGCCTGCAACAGCGGCGTCGCCGCCTCACAGCTCTCACGGATCACGGCCACCAGCAGGGCGTCGCCTTCGGCGGGCTGCCATTCGGAGCGGAAGCGGGGAACGCCGTTCACCGACGTGTCGCGGTACAGGTTCTGGCCACAGTCGATCTCCATCACGTAGAGATCGCCCAGCCGGGGGCGCTCCTCCTCGTCGCCGGCGGCGGGCTGGAAACGGCTGAGCACGCTGAGGTTGCCGCCACGGCTGAGGCGCAGGCTGCCGGCATCCCACCACTGGCGGCCCTCCGCGCTGGCGGGAACTTCGTGCCAGTCCACCGGGGCGGCCAGCACGGCCGTTGCGCCGGGGGGGGCGGCGCTGATCGGAGCCAGCAGCACCGCCACGGCCAGGGCCAGGCCCAGCAGCCAGCGCAGGGGCTGGAGCCACGGGGGCTGAGCTCTGGAGGCGGGCATCACGGACGTGGGCATCGCGGTGGCTGGAGGCATGGGGGCGAGGCGATCAGGCCGGCACTGTTGCGGGATAGCCGTGGATGCGCAGCAGGCTGGCCAGGGTGGCCCGCAGCTTGGTGCGATCCACAATCACGTCCACGAAGCCGTGGTCGCGCAGGTATTCGGCGGTTTGGAAGCCCTCGGGCAGCTTCTCGCGCAGCGTCTGCTCGATCACCCGGCGGCCGGCGAAGCCGATCAGGGCCTTGGGCTCCGCCAGGATCAGGTCGCCGAGCATGGCGAAGCTGGCTGTGACGCCACCGGTGGTGGGGTGGGTGAGCAGGGGGATGTAGAGCAGTTCGGCCTGGCGGTGCCGCTGCAGCGCCCCGGAAATCTTGGCCATCTGCATCAGGCTCAGCATCCCTTCCTGCATGCGGGCGCCGCCGGAGGCGCAGACGATCAGCACCGGCATGCGCAGAGCGGTGGCCTGCTCGATCAGCCGGGTGAGCTTTTCGCCCACCACCGAGCCCATCGAGCCGCCCATGAAGCGGAAGTCCATCACCCCCAGGGCCAGGGGCAGGTCGCTGCTGCGGCACAGGCCGGTGACCACCGCGTCACGCAGGCCGGTGCTGTGCTGGCTGTCGCGGATGCGGTCGGCGTAGGTGCGACGGTCCTTGAAGGCCAGCGGGTCAGTGGGGGCCAGATCGGTATCGAGGGCCTCGAAGCTGCCGGGGTCGGCGATCAGCCGGATGCGCTCTTCGCTGTTGATCCGGTGGTGGTAGCCACAGCCCTTGCAGACGCTGGCGTTGGCCACCAGATCTTTGCGATACACCACCAAGCCGCAATCGGGGCACTTGCTCCACAGCCCGCCGCCCTCCTCCGAATCCTGGGGGTTGCGCACGGCAGGCGCATTCTTGCGGCGGTCGGCGAACCAGTCGAACAGCGACATGCGTAGGGCGACGCCGGGGTGGCGGGCAGCGGATCGCTCCATTAAAGGTGTGGGCGGGGGAGCGGGCTGGTGGCTTCAGACCGGCAGCAGCAGCCCGCCCAGCCAGGCCAGCCAGAGATCCTTCCCGAGCAGCCATACGGCGGCTCCGCCGGCGGCCAGGAAGGGACCGAAGGGGAAGGGCTGCTGCTTGCCCAGCCGGCCAGTGAGGCGACCGAGCATCCCCACCAGGGCACCACTGAACACCGCCAGCACCACGGTGAGCCCGAGGCCGGTCAGCCCCAGCCAGGCCCCCAGCAGGGCGGCCAGCTTGGCGTCCCCCAGGCCGAGGGCGGGCTTGCCCACCAGCCGCTCCCCCAGAGCGCTCACCGCCTCGAACCCCACCAGACCCACGCCGGCAGCCATGAGGTGGTGGAAGAGCAGCTCCCGGCCCATGGCCGCGCCCTGGTTCCAGCCCAGCACTGCCGTGCAGGCCAGGCCCAGCAGCAGGCCAGTGCGGCAGAGGGGTTCCGGCAGCCAGAGGCGATCCAGATCGATCAGGGTGAGGGGAATCAGCCAGCTCAGCAGCAGCCAGCCGGCCAGCACCAGCAGCAACGGCTGGGGTTCCGGTCCCATCGTCCCCGGCTGGGCCGACAGGGCCGCCACCCACAGCCCCGCGGTGAGCAGTTCCACCAGGGGGTAGCGCGGAGCGATGGCGGCCCCGCAGTGGCGGCAGCGAGCCCGCAACCACAGCCAGCCCAGCACCGGCAGATTCTCGAACCAGGCCAGGGGGGTGCCGCAGCGGGGGCAGTGGCTGCCGGGCCGCAGCAGCGACTCCTGCCGCGGCAGCCGCCAGGCCACCACGTTCAGGAAGCTGCCGATACAGGCGCCGAACAGGGCCGCCAGCCAGGGCAGCGCGGGAATGGCGGCAGGAGCGGGGAGCACGGTGCCGTCAGCGGCTGCGCGGCATGCGCAGCCGCGATCCCGCTCGCGCCGCTGGGCGCCCCTGCAGGAGGTCGACGGGAACGAACTGTTCGTCGGGCAACAGCACCGGCGGCTCGAACACCACCCGGCCGCGGCGGCCCTGCAGCACCACGCCGCAGGGTTCGGCACCGAAGGGACAGCCTTCCTGGTAGCGATGGATCACGCGACGGGCCTGCTGGAACACCTGCTGACTGTTGATGCGATCGAGCCGCAGCGTTGCCGGAGTGGCTGAAGCGGCTCCCGCAATCGGAAACGAAGGCAGGGTTGGGGAGGCGCCGCCGCCAGGCGCCAGTCGCTGGGAAAAGCGCGGGTCTGGTCCCTGGGGAGGGGTGTTGGTGATGGCCTCACCGACTCCGATTCGCGTTCCAGATTAGAGGTGAATCGCGCTGATGGCTGGATTCAGTGCAGCTTCTTTTTCTCCTCGATCATGCGGTGAATGATCGGTGTGAGGATCAGCTCCATCGCGAAGCTCATCTTGCCACCGTTCACCACGATGGAGGTGGGGCTGGACATGAAGGAATCGTGGATCATGTCAAGCAGGTAGGGGAAGTCGATCCCCCACTTCTCGCGGGCTCCCTTGCGGAAGTGGATGATCACGAACGACTCGTCGGCCGTGGGAATGCCGCGGATCTGGAACGGGTTGGAGGTGTCCACGGTGGGAACCCGCTGGAAGTTGATGTCCGTGCGGCTGAACTGGGGGCAGATGTGGTTGATGTAGTCGGGCATCCGCCGCAGGATCGTGTCCACGGTGGCCTCCGCCGAATAACCGCGCTCGGCGTTGTCGCGCGAGATCTTCTGGATCCATTCCAGGTTGGTGATCGGCACCACACCCACCAGCAGGTCCACCACCGAGGCCACGTCGTAGCCCTCGCCCACGACGCCGCCGTGCAGACCCTCGTAGAAGAGCACGTCGGTGCCGGTGGGGATCGGCTCCCAGGGGGTGAACTGGCCGGGCTCGAGGCTGGTGCCAAGCCGCTCGTTGTGCTCTTCCGCCTCCTCGGGCGAATGCAGGTAGTAGCGCTTCTCGCCGCTGCCGTTCTGGCCGTAGCTGCGGAACAGCTCTTCGAGCTTGTTGAAGATGTTGGCCTCGGGGCCGAAGTGGGAGAAGGTTTCGCCGCGGGCGATCGCCGCCGCCATGGCCTCCTTCATCGGCCCACGCTCATAGCGGTGGTAGCTGTCGCCCTCCACCACCGCCGGGGTGATGCCCTCGCGCGTGAAGATGTATTCGAAGGCCCGCTTCACGGTTGTGGTTCCCGCGCCTGAGGAACCGGTGACAGCCACAACCGGGTGACGCTTCGACATGGCGCGGGGGAAGGGAGACTGAGGGCGAGTTTGGCAGGTCGCCGGGACCCCCCCACCCTGCCGCTGCTGGTCCGTCCAGGCAGGGCGGGCGGCGTCAGCTCTCGAGGGCCTGCAGCAGTTGTTCACCCATTGCCTGGCAACCCACCAGGCTGCAGCCCTCGGCCATCAGGTCGCCGGTGCGGTAGCCGGCCTCCAGCACCCGGTCCACCGCGGCCTCCAGGTCTGCGGCGGCGGCCTCCTGCTTCAGGCCCACCCGCAGCAGCATGGCGGCGCTGAGCACCATCGCCAGCGGATTGGCCCTGTCCTGGCCGGCGATGTCCGGTGCCGAGCCATGGATCGGCTCGAACAGGCCCGGGCCGTCGCTGCCCAGGGAGGCCGAGGGGAGCATGCCGATCGAGCCGGTGAGCATGGCGGCCTCATCGCTGAGGATGTCGCCGAACAGGTTGCCGGTGAGCAGCACATCGAACTGACGGGGCGCCCGCACCAGTTGCATGGCGGCGTTGTCCACGTAGAGGTGGCTGAGCTCCACATCGCCGTAGTCGGCGGTGTGCAGGGCCACCACCCGCTCGCGCCAGAGCTGACTCACATCGAGCACGTTGGCCTTGTCCACGCTGCACAGCCGGCCCCGCCGGCCGCGGGCCAGATCGAAGCCCACCCTGGCGATGCGGTCGATCTCGGAGCTGCTGTAGGCCATGGTGTTGAAGGCCCGCTCCTCGCCGGCGGCCTGCACACGCCCCTTGGGGGTGCCGAAGTAGATGCCACCGGTGAGCTCCCGCACCACCAGGAGATCCACCCCGGAAATCACCTCCGGCCGCAGGGTGGAGGCGCCGATCAGGGCCGGCACGGTCTTCACCGGCCGCAGGTTGGCGAACAGCCCCAGCCCGCCGCGCAGGCCCAGCAGGCCGGTCTCCGGCCGCTGCGGCCGGGGCAGGCTGTCGTACTGGGGCGAGCCGATCGCGGCCAGCAGCACCGCGTCGCTGGCGCGGCAGGCCTCCAGGGTGGCGGCGGGCAGGGGTTCACCGCTGACGTCGATGGCGGCACCACCGATCGGCTGCTCGTCGTAGACCAGCTCCAGCTGGTGCCGGCGGCTCACCGCATCGAGCAGCTGGCGGGCCACCGCCATGATCTCCGGACCGATGCCGTCGCCGGGGAGCAGGGTGATCCGGTGGCGGCTGGTCATGGCGGCGTTGCCTGTGCGGCGGGAGCAGCCGGGGAGGCTAGGGCCCGGCGGACTCTCCCCCCTGCCCCTCCCGGTTGCGTTTCTCAAGCTGACGCAGGCTGCGGGCCAGGTCGGGAAGTTTGTTGAAGGCGGCCGAGCAGCGCAGCCAGAGGCGGTTGGGGATCGCCGGGTAGCCGCTCACCACCTCGCCGGCGGCCACTTCCCCGTGCACCCCAGATTTGGAACTGGCGATCGCCCCGTCGCCCATCACTGCCCGGTTGGCCAGCCCCACCTGGCCGGCCAGGATCACGCCATTGCCCAGGCGGGCGCCGCCGGCAATGCCCACCTGGGCGGCCAGGGCGCAGCCCTGGCCGGTGCTCACCCCGTGGCCGATGTGCACGAGGTTGTCGATCTTGGTGCCGGCGCCGATGCGGGTTTCGCCCACCGCCGGCCGGTCGATGGTGCTGCCGGAGCCCACCTCCACCGCGTCTTCCAGCACCACGCGGCCGGTCTGGGGCATCTTGCGCCAGCCACCGGCGGTGGGCACGAAGCCGAAGCCCTCCCCGCCGATCACGGCGTTGGCCTGCACCACGCAGCCGCACCCCAGGTGGCTGCCACGGTGCACCACGGCGCCGGCGTGCAGTTCACAGCCCTCACCCAGTTCCACATCGGCGTAGAGCACCACATGGGGGTGGAGGGTGCAGCCGGCACCGATGCGCACCCCCTCGGCGATGCACACCTGGGCCCCCACGTGGCTGCCCATGCCCACCACGGCCGAGGGGTCGACCACGGCGCTGGGATGGATGCCGGCCGGCGGCAGGGCGGCGGGGTGCAGGGCCTCAAGGGCCTCCGCGAACCCCAGCCGCGGATCGGCCAGGGCCACCCAGGCGATGCCGCGGGCGCTGAGCTGGCGGCCGAGATCACCGGCACCGTCGGCGCCCGCCGGCAGCAGCACGGCACTGGCAGCGGTGCCGGCCAGGACGGCTGCCAGGGCGCTGCCGGCCTCCAGGAAGCTGAGCTGGCCGGCGCGTGCCTCGCCCAGGGCGCCGCCGCCCAGGAGCTCCGGGTCGCCGGCCAGATCCCGCTCCGGCCCGCCGTCAGGCTGGGAGCGGACCTCGCTGAGCTGGCCAAGCAGTTGGCTGAAGCGCATGCCGCAGGGGCTTCCGGCTGGGCGGATCGTAGGCAGGGCTTCAGAGCAGGGCCAGGCGGTCACGATGCACCACCTCCACCCCCGCCCGGCCCATCAACTGGCGCAACTCGGCGCTGGCCAGACTGGCCAGCCCCCGGCCCAGTTCGCGGCCGTCGGCGGCCAGCAGACGCACCGCCTCGCGGGCGCTGAAGTCGCCCTCCACCGCCGTGACCCCCACCGCCAGCAGGGACGCGCCCTGGCGCAGCAGGGCCCGCTCGGCGCCGGCATCGAGGCGCAGGCTGCCCTTGGGCACCAGGGCGTGGGCCAGCCAGCGCTTGCGGGTGGAGAGGGGCTCCAGCGAGGGCTGAAACACGGTGCCCACGCGCTGGCCCGCCAGCAGGGCGTCGAGCACCGCCGGATCGCGGCCGTCAGCGAGGTGCACGCGGATGCCGCTGGAGGTGGCGATGCGGGCGGCCGCCAGCTTGGTGGTCATGCCACCGGTGCCCCAGCGGCCGCCGCCGCCGGCCACATGGGTGAGCCGCTCCAGTTCGGCCAGGTCGCGCACCTCCTCGATCGGCTGGGCGCTGTTGTCGCTGCGGGGGTCGCCCGAGTAGAGGCGATCGACATCGGTGAGCAGGATCAGCTCATCGGCCTCCACCGCCACCGCCACCAGGGCCGAGAGGGTGTCGTTGTCGCCGAAGCGCAGTTCATCGGTGGCCAGGGTGTCGTTCTCGTTCACCACCGGCACCACCCCCCAGGCCAGCAGCTGCTCGAGGGTGCGGCAGGCGTTCTGGTAGCGGCGCCGTGAGGCCAGATCGCCGCGGGTGAGCAGCACCTGGGCTGCCGTCAGTCCACGCACGGCGAAGGCGTCCTGGTAGAGGGCCATCAGCTGGCCCTGGCCCACGGCGGCGGCGGCCTGCAGGGCCGCCACCTCCCCCGGGCGCCTGGCCATGGCCAGGACGGCGCAGCCCAGGCCCACGGCGCCGCTGGTGACCAGGGCCACCGACTCAGCGCGGCGGCAGGCGCGGTTGAGACTGGCGACCAGATCGGCGATCACGGCGGCGGTGGGCCGCTCGGCTGTACCCCGCAGCAGGCTGGTGCCCACCTTCACCACCCGGCGCATCGCTCGTGGCTCCCTCATCCCACGCTGCTGCCGAGCCAGTGGGCCAGGCGCAGCTCCAGCCGCTGCAGTCGGTCGTGCCGGCAGGGCTGCCCGAGGGGATCGATCGGCTTCACCAGCACGGTGTAGAGCCCCAGGCGGTTGCCGGCGATCACGTCGGTGAACAGCCGATCCCCGATCAGGGCCACCTGGCGATGGGGCAGCTGCAGTTGCTCCAACACCCGGCGCAGGGCGGCGCGGCGGGGCTTGCCGGCGGAGGTGGTGAAGGGCAGCCCCAGATCGGCCGCCACCGCGCCGATGCGCTGGCGGGAGGGGTTGTTGCTGAGCAGGTGGATCGGCAGCTGCCGTTGTGCCTCCTCCAGCCAGCGCCGGCAGCTCTGGGGCACGGTGGACTGGCGCCAGGGCAGCAGGGTGAGGTCCACATCCAGCACCAGGGCGGCGATCTGGCGTTCGAGCAGCTGCTGCAGCGGCAACTCCGCCAGGGTGCAATCGAGCAACCAGTCGGGATGCAGCAGCTGACGCAGGTTCACTGCAGGCCCTCCCGCTCCTCCAGTTCCGCCTCAATGCGGGGTTGCACCCGGTCGAATTCCTCCCCTTCCACCAGCACGGCCTCGGTCCCGTCCATGCGGGCCACCACAAAGTAGGGGTCGAGGGGGATGTAGAGGCCGTATTCCTGTTCCTCCGCCAGGAAGCTCACCAGCAGCTCGTAGGTCTCACTGTCGTCGGCCTCGCCATCCTCCTCGTCATCGAGGTCGTCAGGCTCGGGTTCATCCAGCTCCCCGTTCACGGTGAGGGTCACCGCCGATCGCACCAGGGTGAGGTCGTGCTCCTGGAGCACCACATCCGCCACTGAGAGAATCGGTTCGCTGGCCTCGATCGTGTCGATCAGCTCCGGTTCATCCCCCTCGCCCAGCCGGAACAGGCACACCGGGGTGTCCACCGGGGTCAGCAGCACGTAGTCGCGACCGTCGAGGGGGATGAGCTGCTCGAGAAAACAGAGCAACTGGCGTCCCCGTTGGTCGCTCACCAGCACGGTGGGCACGTCGGTGGCCAGGTCGGTGGGCCGATCGGTGGGGAGGTCGCCCGAGCCAGTCATGTTGGAATCCGCGGTGCTCGCCGGTGGTGGAGCTGTGCCCTCAGGATGGATCAACGCCGTCCGGTTTGCCGGGAACGGCGCTTGCCGGGGCCGGGGGCGCCTGTGGTTCCGGCCCCTCGCGCAGCCATTGCTCCAGCAGCAGGGCGGCGGCGGCGCTGTCCAGCCGGCCGCTGCGATCCCCGTGCAGCCCATGGCGTTCGGCGGCGGCCCAGCTGCTGGCGTGCTCGTTGACCCAGGCCAGCGCCAGCCCGGTGGCCTGGGCCAGACGCTCGCCGTAGCGCCGGCAGTGGCGGCATTGCTGGCCGGGTTGGCCGGCGCTGTCGAGGGGCAGCCCCACCACCAGGACCTGGACGCGCCGCTGGCGGATCAGTGCCTGCAGGTGCTCCAGGTCGGCGGCAAAACGGCCGCGCGCCAGGGCCGCCAGGGGGGTGACGGTGATACCCAGCGCATCACAGCCCGCCAGGCCGATGCGCCGCCGCCCCACATCGAGGGCCAGGACGGAGCGCGGCAGCGGCGGGCGAGGAAGGGGTGGGGGCCTGAGTGGCGTGGAGGTCAGTGGCGTGGAGGTCAGTGGGGTGAGGGGCTGTGGCGGAGCAGTGGGGTGGGCATGGGCCGCCGCCGCGGCTGCAGCTGGCGCAGCACGGATTCCAGGCGTTGGGCCGCCCCCTGGGCGGGGACGTGCAGCTCGTGCCGTCGCCAGACGCTGCGGGCCATCAGCACCCGTTCACCACGGGGTTCGGCTCCCAGCTGGCGCAGCCAGCGCTCAAGGGCCTGGTCGTTCACGTCGCTGCGCAGCCACAGCAATTGCTGCCGGCCGAGGGTCCAGGCGGCCTGGGCCAGCAGGCTGGTGAGGGGGGCGCCGATCAGCTGCCCCCAGCCCGGGTGCACCGTGAGCTCGAGGTCGTGGCCACCGCCGGGGTGTTCGCCAAGCCAGCGCAGCGCCGCCACGGCCTGATCGCGACGGGGATCGATCAGCATCCAGCCCCGGCCGGCGCTGCGGTCGAGCAGATCCTCCACATGGCGATCGAGGAGCTGGCGCAGCAGCCCGGGGCAGGCCGCCTGCTCCAGCTGCCAGTGGGCCCGGGCGGTGCGGCGGTTGAGGGGGCGCAGCGTCCAGGGCTCGCTGCTGGAACTGTCCTCAGCGGCGGCGGCGGGGACACCCAGGCTGCCCGACCAGCGCCACAGCCGCTCGGTGCGCAGGGGCTGGAATCCCTGTTCGCGCAGGGCGGCGAGGCGATCGAGATCGAGGGTGGAGGAGATGGCGATCCAGCTGCCGGCGCCGCGGGCACGCCGGATCGCTTCCCGCAGCAGCTCCCCGGAGAGCTCACGCTTGCGGCTCTCCACGGCCAGGCGCAGGTGCTGGACGCGCCAGCAGCTGCCGCTGCGATTCTCGGGTCGGGTGACGATCAGGCCCAGGGGTGTCGTTCCCTGGCGGGCCACCAGCACGTCGGGGCAGAGGTTGGCGCCCGCCGGGATCCGCAGACCCTGCAGTGCCCGGGCCGGCAGGCGCAGCAGCGTGGCCCGTTGCAGGAGGGGCTGCAGGGGCACGAAAGCCGGATCACTGAGCAGGGGCAGATGCCAGCCGGCCAGGGGCTCGATCAGAGCCCCCTCGATCAGCGGCCCCTGCTCGGCGCCGCTCCCTTTGGACAACGCGCCATCGCCGGGGCTGGCCGCTGTTGGCGTCTGCCGGTCTGCGGCGCTGGGCTGTGCGGCGTAGTGCTGATCGGGATGGACTGGATCAGCATTGAGATGATCGGAAACCACGGCGGTGGCCAGGGTGGCGCAGGCCTGGACCGATGGGGATGGCTCAAGTGGGGATTGCACTGTCATCCCAGGGCAGTCCACGGGGTCATCGTTCCAACTGTACTGACGCTGACCTGAGGCCGCAGCTCAGGCAGGACGCACCAGCACCAGCGGAGTGCGCTCGTTGGCATTGCCCGCCGGGTTGGGGCGCAGGGCCCGCTCCAGCAGCTGCTCGTCGCAGCCGCGGCTGGACGCCAGAACCTTCACCCGCCCCAGGTCGTTGACGTCGACCACCGCCACCGCCACCCCCAGGGCCTGGGCCATCTGCTCACAGAAGGCCTCGGGGCGGTCGGGCCCGAGCACGATCGTCTGGTCGTAGGGAGGGGTGGTGCCGGTCACATCGTCGATCAGGCGGGCCTGATCGCCGGCCAGGCGGTAGAACCAGCCCTTCGAGCCCACCAGCTTCAGCGCCGTGCCCGCCAGCCAGGCGCAGAGCACGCGGGCCGGGCCTACCAGATCGATCAGGGTCTGCATGCCGCAGGCGGTGGCCAGGGAGCTGGTGGGGTGGAACACGCGGCAGAGCAGCCGCGCCAATGCGGAGGGCTGCACGGTCTGCGGGTGGTGGTAGCGGCCCTGGATCACCGCCAGTGGCGTCTCACCGATGGTGAGCACATCGCCGCTCTGCAGCACCGGCCCGGCGTAGTGGCGCAGCACCTGTTCGGGATCGTCGAGGGTGCCGAGCAGGTGGGTGCGCACCGGCAGCACCCGGCAGCGCTCGCCGCTGCGCCAGCTGGCGGTGGCGGCCTGCTGGGGCTCGGGACGGCGCAGGGGGATGAGGATGCCGTCGCGCTGCTGCAGGCGCCCGAAGGGCCCGTAGTTCACCCACAGCACCTCCAGCCAGAGGGTGTCGAGCAGGGCCTGCAGATCCACACCAGCCTCGCCGCGGATCTCCACCGTGAGTCGGGCGCGGGTTGATTTGCGCCCCTTGACGATGTAGGCGGCCCAGTAGCCGTCAGGCCGCTCTTCCTCGTCGGGATGCAGGGCGGTAACCGCGGAGCGCAGGCTGACGCCGGCCAGATCGCCGCGGCCCAGCAGGGTGGGACGCAGCTCCAGCTCCGGTACGAACACCTCCATGCTCCGGTGGGGATTGCTGATCGTGATCTCCCCGCTCACCAGCAGGCCGCCGCCCGAGAGCGGCTCGACGCTGAAGGGCGAGGCATGGAGCCGCAGCGGCGAGGACGGCCGCAGCCGGTGGCGCAGCTCCAGCACGAGCAGCAGCAGGCCGAACAGCAGGAGGGCGATCGGGATCAGCCGGAGCAGAAGCGGGATCAGCAAGTGCGACGGGGAACGGGTCGCCGGAGCGTAGGTGCAGGCTGCCGCCCTAACGTCGCGCGACCTCAGCGGCCGCTGGCTCGATGCGCAAGACCTTCGTGCTCGACACCAACGTGCTCCTGCACGATCCGGGCGCCCTGGGCCGCTTCGAAGACAACCACATCGTCATCCCCATCGAGGTGGTGGCGGAGATCGACCGCTTCAAGCGCGACCCGGCGGAGAAGGGCCGCAATGCCCGGGAGGTGTCGCGCCTGCTCGACGACCTGCGCGCCAAGGGCAACCTGGCCGACGGGGTGCCGCTGGACGGCCAGGGCGGCACGTTGAAGGTGGTGTTCTGCCGCGGCGAGACCCTGGCGACGCTGCCCCCGGAGCTCAAGGGCGGCAACGGCGACAACAACATCCTGGCGGTGGCGCTGGAGCAGCAGCAGCTGGAGGCGGTGATCGGCGATCAGCCGCCGGTGGTGCTGGTGACCAAGGACACCAACCTGCGCATCAAGGCCGATGCGGTGGGTCTGATCGCCCAGGACTACACCAGCGACCGGGTGGCCATCGACGACCTCTACCCGGGCTTCCGTGAGCTCTGGGTGAGCGCCGAGCAGATGGACCGGGTGCGGCTGGCACCCGGCCTGGAGATCGAGGGACTGGCGCTGGAGCAGCCGCTGCAGCCCAACGAAGGGGTGACCCTGATCGATCAGAGCCAGCCCAACCACACCCTGCTGGCCCGTCACAACGCCGCCAGTGCCACCCTGCAGCCGCTGCAGCGGTTGGGCAAGGCGCGGCTGGGGCGCATCCAGGCGCGCAACCGCGAGCAGAGCTTCGCCCTCGATCTGCTGCTCGATCCGGCGGTGCAGCTGGTGACGCTGGTGGGCAAGGCCGGCACCGGCAAAACCCTGCTGGCCCTGGCGGCAGGGCTCAACCAGGTGGCCGATGAGCGGCTTTACGAGCGCATGCTCGTGACCCGGCCGGTGATTTCGCTGGGCAAGGAACTGGGCTTCCTGCCCGGGGATGTGGAGGAGAAGATGGGGCCCTGGATGCAGCCGATCATCGACAACCTTGATTTCCTGCTCGGTGGGGATGAGCACCACAAGGGGGCGGGCTCACGCGGCGGCAGCCGCCAGCAGCGCAGCAGCTGGAGTGATCTCAAGGCCATGGGCCTGCTGGAAGTGGAGGCGATCAGCTACATCCGCGGCCGCTCGATTCCCGGCCAGTACATGGTGGTGGATGAGGCCCAGAACCTCACTCCCCACGAGGTGAAGACGATCGTGACCCGGGTGGGTGAGGGCACCAAGATCGTGTTCACCGGGGATCCTTATCAGATCGACAATCCCTACGTGGACGCCGAGAGCAACGGCCTCACCTGGCTTGTGGAGCGGTTCAAGGGCCAGCTGCTCGCCGGCCACGTGACCCTGCAGCGGGGTGAGCGCAGCGAGCTGGCGGAGCTGGCGGCGAATCTGCTCTGAAGGCCCGTGCCTGAGAGCCTGAAGCAGGCTCAGGCGCTGTTTCGGGGGCTGGGCGTGGACCACTGGTTGCTAAGCGATGGCTCGGTGAAGGGACTTTCGAACGTGCAGCTCGGTGGGGGCAGAACCGGCGGACAATTGGTTGTGGGCAGCCGTCTGATCGGTTCCTGATCCGTTGCGGACAGTTATCTCCTAGGTGGCTGACGCTGGAGCGGCGGCCCGTCAGGGCCGTCCGCTGGAGCGAATAGTTAGCCAGCCGACATTACTGAAAATGGGACGGCTATCTGCTTCCCCCAACTGTATGTGATCCATTGCGGCTCGCCCTCAGCAGAGCACTTGCCTTCCAATTTCATGTCTGTTTGCCCGGCCACAAAATCCACCCCCATACGAGATAGCTCATCAACAACCTGCGGCGAGTTCCGAAAATCGAATGGGAGAACTCTTTGCGGCGGTCTGGAAGTCATGGATACGCGCATAACTACCAGCACCGGCGCGCTATCAACATCTTGACAGTTCTCGGGCGGACCGTAACTCAACAAGATGCTTGCATTGTGGCCGGGCAAGTCGAATAGGAATTCCCAAGCGAAAGACTTTCCATCTGTACGAATGTCAGTGCCGCTTGTAACAAGGACAAGTTGCGCTCTGCCATCAAGTGCCAAGGCCTCTACCTTTGCGTAGGCCCAAGCCTCATGTGCCGTCAGCGGCCCAGGCGTCTCTCGAACCAACCGCCTTTGTTCAGACGGCTTCAGTGACCGCTTCAGTAGTTTATCGAGGAAGCTCATTGCTCACCTTCTTCGGCTGGCTAAGCTCGCTATCATCAGGCCGCAATGATCACAGGTAGGAACAATAAACTGAGGTGGGTGCCTTTTATTGGACAGCTCTGGCCCGGCAATAAGGAAGCTGCCGCCGCCCTTGCCATCGCGGATGTGCACGCGCCGCTGGCTGTCATCGATGTCCGCTACCTCCAGCGCCAGGCCCTCTTCGATCCGCAAGCCCAGGCTGTAGACCACCAGCAGAATGATCCGGTAGCGCACCCTGCGCACCGTATTGTTCAGCCTGTGCGCTTCCTCGCGAGTTGGACCCTCCGGCAGACTGCGTACACGCGGCGGCCGGATGATCTTGATCCACTCCATCTCGCGATCGAGCACATAGCGGTGAAAGAACTGCAGGCTGCAGAGATCCACCTGAATGGTGCTCCACGAGTACTGCTCAAGCAAAGCGGCAAAGTAGCCTTTGAGTTCATCAGGGCTGAGATCATCGGGGCAACGGTCGAAATGGCCTGCGACCCGCCGTAATGTTCGGCTGTTGCTGTCACTAGTCTTGCTATGCAGGCCGTGCAGCTTCATGGCTTGCACGTTGGCCGCAAAGAGTCGCTCAAAGTGCTCCTGTTCAGAAGGATCCATTGCGGTAGCTTCCCGTTGGGATGACGAAGGGACTGAGGCATCAGCAGATGCGCATCCCTCAGTGTCTGGACGAGGTGCCGCCATGGTCAGCAGCGAGCAGAATCGTTTCGGCCCTGCCCTACAGCCTTGGGCCCGGGGCATCCACTCAAAGCCAACGCGTCAAGAATCAGAGCAGTTTGCTATGCTGACTATGTGAACCTGCCGCGCAGCGGCTAAGTTCAACTGCCTTTTTCAGGAGTCCCTCCTTAGGGAGGGTTTAGACACCGGCCAGTTCAACAATTGCCATCAAGGTGCAGGCAAGAGTCTTAGCCAGTGACCCAGCCGGCGGCCTAAGGTATTCAGCCGTTCCTTAGTTTTGGCTACAGCAGCAAATAGGGTAGGTTACGGCAGCTAGCGCTTCATGAAGTGACGGGCAGCGCATGCAACAATCGCATCAGTCTTTTCGTATTCGACTTGGCATGTTGGTCTGCTGACATTAGTGGACAGCATGCTCGATCTTATCTAATCGGAGGTGAACCTCATCCGAAACTCGACGAGATCGCCTATCAGCCAGCCTTGCCAACCAATGTATTATCACCATTGGAGGCGCCAATATAATGCCAACAAGAACAATCGAATCTCCAAAAGTCTTCCAATTCCAAATGTCGTAATTGGCACCAGTAAATGAACCGAAATACAAGAAGAACAGCGCTATTCCCAAAAGCATGTAATAGATAATATGCAGTGTCCAGGCAGAAGCGCTACGAGGAGTATATGCCAAGAATAGGTTCTGTGGAATTTTTCTGCTACCTCGCAGAGCAGATCTAACAGCCTTTCTCTCCTCCTGTATTGCAAGCACTGTGGCCAGTTCGTGTTTCAACTGATTCAACTCAATCGAAACTTCTTGCTTGAATTGAACAAGCTGCCCAGGCATACAGCTTTCTTGCGCTTTGATCCAGTCATTGAGAAAAATCACTCTTTTATGAGCAATATCAATCGCTTGATTTCGTTTCTGGGTATCATTGCGCTTTTCTTGCCAATCGAACAAGCTAGTCAGTACAATTGGAATGAGCCCTAGGACTGCTCCTGGAAGTACCTTCGCCAGCTCAGACCAAAATGCTTCATTCATAATGCTTGTCCTGAACTCTCACTACGCCTTCTAGCACTGCGGAAGTTTAACGCCAAGATCACCTGAACGCAAGAATCTCAGGTAGAGATCAAAGCTCCATAGGAGGCGTGCCAGATGTGTCTTGATGTTATACAGAACTTGATTTCTCGCCTGAGTCGACCATGGGATAAGTCCCGCATGTGTGAGGCACCCTTCTTATCGCGGCCGGTGCTGAGTACCCAAGCCTGCGGTAATGAACACTGCTGTTGCCTCGTGCTCCACGTCAGCCGTGTGCCAGGTGCCAGGTGCATTGACTGCGTACTGGCCAGGACCCAAAGTTACGGCCGAACGGGCACCATCAGGATCCTCTTGGTGGAGGATCATCGATCCAGACGTGCATAGAACGACTTCGCTTCCATGCGGGTGCATTTCCCACATGGCCCACGACAAGTTGAATTTGTGCATGCTCACGAGACGCCCCTCAGCGCCATCCCCTGCATGCCGAGAAATATAGTCCTCGTACCAATCCATTGCGCCGGTGAACAATGGTTCAACCTCGGCAGTTGCGCCAAGACCCAGATGCAGTGGATAAGCAGTCATGTCGAGCGCGCCCATGGGAAATACCCCGAGTCATCATGGCAAGAAATATATCAGACGAAATCATAGATAGCTGTATGGGATCCGTATAACGCTGCGCCTGAGTGGCAGGCAGGGAGCCTGGGGTAGCGGAGCAAAGAGCTGATGGCGGCCTGTCCACTCGAGGGGCTTCGTTAGACGATCCTCCAATCAAAGTAGATTGTTTATGGCCCACTTCAGGACTCTCGACCTCAGTGCTGCGGGAGCAGTCCCTTCCTGAACGTTTTCGACTCTACCCAGCTGCAGAAGCCCCACAAACACTAGTCTAATATTATCTAAGTCGAAGTCTTCTCCGTTTGCAACGGCATCTCAATTAGAAGCAGTACAGATCGTCCCCAGCTACCCACCGCTGAACAGCTTCTCAACCAACGCCAGGTGCGCTCCAGCAGATGGGTGGCGAAGGAATGGCGCAGGCTGTGGCAGGTGGCCGGCTTGGTGATCCCCGCAGCCAGCACCGCCTGGCGCACTGCTTTCTGGATCAGGCTGGGATCCAGGTGGTGGCGGCCCTGTTCACCGGTGTCCTGATTGCACCAGCGGCTGTGTTGCGGGAACACCCACTGCCAGCCCCATTCCACAGGCGCATTCGGATACTTGCGGGCGAGGGCATGGGGCAGCTGCAACGCTTCCATCAGCGGCAGGCCGCTGCCGTAGAGCAAGCCCGCCACCAGCGCCTCGGTCCCCTCCAGGCGCTGCAGCACAGCCCGCACCTCCGGCGGCGTCAGCACCACGGGCAACCGGCGGCGCGTGCGTGCCCGCATCACGCCGTTCACCTCCAGGTCCCGATCCAGCAGCTCGCGATACCGGAACAGCAGCGCCGCCAGTGCCTGGTTCTGCGTGGAAGGGCTCACCTGCCGCTCCACCGCCAGATGGCTGAGGAAGGCGTTCACCTCGACGCTGCCCATTTCCCGTGGATGGCGCAACCCGTGGGAACGCAGGAAACGCCGCAGCCACTACCCACCCCTGTCAGGAATCCAGGCAGGCAAGCCGCTCCGCATCGCTGATGTCGCCCCGTTCGCGCTGCCACTGGCGGCGGCGCAGGTGTTCGTAGGCCTGGCAGAACTCCTCGCCCAGGCCCTGGCGCAACCGGGTGTCGGCGGCGAAGGCGTCGAGGGCCTCGCCCAGGTCGGCGGGCAGGCGCGGGCAGATCTCGGGGCCTAAGGGGGCGGCGTAGTTGTCGTTGTCATGGCGGGGGCCGGGCTCCAGCTGCCGCTCGATGCCGTCGAGGCCCGCCGCCAGGATCGCCGCCTGCAGCAGGTAGGGGTGGGCGGAGCCGTCGGGCAGGCGCAGCTCCAGGCGCTGGTCGTCGGGGATGCGCAGCATGTGGGTGCGGTTGTTGCCGCAGTAGCTGATGCCCGCCGGGCTCCAGGTGGCCCCCGACGTGGTGGGCGGGGCCGCCAGCCGCCGGTAGCTGTTCACCGTGGGGTTGGTGAGGGCGCAGAGGGCGGGGGCGTGCTCCAGCAGGCCCGCCAGGAACTGGTAGGCCAGCGCCGAGAGGCCCAGCTCGCCGGCGGGATCGTGAAACAGGTTGGTGGCCGCGCCCGTGCCTGCAGTGCCGGCGGCTCCCCAGAGCGAGAGGTGGGTGTGGCAGCCGTTGCCGGTGCGCTCGGCGAAGGGCTTGGCCATGAAGCTGGCCTTGAGGCCCTCCTGCTCCGCCAGCGTCTTCACCATCACCTTGAAGAAGGCGTGGCGATCGGCGGTGGTGAGGGCGTGGGCGAAGGTCCAGTTCACCTCGAACTGGCCGTTGGCGTCCTCGTGGTCGGCCTGGTACGGGCCCCAGCCCAGCTGCTCCATCGCCTCCAGCAGCGGCCCGATCAGCCCGTAGCGGCGCATCAGGGCCAGTTGGTCGTAGCAGGGTTTCTCCTGGTGATCGGCGGGATCGGCGATGCCGCCGCCGTCGGCCCCCAGCAGGAAGAACTCCGCCTCCACGCCGCTGCGCAGCTCGTAGCCCAGGGCTTCAGCCCGCTCCAGCTGGCGGCGCAGCAGCCGGCGCGGGCACTGGGCCATCGGCATGCCGGCCAGCACCAGTTCGGCCGCCACCCAGCCCACCTCCGGCTGCCAGGGCAGGGGGGTGAGGCTGGCCGGATCGGGAATCGCCATCACGTCCCCGTCGGCCGGGGAGAGATCCAGCCAGGCGGCAAATCCCGCAAACCCGGCCCCATCGCGGGCCATGGCCGGGATCGCGGAGGCGGGCACGAGCTTGGCCCGCTGGATGCCGAACAGATCGGTGAAGGAGATCAGCAGGAACTTCAGCTGCAGCTCGCGGGCCTGGCGGGCGAGATCGGTCATGGCGGGATGGGGCGGCGGTGGGCGACGTGAGGGGACGGCAGGTGGAGCGCCGGGTGATCAGCTGGCCAGCAGCTGCTCCACGATTCGCCGCAGCTGCGCCTGCTCCGGCGCGCTGCTGTGGGGGTTGCCGGCCCGGTGGCCGAGCAGCGACACGATGCGGTGGAAGCGCGCCCCCGGAATCGCTGCGGCGTCGGCCTCCAGGTCGGCGGGGGTGAAGTAGAGGTCGTGGCTGCCGGCCACCACGGCGCTGCGGGCCCGGATCCGGCCCAGGGCGTCGTCGAGGTCGCCGCCATCGGCCACGTCGTGGGCCAGCCAGGTGTCGACCATGGCGATCAGGTCGCGAGGGTCGTGGCGCTGGTAGTGGGGCAGCCACTGCTTCTCCACGTGCTCCTCCACCGGCTCGCCGATGGTGCGGAAGAAGGCCTGGCTGGCGGCCCAGCTGGCGTAGATCAGGGCGTAGGTGCGCAGCCCCTGCTCGGGTGGGGCGGTGAAGCCGCTGCCGGTCCAGTGGGGATCGGCGGTGAGGGCCTGGCGCAGGCTGAGCAGGAACAGGCGGTTGTGGGGGGAGGTGCGGGCCGTGCCGCACACACAGCAGATGCGATCCACGGCCTTGGGATGGTCCACCGCCCAGCGGTAGGCCTGCTGGGCCCCCATCGACCAGCCATAAACCAGCGCCACCCGCTCCACGCCGAACACCTCCGCCAGCAGCCGCCGCTGGGCGCTCACGTTGTCGCGGTGATCCACCACCCAGCCCTGTTCCGCCAGGCCCATGGCGCCGTGGCTGGGGCTGCTGGAGGCGCCGTTGCCGAACATGCCGGCGATCACCACGCACCAGCGCTGGGGATCGAACACCGGCCCCGCCAGCCAGGCCAGATCCTCCACCCGGGCGCCGTAGGAACTGGGCACCAGGATCAGGTTGGAGCGCGCGGCGTTGAGTTCGCCGATCTGCAGATAGCTGAGCCGGGCCTCGGCGATGGTGTGGCCGCAGACCAGGGGAAAGGAGCCCAGGGGGTGGAGGCCCTGGTGCCGGGGTGGCGCCGTTGCCTTGGAGGTCACGCCGCAGCGCCGCCGGCGGGCAGGGCCAGGGCTGGCAGGTTGGCCAGCAGGCGACGGTGCACGCTCAGGTAGCCCCGATCGAGGTGCTCCAGGTGGGGCGCGATCAGCTGGTGGGCTGCCGGCAGGGCATGGAACGGCAGCGACGCATGGAGGTGGTGCTCGGCGTGGAAGGGCATGTTCCACATCAGCCAGCGCACCAGTGGGTTGGTGAGGGTGGTGCGGGTGTTGGCGGTGCCGTCGGCGCTGAAGCTGCAGCCGCTGTGCTCCGCCAGCAGCACGAAGCGCAGGAACGGCTGGCCCACGGCCAGGGGCAGCAGCCAGAACCAGAGCAGAAAGCCGCTGCCACCGATCACGGACAGCGCCGCCAGGGCCAGGTACACCCCCATCTGCAGCCACACCGAGCGGCGCACCTGGGGAATCACCTGGGCATTGAGGTAGGGAACCGCCGAGAGGTCACCCCAGAGCAGCTGGGCGTAGCCCTGGAGCTTGCCCGTCCACCAGGTCCAGCCGCTCAGCTCCAGCAGGTAGGCCGGCAGGCTGGTGGGCACCGGGTCATCCAGCTCGGGATCGAGGCCCGGCTGGTGGGTGTAGCGGTGGTGCCACTGGTGGTAGCGGCGGTAGGCGGTGGCGTTGTAGAAGCTCAGCAGCCCCAGCAGCCAGGCCGCCGCGTCGTTGACACGCTTGCTCCGGAAGGCGGTGCGGTGGCTGCACTCGTGCAGGCCGGCGAAGCAGGTGGCCAGGCCCAGCCCGCAGGCCACCAGTGCGGCGAGCCGCAGGGCCAGGGGCAGGGCCTGCTGCCCCCAGAGCACCCCGCCGGCGGCGATCAAGCCCAGATGGGCGAGCAGCCGCCGGAGCGCCGGGCCATCGCGGAGGCTGTTCAGCTCTGCCAGCCGGGAGCGTTCGATCAGGGCCGGTGTGGCGGGGGCCATGGGCTGGTGGGTGGGAACTTGCTGGGTGCGGCGACGGGGACCGGAACGCTGGGCCCGACGCTCTGCCGATTCGGTTGATCCCAGCAGCGCCACCGGCCCCGGTGCGGTAGGCGTTGTCACCGCTCTGAACCCTAAAGTGAAGATTCGCAGGACCTGACCCTGCAGGAGCTCATGGCCACGTCCCTGTTCATGGCCCGGTCCCCGGCCCAGTCTGATCCACGCCGCCCGCAGCTGGTGGATTCCCTGCGCCGGCGCTATGCCGAGGCCGAGCAGCGCCAGGACCCCGCAGCCAAGCAGGCGCTGTTCCAGGAAGCGGTGTATCTGGGCATCCAGCCCGACGAGTTCATGGCGCTGGGCTGAGCTGCCCGTCCAGACCCCGCAGGCACTGGGCCAGGTCCTCCCGCAGATCGAGGAACCCCCGCGACACCCTCAGGTGCCGGAGATCGGAGCGGTCCAGCTCCACGGCCACGGTGCGCACGATGCGCCCGGGGTTGGGCGCCAGGATGTGCACTTCCCCCGCCAGCAGCAGCGCCTCCTCCAGGTCGTGGGTGATCAGCAGGGCCGTGAGGCCGGTGCGCTGCCAGAGATCGTGCATGAACTCCTGCATCGACTCGCGGATCTGCAGATCCAGGGCGCCGAAGGGTTCATCCAGCAGCAGCACCCGGGGCTGGGCGGCCAGGGCGCGGGCGATCGCCACCCGCTGCTGCATGCCGCCGGAGAGTTCCCGTGGCAGCCGCCGGGCCGCGTCGGCCAGCCCCACCACCTCGAGGAAGTAGCTGGTGCGTTCGCGGATCTCGCGCCGGTTCAGCCCCTGCAGCTCCATGCCGAAGGCCACGTTCTGGGCCGCCGTGAGCCAGGGGTAGAGGCTGTACTTCTGGAACACCATGCCCCGGTCGGATCCGGGGCCCCGCACGGGGCTGCCGTCGATGCTGATCACACCGGCCGTGGGGCGATCCAGACCGGCCACAAGACGCATGATCGTGGATTTACCCGAACCCGAACTGCCCACCAGAGCCACGAACTCGCCGGTGTTCACGCTGAAGCTGATGCCATCGAGCACCAGCTTGCGGTTGCGGCCTGTGCCGAAACTCTTGTCCACCTGATCGACGCGCAGCTGCATGGCGGATGGTGCGGAGTTGGCGGCGGTTCAGTTGGCCCAGGCGCAGGCCCGGCGCATCACCAGCCGGAAGCCCAGATCGATCACCAGGCCGATCAGGCCGATCACGATCAGGCCGAGAAAGATCTCGTCGGTGCGCAGAAAGCGCTGGGCCAGGCTGATGCGCCGTCCCAGCCCCTCGGTGGCGGCCACCAGTTCGGCCACGATCACCAGATTCCAGGCGGCCGCCATGTTGATGCGGTAGGCATCGATCACCTGGGGCGCGATGCAGGGGGTGATCACCCGCAGCAGCACCTGGGAAGTGCGGCCCCCAAGGGTGAGGGCGGTCTCCACCAGTTCGCGGGGCACGAACTTCACCGCATCCATGATCATCAGCGTGTTGAAGAACAACGTGCCGATGAAGATCAGCAGGATCTTCGGCAGCTCCCCCAGTCCGAAGTAGATGATCAGCAGCGGGATGAAGGCCGGCGCCGGCATGTAGCGGATCAGGCCCATCAGCGGCTCCAGCAGACGGTTGATCACGGTGCTGGTGCCCATGGCGATACCCAGCGGCAGGGCGACCACGGCCGAGAGGGCGAAGCCGCCCAGCACCCGCCCCACGCTGGCCACCAGATCAGCCCAGAGCAGGCCCTGGGCCACCTGGCTGCGGCCGGCCGCCAGGACCGCCGCCGGGCTGGGCAGAAACAGGGGGTCCACCAGCTTGAGACTGGTGGCCACGGTCCAGATCAGCAGCACCACCAGCACCCCGGTGAGCCCCAGCACCCAGGGGTGCTGGATCAGTTGCCTGAGCCGTGCCATGGCCGTCCCCGCCCGCGTCCTCAGTTGCCCTGCGCCGCCTGAAGGAAGCGACCCTCGAACAGACCCTCCAGGTTCGGCGGGCTTGCCGCCAGGCCCACCTGCTGCAGGAAGGTGCTGATCTGCTCGGCGGCGAAGGGCAGCGAGGCCATGGTGGTGCCGGGCTCCAGCGCCTGGAGGTTGTCCTCGAGGCTGAACAGGGTGGTGCCGGCCTCGTACTCCCGGTACTCGTCCTCGCTCACACCGGCCCGGGCGCTGAGGATGGCCAGCGATCCCTGGGGATCGGCCTCCATCGCCGCCAGGGTGGCGAACCAGGCATTCACCACCTCCTGCACCTTCTCGGGGTTGGCCTCCACGAAGTCGCGGCGGCACACCAGGTGGTCGCTGATGGCACCGGGGAAATCGGCGGAGCTGAACAGCACGCTGCTGCCCTCGCGCCGCAGGGCCTGGGTGGTGAAGGGGGCGAACACGCCCACCGCATCCACCTGGCCGGCCACGAAGGCGGCGGCGGCGGCACCGGTTTCCAGGGGCACGAAGGTGATGTCGTCGGCGCTCAGGCCGGCCTGCTCCAGCCCCAGCAGCAACAGGTAGTGGTCCACGGTGCCCTCCTCGGCGGCCACCCGCTTGCCCTTGAGATCAGCCACCGAATTGATCCCCTCGGCCACGATGATCTGGTCGTTGCCGGTGGAGTTGTCGTTGGTGAGCACCACCTGCAGATCAGCGCCGCCGGCGATCGAGCTGATCGTGTCGTTGAGGGTCTGGCTGTTGCAGTCGAGCTGGCCGGCGTTGAGGGCGTTGATCGAGTCGAGATAGCCGTCGAACCACTGCAGGGTCACCGGCACGCCGAACAGGCCCTTCTCCTCGGTGACCTTCCAGGGGATCCAGCCCGGCCAGGCGCTGTAGCCGATGCGCACCGTGCCATCGGAGGCGCCACCGCAGGCGGTGAGCGTGGTGGCCCCCAGCCCCAGCAGCAGGAGGGTGGCGAGCAGGCGCCGGCGCCGGCGGCCGGGGCTGGAGCTGGTCAGGACGGGAAATCGCATGGCGGGCAATCGAGGTGAGGGGGGTACAGGGGAGCGGGCGGCGGGCAGGGAGGTGTGCCGGGTGGTGGGGCGGTCATGCACTCACCAGGGAGGCCGGGGCCGCTCGAGCGATGGCCGCAACCTGCCCCGTCAGCCACTGATGCCAGGCCTCGAGTCCCTCGCCACTGGTGGCGGACACCGGAATCACCGCGCAGTGAGGGTTCACCTGGCGGATGTGGGCCTCGATGCGCTCCATCTGCACGGGCAGATAGGGCAGCAGGTCGATCTTGGTGATCAGAACGCAGTGGGCCTCGCGGAACATCACCGGGTACTTGAGGGGTTTGTCGTCGCCCTCGGTGACACTGAGCAGGGCCACCTTGCGGTGTTCGCCCACCTCGAATTCGGCGGGACACACCAGGTTGCCCACGTTCTCCACCCAGAGGAGGTCGAGCGTGGCGGGATCGAGGCGCTGGCGCAGGAGCTTCAGGCCGCCGCTCACCATGGCCGCATCGAGATGGCAGGCGCGGCCGGTGGTGATCGGCACCACCGGCACCCCCACAGCTTCGAGCCGCTCAGCGTCGAGCTGGGTGGTCATGTCGCCCTCCAGCACCGCCATGGCGTACTCGGGCGCCAGCGCGGCCAGGGAGCGCTCGAGCAGGGAGGTTTTGCCGGCACCGGGGCTGCTCATCAGGTTGAGGCAGAGCAGCCCCCAGGCGTCGAAGTGCTCGCGGTTGTGTTCGGCCTGGTGCTGGTTGGCGGCCAGCAGATTGAGGCCGAGGGTGTCTTCCAGGGGCATGTGCATGGGGGTCAGGCCGGTGTGGCGGCGGGGAGGGCGTCGGCGGGATGGTCGCTGAAGGCGTAATCAACGGAGCGGATGCGCAGCTCGCGGCCGCTGACGATCTCCTCCATCGGCTCTTGGCAGCAGGGGGAGCGATAGGCCTGCTCGGGATCGGGGCTGTAGGTGGCGTTGCAGCGCACACAGCAGCCCACCAGGGGCACCGGCTCGATCACCAGTTCGGCGCCATCGAGCCAGGTGTTCTGCACGGCAACCCGCCAGGTGAATACCAGCTGGTCGGGTTCCACGCAGGTGAAGCTGCCCACCTCCAGATGCACCTGGCTCACCCGGGGGATGCGGGGTTCGTGCTGCTGCTTCCACTCGTTCATGGAGAGGAGCAGGCACCTGGTCATGTCGACTTCGTGCATGCCGTTATCTCCACCTCTGATCGACCTGCATGTTGCAGACGTCGCTGATCCAGCTCGGTTTCTCCTTCCTGGGCAGCTGGCCGCTCACCACCAGGTGGGCCATGGTGTCGCAGATCACCCGGGTGGCCATCAGCGACGTCATGTCGCTGACGTCGTAGGGGGGGGACACCTCCACCACCTCCAGGCCGCATACCGGCACGTTGCGCACGATCAGTTCCAGCAGCTTGAGGGCTTCGCGGGGCAGCAGACCGCCCGGTTCGGGCCAGCCGGTGCCGGGCACGAAGCCGGCATCGATGCAGTCGATGTCGAAGGAGATGTACACACAGTCGGTGCCGTCGGTGGCCCGCTCGATGGCGTACTGGGCGGCCGCCTCCAGGCCCATGTCGCAGATGTCGGTGACGGTGAGCACGTTGGTGCCCCGCTCACGGCACACCTTCACCCCTTCCCGCGGCACCTGCCAGCCGCCGATGCCCAGCTGCACCAGGTTTTCTGCCGGTGCGTTGGCCATGTTGGTGGCATGGAACCACGGACAGGTGTGCATGCGCTCATCCAGGTCGATCTCCTGGGTGTCGACATGACGGTCGAAGTGGATGATGCCGACTTTCTTATCGCCCAGGTGGCGGCAGACGCCGCGCACGGTGGGGAAGCCGATCGAGTGATCGCCGCCCAGGATGATCGGGAAGGCGCCGCTGGCAAACACGTGGGCGATGCCCTTGGAGATCTGGTCGAAGCTCTTCTCGTTGTTGGCGGGGATGGTGAAGATGTCGCCCACGTCGCAGAGCCGGATCTGCTCGCGCAGGTCCACCCCCATTTCGTAGTTGTAGGGGGTGTAGAGCGCTGAGATGCGGCGGATGCCCTGGGGCCCGAAGCGGGTGCCGGGGCGGTAGGTGGTGCCGCTGTCGTGGGGCACGCCCACCACGGCCACATCGAAGTCTCCGACGCGGTTCACATCCTCGATGTAGGGCGCCTTCATGAAGGTGTTGATGCCCGCGTAGTGGGGCAGTTCGCCGCGCGAGAAGGTGGAGATGCGCCGGTCGACGATGCTCTCGGCAGCTTCCAGGCCGTAGCGGTGGCCCTGCTCCACCTCCTGCTGCCAGCCGGTGAGGGGCAGGCGTGCTTCTTTCTCCAGGGCCTCGGCGCCCTGCTGGCCGCGTGGACGTTCGAACGCGCCTTCAGGGCCGGAGGCCGCGCCGGTGGGATCGCTCATGGGGATGCACGGGTTGGTTCATGCGGTCTCCCGGGCTTTTATCCCTCCGTGCAACCAGGGCGATCCCCGGTGAGCTTCTCTCGGACCAGACATTCCACCGCTGCACAGGGCAGAAACGGTGAGAATCGGAACCCTAGAAGCTGCTTCCGCAGTCCCACCTTCTCGCTGAAGCGTGAGGCCTGTTGTACCGATGGTTACCGACGGCTCCATGGCCGCTCCCACCACGGGGCCGTCGTCCTCGCCGTGCCTTTCTAGGCCTCAGCCACTGCGTGGGCATCGAAGAAGGCAAACTCCAGCTCCATGGCCCGCCCGTAGATGCGTTCGGTTTCGGCGCTGGGCTCGGCCAGGCGGTTGAGCAGGTCTTCCAGGCGGCAGGCCAGGGCCTCGAAGGCCGGATCGGCGTAGGTGTCGATCCAGTCGGCGTAGGCGTGGCCGGGGTGACCGACCTGGGCGCGGAGTTGCTGACCCAGCCAGGCATAGAGCCGCAGGCAGGGAGTCATGGCGGCGCAGATCAGGCCGGCATCGCCGCGCTGGGCGGTATCTAGCAGAAAGGTTGTGTAGGCCGTGGTGGCCGGCAGCGGCGTGGTGGCGTTCAGATCGATCTGCCAGCGGCTCGCAAAGCCGGCATGGAGTCGCAGCTCCTCCAGCACGCCCTGGAGCAGCTCACTGAAGGCGATCAGGCTGCCGCGGTCGGGGCTGGAGGCAATGGCCAGGGCGTAGGCCCGGACGAAGCTCTCGAGAAAATAGGCGTCCTGGGCCACGTAGCCGCCGAAGGCGGCGCGGGGGAGCGTGCCCTGCCCCAGCCCCTGCACGAACGGGTGGCGCAGGATGCGGCGGGCCAGCTCGGTGTTGCCGCGCCAGAGCGTCCCGGCCAGGCTTGCGTTCTTGGCGGGCTCGCTGGCCATGGTTGGGCTTACACCATGCGGCTGGGCTGCACCCAGCGGTCGAACTCTTCGCCGCTGACCTCACCGCGAGCCAGGGCCGCCTCCCGCAGGCTGAGCCCATGCTGGTGGGCGTGTCGGGCGATGGCGCAGGCCCGGTCGTAGCCGATCGCCGGGGTGAGGGCCGTCACCAGCATCAGGCTCTGCTCCAGCAGGCTCGCGATCCGGCCTTCGTTGGCCTGAATTCCTTCGATGCAGTGCTCGTGGAAGCTGCTGCAGGCGCCGGCCAGCAACTCGATGCTTTCCAGCAGGTTGTGGGCGAGCAGGGGTTTGAACACGTTGAGCTCGAAGTTGCCCTGGCTGGCGGCCATCTGCACGGCGGCGTTGTTGCCCATCACCTGCACCGCCACCATCGTGAGGCTCTCGCACTGGGTGGGATTCACCTTGCCGGGCATGATCGAGCTGCCGGGCTCGTTTTCGGGCAGGATCAGCTCTCCCAGGCCGCAGCGAGGGCCGCTGGCCAGCCAGCGGATGTCGTTGGCGATCTTCATCAGGCTGCCCGCCAGCACCGTGAGGGCGCCGTGGATGGCAGCCAGCGGTTCGTGGCCCGCCAGGGCCTGGAACTTGTTGGGGGCGCTGCTGAAGGGCAGGCCGAGGCGCTCGGCCAGGCGCGCCGCCACCGCGTCGCCGAAGCCGGCCGGGGCATTGAGGCCGGTGCCCACCGCCGTGCCGCCGATGGCCAGCTGATGCAGCTGGGGCAGGGCGGCGCGCAGGGTGTCGAGGCCGAGCTCCAGCTGGGCGGCGTAGCCGGAGAATTCCTGGCCCAGGCTCAGGGGCACCGCATCCTGCAGGTGGGTGCGGCCGATCTTGATGATCCCCGCGAAGGCCTCCGCTTTGGTGGCCAGGGCCTGGCGCAGGCCCTCGATCGCCGGGATCAGCCGGAGCTCCAGCTCAAGGGCCACGGCCACATGCACAGCGGCCGGGAAGCTGTCGTTGCTCGACTGGCTGAGGTTCACGTGGTCGTTGGGATGCACCGGGCTCTTGCTGCCCAGCACCCCGCCGGCTGCGGCGATCGCCCGGTTGGCGATCACCTCGTTCACGTTCATGTTGGTCTGGGTGCCGGAGCCCGTCTGCCACACCCGAAGCGGAAACTCCCTGTCGAGCGTGCCGGCGGCAACCTCTTCGGCAGCGGCCACGATCAGGTCGGCCAGCTCCGCTGTCAGCCGGCCCCGGTCGCGGTTCACCTCGGCGCAGGCGGCCTTGAGCTGGGCGAAGGCATGCACCACTGCCAGGGGCATGGCCTGCCCGTAGGGGAAGAAGCGCAGCGAGCGCTGGGTCTGGGCGCCCCAGAATCGCCCGGCCGGCACGGCCACCGCCCCGAGGCTGTCGGTTTCCTGGCGGTGGCTGCCGGCAGCGCTCATCGGCGGGCCGCTCCCCCACCCACCACCTCGGCATTCAGCTCGTTGATGCTCATGGTGCTGCCGCCGCCGCGGAAGGCCTCGGGCAAAACGATGCCCGTGGCCTCGCTCACCGCCTCATTGATGGCCCCCAGGTCCACCTGGCCCTCGGCATCGAGCAGCACGCGGCCGTCGCCGGCGAGCACCACCACCTGGGGGGTGGTGCCGCGCCAGTAGTGGGCGGGGTCGCCCGTGCCGCTGTCGGGGCGGTTCTGGAGCGGATCGGTGACCAGCGGAATCAGCTCGATGGTGTTGCCCCAGAGGCGCTGCAGCTCCGAGACCACCGGCGCGAAGCGCTTGCTGGAGGCGTCGTCGTCGAGATAGTACACCACCACCACAGTCCGGCCCTTGGCCAGCGCCTCAGCCAGGCTGCTGCGCGGCGGTACCAGGGAGCCGTTACCGGCATAGAGGGCGTAGATGTTGCCGTCGTAGGTGTCGGTGTCCAGGGCGGCCCGGGCCGGCGGAGCCATCACCACGGACAGCAGCAGCAGCAGGGACAGGACGACGGCCAGCGGCAGCCCGAGCGCCCTGCGGGGGATCTGGCTGATCCCGTCGTGCTGCACGCTGTTCACCCGATTCGCCCATGGTGACGCCATTGTGGCTGGCGGTGCTCAGGGGCGGTGTTTAGTGGCGGTTGAGGCTGCGGCCCATGCCCTGCAGGATCCCGCGGCCCACCAGCCCGATCGCCCGCCCCACCACCTGGGTGAGCAGTACCACCACCAGATCGCCGATTCCCTTGAGCAGGGCACGCAGCTGGGGAGCAACGGCATCGCGGGTTTCCAGCGCCAGCGTCACCAGCTGCTGCAGCCCGGCCAGCCGCCGCAGTTCCCCATCCCTCGGCTCCAGCAGCTGCACGCTGGCGATGCCGGTGCCCTCCACGCAGAGCAGCTGACGGCGGCTTTCATAGAGCGCGATCGGCCGTTCCACCCAGCTCAGCCAGCGCTGCTGGGCATTGAGCTGGTTGCGCAGGCGCTCCAGGTTGCGGGTGGAGAGCAGCTCGGGGCGGAGCAGGTAGCGGCGCAATTCCGCCCAGGAGCCACAGCAGGCGAGCACATCGGCGGCCAGCAGCTCGGCGCTGCGCAGCAGCCAGTTGGCCACCAGCCGCTCGAGATGGAGCACGGCCCGTGGGTCGTCCACCGGCAGCAGCTGGCCGTCCACCAGCAGCGGCCTGGCCAGCACCAGGGCGGCGAGCATCGGCTGGGCGTCCGGCAGTTCCGGATCGTCGGCCTGCAGGTCGCTGGCGCTCACCAGAGCGGCCGCCACCGGACGCAGATCCCCCGCCTGGGGCAGCTGCACGTAGGGGCTGGCCATCTGGCGCAGGGCCATCTCGCGCAGCTCCGGTTGCAGCGCGTTCCAGCGGGCCATCAGCTCGGCCACGCTGCTGTAGTCGCTGCTGGCCAGCTGGCGGCGCAGGCGATCGAGCTGCTGCACCAGAGCGATCAGCAGGTCGCTGCGGCGGTCGTGGTTGAGGCCATCGATCGCCAGCAGCTGGCCCGTGCGGTTGGCCAGGCCGGTTTCGATCGCGGTGCTGAGCCGCTGCTGCACCGCAGTCCAGATGCCGGCGGCATTGCGCTCGCGCAGGGTGAGGCCGCCGCCCGGTCCCGGCAGGGCATCGCTTCGGGCGAGAGCTGACGTGGCCTCCGGGGAGGGGTCGCTCCAGGCCATGCTCACCGGCCCCCACAGCCACAGCAGCAGGCGCCTTGCCCAGGCCAGTTCCCGCAGCCGGCCCTCCAGCATCAGCCGAGCAAGGGGATGGACGGAGGGGCGGGCGAGCAGCAGCCGGCAGCCGGCCATGGCCACCGCGATCTGATCCAGGCCGCTGAGCAGCAGGGCCTGGCCCAGGCCGCTGCCGCCCGCTCTGTTGTGATCGGCCATCACCGCCGGCTCGGTGGCGGTCTGCAGGTCGAGCACCCGGCCGCCGCTGCGCAGGGTGGCGATGGCCTCCAGCAGCCGCTCGGGGGCGGGGTTGTCCAGCAGCCCCTGGCAGGGCAATTGCAGCAGCGCCTCCCGGGCCAGCCCATGGCCGCCGTCAAGCAGCACGAGCAGCGGTGCCGGCTGCCAGCGCTCGCGCAGCAGCGTGGTTTCCCGGCGCAGGCTGGCGGCGGTGGTGCCCGTGACGGGGCGCCAGAGCACCACCGCCGGAGCACCCTCCAGCTCCGCGGGGCCGTCGGCCACCTCCAGGTCGGGGAGTTCGTCGCTCAGGAACCGCCTCAGCCCCGCGGCGAGCAGGGGTTCAGCGATCAGCAGCAGCTGGGTGCTCACGCCGCAAAACCAGGCATCAGCACACGGTACCGATCATGGCAAGAGGCAACAGGCACGCGGCAAGAGGCAAGGGGCACCGTTGGCGGGTGGAGCCTCAGCCCTGCGGCCGGCCGGTGAGGTGGAGGCTGTAGCTCTCGATCCGGTAGCCGGTGTGCCGCTCGATCCGCTCCAGCAGCTCGGGTGGCAGCTCCACGTCCAGGTCGCGGATTTCGCCCGAGTCCGCGCAGGTGAGGTGGCTGTGGGGATCGCTGCGGTAGCCGTAGAGGCGGCCGCTGGCACGGTCGAGGCATTCGATCACCCCGGCCGACTGCAGGGCCTCGAGGTTCTGATAGACGGAGGTATGGCCGATGTTGCGCCCGAGGTCGTTGAGCTTTTCGAAAATGTCGCGGGCGCTGAGATGGCTCTTCTCGCTCCAGAGCAGATCGAGCACCATGCGGCGCTGACGGCTGAGACGCATGCCCAGGTCCCTGCAGCGCCGGTAGACGTCCTCGACACCGGTGCAGGGAGTGCCGTTGCAGTGCGTGCTGCCGGTGGTCCCAGAGGTGGTTGGGGCGGCACTCACCGGTGGCAGCGGCGCTTGACAGCGAGGGGAATGAGATCTCTGTTATAGGCCAAGCCGCAATCACTCCGTCTTGGCACGGCCCTGGCACGGCCAAACGGCCTAGGCGATGCCGGCGCTGCCGGGGGGGTCGATCACATCCTGCAGGCGTTCCTCGCCGATCGCGCCCAGGGCATCAGCCAGATCCACGCGGCCGTCGTAGAGCGCCCGACCCACGATCACCCCCTGCACGCCCAGGGGTTCGAGGGCCAGCAGGGAGAGCAGATGCTCCAGGGTGCCGATCCCGCCCGAGGCAATCACCGGCACGGCGCTGGCCTCGGCCATGGCCCGCAGTGCCAACAGGTTCGGGCCCGCCAGGGTGCCGTCAGTGGCGATGTCGGTGCTGATGATCGCGGCGATGCCGCTGTGGCTGAAGCGCCGGGCCAGGGCGGTGGCCTCGGTGCCGCTCTCCTCGATCCAGCCGCGGGTGGCCACCTTGCCGTTGCGGGCATCGATGCCCACCACGATCCGGCCGGGATGGCGCGCCGCCAGCTGCTCCACCAGCTCCGGCTGCTCCAGGGCCGCCGTGCCCAGGATCACTCGGTCGAGCCCGCAGCCGAGCAGCTCCTCGGCCCGCTCGGCGCTGCGCACCCCGCCACCGAGCTGCACCGGGATGTCGAGTGCGGCGGTGATCGCCTTCACCGTGGTGTCGTTGACGGGCAGGCCGCTGCGGGCGCCGTCGAGATCCACCAGGTGCAGGCGGCGGGCCCCCTGCTGCTGCCAGCTGAGGGCCTGGGCCACCGGGTCGCCCGAGAAGCGGGTCACCTGGTCGTAGTCGCCCTGGTGCAGGCGTACGCAGTGGCCGTCGAGC
Source organism: Cyanobium sp. ATX 6A2 (assembly GCF_024346355.1). Classification (GTDB taxonomy): domain Bacteria; phylum Cyanobacteriota; class Cyanobacteriia; order PCC-6307; family Cyanobiaceae; genus NIES-981. Next base: position 103,040 of record NZ_JAGQCU010000004.1, read on the forward strand.
AGGTCGATGGCGGGGATGAGTTGCATCGCGGGCTCGCGCTGATCGCTGTGCCGGCCATCCTGAAGCTCCGCGCCTGCCGCCCTTGGCCTTCCTGCTGGAGCTGGTGCCGGCCCTGGCCGCCGGCCTGCTGCTGGCCCGCGGCCATCCCCGGCTGGCCGGTCGCCTGGCGGCGCCGCTGATGCAATGGGGTGTGCCGCTCAGCATCACCGCACTGCTGCTGCGCAGCGGCCTGCACTGGCGCTACGGCGAGGTGCTGCTGCTCTCCCTGGTGGCGGTGCTCGGGGGTCTGCTGCTGCTGGCGCTGCTGCCCCCCCTGCGGGCCGGCTTCAGCACGCCGCCCCAGCGCCTCGGAGCGGTGGTGGGCAACACCGCCTACTTCGGCATTCCCGCGGCCCTGGCCCTGCTGCCCAGCGGTGCCGTGGGCTACAGCATCAGCTACGACCTGGCCGCCACCCTGCTCACCTGGTGCATCGGTCCGGCGCTGATCGGCGGCGAGCCGCTGCGGCCGGCGCTGCTGCTCCGTGCCATGGCGGCGAGTCCGGCCACGCGGGGTCTGCTGGGGGCGCTGCTGCTGCAGTGGACCCCCTGGCAGCCGGCCCTGGCGGCCGCCCTGTGGTGGCCGGCGCGACTGGTGATCTGGCTGGCGCTGGTGGTGGTGGGCCTGCGCCTGGCACCGGCCCTGGGGGCCCGGCTGCCGCTGCGGCTGCTGCCGGCCCTGCTGGTGAAGCTGCTGGTGTTCCCCCTGCTGCTGCTGGCCGCTGTGGAGCTGCTGGGGATGGCGGAACCGGCCCGCTCGGCGGTGGTGCTGCAGGCGGCGGCGCCCACGGCCGTGGCGGTGCTGCTGCTCTCGGAGGGGGCTGTCCATGACAGCAGCGCTGATGGGGGCTCGGATGTGGATGGGCTGGTGATCGAGGCTGCGGCCCTGGTGCTGTGGAGCACCCTGCTGGCCCTGGTCACCGTGCCCCTGTGGGCCTGGCTGCTGGCAGCCGGCTGAATGCGCGGGGCTTGAATGGCGTCCAGTTCGCACGGCCCGCGGCCCGCTGCTGCATGAAGATCCTGGTGATGGGTGGCACCCGCTTCGTGGGCCGGCCCCTGGTGGAGCTGTTGCAGGCTGCCGGACACGAGCTCACCCTGTTCACCCGCGGGCGCAATCCGCTGCCGGCGGGGGTGGAGCACCTGGTGGGCGACCGCAGCACGGCGGCAGGTCTGGAGCCGCTGCAGGGACGCACCTTTGAGGTGATCGTGGACAGCTCCGGCCGCAGCCTCGACGACACCCGCGCCGTGATCGAGCGCACCGGGGCGCCGGAGCACCGATTCGTCTACGTGAGTTCCGCCGGGGTCTACGCCGACAGTGAGCTCTGGCCTCTGGACGAGCTCAGCCCCACCGATCCGGCCAGCCGCCATGCCGGCAAGGCCGAAACGGAAGACTGGCTGCGCCGCCAGGGCATCGCCTTCACCAGCTTCCGGCCCACCTACATCGTTGGTCCGGGTAACTACAACCCGGTGGAGAGCTGGTTCTTTGATCGCATCGCCCACGGCCGGCCCGTGCCCCTGCCCGGCGATGGCAGCACGATCACCCAGCTGGGCCATGTGAACGACCTGGCCAGCGCCATGGCTCGCTGCATCGAGGTGGAGACGGCAGCCAACCGTGTGTACAACTGCAGCGGCCGTCAGGGGGTGACCTTCCGGGGCCTGGTGGCTGCCGCCGCCCGCGCCGCCGGGGTGGATCCCGCGGCTGTGGAGATCCGCAGCTTCGATCCCAGCGGCCTCGACAAGAAAGCCCGCAAGGCCTTTCCCCTGCGCCTGGCCCACTTCCTCACCGACATCACCCGGGTGCGCCGCGAACTGGCCTGGGAGCCGGCTTTCGACCTGGAGGCCACCCTGGCCGACAGCTTCAGCAACGACTACGCCCGCCGCCCGCCGAGCGAGCCCGATTTCAGCGGCGACGCGGCACTGCTGGGCTGATCACCCCTGCCGCAGGTAGCCCCGGGCCGAGCTCAGCGCCAGCAGCAGCGACGGCCAGAACAGCCAGAAGCCCAGCTGATGCAGGGCCGGGGCCAGCGGCCAGGGGGTGAGCGTCCAGCCAGGGGGCCAGAGCAGCAGCAGCAGGCTGGTGAACTGCAGCACCGTCTTGGCCTTGCCGGCCAGGGAGGCGGGGCCGCCGCCGCTGGCCCCACTGCGCCAGCCGGAGATCAGCAGTTCCCGGGCCAGCAGCAGCCACACCGCCCAGAGGGGCAGCTGCTGGGGCCAGGCCGGCTGGGCGGCCAGCCAGAGCAGGGGTGCGGCGATCAGGATCTTGTCGGTGAGGGGATCGAGGCGGGCACCCCACTCCGAGCCACCGCCGGCGCGGCGGGCCAGCAGGCCATCGGCCCAGTCGCTCAGGCCGCCCAGCAGCAGCAGCCACCAGGCCAGGGCCGCCTGGCCGCCGCTGAGGGCCAGGATCAGCGGCAGGCCCAGCAGGGCCCGGCCCACGGTGAGGCCATCGGCAAGGCGGCGCAGGGAAGCGGCGGACGCCCTCATGGCAGTGGCCCCAGTTGGGCATCGAGGCCGTAGGGCTCGGTGTCGGCCGGGTCGTTGATGCCCAGTTCCTGGCGCCACTGGCGCACCGGCTTCTGCCAGCCCTCCTCCCACGTCACCGCCACCAGGCACTGGGCCTGGCGGGCGATGGCATGGCCGTGGGCCTGGGCGGCGCTGAGCAGGGGGAAGCGCTGCGGTTGGAAGCGGAAGGTCGCCAGCTGGCCGGCGCTGGTGAGTAGCACGTAGCCCGGGAAGCCGATCTGGGCGGCGGTGATCGCCAGCACGCCGTTTTCTCCGGCCGTCTCGGTGCCGAAGCCGGCGATCACGTGGTGGATGTCGTGGGTGGTGGCGATCCGCTGGGTGAGCCAGCGCTCGTCGCTGCTGATGTCGCGGGGGCGGAAGAACGCGGGGTCGTAGCCCAGCGAGAGGATCAGGTCGGCGTAGCGGCGGCCGAGGCTGCCGGGCGGCAGCTGGCGCAGGGCGTCGATATCGGGCTGCAGGGGCGGATAGCGCTGGGCCAGCATCTCGGCGCCGCCCGGCACGGCCTTGAAGCGCTCCACGCTGGCCCCCAGCTGGGGACTGCCCAAGAAGTTGTCGATCAGGTCGGCGATGCTGCTGAGTTCGCCGCCGCTGCGGCCCACCGCCGCCAGCAGGCGCAGGTTGTTGGCGGCGCGCAGGGCCTCCTGGAAACGGCTCATGCACCGGGGGATGGAGTGGGTGCAGTTTGCTGTGGCCCTTACAGGCCAGCTCCATCCCCACGCGACTGGCTGGGGGAGGCCAGCAGGGTCGCGAGCCCGCAGCCTCAGAATGCGGACAGCCAACCGACTTGCCCGTGGTGCAACAGCCCGTCTCCACCGTGATGACCACCCCGGTGCTCAGCGTCACGGCCGACACGCCCCTGCAGAACGCCGTGAAGCTGATGAGCGAGCATCACATCAGCGGCCTGCCGGTGGTCGACGAGGGCGGCGCACTGGTGGGGGAGCTCACCGAGCAGAACCTGATGGTGCGCGAGAGCGGCTTCCAGCCCGGGCCCTACGTGATGCTGCTCGACGCGGTGATCTACCTGCGCAATCCCCTCAGCTGGGACAAGGAGGTGCACCAGGTGCTGGGCAGCACCGTGGGGGAGGTGATGAACCGCCATCCCCACAGCTGTGCAGCTGAACTGCCGCTGTCGGCGGCGGCGCGGCAGCTTCATGAGAGCAGCACCCAGCGGCTGTTCGTGCTCGACGACGCCCGCCGGCCGCTGGGCGTGCTCACCCGCGGCGATGTGGTGCGCGCCCTGGCCGCCGAGGACTGAGCGGGGGACCGGGATGACGCCATCGGCTGCCGATCCGTTGCCCTCCTGGCGGCCAGGTGCCGTGAAGGAGGCCCTGCAGTCCTTTGTGAAGGCGGTGACCACAGAGGGCTCGGCGGCGTTTGTGCCCGAGCCGGAGCGGGTGGCGGTGTTCGACAACGACGGCACGCTCTGGCCGGAGCAGCCGATGCCCTTCCAGGCTGCCTTTGCCTTCGACGAGCTGAGGAGCGTGCTGCAGAGCCAGCCGGCCCTGGCCGCCGATCCGATGGTGCAGGCGGCCCTGGCGGGTGACATCGCGGCCCTGCTGGCCGGGGAGCATGGCCACGGCCTGTTGCGGGTGATCGCCGTGAGCCATGCCGGCCTCACCACCGATGCCTTTGCCGCGGCAGTGGAGGCCTGGCTGCGATCAGCCCGCCATCCCCACTTCGAGCGCCCCTACGACGCGCTCACCTACGGGCCGATGCAGGAGGTGCTGCAGCTGCTGCGGGCCCACGGCTTCCGCAATTTCATCGTGTCCGGCGGCGGCGCCGACTTCATGCGGGTGTGGGTGGAGCGGGTGTACGGCATCCCGCCGGAGCGGGTGGTGGGCTCCACCGGCCGCACCAGTTTCGAGCTGCGCGAGAGCGGCCCGGTGCTGCTCAAGTCGCTGGACACCCTGTTCGTGAACGACGGCGCCGGCAAACCGGCGGGCATCCACCAGTTCATCGGCCGCCGGCCGCTGATGGCCTTCGGCAACAGCGACGGCGACCTGGCCATGCTGCAATACACCACGATCAACAACCCGCGACCCAGCTTCGGGCTGATCGTGCACCACACCGATGCCGAGCGCGAGTACGCCTACGACGCCGAAACCAGGAGCACCGGCACGTTGGTGAAGGCCCTGCGCCAGGCCCCCGAGCGCGGCTGGCACGTGGTGGACATGCAGCGCGACTGGCTGCGGATGTTTGTGGAGGACTGAGCGCCTCGGCTGCTCAGGGACGCCCGCGGCGGCGGCGGTGCACCTCCAGGACAGCCCCATCGGCCACCAGCCACTGGCGTTCCTGGCCGGGCAGGGGCATGCCGCCGGTGAGGGCGCCGAAGGCGGGCAGGGCCAGCCGCTGTGTGCGGGGGCAGTAGCTGAAGCAGGGCAGCCGCAGCCGGTCGCCCTTGCCGCCGAGCTGGGCCACTGGATGCAGGTGGCCGCAGAGGTTGAGCAGGCCGGTGCGCGCCTCCGGTTCGTGGCTCAGCCACCAGGGGCCGAGGGCCTGGCTGGGTTCCTGGGCCAGGCCGGCGATCCAGTTGCCCCGCTCGTGGTTGCCGCCCACCAGCCGCAGCCGGCAGCCGAGCAGCTCGGGCAGGGCGGCCAGCTTGGCGCGCAGTTCGGCGGTGAGTCCCAGCCGGCCGTGGATGAGGTCGCCCAGCACGATCACCTGCTCGGGCCGCTGGCGCGCGGCCAGCTCCAGCAGCGCGTTGAGGGTGGCGGCGTCGCCGTCGCTGGGCAGGGGGATGCCCTGGGCCTGGAAGCTCTCCGCCTTGCCCAGGTGCAGGTCGGCCAGCAGCAGCGTGCGCCGATGGGGATCCCACGCCGCCCGCTCCGCCAGCAACTCCAGCCGCTCGCCGCCCCACTGGAACGTCGCCACCGCCGTCGCCACCGCCGCCGCCGCTGCCCTCACCGGCTGCCCATCGCCCGCTGGTAGGCGGGGCTGGCCTGGGCGCTGGCGATCGCCGCCCGCACCCCTGGCCAGGGTTCCAGATCAATCTGGGGGAAGAAGATCGGCAGGTAGGCCAGGTAGGCCTGCACGGCGCAGTCGGCGGCGCCCCAGGCCTCGCCCACCAGGGGCCGGCCGCTGGCCAGCTGCCCGTCGAGCACGTCCATCAGCCGCGGGAACTCCTGCTCCCGGTTGCTGGGCACGAACAGGGCCACCGCCAGGGTGGCGTTGGCGAACAGCAGCCACTGGGCCACCAGCGCCCGACGGGCGGCCGCCTGCTCCTGGCTGCCGGCCACCTCCGCCGTGAATTCACCGCCGCAGCGCTCGGCCAGGTGCAGCAGGATGGCGCCGCTCTCGAACAGCCGCAGGGGCCCGCCGCCCGGGGCTTCGAGAGCGTCATCCTCTAGGGCCGGCAGCTTGGCGAAGGGGTTGATGGCGGTGAAGGCGCTCTGGCGGTGTTCGCCCGCCTGCAGGTCGAGCTCCACCCAGCGGTAGGGGATGGCCTTCTCCTCCAGATACCAGCGGGGCATGGAGGCCCGGGTGCGGGCGCCGCCGTAGAGGGTGAGGGTCACGGGGTAGCGGGTGTCGCGCCGTGCAGCCTATGGGCCGCCGGCGGGCTGGGGGCACAAAATTCATTCAGTAGAGCGGCGTGGATGGGGCGGATGGCGGACAGCGGCAGGACCACCGACGAGGCCTGCCTGCTGAAGCTGGCTCCCCACCTGCTCGGCCGCACGCGCCGCGGCGTGGTGGGCAGCAGCCGCTACGCCGAGCGCCTGCGGGAGGCGGTGCGTCTGGCGGCCGCAGACCCGGAGGCCGGGCCGGTGCTGATCAGCGGTGAACCGGGCCTGGGCAAGGACAACCTGGCCGCCCTGATCCACTTCGGCAGCCCGCGGCGGCGGCGGCTGATGGTCCGCGTTGATGCCGTGAGCCTCGGCGACGACGGCGCCGCCCTGTTCGGCAGCGGCTCCAGCGGCGGCGACGGCTCCCTGCTCGACTGCCTGGGCGATGGCGCGTTGCTGATCGACAACCTCGATCGCGCCGATCCGCTCTTGCGGCCCCGGCTGCTGGAGCTGCTGCGCAGCGGGCGCTGGCGGGCGCCGGGGGCCGGCAGCCGGGAGCGGCAGTTCAGCGGCCGGCTGTTCTGCACCACCGAATCGGCCCTGCCCGAGTTCGACCGCCGCGCCACCGTGATCCGGGTGCCGCCGCTGCGGGTGCGCCGACAGGATCTGGGCGAATGGCTGCGCTATGGCATCCGCCGGCAGGCGCGGGGCCTGGGCTGGAGCCGCCCGCCCCAGGTGAGCGAGGCGGTGGTGAAACGGCTGCAGAGCCACGACTTTCCCGGCAACCTGCGGGAGCTGGAGGGGTTGATCGAGAGGGCCCTGCGTCAGAGCGCGGCCGACAGGCCCACCGATCTCCCGGCCGCGCTGCCCGCCACCCTGCCCGATGAGGTGTTCTGGACCGGCTCGCGAGCGCAGCGGGCGCGCTTCGATCTCTGGCGCTGGAAACCGTGGCTGCGCTTCGCGATGCGCGAGCCGCGCCTCTGGAACGCCCTGCTGTTCGGCCTGGTGAGCTGGGTGTTCGTGCTGGTGAACCTGTGGCTCTGGCTCGGTCCCCAGGACCGGGCCCACAACGGCGGCCTGAACTTCTTCTGGGCCTGGTGGTGGCCCCTGATCCTGCTCGGCTATCCGCTGGTGGGGCGGCTGTGGTGCTCCTTCTGCCCGTTCATGGTGTGGGGGGAGATCAGCCAGCGCCTGGCCCGTGCCATCGGCTGGCGGCCGCGCCCCTGGCCCCGGGGCGACAGCGACCGCTGGGCGGCACCGCTGCTGGCGGCCGGATTCGCCCTGATCCTGCTCTGGGAGGAGCTCTGGGATCTGGAGAACACCGCCTGGCTGAGCAGTTGCCTGTTGCTGGTGATCACCGCCGGGGCGGTGCTGGGCTCGCTGGCGTTCGAGAAGCGCTTCTGGTGCCGGCACCTCTGCCCGGTGGGGGGCATGAACGGGCTGTTCGCCAAGCTCTCGATCCTGGAGCTGCGCGCCGAGGCCGGCACCTGCAGTGGCAGCTGCACCACCTACGGCTGTTTCAAGGGCGGGCCGGCCGTGGGCGAGGGGCTGGCCAGCGCCGGCTGCCCCCTCGGCACCCATCCGGCCCACCTGGCCGACAACCGCGACTGCGTGCTCTGCCTCACCTGCGCGGCGGCCTGCCCCCATCGCTCGGTGCAGCTGCGCCTGCGGCCCCCCGCCGCCGACCTGCAGCGGGAGATGGATCCACCGGCCGGCGAGGCCGGACTGATCCTGGTGCTGGCCGGTGGGATCAGCCTGCATCACTGGCAGCGGCTGCTGGGCTGGCTGCCAGTGGTGCCGGAGAGCCTGCACCAGGGACCGTTGCTGCCCCGGCTGGCCATCGGCTGCCTGGCGCTCGCCGTTCCCAGCCTGCTGTTTCTGCTCGGCCGCCCGTTGCTGGCGGCCCGCCAGCAGCGCCTGCTGCTCTACGCCCTGCTGCCGCTGCTCTGGGCCCTGCTGCTGGCCCGCCATCTGCCCCTGGGCATGGCCGAAGCGGGCCGGGTGCTGACGGTGAGCCTGGCGCCGCTGGGGGCGGCCGTTCCTGAGCTGCCCGCCTGGAGCGCCGACCCCCACGTGATCGCCTTCTGCCAGAGCGTCGCGGTGGTGCTTGGGCTGGTGTGGGCCGCGCTGCTGGTGCGGCGACTGTGGCCGGCGCCGCGGTTGCAGCTGGCCGGGCTGGGCCTGGCTGTGCTGCTGGCCGCCGGCGGGCGCTGGCTGGTGGCGGCGGTGGCGGTAGCGGCGCCGGGATAATGGCGTCAACACTCGCTCCGCTGCCGCTGCGATGACCACCGCCCTGCTAATCGCCCTGGCCGCCTCCCTGGCGCTGATGGCCTACATCATCAAGCGCATGGAGCAGGCCTAGCCGGCGCTCTGCCCTGCCATGCGGGTGTGCCCTCCCGCGTGGGCCTTGGCCGCGTACATCGCCCGGTCGGCGGCCGCCAGCAGCTGGTCGGCGCTGCGGGCGTGGTTGGGGTAGCGGGCAATGCCGATGCTGGCCGAGAGGGTGAGATCGTGCGCCAGCGCACTGAGCGGCTGTTCGCTGGCCTGGATCAGCTTTGTGGCGATCTGCCGCAGCTCCTCGTCGTTGCCGGCGTCGGGCACCAGCACCACGAATTCATCGCCGCCCAGGCGGCAGAGCAGATCGGTTTCCCGCAGCACCCCCTGCAGGCGGCGCGCCATCAGCTGCAGCACCTGATCGCCCTGGGCGTGGCCGTAGCGGTCGTTGATCCGTTTGAAGCCGTCCAGATCCAGGAACAGCAGCGCCACGGCCCAGTGATGGCGCCGGGCCAGGGCCAGGTCGCGCTCCAGCTGCTCCATCAGCAGGGCACGGTTGCCCAGGCCGGTGAGCAGATCGTGGCGAGCCTCGTGCAACACCGCTCGATCGGCGGCATAGCGCTTGGTGATGTCCTCGAGCATGCCCACGAAGTAGAGGGGCCGCTGGTCGGCGCCGCGCACGGTGGAGATCGAGAGATGGTGGCGCCGCAGTTCACCGTTGCGGATCCGGTTCCAGAGGTCCCCCTGCCAGTGGCCCCGGCTCAGCAGGCTGGCCCAGAGCTCGGCGTAGAAGTCTCTGTTGTGGTGGCCGGAGCGCAGCAGGTTGGTGTGTCGCCCCAGCACCTCCACCGGCCGGTAGCCGCTCAGCCGGCTGAAGGCCTCGTTCACCATCAGGATGCGGCCCTGGGGGTCGCTCACCACGATCCCCAGCCGTGAGGCTTCGAACACGGTGCTGGCCAGGGCGCGCTCCTGAGCCGCCGCCTCGCTCACGGCCAGGGCAGCGCGCAAGGCGAGGTGGCTGTTCACCAGGGCGCGGGTGCTGAGGGCGGCCAGGCTGCTGGCCGCTGCGCCCACGGCCAGCAGCCCCCAGAGGTTTTGATGCGGGTCGTTGGCGGCTGCCACCAGGGCGGTGAGCAGCAGGCCGCCGGCCAGCACCAGGGGCGGCAGCAAGCGCAGAGGCAGCAAGCGCAGGGAACGCCGGGGTGGGCAGGACTCAGACAGATGCCGGGCAGGCGGAGATGCCTTGGCCATCGCCCTCGCGCCCCAGCGAAAATCTGACCCACCTTCAAGCTAGGCAAGCCAGGGAGGGTGGAGGAGGCCTCAGCGAGACATCATGGGGTCCCCCACGTCAGCCCGTCTGCCGATCAGGAACCGGAACTGGCCCTCCCAATCGCTGTGGAGCCGGCCGGAGACAGGGCATAGCCAAGAAAAGCCTTCACCCCTGGGTCCGGCGGGTTGCGGTAGGCATAGAACAGCGGCCGTTGAAACGGGTAGGCCTCCGCTTGGGGGGTAAGCCCGTCGATCGGCAGTACCCGCACCGTCCTCTGGTCGGCCACCTGGTCATCAGTGGCGTAGCCGATGCCGTCATCCCCCAGCTGACGCAGCATGGGGGTGGTGGCATCCCGCGTCAGGGTGGTGATGTTGGGGGTGCTGCCGAAGGGCGAGCCCTTCAGCACGAGCGAACGAAAGGCGGAGTGCGTGCCGCTGACACTGGGCCGGTTCAGCACCCGGATCGGCCCCATTGGGCCACCCAGGGTGGACCAGTCGGTGATGGTTCCCTGAAAGATCTCCGCTGCCTGGCTGCGGGAGAGCCCCCGGCGAAACGGGTTGGCGATGCCCACCACCAGGGCGATCCGGTCACGCGTCACGGGCACGGCCCTCAGTCCGAGGGCCTCCTCCTGCTCCGTGAGCGGCCGGGAGATGGCGGCGAGGCTGATGCTTCCGGCCAGGAGTGCCTGGATGCCGTTCTCCGAACCGACGGCGGCCGTGGTGACCTCCGTGCCGGGGAAGGCAGCCATGAACTCGGCTTTGAGCGCCTCATTCACCAGCACCATGCTGGTGGAGCCATCGATGCTCACGCTGGTGCCCGAAGGAACACTGCTGGGGGGCGGGAACATCGCCGCTGGCCCCCCGGGGCTGAGTCCCTGAGGCAGTTCGGGCCAGGCGGAACGGGACGTCAGCAGCCCGCCGATCTGCTCACGCCAGCTCCACAGGGCGCCCAGTGCCACCGCGACCAGCAGGATGTAGGCAATCGGGGGTGGTCCGCTGCGGCCTCCGGAAGGTTTGCTGGTCATGGCTGGGAGGGGCCCGGGAGCGGCGGGAGCTGCGGCGGCTCCAGGGCCTCAAGCCGCCGGGACACCTCATCGTCCAGGGAGAGATTCTCGAGATCCGCGCTGAGCTTCTCCAGCGGGTTCTCCGTCAGCTCAGCCAGGGCTGCGCTGCGCAGATGGCGCCCTTCCACAGCTCGTTTGGCGTCGTCGAAGGACGAGCGGGCCGAGCCGATGTCGAACGCGTTGTTCACCTGGGCGATTGATTCCAGGGCGGCATTGATCTCGGCCAGGTCCTTCAGGTTCTGCATGTCGGACTTGTAGTGCTCGAGTTTCAGCCGTTCCCGGTTGAGCTTGTCTTTCGAGGCCTTGACGAACACCTCGGCCTGCTGCACCTGCTGCTCGAGAGCGGGAAGCAGTTTGTCCACCTGGATGGCACGGCCCATCGCCAGCCTGGCAGCGTCCAGTTCACCGGCCCTGTGGGCAAGCTGGGCCTGCCGTTCGAAGGTGCCCAGCTGGGTGGTCTTCTCCTCGTACTTCTTCTTGGCCCTCTCATAGGCCCCTACCTGCGTGGCCACGGCCGTGGCCAGCTTCTGCACCGATTCCTGCATGGACTGGAGGGATTCCTGCGCCACGGCCACGGCCACACCACCACCGGATTCCACCGGCAGTCCCCAGAGCCACCGCCAGGAGCCCATCACCACCCTGCCGGCCCGATCCCCCAGGAGCCAGTAGATCAGTCCTTTCACGGAACGCTTGAATCTCCCCGCACACTAGGAATGAGCTGGGGAAGAGTCACCCGGCCTCCCTCCGGACGCGAGTCCTTCCAGCCTGTCCTGGGTCTTGCCAGCCCTGATCCGACAGTCCGATGCCCCCATGACCAGGTCTCTCGCTCTGCTGAGCCTGATCCTTTCAGGCTGGTGGCTGCCAGTTCACGCTTCCGGTTTCGTGGATCAGTTGATCCACAGCCCTTGCATCCGGGCCATCAAGGCTGAGATGGAGGCATCTGGAAACCCGGCTCCCGCTGGCATGGCCGAGTTTGCTTGTGACTGTGTGGTGGAGCACTTCAATCAGGGCCGATCGATTGATCAGGCCACGACGCACACAAGGTCTCTGCTGCCATCACCCCTGCCCCTCCAGGCGGGAGGCTTCCGCGATCAGGCGCTGCAATCGATCCTGCAGTGATTCATTGCTCAAGCGGGTGTTGAGCCGTTCGGCCAGTAGCGGGAAGGCCAGGGGCCCCGGCCTGGGGGTGCGCTCCAGCAGCAGCCGGCAGCTGAGCAGCCGCTCCAGGGCCGCCCGGATGCGCGGCAGTTCCAGCTGCTCCTGCAGCACCTCGCGCCGCGCCTGGGCCAGCAGCCGGTTGCCGGGCTCATGGCGGCTGAACACGTCGTGCAGCAGGGCGGCGCTGATCTGCAGCTGGCCGCCGCTGCGGCTCTGGCCGGGGTAACCGTTGCGTACCAGGCCGGCGATCTGGGCGATGGAGCGGAAGCGCCGGCGCCCCAGCTCCGAGAGGTTCACCGCCTGTTCCAGATCGCTCTCCAGCTCCTCGAGCTCCAGCAGTGCGTCGCCATGCAGCTCGAACAGCTCCTCAAAGGGGTAGCCGCGCGGGGCGAGCAGCTCGAAGCCGTAGTCGTTCACCGACACCGTGATCGTGCTCGGCCGCTGGCGGGCCAGGCGCCAGGCCCAGAGAAACCCCAGGCCTTCATGCACGAAGCGCCCCTCGAAGGGGTAGGCGTAGAGGTGACTGCCCTCGCGGCTGCGGCACACCTCCACCAGGAATTCATCGCGGCGGGGCAGGCGCGAGAGTTCGGCCTGGCGGCGCAACAGCGGCTCCAGGGCCTGCAGCTCGGGGGTGTCCAGCAAGCCCGATGCGCAGCGATCCACCTCGGTCCGCAGCCCCTCGCTGAGCAGATCGGAGAGGGCCATCTGGCCGCCGGCCCAGGCCGGCACCGCCGAACTCTTCCTGCTGGTGGCCTTCACCTGGGCGGTCATCTCCCGCAGGCGCACGAACTCCAGCTGGCGGCCGGCGAAGAAAAACACATCGCCCGGCTTGAGGCGGGAGATGAAGGTTTCCTCCACATGGCCCAGCACGGCCCCGCGCACGAACCGCACGGTGACGGAGCGATTGGCGGTGATGGTGCCGATGTGCAGGCGGTGCAGGCGGGCGATGGCCGCCTCGCGCACCACAAAGGCGAACGGTTCCCCCTCAGCGGGGCTGCGCTCCCGCTCCAGGCCGCCGGCCCCGATCGCCGCCCGCTCCAGCTTGCGGTAGCGGGGGTACGCCCCCAGGCAATCGCCGCCGTCCTCGAGGAAGCGCAGGCACCACTGCCAGTCGGCGCGGCTGAGGCCGCGGAAGCTCCAGGCGCTGCGCACCGTGGCCCACTCCTGCTCCGGCGCGAAGCCAGGCCCGCAGGCGAGGGTGGTGAGGTGTTGCAGCAGCACGTCGATCGGTGCCTCGGGTGGCCGGCGCTGCTCCACCAGGCCCGCGGCCAGGCCGCGGCGCATGGCGCTCACCTCCAGCAGCTCCAGGGCGTGGGTGGGCATGAACAGCACCTGGGAGGTGCCGCCGGGGCAGTGGGCGCTGCGGCCGGCCCGCTGCAGCAGCCTGGCCAGGTTCTTGGCGCTGCCGATCTGCACCACCCGCTCCACTGGCTGGAAGTCCACCCCCAGATCCAGGGAGCTGGTGCACACCACCCAGCGCATCGCGCCCCCCTTCACCGCCGCCTCGATCGCCTCCCGCTCGGCGCGGTCGATGGCGCTGTGGTGCAGGGCCAGGGCTCCCTCCATCTCCGGGCAGGCGTAGCGCAGGCACTGGTGCCAGCGCTCGGCCTGGTTGCGGGTGTTGGTGAACAGCAGAGTGGAGATCGCCGGATCGAGGGCCGCCACCAGCTCCTCGTACATGCGCAGGCCCAGGTGGCCGGCCCAGGGGAAGCCGTCGATCGCCTCCGGCAGCAGGCTGCGGATGGCCGTGGGGCGCTCGATGGCGGCGCGGATGATCAGGGGCTCGGGGCCGCCGGCTCCCACCGCCGCCCGGGCCGCCTCCTCGAGGTTGCCGATGGTGGCGCTGATCGCCCAGGTGCGCAGGCAGGGCCGCAGCCGCCGCAGCCAGCTCAGGCAGAGCTCGCTCTGGCTGCCGCGCTTGCTGCCCATCAGCTCGTGCCACTCGTCGAGCACCAGCGCCTGCAGCTGGCCGAACAGCTCCGGCGCCCTGGGGTTGGCCAGCAGCAGCGACAGCGACTCGGGGGTGGTGATCAGGATCTCGGGGGGCCGCCGCAGCTGCCGGGTGCGTTCGCTGCTGGTGGTGTCGCCGTTGCGGATCGCCACCTGGATCGGCCAACCCATGGCCTCGATCGGCTGGCGGATGGCCAGGGCCAGGTCGCGGCTGAGGGCCCGCAGCGGCGTGAGGTAGAGCAGGCGCAGGCCGGGCCGCGGGTCTGCCAGCAGCTCGGCGATCGGACCCATCACCGCTGCATAGGTCTTGCCGGAGCCGGTAGGCACCTGAATCAGGCCGCTGCGGCCCGCCAGGTAAGCCTGCCAGCACTGGCGCTGGAAGGGCAGCGGCGTCCAGCCCTGCTGCGCAAACCAGGCCTCGATCGGGTTCAGGGAGGCGGCTGGATCCACGCCGACGAGGGCGTCTGACGTCAACTCAGCAGCACGGCCACCACCACCGCCGCCACCCCCAGGATCACGGCGGCCAACACCACCCCGGCGGCCACGTTGCCCTTGCGGATCTCGCTGCGGTAGTCGAGCGGGGTGAGCCGGTCGAACAGCCAGGTGCCGCCGTAGATCAGCAACACGCCGACGAACGTCCAGCCGATGGTGAGCAGCAGTTGGGTCAGCCGTTGGGCCATGGCAGCCGGCTGGGGGCAGGAACGCGTTCCCTAGGCTATCGGCAGCTCATGAGCCGAGATGGCGATGCCGTCATCGCCGCGGCAACCTCCCCCTCCGCCCCCTGGGCCGGTGGCGTCCGGCCAGGAGCCTGCCGATCAGGTTTCTCCCCCCCAGGAGATCAGCGGCGCGGCCGATCTGGTGCGCTGGCCCCTGCTCACCCTGCTGCTGCCCCTGGTGCCCCTGCTGGTGCTGCTGGCGGCCGTGAGCCTGCCCCGCCAGCGCCAGCTGCTGGTGCTTGACGGGCAGAGGCCGGCCGTGAGCCGCCCGTTCCGGTTGCGGGACGGTTGGCTGGGCAGCCCGGAGATCCGCCTGCGCGCCGAGCTGCCGCCCAACACCGCCATGGCCCTGGCGGTGGATCTGATCGATCCCGCCGGCCAGACGGTGCTGCAGTTCGATCAGGAGGGCTGGCGCGAGCAGGGCATCTGGCAGGAGGACGGGGAGAGCGGCAGCTACGACGAGAGCGACGCTGAACTGCGCCTGCAGCTGCGGCCCCGCCAGGGGGGAGATCACAGCCTGCAGGTGGCGCTGGATGCGTTCAGCGATGCCGCTGGCCGTCCCCTGCCGCCGCCGTTGCGGGTGTCGCTGGTGGTGGACAACCACAGCGTGGATCGTGGCCTGCTGCTGATCACCGCCGCCGTCACCGCCCTGCTGGTGCGATTGCTGTGGGTGGGGGTGTATGGCGACTGCCGCCAGCGCCGGCGCCTGCGGGTGGACGACGACGTGGCGGCGTTGCGGCTGGAGCTGGGGGGCCCCGGCCTGGTGCGGCTGCAGGTGCTGGGACGGTATGAGGAGCCGGACGTGCCGCCGCGCCGGCCGGCCCCGCCACCGCGGCGGGTGCAGCTGGAGCTGGCCATCGCCGATGCCTGGGGGGCGGTGCTGCTGCACGAGCGCCTGGAGCTGCCCCTGCGGCGCTGCAGCGACGACGACGACCACTGGTGGCTGGTGAGCAGCAGCCGCTACCTGCGCCTCAGCCAGCCCACCAGCGTGCGCCTGAGGGCCTCGCTCCCCGATCCCCTGGCCGCCGGCGCCGTGGAGCTGGAGTGGATCCAGCTGCTGGTTGAGGATGGGGTGGTCACCGCCTGGCCGGTGGCCGTGACCCCCCTGCGCAAACCCGGGTGATGGAGCGCCAGCTGCTGTTGCTGCTCACCCTGCTGGCGCTGCTGCTGGGCTGCGGCCTGGCGATCACCCGTCCGGCCCTCTACCGCATCGGCCAGGAGGGCACGCCGCGGGCGCGGGGGGCGGTGGCCTTCCGGGGCCGCACCGTGGGCGGCCGCTGGCAGCCGGTGGCGGGCCAGCGCACCTGGGGCGGCTTTCAGGGCCGCGGGCCGAGCGGGGCGAAGTGAGCCGCGCCCGACGGCTGGCCCCCCGTCTCAGTGCCGCCCAGGTGCGCCTGCTGCTGCTCACTGCCGCCATCTCCTCTGCCGTGGGGCTGGTGCTGGAGCTGCTGCTGGTGACCCAGGCCAGCTATCTGGTGGGGGATGCGGCCCTGGCCACCGGGGTGGTGGTGGGCACCTTCCTGGCGGCCATGGGTCTGGGGGCCTGGCTGAGCCAGTTTCTGGCCACCGGTGCGGAGCCCGCCGTCCGCCTGCTCCAGGTGCTGGTGCTGGTGGAGCTGGGGCTCTGCCCCCTCTGCCTGCTCGGCCCCCTGGCCCTGTTCGCCCTGTTCGCCGTCGACGGCCCGCTGTGGATGGCGGTGGTGCTGCTCACCGTGCTGGTGGGGGTGCTGGGTGGCATGGAACTGCCCCTGATCACGCGTCTGCTGGAGAGCCAGCAGCAGCTGCGCACCGCCCTGGCGCGGGTGCTGGCGCTCGACTATCTCGGCGCCCTGGCCGGCGCCCTGCTGTTCCCCCTGGTGCTGCTGCCCTGGCTCGGCCTGCTGCCCACGGCCACGGCCCTGGCCGTGGTGCCCCTGGTGAGCAGCGTGCTGCTGGTGTGGTGGTTTCCCTCGCTGCGGCGCTGGCGCTGGCCGCTCAGCGCCGCCGTGCCGCTGGTGGGCGTGGCCGGTGTGCTGCTGGCCCCCCTGGGCGATCGCATTGAGGATGGTCTCTATGCCGACCC
The DNA here is from genome assembly GCF_024346355.1 of Cyanobium sp. ATX 6A2. Classification (GTDB taxonomy): domain Bacteria; phylum Cyanobacteriota; class Cyanobacteriia; order PCC-6307; family Cyanobiaceae; genus NIES-981. Next base: position 119,592 of record NZ_JAGQCU010000004.1, read on the forward strand.
GGTGGTGGGGCGGCTGCAGTCGCGGCACCAGCGCATCGTGCTCACCCGCCGCCGCAACGACCTGCGCCTCTATCTCGACGGCAGCCTGCAGTTCTCCAGCCTGGATGAATACCGCTACCACGAGGCCCTGGTGCACCCGGCCATGGCCCTGCACGGCGGCCCCCAGCGGGTGCTGCTGCTCGGCGCCGGCGACGGCCTGGCGTTGCGGGAGGTGCTGCGCTGGCCCCAGGTGCGCCGGGTGGACGTGCTGGAGCTGGATCCGGCGATGCTGCAGCTGGCTCGCCGCCACCCCCTGCTACGGCGCCTCAACGGCGGCAGCCTCGAGGATCCCCGGGTGCAGGTGCACGTGGGCGACGCCTTCGCCCGGGTGGCGGAGCTGGCGGGCCCCTACGACGTGGTGATCGCCGATTTCCCCGATCCGGCCAGCGCCCCCCTGGCCCGGCTCTACAGCGTGGGCTTCTACGGCCGCCTGCAGCAGCGCCTGGCCGCCGACGGGGTGCTGGTGACCCAGGCCTCAACCCCGTTCTTCACGCCCAGGGTGCTGGCCTCGATCCAGGCCAGCCTGGAGCATCTGGGGCTGCACACCCGTCCCTACAGCGTCACCGTGCCCAGCTTCGGGCCGTGGGGATTCGTGCTCGCCCACAGGCCCGGGCCCCACCGCCCGTTTGCACCGCTGCCGTTCACGGGCCGCTGGGTGGATGCCGCTGAGCTTGAGCGGCTGTTGGATCTGCCGCGGGATCTGCAGCCCGCCGCCGACGAACCGGTGTTGCCCAACCGGCTGGGGCGGCCGGTGCTGGCGGACTATCAGCGCCGGGGCCGCTGGCGCCAGTCGTCGCCCTAGAAGTTGGAGAGTGCGGTGATCTTGGCCAGCTTGGTGGCGTCGAGACCCTCAAGTTCGTCCGTCGACAGCAGCCCGTCACGCACCAGGCCGGCAAACACAATCAGCAGGCCCGACAGGCGGAAATCGAAGCGTCCCTCGATGGAATGGCGTTGGCTGCTCAGGTAGTCGTGCAGCACCCACACACTGTCCACACCGTCAAGGTTTCCGGCGTGGTCCTGCACCGTCTCCACCAGGGCGTGGATGGCGCGCTGCTGGGCACGATCGAAGGCACAGCGAGCCACGATCTGCTCCGCTTCAGTCCAGCCGGCATCAGCACTCTTGGCTGCCGACGCTGGACCTGTCGAAGACTCGGATGCCTGGGCCACGGGCTGCGGTGGTGGTTCGCTGACTTTTCGAAGCTACAGCGCGTGGCTTCAGGCCGCGAGCCCGGCCTGCTGGCGCAGGCGGCGGTGGCAGGCGGGCAGCTCGTACCAGGGCAGGGAGGGATTGCTGTGGTGCTCCACGTGGTAGCCGAAGTGGTAGCAGGCCAGCAGCGAGAGCGGCTCGGGCCAGGCCAGGGTGATGGCAGCGTGGGGAGCGGCCTGGGCTGGTGCGCGGTGGGGGAGGTAGGTGCCGAACAGGAACAGCTGCAGGGAACTGAGGGCCAGGGGCAGGGTGCAGTAGCTGATCACCACCCCAAGTCCATGGCCGTGGACAGTCCCGGCCGCCAGGGCCGCGCCGCCCCAGAGCGACACCAGGATGGTGAGGGAAGTGAGGCTCAGATAGCCCCCCAGAAAGCGCACGAACCAGCCGACCATCCCCGGCTGGCACGGGGCGTGAAAGTCGGGATCGCGGCTGCCGCCGGGGCCGCGGTGATGAAGCAGGTGATTGCGGCGACAGAGCTTGTAAGGAAGGCAGGCGTAAAGCCCCAGAGCAACCCGGCCGAGGCGGTCGTTGAGCGTGGGGCTGGCCGGCACAACGGAGCGGTGCATGGCGTCGTGGCCGACGATGAACAGTCCCGTCTGCAACAGGGTGCGCAGCAGCACCGCCGGCAGCCAGGCCGCCGGCGGCAGGGCTGCTCCGAAGACCAGCAGCAGCAGCAGGCTGAGGCACCAGCCGCCGATCAGGGTGAGAGCGACGGTGGTGCCCCGGGTGATCACTGTCCGAGCTTCAGCAGCTCGGCGGGGGAGGCCAGCAGGTCGATGGCCACGAAGTAGATCTTGTTGTCGGGATCGAGCAGGAAACGCCAGGCCACGTTCATGCCCACGCCGGCGCCGAACCAGGGGGTCTGCACCTTGCCGGTGACCTTGATCTGATTGAAGCCACCGTCGGCGGGTTCGCTGTAGCCCCGCTCGGGCAGCAGCTTGAGGTTCTGGCACTCCTCACGGAAAAAGCGCATGATCCCCTCGCTGCCCACGATCGGACTCTTGAACGGGGGCTGCAGCGCGCCGTCGGGCAGGAACAGCTGGATCAGGTTGTCGAAGTCGTTGGCGTTGAGCAGCTCCATGTAGGAGATCACCGTGGTGTTGAGCACCCCTTCGATGAACACCTTGGTGCGCTGATCCTCAGCAACGGGCACCCCCACCGGCTCCATCATCCGCTGGCCCTCGCCCTTGCCGGGGTCGAAGCCCATGTCCACCACGAAGTTGCGGAGCACGGTGATCTGCTGGCCAGGCTCCAGGCCACGCAGGGTGGCCAGCACCGAGGCGGCGTTGGCGGAGAGCTGGTAGCCCTGGGGAATCGGGGCCACGATCCCCTCATCCATCCACTCACCGAGCTTGTACCAGAAGCCCAGCTTGATGTTCACCGACCAGTAGGCGTAGGTGCGGCCGATCTCGGTGTCGACACGGTTGGCCAGATCGCACATCACCTGGCTCTGCTCGGTGAAGTTCATCGCCTTGATCTGGTTCAGCACCGGCTCGGCGAACTGCATCCGCGCCGCGCCGGGGGCAGCGATCGTGATCGTCTGGCCCATTTCCAGATAGGCGTACCAGATCAGGGCCAGCTGGTCTTCGGCATTGAGCAGGTTGTAACGCGCTGTGAGGGCGGGAACCGCCTCCGCCGAGAGCGTTTCCGGAAAAATCTTGGTGGCCTTATCCAGGGTGAACATGGGGCGGGTCTCCGGGGAGCAAAGGTCCACTCCAAAAGTTAGGTGCTGGATCCCCCACCCGACTGGTGCGGGGACCCGCCATAACCTGGGGCGGTCTCCATCTTCCGGGCCCGCAAAGCTTCGCCGCCATGGCTGTGTTCCTGCTGGCGTTGCTGGTGCTGGTGGCTCTTGGGGTGCTGGTGCTGCAGCGGCTGCGACGCCAGGCGGCTCAGCGGGCGCGGGCGGCCCGGCCGCGGGATTGCACCCTGTTTGATCTGCGCCTCGGCGACATCGTGCAGGCCGAGGCCGCCGACTGGGTGGTGGAGGACCGCTTGCTCTACGACCAGGATGGCTTCCAGTGGCTCGAATACCTGCTCCGTGACAGCGGCCGCAGCCGCTGGCTGGTGGTGTGCGAGGACGACTGGCTGGAGGTGGGCTGGCTGGAGGCGGTGACGATGGTGCCGCCGCCGCCCTTGCCGCCACCGGCCGAACTCAGCTGGCAGGGGGGCACCTACCGGCTGCGGGAGCAGGGGATCGCCAGCGTCACCGCCAGCCACCGGCGTATGAACCAGCGCCTGGGACGCTGCCGCTTCGCCGACTACAGCGGGCCCGGCGAGCGGGTGCTGGGGCTGGAGATCTGGAGCCAGGCCGGTGCGGCGCCGACGGATGGGGAGCTCGAGGTGACCGCCGGGCGGCTGATCGATCCCCGCAGCCTCACCCTGCTGCCCGGCGATGGCCGCTCGGTGTACCGCAGCGCCACGGGCTGAGCGCCGGCGGTTCACTCCGGCGGCAGCAGGGCCAGGGCGCTGGCGAGACAGTCGGCCTCTGGGGCGGGCTTGTCGCGGCGCCAGCGGGCGATGCGGGGAAAGCGCACGGCAATGCCGCTCTTGTGGCGGCTGGAGCGCTGCAGGCCCTCGAAGGCCAGCTCGAACACCTGCAGCGGCTGCACCGCCCGCACCGGGCCGAAGCGCTCGGTGGTGTGGCTGCGGATCCAGCGGTCGAGCGCGCCGATCTCACCGTCGTTGAGGCCGGAATAGGCCTTGGCGAAGCTCACCAACCGTGGGGGGGTGCTGCCCGGGGCGCTGGGGGGGCGGTTCCAGAGCCCGAAGGTGTAGTCGGTGAAGAGGTTGGCGCGGCGGCCGCTGCCGGCCTGGGCGTAGAGCAGCACGGCATCGAGGCGGCAGGGGTCGAGCTTGTGTTTCCACCAGTGCCCCCGCTTGCGGCCGGCCAGGTAGGGGGAGTCGGCGCCCTTCAGCATCAGCCCCTCGGCGCCGGCGTCGCGGGCCTGCTGGCGCCGGGGCTCCAGCTGCTCCCAGCTCTCCAGGGGCAGCAGCGGGGAGAGGCGCAGGCGCCCGGCTGCGGGGTGCTCCGCCGCCTGCAGATGCCCCTGGATCAGGGAGTCCAGGGCGGCCCGGCGCTGGCTCAGGGGCCAGGAGCGCCGGTCCTCGCCTCCCTGCTCGAGCAGGTCGTAGGCCAGGAACACCACCGGGCACTCGGCGAGCAGCCGGCGGCCCGGTGCCTTGCGCCCCAGCCGGCGTTGCAGCCGGGCGAAGGAAGCCGGCCGCCCGGCGCCCTCCGGCCACACGATCACCTCCCCGTCGAGCACGGTGCCATCGGGCAGGGCGGTTGCCGCCTCCATCAGCTCCGGGAAAGCGTGGTTGATCAGCTCCTCGCCACGGCTCCAGAGAAAGCCCTCGCCACCGCGGCGGATCAGCTGGCCGCGGATGCCGTCCCATTTCCACTCGCACAGCCAGGCTGTGGCTGCACCGGCGAGGGCTGCCGCCGCCGGATCGGCAGGCGGCAGCGCTGAAGCCAGAAAGAACGGATAGGGGCGGCTGGGCACCGCCTCCTCGGCAGCGGCCGGGGCGATCAGCTTGCGGTAGGCCTCGGCCGAGGGCTGGAATCCGCCCATCAGCCGGTGGGCCAGCAGCGGCTCCTCCAGGTCGCTGAGCTGGGCCAGGGCACGGATCACCAGCCCCTGGGCCACGCCCACACGGAAGCCACCGGTGAACAGCTTGTTCATCACCAGCAGGGCGCCGGGCTTCAGGTCGCTCCAGAGCTGCCGCACCCGGTGGGCCTGGGGCTCGTGCTCGAGAGCGGCGGCCGCGGGCAGCAAGGCCTCCATCCACACGTGCAGGGGGCAGGCGTGCAGGGGGGAATGCGGCGGCGACCTCTGCAGCGGGGAGGCCTGGCTGCCGGCCGGATTCAGCTGCTGCCAGAGCAGGGCGATGGTCTCGGCTGAATCGCCCACGTGGGCATAGCACTCCTCAAACAGCCAGTCCGGCAGCGGCGATCCCTCCAGGCAGATCTGGCGCAGCCGGCGGCCGGTGATCAGGCGCCGGCGCTGCTTTCCCAGCAGCACCTGCAGGGCCCAGGCGGCATCGGCGGGCGCAGCGCCGCTGAAGTACTCCACCAGGGCCTCCACCTTGGCGGTGGTGCCGGTGCTCCGGTCCAGCTGCTCCACCAGGGCAACGAACGCTGCCAGCCCGGTCGTTGCGACCTCAGCCATCCCTTTCGGACCCGCTCTCCCCCCTGATCCCGGGCCAGCCGGCGGGGAGGTTGGGGTAGGCGAGGCCATGGCGGCGGAAGGCCTGCTTGCTGCGGCGGATCAGATCGGTGCGATAGGTGAACTCGTCGCGGATGTCCAGCGGGTAGCAGCGCAGTTTGAACTGGGTGCCCCAGGGGTATTCCCGCATGATCACGGTCACCGGCAGGCGCAGCTGGGTGTAGGGACTGCTGTAGGCGGCCTGACGCAGAATCGTGATCACGATGTCGCTCTCGATCTGGTGATCGAAGTAGAAATCCGTGGCCACCTGGGCTTCCAGCGCACCGGTGTTGGCATTGGCGATGGCTTCGGTCCAGGTTTTGTTGTGGGGGATGGTGACGATGTTGTCGTCGGGGGTGTGCAACTGAATTGCCCGCAGTCCATAGCCCACCATCTCGCCATAATGATCACCGATTTGGATTCGATCTCCCACTCGGTAGGGCGCCTCGAACAATGCGACAATGCCGGCAATGATTGAACTCACGTAGTCCTTCAACGCGAAGGCCAGCGCGATCGCGATTGTTCCGGTGATCGCCAGCAGGTTGGTTTGGGAGAGCTTGAGGAACTGCTGCAGCAGATAGCTGATGGTGGTGATCAGAATGATCGCCTTCCACAACGGCAGCGACTGCTTGATCAGCATGCGAAACCGGCGCGCCACCTTTTCTGAGGCCCAGGTTGTGGAGACCTCCACCAGCCACATGCCGCCATAGGCGATGCCGATGGCGATCGCCGCCCGCAGCAGCTTCGCCAAGGTGAGGTCGGTGAACAGGTCGGTGAACACGCTGGAGTTGAGCTGGGCGATCGGCATCAGGCGCTCTCCACGAAGAAATTGTTGTTGGCGAGATCGCTGGCGATTTGCCCGTAATGGAGGGGCGACACCATCAGGATGTCGCCCCGGGTCTCCAGGATTCCCTGGCGCAGCAGCCACTGGGTCCGGGCTTCAACCCGGCCATCTGCGTCCCCCAGGCAGCGGATGAGGTGGCGTCGGCTGATGCGTCCATGGATCAGGACGGCATGCAGCAGGTAGCGATCGATCCCGACCAGCGACGGCAGGGAGCGCAGGGCCGGCCCCGTGGCGATGAGCCTGGGCTCGTCGCCGGCCCCGTTGGGCTGCTCCTCGACGCGCAGGCCATCGAGCCAGATCCGGGCGGCAATGGTGCTGACGCCTTTGGCCAGATCGGCCAGTTCCTGCCAGTCGAAGCTGTCGGTGTTTGCCTCAACGGCCGGGGGGAGGGACTCGAGAGACAGGAGCCAGGGCTTCAGATCGTCGCCACCCAGCCTGGGCAGGCTGACGGGTGCGCCGAAGCAGGCTTCGGCCTGGGCGACGGCATCGAGAAAGCTCCAGGCCCAGCGGTTGCAGCCGATCACCCAGAACAGATCCGGGCGCTGCACCAGCTCGGAGCGCAGCACCTCGATGCTCTCCCAGCCGCCGATGCAGCGCAGGAACAGCATGTCCAGCGCCGGGATCAGCACCAGCCTTGCCTGCTCGCCTCCCTCCGCGCCACCGTCCTTGTCACTGTTGTTGTCACCGGACGGCATGGCCGGCAGGGCGCGAAAGGCCTCTCGCACCAGCTCGGGCATGGTCAGCGGATCATCGCGGCGCTGATCGGCCGCCAGGGGTGTGATCAGGTCACTGGCCCTGAAGCCTGCGTCGGCGCTGAGGGCATCGCTGAGGAGGTGGTCGAGCGGCTCGAGCGGGTTTGCCAGTATCACCAGGGCATTGCCGGCCTGCGGTTGCTGCCGCCACCGCTTCAGGCCCTCCTGGACCGCTGTGCAGATGGTGGTGCGGGAGGCCTCCGGGGCCAGCAGGCTCTCGATGTCTTGCTGCAGTCGGTTCCGCAGGGGGGCCGGCAGGTCGCTCAGCTCCCCATCGCTGAATCCGCTTTTCTGGGAGCTCTGGAGCCAACGTCGCAGCGATCGCCACCAGCTCCCCCCGAGGCCGGCAGTGACGGAGCCGATGATCGCCTTCATGGTGAGCGACGCCCGGCATTGACGCTTGATCCTGACAGGGTACGAACTCGCCCCGCAGTTCATAGTATGTTGCGACATGCAAACAAATGATTAATGGCGATGAACCGTGCGCTTTCGACTACACCGGAATCACGCGGCTGAATCCTCTCGGTCACGGCCTCGTGCCCTCGCCCCTGCTGCGCACCGCTCCGATCAAGCGCAGGCCCCGGCTGCGGCCCGGAGCTCATGCGGAGCCGTCGACGGCCTGAGATCGGGGCAGCAGCCGCAGGCCCACCACCAGGGCGCAGAGGGTGAATGCCAGGCACAGTGCTGTCCAGCGTCCCAGCCCCATGCTGGTGATCGCCAGGGGGGCGAACGCGGTGATCAGCCCCCCGCCCAGGAAGGGCTCAAACAGCAGCTGCTTGAACGAAAACGCCTCCAGCACCTGGCTGCGGCCCGTGGGATCGGCCATGCGAAGCAGCAGCAGACCGTTGGCCGTGCTGCCGGTGGCCTGGCCGAAGTCGGCGATGGCGCGCTCGAACCAGGCATCGGGGAAGAGCCGCGGCGCCAGCAGCAGCACCATCAGCACGTTCCAAACCAGGCCCACCACGGCCAGCACCGTGAAGGGCAGCAGGTTGTCGGCCAGCAAGGGCAGATTGAGGCTGGCCATGGCGGCGGTGATCAGCACATCCATCGACAGCGAGGCGATGCTGGCCTGATCCGATGCCGAGGCCAGAAACGGCTGGTTGAGCTTCTGCAGCAGCAGCTGCACCAGCAGCCCGCCCACCATCGCCAGGGGGAACACCGGCACGGCATCGAACAGCGGCGAGATCTGTATCAGGATCTGCTTGAGCAGCGCACCCACGCCCACCGCCACCCCCGCCAGGCAGAGGTTGAGGGTGAGCACATCGAGGCTGATGGTCTGTTCGGCCGGAATCAGCCCGGCGGCCCGCTCCCCGGCCAGCCGCCCCTCGGCGCCGAAGCTGCCCTTGCGGCCGCCCACCAGCGCTGAAGGGCTGCGGTGCCGCTGGCGCAGCAGCCAGGTGCGGGCCTGGCCAACGAGCACCAGAGCGGTGCCGAGCAGCACCGAGGCCATCACGCCCACTGTGGCCATGGCCAGGGCCAGGGTGCGCCCGGCTGGAAATCCCAGCTCCGTGTAGGTGCGCCCCAGGCCGGCCGCCGTGCCATGGCCACCTTCGAAGCCCACCTCCACCAGGGTGGCCATCAGTGGGTGGCTGCCCAGCAGCGGTTGCAGCACAAGCAGCACCACCACGCCGGCCACCAGGTACTGGCCGAAGCCGATCACCATCGAAAAGGCGGTCTGGTGGGCGGCCCGCTCCCACAGCCGTTGGGGACTGGGCAGCCGCTGGCCCAGAAACAGGGTGGCGAACACCAGGGCGATCAGGGCCGCCGGTGCCTGCGACCACACCTCCTGAACCCTGTCGGGCACCAGCTGCAGCGGGCCGTAGGGGCCCACCGCCAACCCCAGCAGGCCGGCGATCAGCGCCTCCGGCAGCCCCAGCTGACGCAGCACGCGCACCCGCTGGCGCAGCACCAGGGCGATCAGCAGCAGCAGGCTGAGCACCGAGAAGGCGATCAGCACGTCGTAGACCTGCATGGTCAGCACTCCGGGGTGTCGAGCAGGGCGGCCTCCACGGTGAGGCCGGGGCCGAAGGCCAGGGCCACCCAGGGTCCGGGGGCCTTCGCGCGGCGCAGCCGCTCGAGGATGAACAGGATCGTGGCCGAGGACATGTTGCCGTGTTCACGCAGCACGGTTTCGGACACGGCGATCTGCTCCGGCGCCAGCCCCAGGGCCGCGGCACTGGCCTGCAGGATGCGCGGGCCGCCGGGGTGCAGGGCCCAGGCGCCGATGGCCTCGATCGTCAGGCCCTGGCGGCGCAACCAGCGCTCCAGCCAGGGGCGCAGGTGGCTCGCCACCGCTGCTGGCACCCGGGGCGAGAGGCCCATGGCGAAGCCGTGGTCGCCGATCGTCCACGACATCAGCTCTGCCGTGTCCGGGATCACGGTGGAGCCGGAGGCCAGCGCCCGCAGGGGCGCCCCCCCGTCGCCAACCCCGCCGCCACCCCCGTCGCCGGCGGTGGCCACCAGGGCTGCGGCCCCGTCGGCGAACAGGGCGTTGGCCACCACCTTCTCGGGATCCCAGCCGTAGTGCAGGTGCAGGCTGCACAGCTCCAGGGAGCAGAGCAGCACGCAGGCCAGGGGGTCGGCCTCCACAAAGGCCCGGGCCACCCGCAGGCCGTTGAGGGAGCCATGGCAGCCCATGAAGCCCACCTGGGTGCGCTCCACATCGGGGTGCAGGGGCAGCTGGGCGATCAGCTCCAGGTCGAACCCCGGGGCCTGGAAGCCCGTGCAGCACACCGTCACCAGGTGGGTGATGCGCTCGGCCGGCAGATCGGCGTCCGCCAGGGCCTGCCGCGCCGCCGCCAGGGCCAGGGGCCCGGCATGGACGGCGAAGCGCTCCATGCGCTCGGCGGTGGAGGGATTGCGCTCGCCGTAGAAGGGCAGCCGCTCAGCGATCGGGCTCTCAGGCTCGCCGCTCTCCAGCAGCACGCTGTGGCGGGTGTGCACCCGCGTGCGCCGCTGGATGCGCTCCAGCAGGGCCAACCGCTCCGGGCTGTCGGCGATCAGGTGCCGGCCCAGGGCGACGGCGTCAGTCTGATTGGCCCTGTGGGCGGGTACCGCCGTGCCGATGCCGCGGATGCTCAGCGGCATGGCAACGGCACAGGCAATGGCACGGGCAGGACGGTGGGGGGGTGGTTGAGCTGGTGGATCAGCCGGCGGGGCAGGGGCGGCACCCGCGTGGCCAGCTCGAACAGAGCCCTGGCGGCGAGCGGATGGCGGAGCAGGGCGGCAACGGTGCGGCAGTGCCGCTGGCGCCTGCCGATCCGCCTGCCCAGGCTGCGCACCCACTGGCGCTCGAGCGCCAGCCGCCAGCCCTGCACACCTTCCAACACCAGGGGGGTGGCGGCGACGGCGGCGGTGAGGGCCCAGCCCATGCCCTCGCCGGTGAACGGCTCCACGTAGCCGGCCGCGTCCCCCAGCACCAGGAAGCGCTCTCCCGCCAGGGCCGTGGCCCGGCGCGTGAGGGCCGGGGTGCACTGCCAGGCGGCGGCGGCCAGACCCGCCGGAACGGGGAACCCCGCCTGCTCCAGCACCACCGCGGCGGCGCCGGCGGGCCCGCCGGCCCGGGCGAGCAGGGGCCGATCGAAGGCGGCGGCTAGATCGAGCCGGCCGTCCTCCAGCCGCACCAGACCCACATAGCCCTGGCGGCCCACGGCCATGTGGATGCAGCCCGGGGTGTAGGTCGCCTCACCGGCCGCCAGCAGGCAGCCGGCACCCACCCGGGAGCGGGGCTGGATGCGCACGCCCGAGCCCGGCACCCCATCGAGGCAGCGGTGGGCGAGCCCCGCCGCCACCAGCACCACCGCGGCACGCACATCCTCCCCCGCGCGCCCGCTGCCATCGCGCAGGGTCACGGTGCGCCAGAGCGGACCCGCCGGACCCAGCCGGGCGCTGGTGTGGGGCCGAAACGTGGCGCCGGCGGCGATCGCCGCCTGCACCAGCGCCTGATCGAAGCGCTCCCGCGAGAGTGCCCGGCCATCGGGCAACGGGAAGCTGGCCTGGCGGCCCCCCAGCCCCACGCGCAGCCGCTCCAGGGGCACTCCGCCCTGGCTGTCGATCAGCTCGGCCAGCCCCAGGGAGGCGAGCACCGCCCGGGCCTGGCCGTTGAGGCAGCAGCCGCACACCTTCCAGCGGGGCCAGCGACGCTTCTCCACCAGCAGCACGCGCAGGCCCCGCCGGGCCAGATCCAGGGCGGCCAGCGACCCGGCCGGGCCGGCGCCCACCACCACCACATCCCAGTGGCGGTTGGAGGTGCTTGTGCTGGAACCCATCTCAATCACGGTTCCAGCGCAGAAGGTAACGCTCCGGCCAGCAGCGCCGCAGCGCCGCGCCCCTCAGCCCTGCCCGTTGGGCCATGGCGGCCACCTCAGCCAGCTGGAACGCCCCCCGCACCGACAGCGGCCCATCGATGTGCACCACCGGCGAGCGGCTCAGCAGCCGGGTGCCACTCCAGGCCAGGGCGTAGCCCAGGGGGCTGCGGATCAGGTCGTTGACGAGAACCAGCAGGTGGGCGCGCCTGGCCATCAGGGCCAGGAGGCGCACGGCGTCGTCGCCATCGAGGTGGTGCAGGAACAGGGAGCAGAGCACCACGTCGTAGCCCTCGGGGTTGGCGGCCCCGGGACCTTGTGGCCAGGGATCGGCCAGAGCATCGGCCTGGAAAAAGCGCACCGGAACGCCGCGACGGCCGGCATTGGCGCTGGCGATGGTCACCGCCTCCGGGTTGAGATCGCAGCCCTCGAGGATCAGGTCGATACCGCCCCGCCTGGCCATCAGGGCCAGATCGATGGCGGTGTCGCCGCCGCCGCAGGCCAGATCCAGCACCCGCAGCGGCCGCTCCGGCAGACGCTCGGCCAACTCCTGGATCGGGGCGAACAGGCTGGCGGAGCAGCGGCTGATGGCGTTGATGCGGCGCAGGCCCGCCAGGGCCCGTTCGTGCTCAGCGGGATCCAGTCCGGGCTGGTCCATCAGCTCCGGCAGGCGCTGCCGCCGGGCCAGGGGAAGCGGCATCGCTGGCGAGAGGTGAAACGGGCGCGCCCATGGTGGCGGGCTCAGCCCAGCTATGGGTTCTGTGCTCCTCCAGCTCATCGCCCCGCTCGGCCGTGAACCCGCCCTCCAGGGGCTCGGCGCTGATGCCCTCCACCTCGCGCAGGTAGCGGGCCAGGCCATGGCTGTTGCCGTGGGTCACATACACCTGGCGGGCGCCGGTGTCGCGCACGGTGCGCAGCAGGCCGGCCCAGTCGGCGTGATCGCTCATCACGAAGCCCCGCTCCATGCCGCGCCGGTGGCGGACGCCACGCACGGCCATCCAGCCGCTCACAAACGCCGTCTGCGCCAACTGGAAACGCTTCATCCACACCGAGCGGTGGGCCGAGGGCGGTGCGATCACCAGCCGCCCCGCCAGGGATTCGCCTTTCGCCAAGGCACTCACAGGCCGGGTGGGCGGCAGGGCCACGCCGGCCTCGCGGTAGGCGGGCATCAGCGCCTCCACGGCGCCATGCAGCAGGATCTCGCTCCCTTCCCCGCCGGGCTGGCCGGGCTGGCCGGGCTGGCCCACGCCGATGGCAGCCAGCTCGGCCAGCAGCCGCTGGGCCTTGCCGAAGGCATAGGCAAACAGGATCGAGGGCCGCTCCGGTGCCACCTGCCACCACTGCAGGATCTGCCGGGCCACCACCGCGCCGCTCTGCCAGCGGTAGATGGGCAGGCCGAAGGTGGCCTCGGTGATGAACACATCGGCAGCCACCGGCTCGAAGGGCGCGCAGCTCGGATCGGCGCAGCGCTTGTAGTCGCCGCTCACCAGCCAGCTCTCGCCGCCGGCCTCGAGGCGGATCTGGGCGCTGCCGAGCACGTGGCCGGCGCTGTGAAACGACACCCTGGCCTCGCCGATGCGATGCAGCGCTCCGTAGTCGACCGGGATCAGGTTGATCGTGGCCCCCAGGCGCTGGCGCAGGATTCCCTCGCTGGCCCCGATCGCCCAGTATTCGCCGCAGCCGGGGCGGGCATGGTCGGCGTGGGCGTGGCTGATCAGGGCCCGGGGTACGGGCTGCCAGGGATCAATCCAGGCCCCCGCCGCCCGGCAGTAGAGCCCCTGGGGGGTGAGCTCCAGCAGGGCGCCAGGGGGCAGGGGCATGGCTTTGGCGCAGCGCCGTCATCCTGGCGACATCCGGCAGATGCCATCTGCCGTTGACACCATCGCCTCCCCTGCCTAGGCAGAGGGTGGGAGCGCTGGGCCCCGTTTCTCCCCGCGCCGGGAACCATGACGCTCGAGAGCTTCCGCGACGAGCTGGCGGCCACCGCCTGCACCATTGCCGCCCAGGGCAAGGGGCTGCTGGCCGCCGATGAGTCGAACGGCACCATCGGCAAGCGCTTTGCCGCCATCGGCGTGGACAACAGCGAAGAGCACCGCCGCGCCTACCGCAGCCTGCTGGCCAGCACTCCGGATCTCGACGATGCCATCAGCGGCGTGATCCTGTTCGAGGAGACGCTGTTTCAGGACAGCGTTGATGCCGGCGGCCAGCCCGGCCCGCCGATCGTGGAGCTGTTCCAGAGCCAGGGCATCGTGCCCGGCATCAAGGTGGACCAAGGCGTGGAACCCCTGGCCGGCGGCCTGCCGGGCGAGAGCTGGTGCACCGGCCTCAAGGGCCTGCAGGAACGGGCCGCCCGCTACTACGCCCGCGGCGCCCGTTTCGCCAAGTGGCGCGCCGTGCTGAAGATCTCCCCGGAGGGCTGCCCCTCGGAGCTGTGCGTGCGGGAGAACGCCTGGGGCCTGGCCCGCTACGCCCGCACGGTGCAGGAGGAGGGCCTGGTGCCGATCGTGGAGCCCGAGATTCTCATGGACGGCGACCACGACATCGAGACCACCGCCGCGGTGCAGGAGTGGGTGCTGCGCACCGTGTATGAGGCCCTGAGCCATAACGGGGTGTTTCTGGAGGGCAGCCTGCTCAAACCCTCCATGACCCTGCCCGGCAAGGACTGCGCCAGCGCGCCCAGCCCCGACCAGGTGGCGCAATTCAGCCTGCGCACCCTGGAGCGCACGGTGCCGGTGAGTGTGCCGGCGATCCTGTTTCTCTCCGGCGGGCTGAGTGAGGAGGAGGCCAGCGTGTATCTGAACGGCATCAACCGGGCGATCTCGCCCGCTCCCTGGCATCTGGGCTTCTCCTACGGCCGCGCCCTGCAGCAGTCGTGCCTCAAGCACTGGGCCGGCCACGACGTGCATGGGGGGCAGCAGGCGCTGCTGGCGCGGGCGCGGGCCAACGGCCAGGCCGCCCAGGGGTTCTATGTGTCCGGCTCGGAGCCCTCCGACGGAACGCCGCTGTATGAGGCCAACTACAGCTACTAAGTGCTGGTCAGTGCTGTCGCGCGACGGTTTCCCCACGAGCACCGCTTGGCGGTGTGACCTCGACCGTTCGAAGCAGGCCCTGACTCGCCCTGAAGCCTGCAACCGGGCGGCCGTCCGGACTCAGCGGCAGTCCAGGCGCTGGCTGTGGTCGCAGCCCTCGGCATTGATGAAGCGCTGGGTGCTCCTGCGCTCCGGCGCCGGACGGGTGAGCAGCTGGCCCGACGCGCTGCGCCCACGCACGTAGTTGACGAAGCTCTGGGCGTATTCGGCGAAGGTGTCGCGCCCGCGCCCTTCAGCGCTGGCGCGGGCGAACACCGCGTAGCCGTCGCCACCGCCGGCGATGAAGGAGTTGGTGACCACCGCGTAGCGCTTCTGCGGATCGATCGGGGTCCAGTCGCCCGTCAGGCGCGGGTTCACCTCCACCGTGCTGATGCGTGAGCCCGGCGCGGCGGACAGATCCACCGCAAAGCGCAGCCCGGCTGCGTAGGGAAAGGCGCCCCCGCCGCTGGCGGCGTCGGCGACCGCCAGCTCAAGGGTTTCGATGATCTCCGCCCCGGACAGGTTCAGCACATGCAGGGTGTTCGTGAAGGGCAGGAGCGTGAACACATCGGCGATCGTCACCGGCCCGGCGGGCACGCTGCCGCGCACGCCGCCGGCGTTCTGGATGGCGATGTCGGCACTGCCCTCCCGCGCCAGAAAGGCCTTCGCCACCAGCGTGGTGATGTGGGCGCCCTGGGCGTAGGTGTCCGCCCGCGCGCACAGCGGCTCGGCGCGACCCTCGCCGGGCAGGCGCACCAGGCAGAGGTTCTCGGCCACCTCGCCGATCACCGCCTGGCGCAGGTCGCTCAACGCCGCGGCGAAGTCCTCCAGCAAGGCTGCGCTTTGCGGGTCGGGAACAACCGGGTGCAGCACCGGATGGGCATCCAGCGCTGCCCGCAGACGGCTGCCGGCGGCGCTGGCGTCCACCGGGATGCGCGGTCCGCCCGCACAGTCGATCACCCGCCCCTCGGGATCAAAACGCACCTGCAGCTCGCCCATCACGCGGGCGTAGTCGAACGCCTGCACCACGCACACCGGGTCCCCGTCGGCGTTCACCTCCAGCGTGGGATAGGGCCCGTCGGGGCTGAACCCCAGCGGCAGCAGAGCCTCCGCGTCCCCGAGCAGGGTGTGCGAATCGCCGCCCACCACCACGTCCACCCCCGGGAGGGCGCGTGCCAGCGCCCGTTCGTTGGCGTACTGGAGGTGCGTCAGCAGGATGATCTTCGCCACCCCCTGGGCCCGCAGCCGCTGGATTTCCGCCCGGGCGGAGGCGATCTCATCGCCGAACTGCGTGCCGGGATCGGGCGAGGATGACAGCCGGGTCTTGTGCGCGATCACCACCCCGATCACCCCGATGCGCCGTCCAGCGCGCTCGAACACGGCGGATGGCTGCAGGCGCCCCCGCAAGGGGGAGGCGTCGTGGGGCGCCACATTGGCGCTGAGAACGGTGGTGTTGCACGACCCCTCAGCCAGGACGTCGAGAAAGCGCGCCAGCGCGGCGTCGCCGTGATCGAACTCGTGATTCCCGAGCGCGAAGGCGTCGAAGCAGATCCGGTTCATCAGCGCGGCATCGGCCGCACCTTCGAACAGGGTGGAGAAGAGCGTGCCGGTGATCGCATCCCCCGCGTGCAGGCTCAGCACCGCCTGATTGCCGCGTCTGCGCTCCTCGAACAGCGCGGTGAGCAGGGGAAATCCGCCGTGGTCGAGGCGCAGCGCCCCAGCTGGCGCGCCCGCCTGTCCCAGCACTGCGGGATCAAGGTTGAGCGGCCGGGGTTCGAGGTGGCTGTGGTGATCGTTGATGTGCAGGATGGTGAGCGTGAACGGCTCGGCGCCGCGAGCGCTCGGCCGCCTGTCCGCCGGCGCGCCCCAGGCGGGAAGAACAAGGGCGGTGCAGGCCCAGACGACAAGGCCGGCGATGACCTTCATGGTTGTTTCCCCCCGGCGTTCAGGAAGGCTCAACATCCCTTCCCTGCTGGATCAGAGAGCGCTGAGCCCCAGCACCACCTCGATGACCGTGAACCCCGCCAGACCCGCCAGGGCGAGCAGGGCCGGCAGACCGTAAAGACCCATGGCCAACGAACCATCTGAACGATTCCTAAAGGAAATCTAAAGACCTTTCCGCGGTGGGGGCAACCGCCGCCGACATCGCATGACTTCGTCACAGAGTCCGCGGGCGCCGGTGGCTGGGCCGGCGACAGCCTTGTTGGAGGGTTAAGGCGTGCTGGTGCTGGGGTTCTCAGGGGCGGAGGGCCGTGCTGCTGTGTCCGTTCCGCCGCCGTCCCGGGGCTCCTGCCGGTCCTTGCAGGTGGAACACAGCACCTGCCCCTTCTGCTGCCGGTAGAGGCGCACGGAGCGCTCGATCTGGACACCGCAGCCGCAGCAGGGAAACAGGGGACTCATGGCCGGCGTGCTGCGTGGATGGCTGAGGCCTAGCGGCTCATCGCCAGCATGGTCTCGATCGGCGCCAGGGCCCGCAGCCGCAGCTCCTCGTCCATTTCGATGCGGGGTTCGTTGGTGACCAGGCAGCGCCAGAGCTTCTCCAGGGTGTTGAGGCGCATGTAGGGGCAGGCGTTGCAGCTGCAGCCGTCAGCGCCCGGCACCGCATAAAAGGGCTTGTGGGGCACCCGCTGGCGCATCTGGTGCAGGATGCCCGGCTCGGTGAGCACGATGAAGCCGTCGGCGTCGCTCGCCTCGGCGCGGTGCAGCAGCTTGCTGGTGGAGCCGATGAAGTCGGCGAGATCGAGCAGGTGCTGCTGGCATTCCGGGTGGGCCAGCACCTCGGCATCGGGATGGTCGAGCTGGAGCTGCAGCAGGGCCTGCTCGCTGAAGGTTTCGTGCACCTGGCAGCTGCCGGGCCAGAGGGTGAGCTCGCGGCCGCTCTGGTTCTGCACCCAGCGGCCCAGGTTCTGATCGGGGGCAAACAGGATCGGCCGATCGGCGGGCAGCTGACGCACCAGATCCACGGCGTTGCTGCTGGTGCAGATCAGGTCGCTCTGGGCCTTCACCGCCGCCGAGCAGTTGATGTAGCTCACCACCAGGTGATCGGGATGCTCGGCCCGGAAGGCCGCGAAGGCGTCGGCGGGGCAGGCATCGGCCAGGGAGCAGCCGGCCTCAAGATCCGGCAGCAGCACGGTTTTGTCGGGGCTGAGGATCTTGGCCGTTTCGGCCATGAAGTGCACGCCGCAGAACACGATCACCTCGGCCTCGGTGGCGGCGGCCTTGCGCGAGAGCTCGAGCGAGTCGCCGATGAAGTCGGCGATGTCCTGGATGGCGTCGTCCTGGTAGTAGTGCGCCAGGATCACGGCCTTGCGCTGGCGGCGCAGTTCATTGATCGCGCCCGGCAACTCCGCGCCGGATGGAACGCCCTGGTCGGGCGCGCGGGTGCCAGCGGCTGGGGCAGCTGACTTCTGGGCGGCCGTGAACACCAACCGGACACCTCGGCGGGCAGGATGGGCCAAGCCTAGGCAGAGGGGTATGTCGATCCTGCGCCTGGCGGTGGTGGGGGATCCGCATGGGGCCTGGGACGGCAGCGATGCGGCCCTGCTTCAGCACCTCGCCCCGGATGTCCTGCTGGTGGTGGGCGATCTCAGCGATGGCCAGCCCCGCATCCCCGCGGAGCTGCGGCGCCTGCCCCTGCCGGTGGCCTGCATCCTCGGCAACCACGACGCCGGCAAGGATCCCTCCGGCCGCACGCTGGAGCGGCAGCTCGACACCCTGGGCGAGTTGCACTGCGGCTGGGGACTGCGCCAGCTGGTGCCCCCTGGCCTGGCGGTGGTGGGGGCCCGGCCCGGCACCGCAGGTGGTGGCTTCCATCTCTCCCGGGCCGTGCGGGCGGTGTTCGGCCCCGTCACTCTGGAGGAGTCGGCCGAGCGGATCACGGCGGCGGCCCGCGCTGCCGATCCGGCCCTCCCCCTGGTGCTGCTGGCCCACTGCGGCCCGGCCGGCCTGGGCAGCGCCGCCGGCGATCCCTGCGGCCGCGACTGGAAGAATCCAGCCTGCGACTGGGGGGATCAGGATCTCGCCCTGGCCGTGCGTCGGATTCAGGCCCAGCGCCCGTTGCCCCTGGTGGTGTTCGGCCACATGCACCACCAGCTCAGGCGCGGCTCAGGGCAGCGCCGCAGCCTCTGCGTGGATCGCGCCGGCACGGTGTATCTCAACGCCGCCAGCGTGCCCCGCCACGGCCGCGACCCGGCCGGCCGGGAGCTGCGCCATTTCAGCTGGGTGGAGCTGGAGGTGGCCGATCCGCAGGCGGTCCGCGTGCTGCACGCCAGTCACCGCTGGTATGGCCTGAACGGTCGACTCCTCTATGAAGAGTCTCTGCACCGCTGCTCCCTCGCCACCTCCCTGCCGTGCTGATCGTTGCCTGCATCAGCAGCCATGGCTTCGGGCATGGCTCCCGCAGCGCCGCGGTGCTCACGGCCCTGCACCGGCTGCGGCCCCACTGGCGCCTGGTGCTGTCCACCGCCCTGCCACCGGCCTTTCTGGCCACCGCCTTCGGACCGGTGCCCTTCGTCCATCGACCCTGCCAGTGGGATGTGGGCGTGCTGCAGGCCGACGCCCTGGGATCCGACCCCGCCGCCACCCTGGCGGCCCTGGAGCAGCTGGAGCGGCAGCTGCCCGCCCAGCTGGAGCGCGAGCTGGCCTGGCTTCGGGCCCAGCGGGAGCCGGTGCTGGTGCTGGGCGATGTGCCGCCGGCTGCGGCGCTGCTGGCCGCCGGGCTGAATGCGCCCCTGATCTGGCTGGCCAGTTTCGGATGGGACGCCATCTATGAACCCTTCGGCGCTGCCTTCGCCCCCTGGGTGGCGCGCAGCCGCGAGCTCTACCGTCGCGGCCAGCTGCTGCTCCACTGTCCGCTGTCGATGTCGATGCCCTGGGGGCTGCCGGAGATCGCCATCGGGCTCACGGCGGGCGAGCCCCGTCTCGACGGCGCGGCCCTGGCCCGGGAGCTGGAGCTGCATCCCGAGCGCCACCGCAACGTGCTGATCAGTTTCGGCGGGCTGGGCCTGGAGCTGGACCCCGCCCTGCTGGCCCGCTGGCCCGAGCACCGCTTCTTCGGGCACGACCCGGCCCTGGCCGAGGCGGTCAACGGCCGGGTGCTGCCGGCCTTGATGCGTCCCCTGGAGCTGATGGGCCACTGCGGTCGGCTGATCACCAAGCCCGGCTACAGCAGCTTCTGCGAGGCCATGCGCTACGGCGTGGGCATTCACCTGGTGCACCGCCGGGGCTTTGCCGAGGCGCCGGTGCTGGAGCGGGATCTGCAGCGCCATGGCTGGCACCGGCTGCTCAGCCAGGCCCAGCTGCGGGCGGGTGACTGGGAGCTGGATCAGCCCCTGCTGGCGCCCCGGCAAGGCCCGCTGCCGGTGGACGGCGCCCGGCAGGCGGCCGAAGCGATCGGCGCATGGGCGGCACGGACACGTGCTGAGGGCGATGGGTGATCAGCAGATGCGATCAGTGATCAGCACGTGATTGGTGTTTCTGTTGAACTTTCCGACGGCTTTCCTGTGCTGTCAGTGAGTTCAACCGTTCAAGGTCATTGTTGATACGAGTGGACGCTTGTGCGATTGGCACATATGCAATCACTGTGGGCGCCGCAGTTAGCCAAATTGCGGCACACCTTTTTGTTGTGACTTTTGGTTCTGGTTCTTGCCAAAGCAACAGCGATCCTGGGAATGGCTGTCTCCGTGCCTGTCCTGCCCCTGGTGATGGCGCCTGCTGCCCTGGCGGCCCAGCCCATGGCCTCTGGATACCAGCTGCCCAACTCCCTGCAGGTGGATGGGCTCGCCGATGGCCGCCTTGCCAGCGCCGCCGGCGCCCCAGGCACCCAGGTGTCCCTGGCGGTGCCGCTGCCCCCAGCGGCGCCGCGCATCTATGCCATCACCCCCGAGCGCCGGGCCCTGCTGAACACCATCCGCTACGCGGAAGGCACCTGGGCCAACGGTGAGGACCGCGGCTACTGGATCATGTTCGGCGGCGGTCTGATGCCCTCCCTCGACCGCCACCCCGATCGGGTGGTGCGCAGTGCCCGCTACGCCAGCGCCGCTGCCGGGGCCTACCAGTTCATGCCACCCACCTGGGCCATGGTCACCCGCGCCCTGGGCCTGCGCACCCATGGTCCCCATGCCTTCGGTCCCCAGGTGCAGGACCAGGCCGCCATCTACCTGATCCAGCGCCGTGCTGCCCTGGCCCTCGCCGACCGTGGTGAGTTCAGCCCCGATCTGGCCAATCGACTGGCGCCGGAATGGGCGTCGTTCCCCACCCTCGCCGGCCGCAGTTTCTACGGCCAGCCGGTGAAGCGCTATGAGGAGCTGCGCCGCTTCTACGAAGCCAACCTGCACCAACTCCGCGCTCAGCTGCGGGCGCGCCAGGAGGCGGCCCTGCTGGCCGCTCTCCCCCCGGTTGAACCTGAGGAGCCCTGCGCTCCCGTGGAGTCGCTGCGCTGCCGCCTCGAGGCCCTCGAGAGCATCGGCCCCCGCTCGCAGCCCGGCCGCGGTTGAGCCGGGATCAGGCCTGATCCGTCTGAATCCAGGTCAGGTCTCGTCGCCGCTCATCCTGCTGCGGCCCACAATTTTCTGGGCCAGCAGGTAAGCGCTGAGGATTCCTCCGGAGAAGCCGAGCGCATTCCGTGCCAGGGGCAGCAGGTCGCTGGTGCGGGTCACGATCGGGGCCACGCCGAACACCCCGAACAGGATGATCCACAGGGGTGAGAGCAACAGCACCCAGGTCCATTCCACCGTGCGGCCCGGTTTGCGGGGGTAGGCGGCAAAGCCCACGATCAGACCCCCCAGGATCGAGGTGATCAGGGTGAGCACCCATTGCTCCTGGGGCAGACCGGGCACCACCTGGCAGCCGCCGCGATCCAGGCAGAGCTCCACCGCCGCCAGCGCGTCGACGATGGCGCCGTCCTCACCGTGGTCGCGCACGTAGTACTGGTTGCCGAAGCGCGTCTGCAGCTCCACCCAGTAGGTGCGGGGCATCAGGGCGAACAGGGCATCACCCACGTTGAAGTTGAGCAGGTTGCCGCCGCGGGGATCCGCCACCAGCAGCAGGGAGCGCTCGTCCAGTTGCCAGAAGTCCTTCACCGCCAGGCCGGGGGTGCGCTCGTACTGGGTGAGCACCCGCAGCTTCCAGCCGCTGTTGGCTTCGACGTCGCTCAGCTCCTGCTCCAGCTCCGTGCGCTGGCTGTCGGTGAAGGCCCGGGCCAGATCGATCACCGGGGTGGGATGGTCGGGCAGCAGCTCGGGGTTGTCGGAGGCCAGGGCCGGCGCCACCCCGCTCCCCATCCCCAGCAGCAGCACGAGGCCCGCCGTCGCCAGGGGGAGCGCGGCCAACCGCGCCGATCGCCAAGCCGCATGCCAGGCCGACGGCACCGATGCCCGCCAGGCCGCCGTCCAAGCCGCCATCACCCCAGCCATGCCCCTGCTCCGTCGAAGATGCATTCTCCCTGAGCCGGAGGTTGCGGCGTGAGCGTTCCCGGCTGGCTGCAGCAGCGCCTGGAGGCCGCCGGCGGCGCTGTGCCCTTCACCACTTACATGGACTGGGTGCTGCACGATCCGCGCCACGGCGCCTACGGCAGTGGCCGGCTGCGCATCGGCCCCGCCGGCGACTTCGCCACGGCCCCCTCCCTGGGGCCCGACTTCGCCGCCCTGCTGGCTCCCCAGCTGGCCGACTGGCTGGGCGAGCTGGCGGCCGCCGATCCCGGGCCCATCGCCCTGGTGGAGGCCGGACCCGGCGAGGGCAGCCTGGCGGCGGATC
This sequence comes from Cyanobium sp. ATX 6A2, assembly GCF_024346355.1. Classification (GTDB taxonomy): domain Bacteria; phylum Cyanobacteriota; class Cyanobacteriia; order PCC-6307; family Cyanobiaceae; genus NIES-981. The sequence continues at coordinate 141,766 of NZ_JAGQCU010000004.1, forward strand.
TGGCCGCGGCCCTGGCGGCCGGCTGGCCCGGACTGGCGCAGCGCTGTGAGCTGGTGCTGGTGGAGCCCAATCCCGGCATGGCCGAGCGTCAGCGCCGGTGCCTGGCCGATTCCCCCCTGCCCTGCCGCTGGTGTTCCTTCGCGCAGCTGGCGGCGGCGCCGCTGCGGGGGGTGCTGCTCGCCCATGAGGTGCTCGATGCCCTGCCGGTGGAGCGGATCAGTTGGGACGGGGCGCTCTGGCGCCGCCAGCAGGTGGCGCTCCGGGATGGGCCCGACGCCCAGCCCTCGCTGCGGCTGGAGCCCGGCGAGCCCCTGGAGGCGGCGATGCCCGCGCCCCTCGAAGCCTGGGGGCTCCTGGCCCCCGATCCCCGGCGCCCGCCGGGCTGGAGCACCGAGCTCCATCCCGCCATCGGTCCCTGGCTCCAGAGCGCCGCTGCCGCCCTGCGGGCCGGCACCCTGCTGGTGATCGACTACGCCCTGGAGGCCCGCCGCTACTACGCCCCGGTGCGCAGTGATGGCACCCTGGTGGCCTACCGGTCCCAGCGGGCCAGCGCCGATCCCCTGGCCGATCCCGGGGCCTGTGACCTCACCGCCCACCTCTGCATCGACACCCTCCAGGAGGCCGCCGCAGCCGCCGGCTGGCAGGCCCTCGGCCACTGCCGCCAGGGCCAGGCCCTGCTCGCCCTGGGGCTGGCCGAGCGCCTGCACGGCCTGCAGCGGCTGCAGGGTTCGGCCCTGGCCGAGGCCCTCGGCCGTCGTGAAGCCCTGCTGCGCCTGGTGGATCCCCACGCCCTCGGCGACTTCCGCTGGCTGGCCTTCGCCCGTGGCGGCTCCGGCCCAGGCGACAGCGGCGGCCCGTCCCTCCCGCTCCCTCGCTTCCTGCGTGATCCCAGCGCGAGCTGACCCTCCCGCGGCTGGTGGCGGCTAAGGTTTTGCGCTCACCGCCCCTGCCGTGCCCGACCCCTTCCGATTGCTGGAGGCCATGGTGCTGCTCACGGCCCTGGTGGGATTGCTGGGGCTGATCTGGCGCCGCAACCTGTTTCTGCGTGCCCTGGCCCTCGACGTGATGGGCACGGGTGCGATTTCGCTGTTCGTGCTGGTGGCCGCCCGCAGCGGTCTGCGCACGCCGATCCTGGCCCGCGGGGAACTGGCCCTCAACGCCGTTCCCTCGATTGCCTGGGCCGACGCCATCCCCCAGGCCGTCATCCTCACAGCGATCGTCATCGGCCTGTCGATCCAGGCCCTCCTGCTGGTGGTGATCGCACGCCTGTCGCGGCTCGATCCCCTGCTCGACACGGCCAGCTTCGAGGCCCTGGTGATCGCCGCTCCCCCCGAGGCGGCCGGAGGCCGGCGCGCCTGAACCGATGGCCGATCCCACGACGCTGGATGCCTGGTTGATCGCCTGGCTGCTGCTCCCCTTCCTGGCGGCCTTCAGCTCGGCTTTGCTGCCGCGGCTGGCCCGATCCCTCGCTCTGGTGTGTGTGCTCACCACCCTGGCCTGGGGCGTTTGGGCCAGCCTGCCCGGCCGGCAGGTGCTGTTCGAACTGATCGGCAGCCTCGGCGTTCAGCTGCAGCTCGATGGGGTTGCGGCACCGTTTCTGCTGCTCAACGCCCTGGTGGTGCTGGCGGTGCTCGTGGACAGCTGGCGGCAGCCGCCACCGGGTCCCTTCCTGCTGTTGCTGATGGTGCTGCTGGGGGGCCTCAACTCCTCCTTCCTGGCCACCGATCTGGTGAGCCTCTACGTGGCCCTGGAGGTGGTGGGAATCACCGCCTTCCTGCTCATCCTCCAGAGCCGTGAACCCCGCCAGCTCTGGATCGCCCTGCGCTACCTGCTTGTGGGCAATGGCGTGATGACGCTGTTCCTGATCGGCAGTGGCCTTCTCTATCTTTATACCGGCAGTTTCCGCCTGCAATCCCTGCAGGAGCTGCCCCCCGGCAGCACCACCCTGGCTGTGGGGCTGGCGCTGGTGATGCTGGGTCTGCTCACCAAGGCGGGCGTGTTCCTTAGCGGACTCTGGCTGCCCCAGACCCATGCCGAGGCCCCGGCCCAGGTTTCGGCGCTGCTCTCGGGGGTGGTTGTGGCCGGCGGAATCTGCCCCCTGCTGCGGCTGGCCCTGCTGCTCCCGGCCCAGCAACCGGTGTTCACCTGGGTTGGCCTGGCGAGTGTGCTCCTCGGCCTGGTGTATGCCCTCGGCGATGGTGATCTGAAGCGCCTTCTGGCCTGGAGCACCCTCTCCCAGATGGGCTTCGCCCTGCTCAATCCCGCCGCCGGAGGCCTGTTCGTGCTCGGCCACGGCGTAGCCAAGGGTGCCCTCTTTCTGGCCGCTGGCAAGGTGCCCAGCCGCGACCTGTCCCTCTGGGGCCAACAGCCCCTCGCTCCGGCCCTGGGCCTGACCGTGCTGGTGGGAGCCCTCTCGATCGCCGGAGCGCCGCCGCTGCTCGGCTATTACTCCAAGGCCACCCTCGAGACCCTGCCGCTCACCGGCATTCCCGGGCTGCCGGTGCACCTGCTGGGTTGGCTCCTGCCGCTGCTGATGGTGGGCACGGCGGCGGTCTATGCACGCATCTGCTGGCTGCCCCTGGGAGCCGGCTGGCAGGTGCCGGCGCCCGGGGGGCTGCTGCTCGCCCTGGTGCTCGTGCTGGTGGGCCTGCTGGCGCCCCTCCTCCCCGGTGGTTCGCCCTTCCCCAGTACGGCGGCGCTCGGGAAGGGCCTGGGGGTGCTCGCCGCCGGCGCCGCTGTGGAGGCCCTGCGCCGCGGGCTGCGCAGGCCGGTGACGGCCCTTGGCTTCCGCCATCGCCTGAGGCTGCCCAACCTGGAGAGCCTGATCGACCTGCTCGGAGCCCTGGCCGTGGTGGGGGCGGGGTTGCAGCTGCTGCTGCTTCGCCTGCAGCCCGTGAGCACCGATCTGCTGCTGGTGGAGGCGCTATGTCTCGCCTGATCGTGATCGCCCTGCGGATGCTGATCTGGCTGCTGCTCAGCGCCGATCCGGAGCTGCTCAATGTGGCCATCGGTCTGGCGGTATCCCTGGCACTGCCGCTGCCGCGGCGTGTGCGGGCTCTCTCCCCCGGTCAGTTCTGGCGAGCCCTCGGCGACAGTGTCACCGCCCTGCCCCAGGCCTACAGCCAGGCCGCCCGGCTGCTCCTGCACCGCCGGCTGGAGGAGAGCGTCGTGCACGATGAGCCGGCCCGGGTCGGCGGCCGTGCCTCCAGCGTGCTGGTGTTCCTGGACGTGTTCCGCATCACCCTCACCCCCTTCACCATTGCCCTGGGGCTGGAGGGCGGCGGCCGCCGCTACCGGGTACACGAGCTGGTTTTCGAGGAGAAGGAGCGATGACCCTGCTGGTGTTCGGCATGGTGCTGGCTTTGCTGCTGCCGATCCTGGTGGTGTGCCGCCGCACCGACGTGTGGCACCGCCTGGCCGCCTTCGCCAGCGTGTCCACCAAGGTGGCGATGGTGATGCTGGTGGTGTCGGTGGTGCGCGACGACTGGATGGTGGGCCTGGTGGGCGTGATCGTGCTCAGCGTCGGCAACGGCGCCGTGATGCTGCTCGCCAACCTGCTGCAGGGGGTGGAGGGATGAGTGGCGAGCTGCTGGCCGATGCCCCTGGGGTGCTGGCGGCCCTGGCCCAGGGCGCCAGTGCGGTGCTGCTGGGGCTGGGGCTGCTGTTCTGGTTTGCCGGCAGCTGGCCCCTGCTGGGCCGGGCCAGCTACCTCACCAAGCTGCACTACCTGGGCATCTCCGACACCCTCGGCTCGGCGCTGATGTTGCTGGGGCTGCTGCTGCGCTTCCAGCGCGAATGGCCGCTGCTGGTGCTGGCGCTGCTGTCGCTGGTGGTGTGGAACACAATCTTCGGCTACGTGCTGGCGGCCTGCTCCCAGCCCCGCCGCCGCCCCTGAACCCCTCCATGACCCTCGGCACCGACCTGCCCCTGCTGCTGCCGCTCACGGCCCTGCTGCCGCTTACGGCGATCCTGGTGGTGGTGCAGAGCAACCCCTATCAGACCCTGGTGCTGCGCGGCATCCTCGGTGCCGTGGCGGCGCTGATCTACGCCCTGCTGGGGGCGGCCGACGTGGCCCTCACCGAGGCCCTGGTGGGCACGCTGCTCTCCACCACCCTCTACGCCGTGGCCCTGCGCTCCTCGATGGTGCTGCGGCTGGCGCGGCCGGTGGGCGCTCAGCCCCTGCCGGCGAATCTGCGCCAGCAGCTGGAGGCCTGGCTGGATCCGCTCAGCCTGCGGCTGGAGCTGGTGGAGCAAGCCCAGGCCGTCGACCTCCACGGCCTGCTCGAATGGCAGCCGGAAACCGCCGTGCTGCGGGTGCGGCTGCACAGCCCCAGCCTGCTGCAACGTCTCGCCGCCCTGCCTCGGGCTGGCGGCTGGGGGGATCTGAGTGCGGCGCTGCGGCTGCTGCCGGCCGGCGCCGATCCTGATCTCGCCGCGTCCCTCGAGCTCGACCGATGATCGCCGGCGTGCTGAGGCTGGTCTACGGCCCGGCGGCCGTGCTGCTCTGCCTGATTCCCCTGGCGGTGGCCCTGCCGCCGCCGCCGGATGTCGCCGCCACGGTGACGGAGCTGCTGGAGGCGGGTCGGGTGCCCAACCTGGTGGCCACGGTGATCCTCTACACCCGCCTCTACGACACGGTGGGCGAGGTGGTGGTGTTCACCCTGGCCTCGATCGGCGTGCGCTGGATCTTCAGCGGCGATTCCCTCCAGCGCCGCATCCGTGTCCTGACGGACGCGCCCTCGGTGGTGCTCTGCCAGCTGGGGGCCACCGTGTGTGCGCTGGTGGCGGTGGAGCTGGCCCTGCGCGGCCACCTCTCGCCAGGCGGCGGCTTCGCTGCGGGGGTGGCCGGCGGCACTGCCATCGGGCTGCTGCTGATCAGCGGCTCGCTGCGGCTGGTGGACCGCTTCTACACCCGCTACCGCGCTGATCTCTGGGAGAAGGGGGCCGTGGTGGTGTTCCTGCTGCTGGCCTTTCTCAGTCTGGAGGGGCTGGGGCCGGCCATGGGAGGCCGCTTCGGGGCGATCGCCAGCGGCGGCTGGATCCCGTTGCTGAATGTGCTGGTGGCCCTCAAGGTGACGCTGGGGTCGTGGGCGATGGTGCAGCTGCTGGTGCGTTACAGGGGTCTGCTCTGATCGAATCCCCCATCACCAGATGGGGGAAGACACTCCTAGACACTCCTATCAGTGAGGATTTGCTGGCGTCCACATCATCGGATAGTCGCACGCCTGAAATGGCGCCAGAGCAGTCGCGAAGCTTGTAAACGCGACTACATTGTGTTGTTAATGGAGAAGCGAATTCGATGGTCTTGCCATCGGTTTGCATTGGCTTTGCGGCTGGAAGTTCTATTTTTGGCCTGAGTTCCTGATGCTTCGTCTCTAGGCCCTGTGGGCGCGTCAGTGGCCAGTGCCGTCGCCAGAGGATTTGGTGGCTCGGCACGATCAGCGGCCCTGATCATGCCTCCGCCCCGCAGGCAGCGGCTGCCCCTGCCTCAGGGGTTGCAGCGAGGGCACTGCCGCAGTTCGTTCTCGAACGTGCGTGCCAGCTGTGCTTCGGGGGAGTGACGGGCCATCTGGCTCAGCACCAGCAGGCTGCGCAGGCCCAGCCAAACCAGGGCAAGCAGGATCCGGCCCACAGGGCACCGGGCCTGGCGAGCTCGACCCAGTTGTTTGATCACGCGGCTAAGGTTCGCCGCCCACCTTCGCCTGTAGCGATGACCACATCATCGGCGCCCCCGCGGCGCCCGGGTCTGCGGGTGCTGAACCACATCAGCACCAGGAACATCAAGGGAGATCTGTTCGGCGGGGTCACCGCCGCGGTGATCGCCCTGCCCATGGCCCTGGCCTTCGGGGTGGCCGCCTTCGGTGGAGCTGAGGGTGGTGCCGCAGCCGGCCTCTGGGGTGCGGTGCTGGTGGGTCTGTTCGCCGCCCTGTTCGGGGGCACGCCCGCCCTGATCTCGGAGCCCACCGGTCCGATGACGGTGGTGATGACCGCGGTGGTGGCGGATCTCAGCTCCCGCGATCCGCAGAACGGCCTGGCCATGGCCTTCACGGTGGTGATGCTGGCCGGGGTGTTTCAGATCCTCTTCGGGCTGCTGAAGCTGGGCCGCTATGTGACCCAGATGCCCTACACGGTGATCTCGGGCTTCATGAGCGGCATCGGCATCATCCTGATCGTGCTGCAGATCGGCCCGTTTCTGGGCCAGGCGATCCCCAGAGGCGGGGTGCTCGGCACCCTCTCCAGCCTCCCGGCCCTGGTGCAGAACGTCCAGCTCGACGAGGTGGTGCTGGCGGTGATCACCTTGGCGGTTCTCTGGTTCACCCCTCGCCGGGTGCGAACCGTTGTTCCGGCTCAGCTGATCGCCCTGGTGCTCGGCACCCTGCTCTCTTTTTCCTTACTCCAGGGCGACGCAGACGGCCTGCGCCGCATCGGCGTGATCGCCTCAGGGTTTCCAGAGCTGCAGATCCCCCACTTCCAGCTGCCCCAGCTGCAACTGATGCTGGTTGATGCGGCGGTGCTGGGGATGCTGGGCTGCATCGACGCCCTGCTCACCTCGGTGATCGCCGACAGCATCACCCGCACCGAGCACAACTCCAACAAGGAGCTCATCGGTCAGGGCCTGGGCAATCTGGTGTCGGGCCTGTTCGGTGGCCTGCCCGGCGCCGGAGCCACCATGGGCACAGTGGTGAACATCCAGAGCGGCGGCCGCAGCGCCCTCTCCGGTATCTCCCGCGCCCTGGTGCTGATGCTGGTGATTCTCGCCGGGGCACGGCTGGCGGGTGAGATCCCCCTGGCCGTGCTGGCCGGCATCGCCCTGAAGGTGGGTGTTGACATCATCGACTGGGGTTTTCTCAGACGCGCCCACCGGATCTCGATCAAGGGTGCCCTGATCATGTATCTGGTGATTGCTCTCACCGTGCTGGTTGACCTGATCGCGGCCGTGGGCATCGGTGTGTTCATCGCCAACATCCTCACCATCGACAAGATGGGCGAACTGCAGGCCAAGTCGGTGAAATCGGTGAGCACCGGTGATGGTGACCTCGATATTCCCGCTGATGACAAAGCCCTGCTCGACCAGGGCAAGGGCCAGGTGCTGCTGTTTCAGCTCAATGGTGCCATGTTGTTCGGTGTGGCCAAGGCGATCGGCCGCGAACACAATGCCGTCGGCGACTGCAAGGCGGTGATCTTTGATCTCTCCGAAGTGTCCCACCTCGGCGTCACTGCCTCTCTGGCGGTGGAGAACGCCGTGGAGGAAGCGATTGAAAAGGGCCGGCTGGTGTATGTGGTGGGGGCCACCGGCACCACCAAGCGACGCCTGCAAAATCTCGGTCTTTATGAGAAGCTGCCGGATGACCACACCAGCATCAGCCGCCATGAGGCCCTGCAGCGGGCCGTCACGGAGATTGCGGCATCGGCCGATGGATCCGCTGTCTGATTCTGTTTCCCACCTGGTTTGTCAATCGGATCATTGGCGGGATCATTGACGGGATCATCGGTAGCAAGGCCCCGGCAAGAGTCGGGGTTTTCCTATGGCAGAAGCGCCTGTCGATGGTGCTGGACAAGTCGTTCATCCACATCCGGTGATTGCGCATCAAGAGCCATCTACAGGGAGATGTCTTGAAAACGATCAGCGTCACTGATCGCTGCGATTCAGACTGCTTCTATGGGGCTGAGATTCCGCCAGTCCTGTAGAAAAGGTCTGTAACGTCTGCCGAACTCACCCAATCCCTCCGCCGATGCCTGCGCCACAGAAGCGCCCCCCGGGCGGCTGCGACGCACTCAGCCTGCACATGCGTGCCATCGGCCGCATCCCCCTGCTCACTGCCGAGGAGGAGATCAGTCTGGCCCGGCTGGTGCAGATGGGCCGTCAGCTCGAGGAGGTGGCCGATGAGATGAAACTCCGCGCCGGCGGGACTCCTCCCAGCAGCGAGGCCTGGGCCCTCGAAGCCGGCCTGGAGCCAGGGCACCTGCGCCGCTGTCTGCGGCAGGCTACGCAGGCCCGCAGCCGCATGGTCACGGCAAACCTGCGCCTGGTGGTGAGCATGGCGCGCCGTTCCATGCATCGCCCCGCAGACCTGGAAGACCTCATTCAGGAGGGCACCATCGGGCTGATCCGCGCTGTGGAACGCTTCGACCCCAGCCGCGGTTACCGCTTCTCCACCTATGCCGTGTGGTGGATCCGCGACGGCATCGGCAGGTCGCTGGTGGCCCGGGGCCGTTCCATCCGCCTGCCGGCCTCGATGGTGCAGCAGCTGCATCGGCTGCGGGAAGCCCAGCAGCGTCTGGGCCATGAGCTGGGCAGGGATCCCGGCATCGCTGAACTGGCTGCCGCCACGGATCTCAAACCGCTCGATATCCGCGAGGTGCTGTTCCGGGCTCAGGAGCCCCTCAGTCTCGACGGGTATCCAGGCAGCGATGCCAACCTGCCTCTGCTCGACACCCTGGCCTGCCAGGCCAGCCGCCCCGAGGAGCGGGTCACCGCCGTTCTGCTCCGCCAGGACATCGACCAGCTGCTGGACGAACTGCCACCCCTGGAAGCCGAGCTGCTGCGACTGCGCTACGGCCTTCCGTCGTCTGAACCTCTGAGCCTGTGCGCCGTGGCGCGGCGGATGGGGATCAGCCGCGACAGCGCCCGGGGGCTGGAACGCAGAGCCAACGCCTCGATCCGACAGCTTTCGACCCGCGTTGCCGATTACCTGGAGGCCTGAACCGCAGAGCTGGACCTAACCGGGCAGGATCACCCGGTTGATCACGTGCACCATGCCGTTGTCGCAGGCGATGTCGGCGGTGACCACGGTGGCGTTCTTCACCTCGAACGGGGCGGCACGGCGGATCGGGATCGGTGCCCCCTCCAGGCTGGGCCACTCCGGCTGGGCCACCAGAGCCGCCTGGGGGTGGGCGCCGGCGATCACGTGGTATTTCCAGGATCCGCGCCAGCTGGGGCGGGTTGTCCACCAGCGTCTGCACGGTGCCCGGTGGGAGGGCGGCAAAGGCGTCATCCACCGGTGCCAGCACGGTGAACGGCCCCGGTCCCTCCAGGGCGCCGCGCAGCACGGCGGCGTCGACCGCCGCCAGCAGGGTGGTGAAGCAGCCGGCGCCGGCGGCGGTGTCGAGAATTGTGGCCATGGCTGGGTGAGCGGTCAGCGGTAGTCCTGGTTCTGCACGGCGTCGATGCAGGCCTCGGGTCTCAGAAAGCGATCCATCTGGGCCTCGAAGAAGTGCCGATTGGCCAGCAGGTGGTGAGGGTCGGGATCGTCGAGCGGATAGAACAGCGCCGCCCGCAGGGCCTGGATCACCGCCGAGGTGACGTTGACCATCGAGCGCTGGAAGGTGATGCCCAGCTGCACCAGCTGGTCGGCCTCGCCGCGCTTGTGCTGGCGGTAGAGATCCTGCAGGTAGGGGGGCAGGAAATGCAACATGTCCTGCATCAGCAGGGTGGGCGGAATCCCCGCTGAGCCCACTGGAAACACATCGGCGTAGAGGATGCCGTAGTGAAAGTCGGCCTGCTTGGCCGGCACCTGGCCGGCCTGGGCGTTGTAGCTCTTGGTGCCGCGGAAGGGGGAGGTGCGGTAGAACACGGCCTCCACATAGGGCAGGGCGGCCTCATAGAGCCAGGTGAAACCTTCGCCCTTGGGGATGATCTCGAACAGCTCACCGCGAATGACCACGTGGTGGTAGATCGGCCGGCCCGCCACTGCGAAGATGCCGTTCACCAGAAACTCCATCGCCTCGGGCACGGAACTGAGCCTGCCCTCGTCGTAGAGGTCGCTCATCTCGAAGAACACCGGCGCCATCACCTCCCAGAAGAGGCCCAGGTTGCTGCAGAAGCTGAGCTGCTTCACCTTCTCAAGAAACAGATCCGGGAACAGGCGATGCAGGCCCAGCATCAGCGGATTCCCGCGGAAGTAGGCCCGGATTGCCCGGTCGGCGTTGGTTCGGTAGGCGTCGCTGTCGAGGTAGTCGTTGAAGCGGCCGCCCATGCCCTGGTGCCAGAACATGGCCTGCATGCAGGCCTCGGCGAACTCCATGTTGATGCGGTCGTGCCAGAGGTGATGGAGCAGCTTCGGCAGGCGGCTGGTTTCGCCCCGCTCCATGAACGCCAGCAATTCCGGATGGGCCTTCTCACCACCGCGCCAGATGCGCAGCTGCGATTGATCACCGGCATAGCTGTTGGGCCGATCGAGATACTCCTGGGGGAGGAAGTATTTGAAGGCCGGCAGCGGCTCGAGGAACACCCGCTCGGCGATGTAGAGCAGATCGCGCCAGTAGAAATCCATCGGCACGGCATAGGCCTTGTAGATGCCGATGATCTGCTGGAGGTTCTCCGGTGTGTCGGGCAGCATCGAACCCCCCGCCTCCAGCCGGTGGATCACCTCGGCGTAGCGGTGGGTGGAGGGGGGAATCAGGGGCGCCTGGGTGCGCTCCGAGGCGGCGGTGGTGGACATCAGGCGAGCGGCGGGAGAGAGGGGGCAGGCGCCACCACGGCCACCAGCGCTGCGGGAGCGGCCGGCCGGAGGGCGAGGGCGGCGGTGTCGCGCTCACTCCAGCCGGTGAGGCTGGTGGGCCAGATGCCGCTGAGCAGCACCAGCAGGCTGAGCACCAGGGCCGGCAGGCGCTCCCCCCAGCCGGTGGCCTGCCAGTCGGCACGGCCGTTGTCGAGGCGGCCGAAGCCCACCCGGTTGAACAGGCGCACGGCATACACCGCCGTGAAGCCCGAGGCCACCAGGCACACCAGGGTGGTGCGGGGGAACACGGTCCAGCTGCCCTCGAACACCAGCAGCTCGGCCGGGAAGCCGGCCAGGCCGGGGATGCCGGCGGCGGCCATCAGGGCCAGGAGCAGCAGGGCGGCGGTGAAGGGCAGGCCGCGGATCGGGTTGAGCAGGCCGGAGAGCTCGGCGATGGCGGTGGTGCCGGTCTTGCGTTCGATCAGGCCCACGCAGGCGAACAGCAGGGCCACGATCAGGCCGTGGGCGATCACCTGGGCCACCGCCCCCTGCAGGCTCATCGGCGTGGCGGCTGCCAGGGCCAGCACCAGCAGGCCCATGTGCCCGAGGGAGCTGTAGGCCATCAGCCGGCGGATGTCGGTGGCGGCGATGGCGTTGAGCGCGCCGTACACCGCACTCACGGCCCCGGCGGCGGCGATCCAGGGCGACCAGGCCGCCCAGACATCCGGCAGCAGGCCCACGCCGAAGCGCAGCAGGCCGTAGGCCCCCAGCTTCGACACCGCACCGCCCAGCAGCATCACCACCGGGGTGGGTGCCTGGCCGTAGGTGAAGGGCTGCCAGCCGTGCAGGGGCACAACCGGCAGCTTGAGCCCGAAGGCGAGCAGCAGCAGGGCCAGCACCCAGGCCTGGGCGGCGGCGGGCAGGGGATGGGCCGCCAGGGCGGCATAGCTGAACTCCACCCCGGCCCCAGGCCCTGCGCCTGCAGGCCCCTGGCCCAGCCAGCCGAAGGCCAGCACCGCCCCCAGCAGGCTCAGCCCCGACACCGCCCCGTAAAGCAGGAAACGGATCGCGGCCCCGGCCCGGCGCTCGCGGCCCCAGATCGCCACCAGCAGGGTGGTGGGGATCAGCACCAGCTCGAAGGCCAGCACGAACAGCAAGGCGTTGCGGGCCAGAAACGCCCCCACCACCCCCAGGTTGGTGGCCAGCAGCAGGGGGTAGTAGAGCCGCGGCCGCAGCTGATCGAGCGGCGAGGCCAGCACCGCCATGGCGGTGAGCAGGGCGGTGAGCAGCACCAGGGGCAGGGACAGTCCATCGAGGCCCAGCTCCAGGTCAAGCCCCAGCCGCGGCAGCCAGCTGAGGCTGAGATCGGCGGGTGGGCGCCTCCAGGCCACCAGCCCCACCACCAGCTGGGCGAGGGCGGTGAGGGCGGCCAGTCCCCGACCCAGCTGCGGGCGGTCGGCCGGCAGCACGGTGAGCATCAGGCCCGCCGAGAGGGGAATCAGCAGCAACAGCAGCAACGTCATGGCGGGACTCCTCAGGGCAGACCAGGCAGGGCAAGCGGGAATTCACCGGCGATCAGCCAGGCCGCCATCAGCAGAATCCCCAGCACCAGGGTGAGGGCATAGGCCTGGGAGCGGCCCGAGGTGGTGAAGCTCAGCCGGCGCGCTCCGGCCAGGGCGGTTGCCCCGGTGCCGCCGCTGAAGGCATCCACCAGGCGCCTGTCGATCCAGGAGCCGGCGCGGGCCAGGGCCAGCACCAGGGCCACCACGGTGCGTTGGTAGAAGCGCTCGGTCTGCATGTCCTCAGCCAGCCAGTGCTGCAGGCCCCCCAGGGAGGCTGGCAGCTCGGCCAGACCGTGCGGCCGCAGGTAGAAGAGTGCCGAGAGGCCTCCACCCACCAGGGTGGAGGCCAGCAGCGGCCAGGCCAGGGGGCCCCAGCCCGGCAGGGGCGCGAGGGCGAACACGCCATTGCCCACCAGCAGCTGGGGCAGGTGCAGCACCAGCCCCATCAGCACCGTGGTGGGCAGCACCATCAGCCAGAGCACCTCGGCCGAGCGGGTGGTGAAGGGGGTGGGCCGGCCACCCCAGATCTGGCCGAACACCCGGATCAGGCCAGCGCTGATCAGGGCGTTGGCCAGCAGCACCACCCCGCCGAGCAGCAGCGGATGGCCGCTGCGGGCGGTGAGGGCCAGCAGCTCCCGCAGGGCGGCAAAGCCGGTGAACGGCGGCAGGCCCATCAGGCTCACGGCGCCGGCCAGGAACGCCAGGCCCATCAGCGGGCGGCGGCTCCAGAGGCCGCCCAGCTGGGTGAGGTCCTGGGTGATGTTGCTGATCACCACCGTGCCCACGCTCATCAGCATCAGGGCCATCGGCAGCGGATACACCAGCAGCAGGTGATCGGCGGCGGCCCTGCCGCCCAGCCCCACCGCCACGAACAGCAGTCCCAGCCAGCTGCTCACCAGAAAGCTGAGGGCCCGTTTCACGTCGATCTGGGCCAGGGCGATCAGGGAGGCCACCACCGCCGTGGAGCCGCCCACCAACACCAGCACGCTCTGCACGAAGGGGCTCAGCTCCAGCAGCGGCTCCAGCCGCAGCAGCACCCAGGCCCCGCCGATCACCACCACCGAGTTGCGCAGGATCGTGGAGGGCAGGGGGCTTTCCATCGCCTCATCGAGCCAGAGGTGCAGCGGGATCTGGGCGCACTTGCCCATCGGTCCGGCGATCAGGGCCAGCAGGATCAGGGTGAAGCCCGGCGGCAGCGGCTGGCCGTTGTTGCTGAGATCAGCCGCCCAGGCCTGCAGGCCGTTGAAGTTCCAGGTGCCGGTCACGGGCAGCAGGGCGATCAGGCCGGCCAGCAGGATCAGGTCGCCCACCCGCTTGGTGAGGAAGGCGTCGCGGGCCCCCTTCACCACCAGGGGCTGATTGGTCCAGGTGCCCACGATCAGGTAGGTGCCCACGGTGAGCAGCTCCAGGAGCACATAGCTGAAGAACAGCGAGTCGGTGAGCACCAGGGCGCAGAGGCCGGCCTCGAACACGCTCAGCGAGCCGAAGAAGCGCGGCCAGCCCCAGTCCATCTCCAGGTAGCCGAAGGCATAGATCTGCACCAGCAGGTGCAGCCCTGTGATCACGGCCATGGCGATCAGGGCCGGTTCGGTCACCAGGCCGTCGAAGCCGATGCGCAGGCCGGCGGAGTCCAGCCAGGTCCAGCTGAAGCTCACCGGCCGGTAGAGGGCCTCCGCCCCGGCGCGGGCGTTGGTGTGCAGGGCGGTGAGGGCCACCAGGCTGTGGCCGAAGGCCACGGCCACCATCAGCATGTTGAGGTAGCCGCAGGGCCGGGGACCGGTGCGGGAGATCAGGCCGGGCGACCAGGCCAGCGAGGCGACGGCCGCCAGCAGCGGATAGAGGGGAATCAGCCAGGCCGCCTGGAGCGCAGCGACGGTCATCGGCAGAGAGCGGGAGCGGGCACGGGAGAAAGGGGGCCGGACGGCGGGCTGACCGTAGTCAGGCGGGGGTGCCGCTGGGTTCGGCCAGCCAGGCGGCAAGGCTGCGCGAGGGCTGCTCGGCGCTGCTGGTGATCTCGATGATCCGGCCCACCGCAGCCGGATCGGCCAGGGCCTCCACGCACACCCGGGCCACCAGCCGGCGGGGGATGCTGGAGCTGTCCTGCTGGTCGGGGCCGCTGAACACCACCCCCTCGCGCTCCTGGCCGGGCTCCAGCCCCTCCTCCCGTTCGCTCAGACCGCCGGGGCGGACCACGGTCCAGTCGAGGCCGCTCTGCTCCAGCCAGCGCTCGCCCACCCGCTTCCACACCAGGATCAGGCCGAACAGGTTGAGGGGATGGATCCAGCGGCCGGCGCACAGGGAGCTCACCAGCACCACGCGCTTCAGGCCCACCGCCCGGCAAGCCTCGATCTGGCTGCGCACGCCGAAGGCATCCACCTGCAGGGGTCCGGTGAGATCCACCGACGGGCGGGCACCGGTGGCGATCACCAGGACGTCGCAGCCGTTCAGTGCCTCCTGCAGGGCCTCGCTGCGGCCCAGCTCCAGGCGGATCACCTCGGCCCCCGCCAGCCCTTCCGGCAACTCGGATCCGGGCCGCACCAGGGCGCGCACCGTGTGGCCCTGGCGCAGGGCCTCCTGCACCACCCGCCAGCCGGTCTTGCCGCTGGCGCCGCTCACCGCAATCGTGGTCATCCGCCGTCAGCGTCGCAAGCGCTGAACCTACCCACGATGCCGGGCCTGCTGGCGCGCCATCATCCGGCCAGGCACCCCCAGCACATGGCCCTCCCCAGCGCGGCTCCCTCCAGCCCAGCACCGGCCACCCCGGCCCCCGCCGGCGCGCCCCAGCTCGAAGACGAGCGCTGGCGGCAGCACTGGCAGCAGCAGTGGTATGCGGTGGGCTGTGTGAAGGATCTCGATCCCCGCCGCCCCTTTGCCTTCACCCTGCTGGATCACGACCTGGTGATCTGGTGGGACGCCGCCGCCGGACAGTGGCGGGCCTTTGCCGACGTGTGCCCCCACCGCCTGGTGCCCCTCAGCGAGGGCCGCCTCAACGCCAGCGGCGAGCTGGAGTGCCCGTATCACGGCTGGAGTTTTGATGGCGAGGGCCGCTGCACCGCCATCCCCCAGGCCCCGGAGGCGGTGGCCGCCACGGCCTGTGCCAGCGGCCGCTCCCGCTGCCGCGCCTACGCCACCGCCACGGCCCAGGGCCTGCTGTTCGTGTTCGCCGGTGACGCCGCCGGCGCCGGCCAGGTGCCGCTGCCGCTGGTGCCGCTGCTGGAGGAACCCGGCTGGCTGGTGCAGGACACCTTCCGCGACCTGCCCATGGATGCCCTCACCCTGCTGGAGAACGTGCTCGATGTGAGCCACGTGCCCTTCACCCACCACCGCACCGTGGGCCGCCGCGACAATGCCGCCCCGGTGGAGGCCGAGATCACCGGCTCCGGGCCCGGGGGCTTCACCGCCGCCTGGGCGGAGGGACCGCGCCGCGGGAAGCTCGGCAGCCAGTTCACCACCTTCATGGCGCCGGGCCTGATGTGGCACGACCTCGACGCCAAGGGTTTCGCCCGCTTTCTCACGGTGGTCTACGCCACCCCCACCCACCGCGGCAGCTGCCGGCTGATCGCCCGCTTTCCCTTCCAGTTCCGCTCGCGCCTGCCGCGGCTTCTGCTTGGGCTGACGCCGCGCTGGCTGCAGCACATCGGCAACCACACGGTGCTGGAGGACGACCAGGTGTTCCTGCATTGGCAGGAGCGGGTGCTGGCCGAGCGCGGCGGCAGCGACAGCCTCAGCCGCGCCTGTTTTCTGCCCACCCGCGCCGATGTGTATGTGAAGGCGCTGCACGACTGGATCGTGGGTCACGGCGGCGAACCCTTCCCAGGCCAGCCCCTGCCACCCCGCCAGGGCCGGGTGGCGCTGATGGATCGCTGGGAGGCCCACACGCGCCACTGCCGCAGTTGTGCCGCCGCCCATGCCCGCATCCGTCGCTGGCGGCCGCTGCTGCAGGCGCTGCTGGTGCTGGTGCCCCTGCTGCTGCTGGTGGCGGTATGGATCGGAGGGCTGGCGCCCTCCACCGCCCTCGTGGGATCGGGCCTGGCGGCGGCGGTGCTGCTGGCGGCGCTGGAGCGCCAGCTGGGCCTCTGGCAGCGGGGCCTGGAGCGGGGCAGCGGCGCACCGCCTCGCAATGCGCTCAGGGCTTGATTGGGTGCTTTGCACCCTTGGCAATGCCTGCCGGCGTGTCTAGCTGTGGACCAGGAGGACGATCGCTGGGGGCACGGCCATGGCCGACGAGTGCAGAGGCGGCGGTGATGAGCTGGTGACACCCCATGCCGCGCCGATCGTGGATGGGGCGGGACGGCTCAGCTACGTGGGCGATGACGGCCGCCGCTACGTGGTGGGTCTGCCGCCGGAGGTGGATGAGCTCGGCCTGGAGCGGGTGATGGCCAGCCTCAGCCGTGGCGGGCCCCTGTTCGATCAGATCCTGGCCCTCTGCCACCGCTGGATCGGCTCGGTGAACAGCCCCGATCTGGAGGCGCGCGCGGCGCTGGCCCTGCTGCTCACCACCCTGGAGACGGCTCTGGAGGACCGCTACGGAGAGGTCTGATCGGGGTTTGATTCAGGTGAGATCTGAGCGCTGAGGGCGGCGAGGATGCGCTCGCTGTCCACGTCGTCGCGGATCTCCACCGCACCGATGCGGGTGGGCAGCACGAAGCGCACCCGGCCGTCCTTCACCTTCTTGTCGGCCTGCAGGCAGCGCAGCACCGCCGCCGGATCGAGGCTGGGCCAGCGCTGCGGCAGGCCGGCGGCGGCGATCAGGGCCTTCTGGCGCCGCTGCTCCTCGGCGCTCCACAACCGCTTGGCCAGGGCGATCTCACCGGCGGCCACCATGCCGATGGCCACGGCCTCCCCGTGCAGCCAGGTGCCGTAGCCGCAGAGGGTCTCCACCACGTGGCCGAGGGTGTGGCCGTAGTTGAGGATCGCCCGCAGGCCGCCCTCGCGCTCGTCGGCCGCCACCACCCGGGCCTTGGCGGCGGCGGAGCGCTCCAGCAGCGTCTGCAGCAGTGCCGGCCCCACGGCCGCCATCGAGCCGATGTCGCCGGCGGCCTCCAACTCGGCGAACAGGGCGGCGTCGCCGATCACGCCGTACTTGATCACCTCGGCCATGCCGGCGCGGAACTCCCGCTCCGGCAGGGTGGCCAGGGTGGTGGGATCGATCAGCACCAGCCGTGGCTGGTGGAAGGCGCCGATCAGGTTCTTGCCGCCGGGATGGTTCACGCCGGTCTTGCCGCCGATGGCGGCATCCACCATCGCCAGCAGGGTGGTGGGCACCTGCACCACGGCGATGCCGCGCAGCCAGGTGGCGGCGGCAAAGCCGGCCATGTCTCCCACCACGCCGCCGCCCAGGGCCACGATCAGTGAGCCGCGCTCGAGCCGGTGCTCGAAGGCGGCATCGTGGATGCGCGCCACGGTGGCGAGGGTTTTGCGGTCTTCACCGGCCTCCACCACCAGTTCGCTGGCCTCGAAGCCCGCCTGCCGCAGGCTCTCCAGGGCGATGGTGCCGTAGTGCTGATGCACCAGCGGGTTGGTCACCACCAACACCTTGGTTCCCTCCCTGAAGCCCCGATCGCCGATCTGCTCGCCGAGCCGGGCCAGGCAGCCGGCGCCGATCACCACCGGATAGGGATCGGCGCTGAGCTGCACGCGGATGGTGCGCGGGCTGCACTCGGCTGGTGCGGCGGTCATGGGGCCAGGCGGTGGTGGGCTGAGGCTAGGGCTCACCGCGCTGCCTTCTCATCAGCAGCCCTAAGGTCTGGCATTGCACCGGGCTTCGTATGCAGTCGCCACTTCGCTCCGCCAGCCCTGATGGACCGGGTACGGGTCTCAGCCTGATCCTGGGGGTGGTGCTGGGGCTGGTGATCCTGCTGAGCCAGACGATCTTCATCGTGCCCGCCGGCAATGTGGCGGTGGTCACCACCCTCGGCAAGGTCACCGGCGTGCCGCGCAGCCCGGGCGCGAATTTCAAGCTGCCGCTGGTGCAGAACATCTCCTCCTTCGATGTGCGCACCCAGGTGCGGCCCGAACAGTTCTCCACCCTCACCAAGGATCTGCAGGTGATCCAGGCCACGGCCACGGTGAAGTATGCGATGAAGCCCAACGAGGCTGGCCGCATCTACGAAACCATCGCCACTGACAACCAGCAGATCTACCCACGGGTGATCCAGCCGTCGCTGCTCAAGGCACTGAAATCCGTGTTTTCCCAGTATGAGCTGGTGACCATCGCCACCGAGTGGAACAGCATCTCTGAGATTGTGCAGGAGAAGGTGGCTGAAGAGTTGCGCAAGTTTGATTATGTGAATGTGCAGGGCCTTGACCTCACCGGCCTGCAGATCGCCGAGGAATACCGGGCGGCGATCGAGCAGAAGCAGATCGCCGAGCAGCAGCTGCTGCGGGCCCAGACGGAAGTGCGGATCGCCGAGCAGGAGGCCAAGCGCTACCAGACGCTCAATTCCAGCCTCGACGACCTGGTGCTGTACAAGCTCTTCCTCGACAAGTGGGACGGGCAGACCTCCGTGGTGCCGGCTCTTCCCGGCACCGCCACCGGTGCTGCCAGCCCTGTGATCGTGAACGCCCGGCGCTGAGCCCCTGCGCAGCTCCAGGCAGGGTGGAGTCAGGGCAGGGTGAAGCCCGACTGCAGGTGCTCGACGTCGAGCATCACCCAGGTGATCCACACCACCAGGGCGACGCCACCGGAGATGGCGGCGAAGCGGGCGACAAACCGGCCCGCCATCTCGAGAACGCTGATCTCCTTCACCGGCAGGTCCCTGGTTGCGGTCCCACGCTATCGGCTCGCAACGTGCCCGCTCTCCTGCTGGTGATCCCGATCCCGATTCACTGATCCCGGTCCCGATCGCTGGGGAGCAATGAAAGGATTCCCCACCGCCCCGGCCGTCTTGTCATGGATCTGCCAACCCTGTTGCTCGCCACCGGCGGGCACGAGATCGAAGCGGCCGAAACCCTGATCCAGGCGGGCAGGTTCGTGGTGATCCTGTTCGCCGCCCGGGCCCTGGCCGAGCTGATGGTGCGCCTGGGCCTGCCGGCCATCCTCGGGGAGCTGGTGGCGGGGGTGCTGATCGGCGTGTCCGGTCTGCATCTGATTCTGGCGCCGGAGCTGGCGGGGGAGCTCAACGCCGTGGCCCAGGGCACGATCGCTTCCCTGGCCCACGTGGGCCCCGACAAGGTGCAGGAGATCTATGACCACAGCTTTGCCAACCTCCAGGCGGTGGGCAAGATCGGCCTCTTCGCCCTGCTGTTTCTCACCGGCCTGGAGAGCGAACTGGAGGAACTGATGGCGGTGGGGGTGCAGGCAATCACGGTGGCCCTCACCGGGGTGTTGCTCCCCTTCGCCCTGGGCACCTTCGGCCTGCATGTCCTGTTTGCCGTGCCGCTGCTGCCGGCGATCTTTGCCGGTGCGGCGATGACCGCCACCAGCATCGGCATCACGGCCAGCGTGCTGGGCGAGCTGAAATTCCTGCGCACCCGGGACGGGCAGACGGTGATCGGTGCGGCGGTGCTCGATGACATCCTCGGCATCGTGATCCTGGCTGTGGTGGTGGCGCTGGCGGGGGGCGGAGGCTTTGCGCTTGCTCCGGTGCTGAAGCTGGTTGCGGCGGCGGCGGTGTTCGTGGTGGTGGCCCTGTTCCTGAGCCGCACAGCAGCCCCCGCCTTCGACTGGCTGCTCGATCGCCTGCGGGCTCCCGGCGAGGTGGTGGTGGCGGCCTTCCTGGTGCTGTCGCTGGCCTGTTTCACGGCCCAGGCGTTCGGCCTCGAGGCCGCCCTCGGAGCGTTTGCCGGTGGCCTGATCCTGAG
Organism: Cyanobium sp. ATX 6A2; assembly: GCF_024346355.1. GTDB lineage: Bacteria > Cyanobacteriota > Cyanobacteriia > PCC-6307 > Cyanobiaceae > NIES-981. Next base: position 161,573 of record NZ_JAGQCU010000004.1, read on the forward strand.
TTCCTCCCGGCACCGGCACGAGATCGAGGAGGCGGTGAAGCCCCTGGTGGTGTTGTTCGCCACGGTGTTCTTCGTGCTGATCGGCAGCGGCCTCAACCTGGCTGTTCTCAATCCCTTCGATGCCGCCAACCACGAGGGTCTGGTGATGGCCGGTTTCCTGCTCGTGGCGGCCGTGGTCAGCAAGGTGGCGGCTGGCTGGAGCTACCTGAGCAAGGAGCCCACCAACCGGCTGGCGGTGGGACTGGGGATGCTGCCCCGCGGCGAGGTGGGGCTGATCTTCCTCGGCCTGGGCACCCAGACCGGGGTGCTGGGACCCTCGCTGGAGGCGGCGATTCTGCTGATGGTGATGGGCACCACCTTCCTGGCGCCGGTGCTGTTGCGCCTGGTGCTGGCCAAACCGGGAGCCAGCGGTGATCTTGTGGAGGTGGCCCCCTGAGGCCCCCCGTTGACATGGAACGCCCTCAGGATGGTGCGGATTGCGCGAGAGCAGCGTGAGCGCTGCCACCTGACGGCATGAGGAGATGTGAACCGCGATCCGGCTCCCGAAGGGCCGTTCCTACGTTTGAAGAGGTGATCAGGCCTCTATGCGCGCGAATGTGGCTCCCCGGGAAGGTGCCCGCCTGGAGGCTCTGAGGAATTACCGCATCCTTGATACGGGCTGCGAGCAGTCGTACGACGACATCACCATTCTGGCGGCTCACCTGTGTGACGTGCCGATTGCCCTGATCAGCCTGGTGGATGTTGATCGTCAGTGGTTCAAATCAAAAGTCGGCCTCGAGGTCAGCGAAACGAGCCGTGATGTGTCCTTCTGCGCCCACGCGATTCTTGATGAGCAGATCCTTGTGGTGAATGATGCCCGCACGGATGACCGCTTCTGTGACAACCCCCTCGTTCGCGGTGACCCTCAGATCGTGTTCTACGCAGGTGTGCCGCTCTGCACCCCGGAAAGCGCAAGGATCGGCACACTCTGTGTGATTGATCATCAGCCCCGTCGCCTCAGCGAGGTGCAGATCCGGTCTCTCGAAGCACTGGCCCGTCAGGTTGTGCTGCAGCTGGAGCTGAAACGGGTTTCCGATCAGCTTGCTGGAGCGCTTGAGCGCATCAACGTGATGGAGGAGCTGATCCCGATCTGCTCCTACTGCAAGGGCATCCGCAACGATCAGGGATATTGGCAGAGCGTTGAGGCCTTCATCAAGAGCCATGACAACGTGGAATTCTCCCATGGTGTCTGCAATACCTGCATGGAGAAATACTTCCCGGAAGTGGTTCCCTCCACAGAGGAACCATCAGGAGAAGGAGATCAGCACTGATGGTGGAGAACACCACCTTTCCCTTCATGCCGGCGTAAGTCGTTCAGCAGACGCAGCAGGCCCTGGTGGCCACGCCTCAACCCCGAGACGATCAGACCGCACCGATCGCTGATCAGCTCGCCGCTCAGGGTTCGACGCCCCAGGGTGTCCAGCCTGCTTCCCGGAACAGGCGATAGGCCACGGTGGAGTTGACCACGGGATCGAGCAGTTCCTCGGGATTCTCGATGCCCATGGAGGCGATCAGCCGCCGGTTGGCGGTGTAGTGAATCTGAAACAGGCCGATGCAGTCGCCGCCGCAGCCGCGGGCGGTGGGCGTGAGGCCGCTCTCCAGATAGGCCACGCGGATGGCGTTGACCATGTGCTCGCCGGGCCACACCTCGCGGATGGCGGCGAGGGCATCGGCCTGCGGGGTTTCGTTGGCCATCGCCTGCGGCGAGGGCCAGAATCCCACCAGGCTCAGGGTTGCCAGCAGGGCGATGGCGGCCGGGCGGGCAGAGCGCGGAACGAAGCAGCGCATCGCCGCAACATCAGAACAGGCCGGAAACGTAACGGCCCCAGACCGCTGCAGCAACCGGCACGGTTCAGCGGATTCACCCGGTGTGCCTCAGGTGTCATTGCCCACACGGTGTTCGTCTTGAACACCTGTTGGCCTCGGGAGGTGCCAGACCCGTGCTGTCCAGAGCGTCACCCGTGGTTTCCATCCTCCATGGCCCAACCCGGCGCTCCCCCTGAACCAGACCATCCCCTCGATCCAGGGTCATCGCCGCTGGCCCGGCCGGCCGCCGTGCTGCGCTGGCTTCAGCAGGGCCACGAACGCTTCCTGGAGGGCCACTCCCTGCACCCCCACAGCACCCGTGAACGCATGCGGGCCGTGGTGGAGGGGCAGCACCCGCTGGCGGCGGTGCTCGGCTGTGCCGATTCGCGGGTGCCGGTGGAGCTGCTGTTCGACTCCGGGTTCGGCGACCTGTTTGTGGTGCGCAACGCCGGCACGATGAGCACCACCGCGGCGATCGCCTCGCTCGAGTATGCGGTGGGCCATCTGGATGTGCCGCTGATCTGCGTGCTCGGCCATGAGGCCTGCGGCGCCGTGTCGGCGGCCCTGCATCCCGAACTGCTGCTCACTCCGAGCCTGTCCCAGGTGGTGGGCCAGCTGCGCATGGAGCTGCTGCAGTACGGCAACCACCTGTCGCTGGAGGACTCCTGCCGGCGCCACACCCTCAGCGCCGCCGGCAATCTGGTGCATTCCAGCGTGCTGCTCACCGATCGGGTGCGCGCCGGGCAGCTGGCGGTGGTGGCCGGCTACTACGACCTGCACAGTTCCGCGATCGACTGGATGGGCCATGTGGAGGCGATCCGCTATCCCGGCCCGGCCGAACGCTGAGCGGCTCCTCGACTCAGTTCAGGACTGTCTTCAGTGCAGGAAGCCGAGGTCCTCGAACTGGGGCACCAGCCAGGCAGGAATGCCGTCGTAGTCCCATTGCCAGACGTCGCCAGGGCCGAGGTAAACGGCCTGCCCGGCCAGGTAGGCCTGGGCCAGGGTGCCCAGATCGAGTTTCTGCAGGGCATCCTCCCGGTGCATCCTGCGGGCGCGCTTGGCGGCGTTGCCTGTCATGGCGTGTCCCGCAGGGCAGCGGCCGTGTTGAAGCACCAGCCTAAGGAGCACGATCGCCGCGGCTGCCAGCTCCAGCCGCACCTAGAACGCGGAGGGAGGAACGCGGGCAGGAGGAGCGTTGGCGTTGATGGTTGGACCCATTCCCGCAATGTTGAGACGGCTGGCCTGCGCCTGTGGGGCAGCCACCCTGGCCCTGGCGCCGGCTGTGGCCGCCCCGGCTCCGAATGGCACCTGGCTGTCGCAGCCCCAGATCTGGTTCTATGCCACCAACGGCGCGATGTCCGGGGTGATGGCCCAGATCCGCGCCGAGGGCTACCGGGTGGTGTTTCTCGACGTCCGCAACGTGGCCGACGCCGTGCAGCGGGAGGTGGCGGCGGAGGCCCGCAGCCAGGGGTTGAGTCCGGTGGTCTGGGTGCAGTCGCCCCAGTACCGGAGGATGGGGATCGCCGACCTGGTGCATGAAGCCCGCCATGGCGATGGCATCCAGGTGGATGACCACTTCTTCGCCAACTACAGCATGGCGGCGTTCTACCGGCTGCGGCATGTGTACAACAAGCCGATCTACTGCAGCATTCAGCCGTTCCAGGCGGCCCTGGTGCCCCAGGTGGGCTGCAATCAGCTGGATGTGCAGTGCTACACAGCCCAGACGTTCCAGAGCTGCCTGAAGCTGGCCGACCGGCTCGGGGCGGTGGTGAGCCTGTCCACCCAGAACACCCTGGGCCATCGGCCGGGCCTGGGCCCCCGCCTGTTCAACACCTTCCTCTGGCCGGACAGAACTCCCTGAAGCCCTGAACTCTCAAAGCCCGGCAGCGAGCATCGGCAGTCTGCTGGTTTGGGCGTGGCATGGCCGGCGGCGGCGTGCTTCGCCATGCAGCAGGAGGGCCGCGTCAGAACTTGCGCAGCTCCCGGCGCACCTTGCCGGGATCGCCCGAATGGTGATAGTTGAAGATCAGGATCGGCACGGCGATCAGCAGCAGAACGATCGCAGCCACCACGCCGGGGGAGTGAACCGCGCCCGAGGCACTTCGGCGATGGGAGCCTCCGGCAACCCTTCGCCGGCGCCGCCACGGTGGGGATGGACAGGTGGGTCCCATGAATGGATTCGGCATGGGGAGATCAGCGCGGTGAGCGCATCAGCCGTTGCAGCTGCATGCTCTCCAGTTCCAGCACCCGGCGGGCGAACTCGGGATCACGCTCAAGCACCGCATCGAAGGAATCCACCGGTACCGCCAGCACCCGGGTGGCGTCGGCTTCCGCCACGATCGTGCTCTCGGAGGCGCTGTGGGTGAGCACCTGCAGTTCGTCGAGCACCCGCCCGGGCTCCATCTCCTCCAGCCACGCCCGCTGGCCGTCACGGTGCCGCACCGTGGCCCTGCCCTCGATCAGCAGCAGCAGCTCCCGGCAGGTGTCACCGGCTTCGGTGATCAGGTCTCCGCAGGCGAACACGCGCAGCTGGGCCCGCTCGCACAGGGCCGCCAGGGTGTCGGCATCACTGCGGCGGAAGAAATCGCTGGTGGCCAGAAACACCCGCTTCTCCAGATCCGGGCAGTCCCGCAGGGCCGGGGTGCCCTGCAGCGTCTGCACGGCCCGGGCGGTCTGCGCCAGCAGGGGCGGAACGTCGCCGCCACCCATCTGGGCCGAACGGGCCCGGGCCCGTTCCGGATCCACACAGGCCGTGAGGAACAGGGCCGCTGCCGCCACGATGGGGCTGGGGTCAACCATCAGGCTGTCGAGGAAGGCCAGGGTTTCGGCAACGGGCACCTCCAGAGGGCAGGAGGGTGCCTGGCCGCCGGGGCGTCCAAGGGCCTCACGCACGGCCGGAGACAGGCGGCCTGCCCAGTCGTTCTCCTGAACCAGCTCCGGCAACCCCAGCGGTGCGATGGCCTGCAGACGCTGCACCAGCTTGGGCACGCACGGATCGTCCTGAAGGGTGGCCAGGGCGTTCAGGATCGCCCGCAGGCTCAGTTCCTTGCGGAGCTTGAGGCGGTCGTCGAGCAGGGCCAGAACGGCGGTCTGATCCCGCAGGGCGCCCCGATGCAGGGCCCGGTAGCCGTCTGTGAGCGCCGGCAACCGCTCCAGCAGCAGCTCCAGTTTGTGGATCGCCGCGGCCCGGGGGGAGAGATCGTGGCGCACGATCTCGTCCTCCTGTGAGGAGATGCCGTACTCGCGGCGCAGGGCCTGCAGCGCCTGGCCATTGGCCCCTGCACCGGCCTGGCCGTCGGCGTCATGGAGGCGCTGAACCAGCATCAGCCGCTCCAGCGACTTGCGGTAACCGCTGAGACGGATCTGGTCTTCGAGGCTGCGGCGGCTGTCGGGATCGAGCAGGTCGGGATCCTCCACCCCCAGTTCTTCGAGCAGGTGGCGGTGCTCGTCGTTGCTGATGCCGAGGGAGAGGCGCATCTGCTTGAGCACCTCCAGACTGCTGGCGGCGTTGACGAACCCCTCCTCGAGGGCCTCCCGAACGACACCCTTGTAGGCCTCCAAGCGCTTCTGGCCGGTGAAGCCCGGCAGCACCTTGGCGAGCACATACACCTCTTCGGTTCCCAGGTCGGCCAGGGAGCGGCTGTCGAGATAGCGGCCCACGTCGAGATCCATGCGGGCCAGCTGCTTGCGGAAGCGCTCGGCCAGATTCTCGCGGCTGTAGAGCGCGGGCGAACGCCCCCAGCCCCGGTAGAGCCAAAGGGTGCTCAGCGCCACCAGGGTCACGTCGAAGAGGTACTGAACCCAGAGCGGCAGCAGCAGGAGCAGGGGGCGGCCGGAGAACAGGAAAAAGAAGTTGAACACCAGATAGGTGGCCACCAGGAACACCCGGTGACGGAGACGGTCGCGATCGGGCTCAGCGCCGTGGCGGCGCACCCGACGCCGCAGACCAGCCTCGATCGCCCGGCCCGCCACCACCCCCAGCCAGGTGCACAGCCCCAGGATCAGGGGCACCGCCACCAGGCGCGGCACGTCGATCACCTGGCCGAACAGGTAGAGGCCCGGACGGAGCAGCAGCTCGAGCTGGTTGCTCTGGCGCAGCCAGGCCCCGGAGAAGTAGTAGTCCCAGTTGCCCGCGTAGAGGTAGTAGTAGAGGAAGTAACCCACCACCAGCCCCACGTAGCCGTAGCGCTCGAAGGCGAAGGCAGGGGTGGGGAGGCGGGCCCAGTAGGTGCGTTCGGCGTCGATGTCGATGCAGGGCTGCTGGCAGGCCACACAGGCGCTCTGCTCGCTGCCATCCGGCTGAACGGTGCGGCACATCGACTGGGTGATGGGCGTGGCGGCCATGTGGGCCCTGCTGCCGAGCAGACCGGAGGGGGTGGAGTAGATGCTCTGCACCGGCGCCATCGGGCAGAAGTACTGGCACCAGCTCTTACCGCCATAGAGCCAGCCCACGGCCATCGCGCAGGCGATCGTGAACGTGAGCCAGGCGAACAGCACCAGCCGGTCGGCATTGAAGAAGAGGATGCGGCCGCAGAGGCCCACGAAGAGCCAGCCGAACTGGAGGCGGGAGTAGTGCTTGCCGAGCCAGGAGTCGGCCGGCACCCGGGCCAGCTGCCAGCGCGTTTCACCGGTCTTCGGATTCACCCGGGCGATCTGGCGCTGCAGCCCCAGGGCCCGGGGGATCTGGGAGAGAAACGAGAGCGGGCAGATGCGCCGCCACAGCTCATGGCCGAACACCAGCAGCACGAACACGCCGGCAGGTACCACCAGGCCCCAGAACAGGGTGGTGGCGAGGGGATAGGGCGTCTCCACCAGGCAGGTGCCCTGCACCGGAACGCACGTGTCCGGCAGCCGCAGCGGGCTCCAGGGGTGGTCGGGCTCGGTGAACCGCGGCGTGAACGGGTCGTAGAGCAGCGAGGCGATGATCAGCAACCAGCCGGTGGTGAGCCCCCACCGCAGCAGATGCATGCGCCGTTCCGACACCTGAGAGCCCTCGCTGTTGCTCACCTGCGGTGCCGAACCTAGCGGTGGTTGCGGAGGCCGGATGACAGCTGCTGTACCGATCAGTTCGGCATCACCGCTGTGGGAGCTTCGATTGGTCTGGGATGGGATCTGTGAACTTCCTGTTCTGCGTTCCCCAGGCATGCAGTTCCTCCAGCACGGAGATCAGCTCCAGGCCCTTGCCCGTGAGGGCGTATTCCACTCTGGGCGGCACCTCCGGATGAACCGCTTTGCCGGCCACCACCATCCGCAGTGGACTGGGTTCGGCTGGCATCCCCACCGTCACATGGAGCTCATCACGGTGATGGTCGAAGGGGATCTCACCCATCGCGATTCCCTGGGCCACACCCACACCCTCAGCGCCGGTGAGGTGCAGGTTCTCAGCGCGGGCAGCGGCATCATTCACAGCGAGATGAATGCAGGCCACCGGCCCTGCCGTTTCCTGCAGATCTGGATCGAGCCGGATTCTCGAGATGGGCTCCCTGCCTACGATCAGAGGCGTTACGCCATCGGCAGCACCTGGATTCCGTTGATCGATCCTGCTCAGGCCGATGCCGCCATGAGCCTCCACGTGCCCGGTGTCAACTACGTAGGCGGCTCGGGGTGGGCGAGAAGCGCCTCATGCAGGATGCGGTGCTGAGAACGGCCCCAACAGTCCGAGGGTCCCTTTTTCAGCCGATCGCGGCGAGGCCCCGCCGGTGGATCTCGCGGGCGTGATCGGTCCACACCCCCTGGCCCCAGTAGCGGAAGCAGCTGGTTTCCAGCAGCAGCAGATGGAGCAGGGCCTCCTGGTAGCTCCGGCTTCCGGTGACGGTGGGATCCTTCGCCACCAGGGGATCGAACCGCTGGTGGAAGCGGGCACTGAGCTCGTTCATCGGCTCGAGCACGTTGGTGTAGCCCTCCACCCAGCTGAGGTCGTTGGTCCAGGAGGCGCCCTCCATGGAGAAGGAGGAATCGCCGGCCTCCAGATCGGCGATGGCCGCCGCCACCGCTGCCGGTGTGGGTGCGCTGCCGGTGCGCTGCCACAGCCTGTGCTGCAGCACTGCCTGAATCCGGGGGCAGTCCTGGGATGACACCCCGGCGGCCTCCAGCAGTTCCAGGTATTCCGTGCCGTTGATGGCCACCGTTGATGGGCTGCCGCCCTGCTCAGCGGCGATGCGCTCATGGGCCTGCATGAACGCCGGCGGGAACTCGTTCATCATCACGCCGCCGTTCTCGCCATCGGCGATCTGCGACACCAACGGCGGGATGGCGCGTCCAGCCAGCGTCAGCCGGTTGAGCCCCAGCGCCTCGTAGCAGGGCTGCATCTGGCCCACCAGCTTGGTATCGGAGCCCTGGGTCTTGATCAGCGCCGTGATGCACGCCTCCTCGCCGCTGGAGCTGCGGGCCACCAGCCGGTTGGGGATGAACAACTGCTCCTGGCTCAGCGCCGAGCCATCGGGGTTCTCCACGCTGTGCTCCTGCACGAGCAGCCAGCGGTAGCCGCACTCCCTGAGCGCCTGCACCAGGGCAAACAGCGTGTCGGGGTGGTTGGGCAGGTGCATCTCCGGCAGGGAGAAGCCCTTCACCCGCCGCAGGGCCGCATCACCGAACAGGGCGGAGAACTGGTGCTGCCAGGCCAGGATCTGCAGCTTCAGATCGGGGATCGGCGTGGAGGGCGCCACGGCATGGCCCCAGAACGTGCCCAGCCACTCCACATGGGGCTCCATGGTGGGATCCGTGGCCAGGAACCGCAGCGCTTCGAGGATGTCGTGGCGGCCCATCTGCTGGAAGCCCCACAACAACGTGCCGGAGTAATCGAGCATGATCCGCGGATTGCAGCCCTCGGCGATCAGCTGGGGGATGATGTCCGCCAGGCGCCTGTAGCACTGGGCAAACGGTTCGGCGTTGTGGTTGTCGCCCTCGCCGGGGTGCTCGAACATGGACTGCAGATGGGAGATCAGCTCCCCATTCGCCCCGGCTGGAATTGTGGGCTGGTGCATGTGCAGGGCGCAGGCAAAGCCCGAGCGGATCCGCTCCAGCTGGAGGTTGCTGTGCGGCAGAAAAACGGGCCCTGGCTGCTGCACCAGGGCAAGGATTTCGGCTTCGCGCCCGGCGATCGGCGGCAGGGGATGTTGACTCATGGTTGGGGTATGGCGGCGGTAGCTGCTCAAACGCAAGGGAGAGCGGGCAGAGGAGCGCCAACCTCTGGCTAAAGTCTGATCAGTGGATCACCTGCTCGTTGCCGACACTACCCCTCGTTCTCGCCACTGGCCTGCTGGCCCTTCCAGTGGTGATCCCTGGTACAGCGCTGGCTCAGAAGCGGATACCAAAACTCCCGGGTTATGACGAGTGTCCGCTTGGGTATGTGAATGACCTGAAGCAGCACTGCAATTCACCCATCTACTACGAGGTGAAGCCCACCAACGGAGAGCCCTGTGAGTCGGGATGGATGAACATCGGGGCAGGCTACTGCAAGAAGAAAACCCTGGGAATCTTCTGATCGCCGAGGACGGCCAGCCAGGGGGTGGGATGGGGTCCGGTTAACGTCTGGAATTAGCGGCGCGCGGTTCTTCCCCTTCTCCTCAGAACAAAGGGAATTGCCACCAAGCCGAGCAGCACCACTAAGCATCCGCTCATGTAGAGCGTGCCCGCCACCGCACTGTGAAAGTCGTATCGGGCTTGAAGTTCGGGCGTGGGATCCTGATACGGAATGCCGGCGAATAAGACATCGTAAACAAAGCCAATGATGATGATGCCAATGCCAGTGAGCGGTGCGGCCACTGTCTGGATTGATGTCTTCATGTCAGTGTGGCAGCTTCTTTGCCTCGCCGGCCTGGGCGAACGGGCGGAGGAGCCCGCATGCACCCATTGAGTGTCGACTCGGAATCAGCCGTTCTGCGCACTCTGAGGTGCCTCGAACTCTACGGGTATGAGCGCAGTTCTATTGACTCGCAATTGAAAGATGTCGGGCCTTGAGTAATGGCCTACGACATCGAGGCTCCGCTGTGCAATGCCAACGCGTTCAAGGTCGACTTCTGCGTAGAGTATTCCCACTTCACGCCGCATGGGCCCGGCCACGATCTTCCCGCCGGGCTCGATCACCACGGAATCTCCGGGGTTAATCCACTCCTCGGCATCCGGATACAGCTCCGACTGCCCCGGAACGGAGTCGGGAATATCGCCGGCCCGAAAGGCCATGCCACTTCCCACCACCCAACATCCGCCCTCGCGTGCAATGTGCTGAAGCGTGCCGATCCACTTGTCACCAGAATCATAGGTTGGGGCGATATAGATCTGAACCCCCTGCGCGTAAAGCGCGCACCGCGCAAGCGGCATGTAGTTCTCCCAGCAGATGAGCGTACCGATACGACCGCAAGGCGTATCGAGCACCTTCAGGCCTGAAGCATCGCCGAATCCCCACACCATGCGCTCCGGGTTCGTTGGCATGAGTTTTCGATGGCGATTCAACAGATCGCCGTCTGGCCCGATCACAACAACTGTGTTGTAGAGCGTGCCGCGGCTGAACTCAGCGTCCCGCTCGTCAATCCCGCAGACCACCGTCACTTTGTGCTTTTTCGCAGCCTCGCGAAGCGGTGTGAGATCGTTGCCATCGAGGCTGACGGCGTTTGCGAGAAGCAGCGCATGAAGCTTTTCAGCAAGTGCCATATCTGCACCAGGCCGCAGCCTCCAGATCCAAGCCGGATATCCCGGGATGTAGGCCTCAGGAAATACCACCAGGCGGGCCTCATTGGAGGCCGCCTCCGCGATCGCGGTGACGGCGTCTGCGATCGTTCTGGAACGGTTTAACAGTACTGGTGGTCTTTGAACAACAGCGAGCCGCAAAGTCTTTCTCCAGCCGTTCTGATCACGTTGACGTTTGATGCCCGATAAAGATGGAGCCCTTCAGTGCCATCGCGCGATTGCGAGAGGGCTGTGGTGACCTGTGCGGTCAAGAATCTTCAAAGGCTAGAGGCAGTGAGGGGATGCCGATGAGTGCCGACACGACTTGTAAGGGCACCACCACCCTGGCGGCTCAGACCTGACGCTGGCGTCTTCATCACGTGAGGCGACCAGCTCAGTTGTCGATGAACACCGAATCTGCCGTGCGCACCACCCGTGGATCGGGCTCACCGACGATGTCGTGGTCCTTGTGTTCGTAGTCCAGTGCGTGGAGGACGCTGCGGATGGCGCCGAGACGGGCCCTCCTCTTCTCATTCGAGTTGATGATCGTCCACGGCGCCACGAGGGTGTCGGTGGCGAGCAGCATCTTGTTGCGAGCCTCGGTGTACTCGTCGTACTTCGCCACGCTGACCTCATCGATGGGCGACATCTTCCACTGCTTGAGCGGATCCTCGCGCCGGTCTTCGAAGCGCAGCTTCTGTCGGCCCTGCGACACGGTGAACCACATCTTGAAGACCATCATCCCACTGCTCACGAGTGACTGTTCGAAGGCGGGAACCTGGCGGAGGAACAGGGCGTGCTCCTGGGGTGTGCAGAAGCCCATCACCTTTTCCACGCCGGCCCGATTATACCACGACCTGTCGAACATCGTGATTTCTCCGGCCGATGGCAGGTGCGGGACGTAGCGCTGGAAGTACCACTGCGTCACTTCGGCATCGTTGGGCTTCGCCAGCGCGACATGGTCACTACCGCGAGGGTTCAGGTGTTCGCGGAAGCGCTTGATCGCTCCACCCTTGCCCGCCGCATCGCGACCTTCGAAGAGGATCACCACGCGCTGTCCGACAGCCTTGATGTGACGCTGCGCCTTGAGCAGTTCAATCTGGAGTGATTCGAGGTCTCGTTTGTAGTCCTTCTTGTCGATCGCTTCGTCGTAGGGACGATCGTTCTGCATCTCCTCGATCGTCTGGGCAGGCGATGGGGGTTGCTTCTTGCTCATGAGCGTTGCGATCGTCCGGCTGGCCCCACACCGGTGAGATGGGTAAGCCAGCCGCTTGAACTGGGCGGAGCGGTCCACGCCCTTCAGCCAAGGTCGCTGCGAAAAGCACACACCACCTCCAGCCCCTCCGCACCTGGCCGAAGGCCAGCGTGGCGGAGCCACGACGCGACCAGCTGCTGCAGCTCTGCCGCCAGCGCCTCGACGCCATCCGCTTAGCTCATCAAGGCGGTGAAGCTCCCTCTGGGGATCGAGGCACAAGGAGGATCTCCACATCGCAGCCGAGCACATCGGCGTAGCGGCGGAGAGTGGACAGTGCGGGCAGGTGCTTGCGGGATCCCTCGAGAGCCGACTGATGGCGCTGCGTGTGGTGCCCATTAGCAGGGCCACCTCCTCCTGGGTGAGACTGGCCCGCTTGCGGGCCTCAAGGAGCTGCCTGAGCAGACGGAATTCTACGGCAGCCTCCTGCCGCGCTTCGTTGTAGCCCAGCACCCGATCGAGCCGGGCGCGTTCGGAAACGCGATCGCGGATGAACGGTTGATAAGGAATGTCAGCCATGGCGTTTGACGTTCTTGAGGCGTTCCCGAGCGATAAGGAGCTCTCGCTTGGGTGTTTTCTGGGTCTTCCTCACGAAGGCATGAACCACGGTGATCACCCGCCGATTGCAGAAGCAATAGAAGGCCCGGCCGAAGCCGGAGCGGCCTCTAGGCCTGAGCTCGAACAGCCCGCCACCCATGGCCTGGTAGTGAGGCGCGCCGAGCAGGGGGCCGTGGTCTTCCAGCAGGTCGAGCAGCTCATCGCAGCGTGCCAGCAGATCCACGGGCCAGCACTCGATGTCCTCGCGAACACGAGGGTTGTAGTACTCGACCCGAAACGACCGATTTATGTTAGCGCGCGTGCTACTGGCTCAGGGGGTGCTTTCCCTGGGCTCGCAGCACCGGGCCGTTGTGCTCTGAACGCATTCGCATGAGCCACGTGGTTCAGCCGCTCATGCTCATGGAGCTGCACGGCCGCCGCTGCCCGGGCCGATGCCCCTACCCGGTAACGGCCGCATCGTCATCGACGCCCCTCTGGTGGGTCCGGAGGGCTACCTCAGCGATCTGTTGCTCAGCTGGGGTGAGCCGCTGGCCGATGGCCGTTTCGGCTTCAACAACGACTACCTGGCGTTCACGCCGCTGGAGGAGCGGCTGCGCTGCCGCCAGCGGCGGCGGCTGGGCTACGACGACGGCCTGGGCGGGCCGGTGATCGGCAGCTTCGCCAACTGCGCCTGCGGCCAGACCCCCTGGGGCACGGTGCTCTCGGCCGAGGAGAACGTCCAGAGCCAGGTGGTGGAGCGGGTGTATGCGGGCGGCTCCTCGCCGCGGCCGGCGCAGCGCCCCTTCCGCTTCGATGGCTCCCGACTCGACGTTCTGGGCAACCCCTTTGGGCTGGCGGGCAACAAGTACGGCTGGATGGTGGAGCTGGATCCGCGCCGCCCCGACCAGCCGGCGGTGCAGGCCACGGCCCGCCGGCCCCTGGTGGTGTTTTCCGGCTGCGACCGCCATGGCGGCCACCTCTACCGGTTCGTGAGCGAGGAGCTGGTGCGCGATCCGACCGATCCCGCCAACTCGCGGCTGCTGGAGCGGGGCCGGCTGGAGGCGGTGGTGTTCGACGCCTACGGCACGGGGCGGTGGGTGGCCCTGGCGCCCGAGACGCCGCTGCGCCCCAGCCACTACAAGCGCCACGGGCTCAGCCAGCCACCCTGCTTCCCCACCGCGACCGCAGCCAGCCCGGCGCCGAGGCCCTGGCCAGCGACGCCGAGGTGGCGGCCTACCTCAAGCAGCACCGCCGCCTGGCCGACCTCTACCCGGGCAGCGGCGAGGAGCGGCAGGGGGCGATCCTGATCGACGCCCACCTGGCCGCCAACGCCGTGGGCGCCACGCCGGCGGCGCGTCCTGAGGACACCGACATCGACCTGCGCAGCGGCGATCTGTTGATCGCCTTCACCTCCGGCGGCAGCGACGGCGACGGGCGGGCCGATCCGGTGATCTTCCGGGGTCCGCGGGGGAGGCGAGCTGGCCCTACGGCTGGGTGATGCGCGTGCAGGACGGCCTGTAGCGGGGGGGCAAGAGCTTCGCCATGCCCGACAACCTGGCGATCGACCGCCGCGGCAATGTGTGGATGGTCACGGACCGCTCCGCGGCAGCAGCCTGGATGTGTTCGGCAACAACGCCTGCTGGCTGTTCCCGGCCAGCGGCCCGCGCGCCGGTGAGGCGCTGCTGTTCGCCACCGGGCCTGTGGAGTGCGAGCTGTGCGGGCCGTGCTTCGACCGGGAGGAGTCCACCCTGTTCCTGGCGGTGCAGCACCCGGGCGAGATCCATGGCACCCGCCAGCGTGGCGGCGAGGAGATGCAGGCCCACTCCCTGGAAGACAGCGCTGGCGGCCGCTTCGAGCAGCTGCGCCAGGTGCCCCTCGGCTCTAACTGGCCCTCAGCGGTGCCGGAGGGCCACCCCGGCCGGGGGTGGTGGCGATCCGCCGCGGCGACGGCCGGCCGCTGCTGTGACCGCTGCTCTGACGTCACGGCAGGATCTGCCACTGCCCATCCTTGCCCTTCACCAGCAAAAACTGGTTGGGGAAGAGCGAATTGAACGTCACCATGAAGCAGAATCCGATGTCATTGGGCAGGGCTTCGAACCGCTCAGCCCAGCCTTCCTGGTCAGGAAAGCTGAACAGGAATTCACCGGTCCCACGGGCCACCACCACGGGGCTGGCGGTGGTGATCAGGCGGATTTCTGCCTCGGCAGGTGCGGCCACCCGGATGCCGGTGCCGTAGCCCGCCTCCAGACAACGGAGCCGGCGCACCTCCGGCACGTTGATCGTGCCCCCACGGTCCGTGGGCTGGCTGGCGATGAATCGATAGGCCGCCTCAAAGTCGGGCGCGAAGAGTGACGCACGCTGGCTGATCAGGGCCAGGATCGCGGCACGGTCGGCAGGCTCGAGGGTATTGACCGCCGGGGCGTCGTGCCAGGGTTCCACGCTGGCGAAAGGTGCCTGGAACGCGTGCTGGACGCTCACCGGACCCCGCACTTCACGGTCCTCGCCTCCCCTGGCTGAGTGATTGGTGGTGACCTCGGAGCCCTCCGCTGTGGTGCTGGTGGTGATCTCGTCATCGATGAGCTTCCAGCGGAACTGACTGCGGTAAGTCACACGTCCATCTTTGGGCGTGAACCGGATCCGCAACAGGTTGTCGCCACGCCGCAGCAGCGGTTGCAGCTGACTCGCGGGCAACCAGAGGGCGGGAAACACCTCGATTCCGATGTCATCACGGTCCATCACCAGAGCCGATTTCTGCTCCAGTGGCCCCTCCGTCATCGGCACCCCATTGAGCTCCAGTTCAACCACTCCCGGCACAGTCGTGACCGATTCGGCGTCCCTGGCGGCGGGAAGATAGGGCGTGAAGCGGAATTGGATGCTCACCGGCTTTGCCCCTGCCGGTGCCGCAGCGAGTGCCACCAGCGGCGCCAGCAGCGTGGCGGTGACCACGCTGGTGATCAGACGCCTCAGCTTGCCATGAGGCCGCAATCGATTGTTCTGAGAGCTGCAGCCGTTGGTGCTGCCGGTCCGAGTGTGGGTGGCCACGGTCGTCTGGATCGGCTGCCGATGGATAGGCTGCTGACGGCTCGAATGCCGGTGGATCGATTGCTGACTCTCACTGGTGAGAGCGAGGAAGTGAGGACGGCTGAAATCCCGGCATCCCATGGCATCAAGGCTGACGCCTCCATGATCGGCACCTCGGTTCTCCTGCGCAACATCATGGTGGCTGCACTGTCATCGTTGGGAAGATCTGAACCAGCTGACCAGCTATCTCCACCTTCCGTGCCGGCCTCACGATCACCCTGGGGATCTCAGCAACTCAGCCAGGAAGCGGGAGAGCCTGAAGCGAGGTTCACCGGGATAGCTGATGTCGGCGATCCTCCACTCGCCGCGACCTACGGGAAGCAGCTGGTAACGCAGTTGCACCGGCGCATCGAGCCTGCCCTCAGCCGCGGGTGCACAGCCCAGCACCCGTGCGCCGAACGTGCGCACCTGGGTGCCACTGAACACATCGAAATCGACGAAGCGACCATCGGCGGGGCTGAGCCGGAAGGCGTCCTCGAGCTGCTGAACCAACGCAGGGGTGAAGCATTCGCGTTGGCTCGTCAGCTCGATCGGCCCCCTGTCGTTCTGGCGGCCGATCTGCCAGCGGTAGAGACCATCGATCTGGGCAATCACCCCCGCAGGACAGGCCACCGGCGAAGCGCCAGCGGTGCCGACGGGTGCCAAGGCGAGCAACAGCAGCAGGCCAGTAGCCCCAGCAGCGGGCCCGAGCGCCATGGCACTGAGGCCCTGAAGGATGCACACATTTCACGCTATATCCTCTCGGGCATCCCTGGCGACGGCACGCGCTCCTCTGGATCCATGACGCGGGCGATGAAGAACGGCGTTCCGCCGGCACGGCTCCTGATCACCAGCTGGAACGGTTGTTCGACCCACCAGCACCGTTACGCCCGCCACCTCGCTGCCGGCTTCATCCCCGCTCAGCAGGCTCTCCTGCAGCACAGCGGTACGACGCCTGACATTCATGATTTCGTGCGCTCATGACCCCAGTGAATGCACGGGTGTGCCTGCTCGTCACCCTCCTGATTCCGCTCCTGGCAGGTTGCGGTCTCATCTGGCGCTGGACGACACGTCCCTTCAGCCTCAGCTGCGCTTTGGAGGATGGATCGGAGAAGACCATCCGCGTCGATCCACGTCTTCAGCAGGTGCAGGAACTGGATCCCGGCACGGGAGAGGTTCGTGACACCATCACCACCAATGAACCACCGGAGGATCTGGGAGGGGGGATCGTCGATGACAGCAAGGTCATAGTTTCCCAGGGGGAGATTCACTGGAACCAGAGGATGTACAGGCCCCAGTTCGTCTCGGAAAGCCACACGATTGACCTGCAGACGCTGGGCTATCGGGGTGAGCTGGCCATTGGGAGTGACTATGGGGCGGAGGTCGATGCCCAGAGCATGACCGGGACGTGTCGACAGCTCGAGCCTCTGCCGTGAACCAGGATGGGCGCCTACCTGGAGCGCATGGGCTCAAGGAGAGTTCTCCGGAAGGTCCCACTTGTAGACCCATGCTATGGCCGTCAGATACAGCAGCTTGCCATCAGCTGACACAAGTGTTGGATCGCCATGACTCGTTGATGGCACGCTGTTGCCCTCCTCCACCCAGTCGTCAGGGATCCGCAGATTCATCAGTAGCTGGCCCTGAAGGTCGCGAATCTCGAAATAGTTATCCCCATACTGCGAGCCACCCAGCACTACGCCCGTGCCATGGGGAAGTACCTGGAAGTAATCAACCATGGCGTTCTCACGCAACGTCGCTTGCCGTCTCCCCAGCGGGTCCCATCGTCCCGCCCCGTACCATCCGGCCCACACATCGCCACTGGCGGTGATGGCCCAGCGTTGAGATTGGCAAGCCCAGTGTCGATTTCACTGAGTAGTCGGCCGGTCGTCGTGCTCCAGCGGCGCACGGTTCCATTTTCTTCGCCGATGGCGATGCTGCTGCCAGATGGATCGAATGCCACTTGATCCACCTGGGACCTCGCGCTGGGATTCTCGAATCGTCGCAGTTGCACCCCCTCAGCATTCCAGAGGACTGCTGAGCCGTCCGTGTGACCGGTGAGCAGGCTTTTCCCATCCGGTGAGATCACCATCACCCGGGTATCACAACCTTCACAACCACCATCCTCAGCAGTCGCGGTCTTGAAGCTTCCCCGCGGTTCATCCGTTGCGCTCCAACGATGGATGGTGTCGCCAGCGAGGCTGAACAGCAGCCGTCCATCCGGCGTGACAGCGACACTCTGCACATGAGTCAGCTCCGGCTGCTGGCGAAAGCGCAACTGTCCTTCCGCGCTTCGCAGTTCGAATTCCCCTGACCTGCAACCCACCAGCAGCTGCCCTCTCAGCGCGTATGGGTTCGGGCATCGCCAGCAGCGCTGCCAGGATCGCAGTCACGAGGCCATACAGCCCCAATCCCTGCTGGGTCGTCATCGTCGGTCTGGCATCACGCCCGTCCTCCTCAGTGTGCCTGGCCCACCCGCCAGACACCGATGCCGTGGTCGGGGACATGGACTGCCAGCGTGTTGCCATCGCCGCTCAGGGCGGATGGTGCCATCGGCAGCATTGGCCTGTTCGGAGATGACGGCCCCGGGGAACCCAGTTGAAGCGTGTGCTGCACGGTTCCGTCCCTGGGACTCAGGGCCTCCTGGCCGGCTACGACGGGGCCATCCGGGTCCTGAGTCGTCCAGTACAGCTGGTGCACCCGTTCCGGTGTGTCGAGCATCCGGATCCGCCGTGCCGAGGCCAGATCCCAGATCGAGACTGGTGGTCTCTGGCCGAGGGAGATCACCAGTTGTCTGCCGTCCAGTGAGAATGCCAGGGCGAGAATGCCCGCCGGCTTCTCCAGCTCCAGGGTGCTGATCAGCCTGCCCTCGCTGATGTTCCACACCTCGATCCGGTCGTCGTAGACCCGGCGCGGGAAGGCCAGAAGGCGGCGATCCGGGCTCACGGCAACCGGAAGGGTTCCCCGTTCCACGGTGCTGAGATCAACAGCAATGGACTGCTGCCATCCCCCACGGGAGAGATCCCACAGCTTGAGGCTCTGGGGTGTGGGTCTCACTGCAGCGGCATCCACGGGGGTCAGCGTCACGAGCCTGTGATCGGCCATGGGATAGGCCACCTGGCGCCATCCAGGCGTAGGCGGGGTCTGCCGTCGGGCAGCGTGCGCACCTGCACCTGCTGGAGGGCAGCCGTGATCAGTTCCTGTCCATCCGCAGACAGGGCCAGGGAGGCGACGATGTCCTCAAAGGTCTGCTCCCCCTGGGGTTTGCCGTGCAGGTTGCGGATCCTGTGCCGTTTGCGGGTCCGGAGATCGATGATGACCACCTGTTGCCTGCCGTAGCGCACACTGAGCACAGCCAGCCGATGGCCATCGCCGCTGAGGGCCAGGTGCGAGGGAAGGCTCTCGAAGCCGCTGACCTCGGCCAGCAGGGGGAATGGCCCTTGGGGGCTGGGCGTCCTGACGGCGATGGCCGGTGGTGACAGGGTCACCGTGAGAACCAGGGAGCTGATCAGGTAGCCCGCCAGGATGACGCCAGCGCGGAGCGGGGGGGCGCCCCAGGGGCGAGCGGGGTCGGGCGGCGGTGACCACCCCCAGCACTGCGCCGCCGATGGCGCTGGCCGGAACGAACATCAGCACGATGAAGCCCAGCCAGATGGTTGGCCCTGGAGGTCGTCGCGCCGCAGCGGCCACCCCTGCACCCACGACAGTGCCCAGCACGGAGCTCGCGACGGTCATGCGCAGCAGCTTCGGCAGCACCAGCTGCAGCAGCGTGTCGGCGTCGGGAATCAACGTCATCACAGGCCGGTGCCTGGCTCAGTCGACCCGCTCACCGGTGCGCACGGCGGTGGGTGGCGATGGCGGAATGCTGCCGGGCTGCCAGATGCGTGCCCGCAGCGGCCCCTGATCCCGTGGCTCGAACTCGGCTCGCCAGCCGGATGCCCACTCGATCAGCACCGTGTTCCCCCTGAGCCGCCAGACGCCACCGGCGGAGCGATCCACGCTGTTGAAGGCCAGACCGTTGGAGAGCAGACTCAGGGTGGTGGGCGGTAGGTCGTCCTGCACTGCCCGGAAGCGGTAGACCCCCACCGCCACGGCGATGGGATCACGCACCTGCACCGCCTTGCCGTGGTTGGTGGGTGGCTGGAGACGGTCTGTCCCCGGAGCCCACGACCATTGCACCGGCCCCTCAGGACCGGTGACGATCGCATCGGTCCAGCCATCGCTGTAATCGATGCGCACGCCGTTCCCCCAGGGTTGCCAGCGGCCTCGTTCGAATAGCTGGGCCGGTCGCAGGTTCTCGCTGCCCCCGAGCGGCGTGCCCTCCTTGCCACTGGTGCTGAGTGCCCGCCCATCGGCGCTGAGGCGCACGTTGAACAGGTTGTTGGCGTTGTCCACCAGCGCCCAGACCCCGGTAAAGCGCTGCCGCTGCTGGCGCTGTTCGGCCGCCAGGAGAGACGGTGACTCCGCCGCCCCCGCAGCAATCGGCACACCCGCCCCAGTGCCCGCGGCCAGGCCGGCTACCAGCAGCAGCGCCTGGGCGAACCGGCGCGGCTTCCTGTGGTGCATCATCTCCATCAGCCGGCCGGCAGATTCGCTCAGCAATCCTGCTCAGGCCTCAGGTTCCTGGGCAGCCGCAGGCGACAGTTGCAACAGAGGCGGCTGCAACAGGGGCGGCGTCAGTCCCTGACGGGCCTCACAGCCCCTTTTTCAGGAGTCCCTAAGCAAACCCCGCACCTGCGGGCCCTGGAGGTGGACCCCATCGTGCCCAGGAACCAGGGCGGTTCAGATGACCTCAGCAACCTGCGGGCCCTCTGCTTCCGCTGCAATGCCGCCAGGCAGCAGCAGAACGCCCGGGCTCATGTGCTCAGAACCTTTTCAATCCGGCGATCGGGAACGAGCCACATCACGGCAACCAGGATGTAGAGAGCACACGCCAGCCAGGGGTTGGCAAAAGCCAGTGGAACCGCCGCTGCATAGATCATCAGGGACAGCTTTCCTTTGCGATCACGGCCAAGGGCTGTGGCCAGTGTGGAGTCTTGTCCGTGATGCCACACAAGTGTGCGCGTGAGCATGAAGTAGGCCACCGCAGCCAGCAGCAGAACCATGCCGTAGAAGGCCACAGGCAGCGCCGCAAAATGATTCTCACCGATCCATGCGGTGGCGAAGGGAAAGAGTGACAACCAGAACAACAGATGCAGGTTTGCCCACAGGGTTGAACCGTTCACGTGCTTGACCACCTGAAACAGATGATGGTGGTTGTTCCAGTAGATGCCAACATAAACGAAGCTCAGCACATAGCTGAGAAAGGCTGGAATCAGAGCACGCATCGCAGCGAGATCGGGCTGATTCGGTGCTTTCAGCTCCAGCACCATGATGGTGATGATGATGGCCATGACCCCATCACTGAATGCTTCCAGCCTGCCTTTGGGCATCTGTGGGGAGCGTCTCTGTGCGTTCGCCATGGTTTCAGGCAGCGTTGGGGGAGATCCTTGACCGGTCAGCGACTGGCCATGACGGTGGCCGCTCGATCGTCTTCGAGACTCCGGGCCCTACGCCGTTGGGGTTCGCTCCAGGGCCATCCGATCCCAATGGGCCAGAGTGGCAGCGGCTTCATAGGTGCTCTGGAGAAACGCAAGCAGAACGGCATCTGGATCACCAGCCTGCCTCACCACCTCATAGGGAAGAATGAACTCCTGCAGCTCCGAGCTATAGAATGCCTCCTTTGGTTCCACGGGGCAAGCGCTGTATCCTTCAGGCGCAGGGTAGCCGTAGGCGTAGAAGATGGGTTCTTCAACTGATCCGCCACCGGGCCAGAAGCCGCAACTGCTCACCTCATGAGAGTAGGCCTCTCTTGTGACCCAATCGGCCATGCCAGGAATTCCACCGGGATGCGGTGGTGCAGATCGACCGGAGAATCGTGTGACCGCCAGATCGAAACTGCCCCAGAAGAAATGCACTGGACTCGACTTGCCAATGAATCTGGATCTGAAGATGGTCAGGATGCGATGAGCCTGCACCAGAATCTGCCAAAAACGCTGCACGTAGGCTGAATCGTAGGCAGCATGCAGCTCGTCGTGCTCGAAGCGCATGGGATCGACCATTTCCTGGGGCATGGTCCAGATCGAGACGTCGATATCGATGTCTTTCAGTGCCGCCATCAGCGCCCGGTAGACATCGGCGACGGATCGCGGTGCCAGCTTGATGCTGCGGCTTGCTCCATCGTTTGCCTCAAGGCACAGCTGATGCTCAAGAAAGTCGAACCGGATTTCAAACGTACGCGTCTGATAGGCAATGGTGCCCGTGGTCAGCCCGCGCGGGGTCACATAGAGCGTTGACTGCCACCAGTGATTGATCGCGGGCATGAGCGCCAGCCGGATCTTGCCAACGATCTGAGTCCACAGGTGCAATGTGGTGTAAGTGTCCTGCCATGCCGCCACGGGCAGGCTCGGCAGCAAGGCTGCCGGGGGAGGATGGGGCGTCATCTCCATGGGGGTGTGCAGAACGGCATGGCTGTGAAGAAAGGCCGAACGGCTTCAATCCTGCGCCGGCGTTGTGGCTTCGTTCTAGCTGTGCTGGTTGATTGATCTGCACGCGATCTGCCCGCTCGTCGTGAATCGCAATTCAGCGACGTGATCTCACTTCAATGGCGGCGTCTGCGTGCTCAATCAGCTATGGGGGCTGCTGGCGCGAGCGGATGAGTCGCTGGATCTGCTGCTGTACTCCGAGCGGGAGTGCGAGGAGCGCCGCCAGTGGCGCACGCATGTGATCGGCAGGGCGTTCCGGGAGGGGCGATTGCTGGATGGTGTTCTCTGAGCCGGATGGTCTGCTGAAGATCGCCATCGCCGATCTGGAGGGCGCCTGGGGCTTCTGGTTGCAGCAGGCGGTGGAGATCCGCCGCTCACCCATGACCTGTGCCGACTGCTGTTGCTGCTGGAGGCGGGCGTCGCCGCGAGCCACCGAGCCATAGCCGCAGGCTTCTCCGATGGAGTAGATGCCGATATCGACGACGTGGAAACGCTGTTACCAGTCGCCACGATGGAGTCGCAGGGTGCTGAGCACCTGTTCGGTTCGTGGGCTGGTGCTGGTCATCGGGGTTCCGATCTGGATGCCATTTCTGCCGGGAGTGTGTCCGTGCTGCACCGCGGCCCTGGGTTGCTGCGAACGTGGTTCGGGGACTGGAACGGCCCAGCCACACCCGGCGCCGGGTTGGCTGCAGCCGCCACGCGATCACGCCAGAAGGGATCCCAGCAGGGGCGCCCGGCAGCCGCCAGCATCACTCCATGGCCAACAGCAACCTCCAGCAACGGGCCAGAGCCTTCCGTCATGGCCGCAGGTCTTCCTCAAGGATGCCGGGACGACCAACGCTTCTCAGGCTGGCCGAGCTCAACAGAGGCTCTCGCTAGGATTTAGGCCCTGTGCAGGGGGTGGACGACATGGCTGAGCACATCGTCAATCTGCATGTGGAACGCTTGCCGGAGGGGTGCTATCTCGCCACCTCAGACGAAGTACCCGGGCTCGTGGCCCAAGGTCGAACCCTGGCTGAGACCCTGGAAATCGCCAGGGATGTCGCCAAGCGCTTGATGGAGGCCCAGGTGGAGCGCGGTGATGTCCGCGGCGTTTCGCCGCTGGAGGAGCGCTTTGACCATCCCCTGGTGGTGAGTGCCTGAGTGGGTCGGCTGGCCGGATACCGGTACCGGGAGCGTGAAACGGCTGAAGCGGCTTGGATTCACCTTCGATCGCCAGGCCGCAGGATCCCATGAGATCTGGTTTCGCGAATCAGACAACCGCTACACCACCATCCCCAATCATCCGGATGACATGCCAGATGGCACCTTGCGGGCGATTCTGCGTCAGGCCGGTATCAGCGTGGAGGCGTTTCTAAGCCAGTAATCCCCGTCTCGGTGTGGATCGCCGCAGCGGCTGTGCTGGCCCGGTAGGAGCCGTCCAATGGCACCAGTTTTGCAGCGGTGGGCGGGATGCTGCCCCTGACTGGGCAAAGGGACCAGGACGGCATAGCCACGCCCGGAGCCGGGTTGGCTGCAGCCGCCACGCGCCCACGCCAGAAGGGATCCCAGCAGGGGCGCCCTCCTGACGGGCCGCCCAAAACCAAACCTGGCCCGGTCGCCCGGGAGCCGCCAGCATCCCTCCATGGCCTCCAGCCCCTCTGTTGCCTTCCTTCGCCTCCGGCAGTACATCGCCGAGCGCATGCGCATGAGCCCCATCGACCAACCGCTGATGCTCCTGGAACTGCTGGGCCACTGATATGCCAGGCAACAGCCAGCCCGGCCCCAGCGCAGGACGTGGCCCGGCGGATCCTGGGCAGCCGATGGTGGGCAAGGTGCTCACCGGCAACGGCATCACCGCCTACGGCAACGGCGCCTACAGCCTGATCGGCGGCCCGCCTGGGCTCATGGATTGGGCCGATCGTTCTGTAGCCGTGAGCGAATCCAGAGCGGATCGCGTCGACACTCGAGGATGGCGTAGATGTCGATGCTTGCCTCCTCCACCAAGTAGTAGAGAGCGAATGGGAATCTTCTGATCAACAGCCGATGGAAGCCGTCAACCTTCGAATGGATGCCAGCGTACAGACTCAATGACTGGACATCGGCCTCAATAACGTCAAGACAACGGTCGCCGAGGCCGACGAGCTGGCACTCATAAAATATCCAGCCATTGCGGAGATCATCCCTGGCGACGTCAAGAAGTCTGATGTCCACGAAGCTCAGATCTCAGCTCAGCGATGGCAGCATTCCAGGGCTGAAAACGGTCAGGATCCTGCCGTACCTGCTCACGACGTCGCTCTAATTCATCGCGATGCCAGGAGGGGGAATCGACCTGATCGGGCGTAGCGGAGAGATCTGCCCAGACGAGTTCCATCGCCTCGAGCTTCTCTTCCAGACTCATCTCAGCCAGAGAGAAATGTGCCGCCATCAGCCGAGGCCTCCGAGGGAGCAATCTCGCCACTGTAGAGCTGATGCAACCACGACAACGATCCAGACCACACGTTCAGAGGTTTGCTGTTCAACTCACCAGTGCCACCCCCTGTCACACCCGCCAGGATTCCCCCATGCCCCCACCCCCCTCCGCCACCTACGAGCGGCTGGTGGGCAAACTGCTTGGGGGGGTGCGAAGGAAGAGCGACCCTCACGCCGTTCCCCACAACCGGAACTCCACCTGCTGAGAGGCTGCCTGAAAGTCCTTGTCGGTTGTCAGCAGCGTCAGCTCGTAGCGCTGGCAAAGTTGGATGAGCAGGGCATCGATGGTGCCGATCTGGATCCCTCTGCGGCGGCAGACATTGCGGATGTCCGCGGCTGCCATGTGGTCCTGCTTGTCGGGCTGGAGGAAGGCGAGGGCGGAAAGGCGCTCCACGAGCTGCTCTCGGTTTTTGGGGCCGGCAAAACCCTGGAGGACCTCCTGGAGCACCAATCCCGTGGTGAAGACCTGCTCAGCACCCTGAAGAGCAGCACGAAGGGCGACCACCTCAGGCGCGCCGGGGTGACCATCACGGCGAAAGGCCAGCGACCAGACCGAGGTATCGACCAGCAGGCTCACCGCTGGCGTTCCCGTTCAGCCTTGACGTCGTAGCCGGGGTCCCACTCGAGCTTGCCGAAGAGCTCGGCAACCTGGCGTTGCTCCCGGCGCGCGATGAACTCCTGAAGGGCACGGGTCACAGCGGCCTTTTTGGTAGGCTCACCGCTCACGCGGAAGGCGTGATCGAGCAGATCCTGATCGAGAGCGAGATTCGTGGCCATGTGTGACCTCGCCGTGAGGTGCCCACACATTAGGGCCATCGGCCTGGCTGAGGGGGCAGGCAAGCGCATGGCATCGCGGCAGGGCTTCTCCCCCTACAAGTGCCACCCCTTGTCACCCCCGCCAGGATTCCCCTATGCCCCGCCCCAGCGCAGGACGTGGCCCGGCGGATCCTGGGCAGCCGATGGTGGGCAAGGTTCACCTTCAACGGCATCACCGCCTACGGCAACGGCGCCACCAGCCTGATCGGCGGCGACGAGCTGAGCGAAGCCGAGCGCGACGCGCTGCAGCAGCTGTGTCGCCAGCGCCTCGATGCCTTCCGCGAGCAGGGGGCGAGGAGCTGTTTGCCCACCTCAGCCGCCATCAGAGTTCAGCCTCAACCACTTGGTCCAACTGGTCAGCCAGGGCTGGAATGCTCTCGGAAACGATCTGCCAGATGGTGTCTTCTTCCAGGCCGAAGTAGGCGTGCGCCAGAATATCGCGGAGGCCAGCAATGCGTCGCCAGGGCAGCTGGGGGTGCCGCTCACGGACCGCTGGCGGGATCTGTTTCGCCGCTTCACCCAGCACCTCCAGGTTGCGGAGTACGGCGTCAACCAACATCTCGTCAGCAAGAAATTGCTGCCGGGTGAGCCCCTGGCTGTATCGGAGCACCTTGGAGCAGCACAGCTGCATGTCCTGGAGGAACAGCGACCAAGTCCGGGCACTTCCCCGTTCAGGCAAGCGGAATGGCCTCCTGCTCGATCCGCTGCCGCAGTTCAGGGCGAAGACCGCGGCGCGTCACCAGGTCCACCCGGGCGCTGAGCAGGTCTTCCAGGGCCAGCTTGAGGTCCATGTACTGCTCAAAACTGGGGCTGGAGGGGAAATCCACCAGCAGGTCCACGTCGCTCTGCAGCCCTGCCGCTCCGTGGATCACAGAGCCGAAGACGCGAAGATCCTGGCCACCATGGGCGGCTGTGAGCGCGAGCAGCTCGGGGGCCATCTGCCTGAGCCGCTGAAGCGTGGGTGGCTGTCTGGGATCCATGGCTCCCATTCTGCTGCCAATGCCGGCTCAAGCCTTCCGTACCAGCGCTGGGTTTCCAGCAGATCCTCCACCGCCTCCGGCAGGAAGCGAACCGCGGGCATGGTCATCCGATGCCGAGCTGGCTCCGCACCTCATCCCAGGACACAGCCGCTTCGGGGTTTTCGCGATGGGTCGCCCAGCGCCGGTCGAGCTCGGCGCAGAGGGCAGGGTCCACCGGCAGCGCCCCATCTCGGGACTGGTCATCAAGGCAGTCCCATAGGGCGATCGCCAGGGCCAGCCGCTCGTTCAGGGGCAGTTGCAGCAGGTCAGACATGGGCGTCATCGCCACTCCTACCGGCAAGGAGTCCATCGTAAGCGCGGTCGAAGCCGGGCAAAGGGACTGGAGAGATGGATGCCCATGAGCCAGGTGGTCAAGCGGGTCATCGGCGCCGAGTTCACTGACGTTCAATGCCGAACAACCAATGCCTTCCGGCTCAGCTCGATGAGGACATGGGTTTCAAACAACCGGTTCAGCTCCGGCAGAACACGAAGCAGCAGAGCGGTGAGATCCTGGTTGCCGATGTTGCCCGTGGCCACAAGCAGAAGTCTGGCGGGAGTGCCGCGCAAGAGATGACTGCGGACGAAATCTGCATCCTTGCTGAAGACAATCCTCCCATCGCTGTCGGCAATGGAGGCAATCATGTTGTCGGCGCTGCGATTGCCATCAGGCAGATCAAGGGTGTGGAGGATGTCGCAACCCAATTGCTCCAGCGGACGAACGAGCGATCGTGGCAGCTGGGCATCCAGCAGGATCCTCATGCAGAGAGGAGGTCAACCCGCTGAATTCGGGAAAGCTGGGTTGCGTACTCAAGCACTGCAGTGATGTCTTCAGCCTCGAGATCTGGATAATCGGCGAGAATGTCAGCCGCACTCATCCCAGCTGACAACAGTTCGAGCACCATCTCCACGGGATAACGCAACCCGCGGATGGTTGGCTTTCCGTGGCAGATCTCAGGGTTGATGGTGATGCGCCCAAGCTGGTCTGTCATGACGGTTTCCTGGCTTCCCCAGCCTAAGGGGGACAGCAGATCACGATCGTGAGCTGGTTGTGGCGCTGGCATGGGGATCTTTTGGGCCTCTCCCTCACCAATGCCACCCCCCGTCACACGCCCGCCAGGATTCCCCCATGCCCCCGCCCCCCTCTGCTGCCTTCCTTCGCCTGCGCGAGACCATCGCCAAGCAGATGCGCATGAGCCACACCTAGCAACCGCTCATGCTGCTGGAGCTGCTGGGGAGGAGCAGCCCCGCCCCAGCGCAGGACGTGGCCCGGCAGATCCTGGCCAGCGGATGGTGGGCAAGGTGCTGACCGGCAACGGCATCACCGCCTACGGCAACGGCGCCTACAGCCTGATCGGCGGCGACGCGCTGCAGCAGCTGTGCCGCCAGCGCCTCGACTCCTTCCGCGAGCAGCGCGGCGAGGAAGTATTTGCCCACCGCTCCCGCCACCGCAGCCCGATCAGCGGCTCGGTGAAGTACCGGGTGCTCACCAGGGCACGGGGCCGCTGCGAGTGCTGCGGCGCGCACGAGCACCAGCGGGCCCTGGAGGTGGACCACATCATCCCCAGACACCAAGGCGGCTCCGACGCCATCAGCAACCTGCAGGCGCTCTGCTTCCGCTGCAACGCCGGCAAGCGCGACGGCTGTTTGCCTACGCAAGAGGGCGCACCGACTTCCGCGGCGTGCAGGCCAGCTACGGCAACCGCGAAGCGGGCTGTGTGTTCTGCGCGCTGGAGGGCAGCGGCCGGGTGCTGCTGGAGAACGCATTCAAAGCTCTGCATCGCTGACGCCTACCCCGTGAGCGAGGGGCACAGCCTGGTGATTCCGCGTCGTCATGGGGCCGATGGGCTGGAGCTGCACCAGCCGGAATGGAACGCCGTGGTGGAACTGCTGAAGCTGCGGCGGGAGCAGCTGAGTGCCCAGGGCGCCACGATCAGCGGCTGGGCTGGTTTGCTCAACGCAAGAGGGGGGCTGAACTCAGGCGAGGCGGCGGGGCAGACGGTGTTTCATGCCCACTGGCATTTGATCCCGAGGCGCGAGGGAGATTGTGAGCAGCCGCGAAGGGGCGTGCGAGGGGTGATCCCGTCGAGACAGGCCTACTGAAGACAGCCAGCCCTACCTCAGCTACAACGAGGCAACTACTGGCCGGATCCGTGCCCTCCTACTGGTGGGTCAACCACAAACAGACCTACCGGCAGGAGACCGACGGCGGCTACATCTGGTCGCCGAAGGTCAATGCCAATGGCGCGCGGAACGTGACCTACGACAACCTCAGCCGCTGCCAGTGGGGGGATGTGGTGTTCAGCTATGCCAATGGGCGGATCAGCCAGATCGGACTGGTGGAAACGGCAGCGGTCACGGCCACCAAGCCGCCGGAGTTCGGCTCAGCGGGGGAGAACTGGAGCCAGGAGGGCTGGCTGGTGCGGGTGAACTGGCAGCCGCTGCGCCAGGCCCTGGTGCCGCAGACGTTCTTTGAGCTGCTGCAACCGCTGCTGCCGGAACGCCACAGCCCGATCAGCACCAGCACCGGCCGGGGCAACCAGGGTGTGTACCTGGCAGGGCTGAGCGAATCCCTGGGGCTGCTGCTGCTCCAGCTGATCGAGGAGCACGCCGATGCAGCAGTGCGGGTGCACCTGGTGGTGCTGGCGGAAGAGGGCGACTACACCGCGGCGCTGCTCGATGACATGCAGCGGTTGCGGGAGGTGCCCAGCAGCACCGAGCGCGATGCGCTCACCAAGGCGCGGCTGGGGCAGGGGTTGTTTCGCCATCGGGTGTCGGAGCTGGAGCCGGCCTGCAGGGCCACGGGCTTGTCGCGGCAGGAGTTCCTGGTGGCGAGCCACATCAAACCCTGGCGATCCTGCGACAACAGCGAACGTCTGAGCGGAGCCAACGGCCTGCTGCTCTCCCCCCATGTGGACAAGCTGTTTGATCGCCACTGGATCAGCTTCGACTCAGGCGGCGAGCTGATCTGGCAGCACGAGGCGGCAGGGGAAGCCTTGCGCTGCTGGGGCATTGAAGGGGCGAACCTGATCCGGCCGTTCAGCCGCGAACAGGAGGAGGCGTTCTTGAGTGCGCATCGGGATGCCCTGAGGCACTGAGGCCGATGGGGTCAAGAGGCTTGGGTTGGTTTGGCCACAAAAGGCTGATCCGGCTGGCCAGGGCGCTTGATCACGGCGTGCGTGAGATCTTCCTCAGTGATTTCGGGGATCTCTTCATATTCCTCAGGTTGGATGATATGGGCATCCACGCGCTGAAGATCAGAGTGGATCGTGCCTTCAGGAGAAGTCAGGGAAAAAACGACGCTGTTCTCGTTCATTGGCCTTTCGCATGGAGATGATGTGCCTGATGCCGTTGCGCTCCGTGTAGATCACGATCACGGCGCGACCTCGCAGCCATCCAACGCAGACGATTCTGACTTCACCATAGTCTCGCCTTCGATCGGGGACCTCGATCGTTGGGCCGGCGAAGACAGTCTCAGCATCGAGAAAATCCAGGCCGCGCTGCTCCAGAGTCCACTGGCGCTTGGCCGAGTCAAAGCGGATCACCGGGCAGGAAGCGCTGGATGAAGGCCGCCAACGGCATGGGACCGCAGCGGGGAATCCAGCTGCCGCCGCCTGGGATCCGCCGCCAGCACTGCACCTGTAGGCGGGGGTCTGCGCAGGGGATGAGCTGCACCAGGTAGCGGTACTCGGCATCAGCCGCTTGCTCAGGACTCTGGATTGGCTCCGCCCTGGGCTGGGTGCTCAGAAAGGCGGCGAGGAAGGAGGCGGGTTCAGGATTTTCGCGCAGGGCTGCCGCGAAGCGCCAGGCGGCTCCGGTGGGGTAGCCGTCGTGGTGGAGGTAGAGGTGGTGCTCAAGGACGCCGGGAAAGCCGGAGAAGGAAAAGACGGCGCGGGTGGCCAAGGGGCTGGAGCAGATGCTCCTATCAGTGCCACCGCTGTACCAGCTCTACAGCCGAGAAAGAGGCTGAGAAATAGTTAAGAAGCCCCTAGTTCCGTCACATTACAGGCACCAATAAGCAATGTTGCACATTGCTCCAAGTAGCAAGTCTTAAGGGAGGCGATTGCAGCAAATTAGGAGACGATTTCCAAGTCTGGACTAAGTTGCCCACTCGTCCGACAAACGCTCCGCCTGCTCGAGCACCAGCCGAATGGCCTCCTCTTGTCTGTCTGGAGGGTACTTGTATCGACGAAGTGTGATGCGAACCAGATTACGCAACCGTGCCCTCACACTTTCACGCTTCTTCCAATCGACGCTCGTGCTCTTGCGAAGCTTCTCTGTTAGCTCGAAGGCGATCTTCTTCAGCACCTCATCGCCCAGCTCGCGCACGGCACTCTCGTTGTTCGCCAACGCGTCGTAAAAAGCTAGTTCGGATTCGTTCAGACCCAAGTTCTGGCCGCGCTTGGCCGCCTCCCGGAACTCCTTGGCCATCGCGATCAGCTCCTCGATGACCTGCGCACTCTCGATCGCGCGGCTGCGGTAGCGGTTCAACGCTGCCGCGAGCCGGTCGCTGAATTTCTTCTCCAGGACCACATTGGTACGGCTGCGGGATTTGATCTCGTCGTTGAGCAGTTTCTGAAGCAGTTCAACGGCAAAGTTGCGCTGCGGCAGCTGGCGCACCTCTTCGAGGAACGCGTCCGACAGCAGGCCGATGTCCGGCCTGTCCAGACCCGCGAGCTTGAAGATGTCCTCGACAGCTTCGGCCACCACCGCGTTGTCGAGGATCTGCTTCAGCACTGCATTCTTTCGATCTTGCGACAGCTTCTTGTCGGTTTCGGTGGCCTTTGCGATCACACCCTTGATGGCCTGGAAGAACGCGATCTCCTCGCGGAGGTAAATCGCCTCGTCCCGCGTTCCACAAAGCGAGAACGCTTTCGTGATGGCCAGCACCACGTCGAACCAGCGCTTCTTGCCGTCTTCCAGCCCGAGTATGAAGTTCGCTGCTGGCAAGAGGAGCGTCACGGCCTCGGTTCGATAGCCCACGTAGTTGAAGCTGTGCAGGATGCTACGCGCCACCTCCATAAGCTCCTGGAGCTTGGCCATTGCCTGGATACTGTCTAAGGCTGGTTGCCCCTTGCCGCGGCTCTCTGTGTAGGACTTAAGCGCCCGTCGAAGCTCACCGGCGATACCGATGTAGTCAACAACCAGGCCACCTTCCTTGTCGCGGAACACGCGGTTCACACGCGCGATCGCCTGCATCAGATTGTGGTCACGCATTGGCTTATCCACATACATAGTGTGCAAACATGGGACATCGAATCCTGTAAGCCACATGTCTCGGACGATGACGATCTTCAATGAATCCTTCGAGTCCTTGAAGCGCCTTTCAAGCTGCTTCTTCGCCGTTGCGTTATAGATGTGAGGGCGTAACTTGGGATCGTCCGCGGCGGATCCGGTCATCACGATGCGGATCGTGCCGTCCTCGGGGCTGTAGTGGCTCGGCTTGTCCGCATCCTGGCTCGGTACCAGCGTGCCCTTCCACTGCGGGCGAAGCTCGACAATGGCGTCAAACAGATCGACGCAGATCTGGCGGCTCATTGCCACCACCATCGCCTTGCCATCCACGGCTGTGAGGCGCGCCTCAAAATGCTTGACCAGGTCCGCCGCTACTTCCTTAAGGCGGGGCTTTGCGCCGACCAGCTTCTCAAGCGCGGCCCACTTGGTCTTGGCCGCTTTGCGCAGCGCGACACTTTCTTCGTCCTCGAAAATTTCCTCGACCTGGTCGCTGAGCTGCTCGATCTCGGCCTGGTTGATGTCGAGCTTGGCTAGGCGGCTTTCATAGAAGATCGGCACCGTGGCGCCATCGTCCACCGCGTCCTGGATGTCGTAGACGCTGACGTAGTCGCCGAATACACCGCGCGTGTCCTTGTCATCGGTCTCCACTGGCGTGCCGGTAAAGCCGACGAACGTCGCGTTCGGCAGCGCGTCGCGCAGATGCTTGGCAAAGCCGTACTTGTACTTGCCGGACTTCTTATCCAGCACCGCGCGGAAGCCGTACTGTGAGCGATGCGCCTCGTCGGCAATGACGACGATGTTGGTGCGGTCCGAAAGCTGAGGGAACCGCTCTTCCTCATCATCGGGCGAAAACTTCTGCACAGTGCTGAAGATGATCCCGCCCGACGGGCGCCCCGCCAGCAGCGCGCGCAGCTGCTCGCGATCCTCCGCCTGCTGCGGCGTCTCCCTCAGCAACGAGCGTGCGCCCATGAAGGTCTGGAACAGCTGCCCGTCCAGATCGTTGCGGTCGGTCACCACCACGAGGGTTGGATTCTGCATCTCGGGCCGCTGCATGAGTTTGGCAGCGAAGCACACCATCGAAATGCTCTTGCCCGAGCCCTGCGTATGCCAGATGATGCCTCCCTTGCGCGAACCTGGCTCGACCCGCTTGCCGGAGGCCGCGCGCTCTTCGCGCAACTCATTGGCGGCTGAAGGAATCTGGGTCGCCGCCATCACCGCCACCCGCACCGCCTCGCGCACCGCGTGGAACTGGTGGTAGCCGGCGATCTTCTTGATCAGCCCTTCGTCACTCTGCTCGAACAGGACGAAATAGCGCAGGAAATCAAGCAGCAATTCGGGCGCGAAGAAGCCGCGCACGACTTTCTCAAGCTCGAACTGCAGCAGGGGCCGATCGTTCTCATTGTGGATTGTGCGCCACGGCAGGAAGCGTTCTCGGCTGGCAGTGAGCGACCCGACCCGCGCGTTCAGCCCATCCGAGATCACCAGCGCCTCGTTGAAGACGAACAGGTCCGTGATCTCGGCTTTGTAGGCGTCGAGCTGATTGAAGGCCGACCAGATGTCAGCATGCTCAGCAGCCGGGTTTTTCAGCTCGATGACCGCAATCGGCAGCCCGTTGATAAAGCACACCAGATCCGGCCGCCGCGGCTGCTTGCTGCCCAGAACGGTGAACTGATTCACCACCAAGTAGCGGTTGGCCTGCGGTTGCTCGAAGTTGATCAACCGAACCCGGTCGCCACGCTTGACGTCGTCTTGCTCCACTTCCACCGGCAACCCATCAACCAGCGCCTCGTGAAAGCGCCGGTTGCTCTGTACGAGCGACGGCTCATGCAGCTTCGTCACGCGATGTAGAACCTCATCGAGTACCGCCTCCGGCACGCCTGGGTTCAGGCGCTGCAGTGCTTCGTGCAGCCTGCCGGTAAGCACCACCTGCCGGTAGTCGGTCCGCTCCGGTATCTCACCATCCGGCGCAATGTCTGGCCCGTGGCGGTACTCCCAGCCGGAGTCCTGGAACCATGTGAGTACAAGCTGTTCGAAGGCGTCTTCGGTAAGCATCGAGGCGGTCATTCGTTGTAAGCGATGCGCCTCTCGGCCACATCAACGATGAGCTGCAGGTATCGCTCTACGAAATCGTGATAGCCGGCTGGGTACCATAGCGGCTGGATGTTCAGCGTTAGTAGACGCGTCGCCTTCTCCTGCTTGTCTAGGGCCTCGGCAGGCGCAGGAAGGATCGCGTAGTGGTTGGGGATGGCATACTCATCTTCCTGTTTGGCCTTCTCGAATAATTCGAGCGTCCAGTCTTGCTCCAGGCTACAGCCCAGGAACAGGAGAGACTGCGAGACGTATACCTGCCGCAACGCCTTGGGCAATGACTTGTGGAAGTCGAACGGGTTCCCGTAGCCGGCTTCGTACTGAACCTGGGTCAGGATGTGGGTGGCAGGGTTGTCTGCATCACCGTGCAACTTGAGCAGGCAGCGATCACCACGCACCAGGCGCTGGAAAAAGTTGTGTTCCTGAGTGCCGTGCATGTAGGCGTCGAATCGCACTTCATCGCGCCCATACACCTGCTCAATCGCGTCGTCAAAATTCGTTGTGATGACACAGCCTTTGGCGATTCTTGGTAGGAGCATCATCGGTCCACCCAATTTGACCTTCTGTATGCGGTACTTCGTACGCACGAAGTTGCTGGTTTGCACTTGGTCGTGTTCAAACAAGGCTTGGGCAGCGGCGAGGTACTGTCCCGTTTCGATTTGCATGTCGATTGCATCGGCATCAGCACTCGGTAAGCACCCCAACAACTCTTTGAGTGCCGCTCCCCATAACGGCATTCCCATCGGCATGGACATTCCAGCGCCGACAAAGGGAACGATGCGACCGCGCTGGACGGCCACGAGCAGTTCTGAGAAGGGCGTTTCAAGCCCATGGACGCGAGCAGCTTGAGACATGGTTCGTGGCGCTCTTGCAGCGATTCGTTTTGCCACTCTCCCTTTGCTTCGTAATAGGCGTCACGATCCAGCCAAAACAGTGCTTTGCTCTTCGTAAACTCGAGACTGCCAATCCGGATTGGCTCGTCGACCTCAAACGCTTCGTTGAAATCCTTGCTAGTTTCGTATTCGTCATTGAGAAGCCGCATGGCCTCACGGACGAGCGGATCTTCTCGCATATCGAGAGAACTCACGTGCCTAACCCTTCTGGAACGCGGAGTTCACCCACAAGTAACTTTGGAAGGAGTGTGTCTCGGGTGACGGCAAGGGCTCGCGTCTGCTGCCTATTCCCGATCAGGGCCTCGAATATCTGCGTGACGATTTCGTTCGCCGCTTCGAGTAGTGGGTTTGTCGGCACTACGCAGAGTGCTTCGGTCAAGTGCTTGCGCTGTATGTGACCCATCGTGACAGCTTTCCCGGCGGCGATGGATCGAAAGTTCTCCAAGTGTTCTTTTGTCCAGTAAAAAAAGAACCATTTCGGAAAGCTCTTCGATGTGACCTTGAACAAATGTTGATTCAGTGCGCCACGCCCGCCGCACCAGACATCGACCTCGAGACTTCCTGACCAAGAAAACAGCACATCCCCATCGTCGACTACGTAAGCCGGGTCCAACCTTTGCGAGGCTCGCGCGGCACCCACCGTTGATCCGCCTTTCAGCTGCGCTATTTTGATAACGGGGAGCCACTCCGTATCGCTCTCAGGTGGAAACTTTTGTAGCGCAAGCCCATTGAGATAGTCCGCAATCGTGTCGAGTGGCCTCACATTCCATCCCTCAGGAATCTCGCCCAGTTCGGAATCAATGAAGCGATCGGGGAAGAGGGCGAGGAGTTCGGGAGTGAGTCGCAAGCGGCGACATATGCTCTCCGGGGGCTCGCCGCTGGCTTTGGCGTAGACGGGGCCGAAGTCGACAAACCAGGACCTGAAAATTGCCTGAGAAATGGCCTCCAGCGTCTCGTTGATCCGGCGGTTCAGGTCGATCTTGTCGTCGAGCGTGGCAAGGATGTGAGCAATGGCTCTCTGTTGGGCTATAGGTGGAATTGGAATTAGAAGCTGCCGAAGTGTTCCAAGGTTGATCTTCTGCGTGACGCTACCTTGGAGACGCGAGCTCAACCACTGAATGGAATGTGGAGACTTCAAGCAATAGTCGACGAACCGGTGATCGACCTCATCATTAAGCGCGATGACGCCCACATCGCGCGAAACGTTAGCGCCTGCAAGCTCGGGAGAAACGATGGCCGTATGACCCGGTTCAGAGATCAAGTTGATGAGAATCTCACCGCCCCGCAGAACTGTCCGCTCGAATTGAGAGCTAACTTTCTGAGAAACACGCTTCGCGTCGTCGTATTCGATCATCCCACCGCGGATGTCGCCGCCGCGAATGACAGGAACCCCACCGGCTACGAACTCGCCGACCTTGACGATGCCATACGTGATCCCTCGGTTGGGATCGCAAAGGTCACCGAGGGGCACATGGCTCCATTCAGCCGCCATAGCCAAGCCTCGCCAAGTTCTCGCGAATCGCCCGTTCCAGACGCGCACTCTCGCCGAACTGCGCGTCAAGCTGCGCCGTCAGCCGCGCCATCTTTTCCTCGAATGGTTCGCCATCCTCCTCCTGCACCACAGCACCCACGTAGCGAGCCGGCGTGAGCGTATGGTCGTGCTTGCGAATGTTGTCTAGCTTAAGGGCCTTGCAGAAGCCCAGTTCGTCGACATAACAAACGCCACGCTTCCACGCGTGAAAGGTGCCGGCGATCTTGCGGATGTCGTCGACGCTGAAGTCGCGCAGAACGCGATCTTTCATGTAGCCCAGATTGCGGGCGTCGATGAAGAGCGTCTCACCCGCGCGGTCGCGCCAGCGCAACTCGCCGCTGCCTCGCGCGGCCTTGCTGCGCGTGAGGAACCATATGCACGCCGGTATCTGCGTGTTGGTGAAGAGCTGGCTGGGCAGCGCCACCATGCACTCCACAAGGTCTGACTCGACGATGGCCTTGCGGATCTCGCCTTCGTTATTGGTGTTGCTGCTCATCGAGCCGTTGGCCAGCAGCAGTGCCATGCTGCCCTGCGGCGCCAAGTGGTGGATCATGTGCTGCATCCACGCGAAGTTGGCGTTGCCCGCGGGCGGGATACCGTACTTCCAGCGCGGGTCGTCGTCCTTCACGCCGGCGTTCCACTCCTTCATGTTGAAGGGTGGATTGGCCATGATGAAGTCGGCGCGCAGGTCGGGGTGCTGGTCGCGCGTGTAGGTGCTGGCCGGCTCCTTGCCGAAGTCATAGTCCATGCCGCGGATGGCCATGTTCATCGACGCCAGCCGCCAGGTTGTGGGGTTGGATTCCTGGCCGTAGATGGAGAGCTGGCCCACGCGGCCGCCGTGCTCCTCCACGAACTTCTCGCTCTGTACGAAGAAGCCGCCCGAGCCGCAGCAAGGGTCGTACACCCGGCCCTGGAAGGGCTGCAGCATTTCGACGATGGTGGCAACGATACTCTTGGGCGTGTAATACTGGCCACCCTTCTTACCCTCGGCGATGGCGAACTCACCGAGGAAGTATTCGTACACGTGGCCGAGGATATCTTTGGCCTTAAGCGTGCCGTGGTGGAACGGTATCTTACCAATAACCTCGTCAATCAGACTGGGTAGTGCGGAGTCAATCTGCTTGCGCGCGTAATCCTTTTCCAGCACACCTTTGAGTTTGGGATTCTCCTTTTCTACTGCCTCCAGTGCGTCGTCCAGCAGCCGTCCAATGCCCTTGAACTCGTACTCGGCGGTCTTGCCATTTGTGACCTGCAGCTTGATGCCAACCCCTACCTTGGCGTGCGCCTGGATGAAGTCCCAGCGCGCGAGCGCCGGCACCCAGAAGACGTTGTTCTCCGTGTAATAGTCACGCGCTTCGAGCTCGTCGGGGATCAGGTCTTCGGCGTCCTCGCCCAGGTAGTAATCGTGCGCCGGGTCGCGGAAGACATTCTCCAGCTCGGCACGGCGCTCCTTGAAGGAGTCGGACACATACTTGAGGAAGATGAGGCCGAGCACGACGTGCTTGTAGACGGCAGCGTCAAGCATCGGCAGCAGCTTGTTGGCTGCCGTCCAGAGCTTCTTGTCGAGGTCGTTGAGGAATTTCTGGGGGTCGCTTGGCAGCGTTGAAGGAGTGTCTATAGGAAGAAAACGGTTAGCTGGATCTAACGGACTTGTCAAAAGGGAGGAATTGCTCTTGCTGGTTTCCTCTATGTCGTCATCCACGTCCCTGGCAAGGGTGGTCTGCTGGTACGAGGGGTCAGGGTCCACCAGGGACACCGAATCGCTGCGGCCCCTACCCCGCAGCACGATCCCTTTGGCCACAAGCGTCGCCTTTACCTCCTCGTAGAGAGCCTCTTCCCAGCCAAGGGACTCCCGCAGGACTGGATTTTTGGCGGGGCTGCCAACTTCCCCAAGAGCTTCGAGGAAGTCGTTCAGCTGGTCCTGATCAGGCATCGAGGGATCAGGTCACGCGTCGCTGGGGGGAGTCTGCCTGCAGTTGGGTCGGTTTGGGCGTAAACAGGCACGAGCGGGGCGATCGGCTACGCCTCCCCCAGCAGCTGCCGCACCAGCGCAATCAACTCCTTCTTGGTGAAACTCTCCAAGGGCGGCGGCGGTGGGGTCACGCCATGGCGTTCCAGCAGTTGGGCCAGAGCGGTCTTTTGCAACTTGGAGTACCCCTTGATCCCATGCGCTTTGCACAGCCGCTTGAGGCAGGCCGCGGGCTGCTGCAGGAAACTCCCCTTGCCCAGCAAGGCTTTCGGGTCCTGGGTTCCCCCAGGCTGGGGATCCTGGAGGTCTTGGAGCGCCGCACCGGAGCGCTGCAGATGGTCCGCCACGCGGCGGTACACCCGGGCATCGGTGCCCGCCAGTTCCCGGTGGCTCTGCTCCAATAAATCAGCGATCGACGGGCCCGCGCTCATGGCTTCTCGCCGAGCTGGCTCGCGGAAGTGCTCGCCTCGGTCGATTCAGCCGCCAGCGCAACGGCCTTGGCCTTCACCTGGCGCCAGCGCGTGGCCTGTTGAACCAATCGGCGGAACATCTCCACCAGCCAGAAGCCGCTTTGGCGCTCGCTTTCATCGATCAGGCCCACCATCGCATCGCCCGTTTCCTCCAGTTCGCGGATCACGGTGCCGAGCTTGGCGTTGAGGGCATGGAGCCGCGCCTTGGCCCGGGCCTCATCGGCCAGATCCATCTCCAGCTCCACCAGCTCCCGCTGCAGCTCGGTGATCACAACCCCCCGCCGGTCGCTCTGGGCCTTGAGCATGCCCCGGGAGCGGTTGGCCGACACCAGGGCCGCCCGGCAGTCCTGGTAGGTGCCCTCCAGAGCCTCTGGATCTGGCGTGATCGGGAATTCAGTAGCCGAGCGGAGGGGCATCGGGATTCGATTGTCTGTCTCCAGGATTGCCGATTTTGAGCGTTTTGGCTGGCTCACCGGGGGGAAGGGCTGTTCCACTGCTGTGCAGAAGCCTTCGGCATCGATGAGGCCACCCGCTGCGACGTCTTCTTCATCACCCTCAAGAAGTCCGAGCGCCTGTTCTCCCCCACCACCCGCTACAACGACTACGCCATCTCCCCGCTGGAGTTCCACTGGGAGAGCCAGAGCCTCACCCGGGAAACCTCAGCCACCGGGCAGCGCTACATCCACCATGTGGAGCGTGGCAGCAGGGTGTTGCTGTTCGTGCGGGAGGAGAACAAACGTGGCGGGGTGACGCTGCCGTTCCTGTGCCTGGGCTTTGCCGAGTATGGGAGCCACCAGGGCGAGCGGCCGATGGCGATTCGTTGGCGGCTGCATAGGGCAATTCCGGGGGCGTTCGTTCCGGAGTTGGCGTTGGCGGTTTGAGGGGGGCGATCCCCTTTCGACCTCTCCTATCCTTGGGGCTCTGGAGGTCTGCCATGGCCCTCGCCATTGAGCTCAACGAAGAACAGTCCCGTGCCCTGGCCGAGGTGGCCGGGCTGCTCAACGTGTCTCAGGAGGTCCTGGCCTCAGCCGCCGTACGCGATCTCCTGAGCCGACCCTCCGCAGACTTCGAAGCAGCCGCATCGAACGTGCTGGCAAAAAATGAGGAGCTTTACCGTCGTCTGGCGTGATGCGCTACCTCCGCCTCGGTGAGGTACTGGAGCTGCACCGCCGATTGATCGCCACCTCAGGGGGGTCCCCCGGATTGCGGGACCTTCGTCTCTTGGAAGGGTCACTCTCCCAGCTCCGCCAGACCTTTTCAGGTGCTGATCTCTATCCCACTCTCATAGAGAAGGCTGCTACTCTAGGCTTTTCCCTCGAAGCTGTTGTTCTTGCTGTTGCCTCCGGAATGCTTGATCGGCAGGCATGGACCGAGTGGGTCAAGGAACAGATCAAGCCCTTGGGATGAGGTTAGCGGCCGATGCGGACACCGGCTGCAACGATGAGTTGTCCTGGAACTCCATGCCAGGTCAGGCCGTAGTCGGCCGTGTTGGTGTCAAGAAC
Source organism: Cyanobium sp. ATX 6A2 (assembly GCF_024346355.1). Taxonomy (GTDB): domain Bacteria; phylum Cyanobacteriota; class Cyanobacteriia; order PCC-6307; family Cyanobiaceae; genus NIES-981. Next base: position 201,423 of record NZ_JAGQCU010000004.1, read on the forward strand.
CAGCCGCAAGTCGTTGCCCCTTGCGATACGCGCTGATCTCCTGGTTGATCTCTTGCCGGGTCAGCACCTCCGGCGGGTCAGCAGCAAGAGCAGCCCTGGCGTCTTGCAGACGGACAATGCGGTCTGAGGCCAGCGCATCAGGGAGGGTGATCTCGATGGTGGTCAAGGGTGCACCCCAACCATGATTGCCTCCGAGGGTAGCCGGCATCTCCACCCAAGGGCACCACCAGCACCGCCGCAGTCAGTGCCTTCACCTCGCTGTCTGCAGGCTGCAGCTTGGTCGTGTGACCAGCCTCGGGCGCTGTTCGCTGGCGGCCGCACAAGGCGATTCCGGCGGCGTTCGTGCCGGAGTTGGCGTTGGCGGTGTGAGGATGCTGGGGGGCGTCGTGACAGAGGCCAGCCCCATGCCGCGTAGCCTGAACGCAGGACAGGGAGTGAGACCGGCATGAGCTACCGCATCCGGCTGCTGGAAACGGAAGAAGGCTGGTCGGTGAGCTGTCTTGACCTGCCGGGCTGCCACTCCCAGGGATCCAGCCGGGACGAAGCACTGGCGAACATCCGCGAAGCGATTGCCCTCTGGCTGGAAGTGGAAGCTGAGGAGGGTGGCGTGCGCAGTGTGGAGACACTGGAACATGCGTTTTAAATACCGCGTCTACCGGGGATCAGTCAGAAGGAAGCCGTAAGAGTGTTTCTCAAGCTGGGGTATCGGATCGTCCGCGAATCCGGTCATCTGATCCTGAGCAATGGTGAGCTGCGCCTCGTGATTCCACGCCACGACCCAATCAACGCCATCACCATGGGCGCCATCGCCCGTGATGCAGATCTGACGCCTCAGCAGTTCCGCCAGCTGCTGTGATGGCCGAAGAGGAGCGTCTCAACGGTGTCCTCGCCCCCTGCGGCCACGACCAGAAGGCCATGGGCGCGCACGTACGGCGCCAATGGCTGAGACTCTGCGCCCAACTGCTCTTGATCCTGCCGGTGCCCCTGAGCGTGCACGGCCGTCACCGCGTAGGCGTGCTCTGGCACTAGGCCACCCAGTGCGACCTGCTGTTCATCACCCTGCGCCAAAGCGAAGCCCTCTTCTCCCCCTCCACCCGCTTCCGCGACCTGGCCCTCGGCCCCTCGCTATTCCACTGGGAGACCCAGAGCAGCGCCGGCAGGCAGCCTGGCTACCTGGCTGTTCCTCGCCATCTCTGGCGTTGGCGTTTTAGCGTCATCCCAGGCCACTCCTGAGCATTCACTGCAGGCCATGGACGTCAGTTCCGAAACGTTGATCAGCCGGTTGCGCCAGCACGCGCCCGTCTGGAGTGAGCGTTTCGGCGTGCGCAGCCTGCGGATCTTCGGCTCCTGGGCCCGTGGCACGGCAACACCGAGCAGCGATGTGGATCTGCTGGTGGCCTTCGACGGCCCAGCCACGGCCAGACGCTTCTATGGCCTCCAGTTGTTTCTGGAAGACCTGCTCCAGCAACCTATCGATCTTGTGACCGAACAAGCACTTCGGGAGGAGCTCAGGCCTGCGGTTGAGGCGGATGCCATCACCCTCTGACGGCAGTCCGAAACGTGACTGGCGCCTCTATGCGCAGAATATGGATCGGTTTGCCCATCGCGCCGTGGGCTACTGCGCTGATCTGAACCGTGCGAAGTTCGAGGCGGATCAGCTGATGCAGGACGCCGTTCTTCGCAACATCGAGCTGATCGGCGAAGCCGCCACTCGCATCCCCGAGGAGGTGAGGCTCGCTCATCCATGCCTACCTGGGGGTCGATCTTGATGTGGTGTGGGATGTGATCCAGGTGGAATTGCCGCTGCTGATCCTTCAGCTGAAGACCGTTCTGTCCTGACGAGCAGCCTGGTCGTGAGGGGATGAGGAGCCCCCTGGATCCACCGCAAAGGCGTGCTCGCTCACCAGGCCAGCGCCACCGACCTGCTGTTCATCACCCTGCGCAAGAGCGAAGCCCTCGTCTCCCCCTCCACCCGCACCCGCGACCCAGCCCTCGGCTCCTCCCTGTTCCACTGGGGGAGCCAGAGCAGAGCCGGCAGGGCACGGTCCCGAGCCTTTCGTTTGCCTGGGGTTTGCGCGCTACGAGAGTCACGAGGGGGAGCGGCCAATGGCGGGGGCCTCTCGGGGGTGGCGGCTGGAGCGGGAGATCCCGGCGGCCTACCTGCCTGGCTGTTCCTCGCCATCTCTGGCGTTGGCGGTTTGAGGGAGGGGGCGGTGCACGGCGGGGAGGGAATGAGGCACATGAGCAACCTCATGGCCGCGGAAAACTTCTCTGGGCCTAAACTGACTTCAACGTGTAACAGGGTTGAGCTTGATGAAGGGAGAACTGACAGCTGTGATTGAGCCTGCACCGGAAGGTGGCTTCTGGGCGATCTGCCTGGAGATTCCCGGTGCCAATGGTCAGGGAGAATCGATTGAGGAAGCAACAGAGGATCTCCATGCAGCCATTGAGCTTCTGCTGGAAGATCGTGAGGCGGATATCAGTCGTGGCCTGCCGCCTGATGCCGTGCGCATGCCCCTGAAGATCGGATGAAGCGCCGTGATTTGGAACGGCGACTGCGTATGGCTGGATGCATCCTCAAGAGGGAAGGGGCTTCACATTCCATCTGGATCAATCCAGCTACCGGGATCAAGGAAGCGGTGCCAAGGCACAATGAAATCAAGGAACTCTTGGCCCGGAAGATCCTCGCCAGCCTCGGCGCAAGATGAGCCTCGATTTCATGATAAGCCTGGCAGATCTGGCCTGAAAGAGACGTATCGGACTCAAGAACCAGCCGCAATCCGTTGTTCCTGGCGGTAGGCCATGATCTCCGCGTTGATCTCCTGCCGAGTCATCGCCTCCTCTGGGCGAGCCGTGAGCAGTTCACGCACTTGCTGGAGGCGTGCCAAGAGGTCGGACGTCAATGTGCTGCGTAGCAGATCCGCGATGGCCTCGGGAGAAAGAAGACCGGCTTCCTGTGCCTCTTCCGCAAGAGCATCGGGGAGGGTGATCTCGATGGTGGTCATGACCGTTCATAACCACAGCATCTCAACCCTGGCCGGAATAGGAGGGATGGGGCTCCAATCGCTACCGGGCCCCGGCCAGCCAGAGAGCCCCGCTTGAGCGATGCGATCACCGCTTGCACCCTCTGGATCCACCACGAAGTCGTGCTCTGGCACGAGCCGAGCGCCACCGACCTGCTGTTCATCACCCTGCGCAAAAGCGAAGCCCTCTTCTCCCCCTCCACCCGCACCCGCGACCTGGCCTTCGGCCCCTCCCTGTTCCACTGGGAGAGCCAGAGCAGAGCCGGCAGGGCAGGCTCACCGAGCCGTTCGTGTGTCTCGGGTTTGCGCGGTACGAAAGCCATGAGGGCGAGCGGCCGATGGCGGGGGCCTCTCGGGGGTGGCGGCTGGAGCGGGAGATCCCGGCGGCCTACCTGCCTGGCTGTTCCTCGCCATCTCTGGCGTTGGCGGTTTGAGGGGGGCAGAACGCCAAGTGGGAAGGCACCTGGCCAACCCCTGCCTGCTGGCCATTACCAGGCCTCCAGGTGCAGATCGGCCACATTGGCAAAGGCCTGATCCGCCGTCACCAGGGCGCAACCTTCGCTGAGGGCATGGCTGGCGATCAGCAGATCCATCGCCGCCAACGGCTTCCCGTTGCGTTCGAGATCGGCCCGCAGCCGGCCATACACCCTGGCGCAGGCTTCCGACCAGGGCAGGATCTCCAGGGTCTTGAGGGTGTTCTCCACCAGCGCCTGCAACCGCGACGTTGGCGGCAGCTTCTCCAGGCCGTAACGGATCTCCGCCACCACGATCGACGACAGGCAACAGCGTTGCTCACACACCCAGGTATCCAGGCACGGCGACAGGCCTTTCAGAAAGGCGTTCACGGCGTTGGTGTCGAGCATCAGCCTCCCCTTTGCCGCAGCCATCAGAGGAACTCCACCGGTTCCGCAGGGCGCGTGTCGCGCAACCCCTCGAAAAACGCTTCCAGCTCGGCCTGGAACCCAGGCTCCTGCAGCAGGTCATCCCTTTGATCCAGCAAGGCGCGGGCCGATGGCCGCACCGGTGTGAGCACCACAGCGCCACTCTCGGGATCGCGATGCACCTCCACCTCTGTGCCCTCAAAGCGGAACTCGGCCGGCAGCCGCACCGCCTGGCTGCGGCCGTTGCGGAACAACTTGGCGCGCATGACACCCCACAGTTGATCGATATCGAGTCTAGACCAGGTCTGCGCTCTCATGCCGCCTTCTGCGGGATCCGCGGCCCCCCTCAATGTGGCGTTGCCGGTTTGAGGCCCGCCAGAGTGGTTGACAGGCAACCCTGGCGACCATGGCGACCTCTCTCTCTCTCGCGGTAGGCGCACGAGCACCGCAGAGAAGTTAGTCGTCCCTATGGTTGATGCTTGATGCGAACACATCAGATGCGCACCACCCTGCAGCTCGACGACGACGTGCTGGCGGCGGCGCGGGTGCTGGCACGGCAACGGCGCACCAGCCTGGGTGCCGTGATCAGTGAGCTGGCCCGCCAGGCCCTGGTAGCACCGGCGCCAGGCTCCAGCTCCGAAAACCAGAGGTCCGATCATCGCAACGGCCTGCCCCTGCTGCCCTGGAAGGAGAAGGGAGCACCGGTGGATCTGGAGCTCGTGAACAACCTGCGCGATGAGCTGGCGTGAGTGTGGCGCTGCTGGATGTGAACGTGCTGATCGCCTTGCTGGATCGACGCCACGTGCACCACGAACCAGCCCATGGCTGGTTTGCGGCAGCTCAGGCGCATGGCTGGGCCACCTGCCCGCTCACACAGAACGCCGTGCTGCGCATCCTCGGCCAGCCGCGCTATCCCAACAGTCCGGGGCCACCAGCGGTGGTGGCCCCTCTGGTAGCGGAGCTGATCCGCCATCCGCAGCATCAGTTCTGGCCGGATTCGCTCAGCCTGCTCAACCAGAGCCTTGTGGATGCATCGCGACTGCTGGAGGCCACCCAGCTCACCGACACCTACCTGCTGGCGCTGGCGGTGCACCGCGGCGGCCGGCTGGTGAGCTTCGATCGCCGCCTCAGCTGCGAGGGGGTTGCCGGTGGCCGCGAGGCCCTGTTGTTGCTCGATGCTTGAGACAGGTCGGAGACCTGGGGGTTGGCTCAGGACGAACAGCTGTAGTGGGACACGCCACCGGCGTTGAAGAATTCCCTGGGCTTCAGACGGTCGTAGGTCGCCGCCAGCTCCGGAGACAGCTCGTCGTAGGGATGGCTGAACACCTCCTGCAGCTCATGGATCAGACTGGTATCCCCTTGTGCCGCCTGTTCATAGGCCGGGGCGATCAGCCATTCGCGCCAGGTGATCCTGGGGTTGATGCGTTTCATCGCTGCGGATGTCTCGCTGAGGTCGCCGTTGGCCGTGATCTGATCCCGCCAGCGCTGCAGCCACTGCGTCCAGCGCCCATCGAGCTCTTCCGAACTCGGCACGTAGAAGCTCTCCTTCAGGGCTGAGAGGTGCTCCGGAATGGCAGAGAGCCTGCGGAAGAAGATCGTGTAATCCACCTTGGAGAGCACCATCAGCTGCAGCAGCTCGTTCACCAGCTCGGCGTCGTAGCGGATCAGGCCAAGCTTGCGGGCCCACATGGCCTCGATCTCCTGCTGCATCGCCTCGGCGAAGCCGTCGCGGATCTCATCCAGCCGCGCCAGGGCCTCCGCGTTGCCCTCCAGCAGCAGCCGGATGGCGGCCCAGAACATCTGGTAGTTGGCTTCGGCCGCCCCTGGCTGGTTGAAGAAGCAGAAATGCTCGCCGCCGCCGGTCCAGGGCTGGAAGCGGGGATCGAACAGTTCGCAGAATCCGAAGGGGCCGTAGTCGAGGGTGTAGCCGCCGGCCGCGCAGTTGTCGCTGTTGAAATTGCCCTGGCAGTAGCCCACGCGCATCCAATTGGCCACCAGGGCGGTGAGCCGCGCGCGGAACAATCCCGCCAGCTCCACCACCTGATCGCTGAACTCCTGAGCCGGATCAATCTCCTGCAGGTAGTTCCGCTCGATCAGATGTTGAACGATCATCCGCAGCTCGTTCAGCGCCTGCGGATGGGCCTGGCTGCGGGCGCGACGGGCGAACAGCTCCAGCTGGCCCACCCGCAGAAACGACGGCGCCACCCGGGTGGTGATCGCCGCCGGGTTGTCCACCAGGATGTCGGGATCGAACGAGCGGGAGTTCGGCGCATACCAGGGCCGGCGCACCGTTTCCGACCTGGACACATAGAGCGTGAGCGAGCGGGAGGTGGGAACGCCCAGGGCGTGCATGAACTCCTGCGCCAGAAACTCGCGCACGCTGGAGCGCAGCACGGCGCGGCCATCGGCGCCGCGGCAGTAGGGCGTGGGGCCACCGCCTTTCAGTTGCATCTCCCACCGCCGACCGTTGAACACGCCTTCGAACACGGAAATGGCCCGGCCGTCGCCGTAGCCGTTGCCGGTGCCGAACGGGCACTGCTGGATGTATTCCCTGCCGTAGATGGAGAGGGCATAGCCGGTGGCCCAGCCGAATGGCCGCATCGGCCCTGTGGCCACGGTGATGTCGCCGGAAAACAGACGGCGGAACGGCTCGTCGTGGGCCAGCCCATCGCTCAGACCCAGGTCGTTGAAGAGGGCTCTGCTGTGCGCCACAAGCTCCGGCGCTGGAAGCGCCGTGGGTGTCACCGGCACGTAATGACCGGAGAACACCTGGCGGGGCCGGTGATCGTGGCCATCGCCGCTGGCCTGGGGATCCGCCTGCAGGGACTCCAGCAGCGAATAGTCGGCCCGTTGCGCAAACTCGGTGAACGTGGTTGTCGGCACTGCTTTCGCCACTGGTGTCGGCACTGGTCTCTCGGGTGTTGCGCGGCCTGGGCATGGCCCAGACGTTGTGATCATCATCCTGGCGTTGGCGGTCCCACTGCACCTGGGCCGATGGCACTCACCGCTGTGATCAAGGCCCACCCCCTGGTAACTCTGTTCAGCGTTCCGGCGCCTGCCTAAGTGTGTAGTGCCACCAGGTTGTTCCGGCTGACAAAGGGGTGTGAGGCCGACAGGGTTGTGGTGCGACCCAACAGCCCCAGACCTCACACCCCATGCATACACACCCCAATGCCCGCCTGACACCGATC
>NZ_JAGQCU010000040.1 GCF_024346355.1 Cyanobium sp. ATX 6A2
AGGAGGGTCCGATAGCGCAGGTAAAAGCTCACCCGCAGATACAAAGTTCTGCTGCCTGCCGCCATTGGCGGCTTTTTTTCATGCCTGCAGAAACTGGGAAACAGCTTATTTTTCGAGGTGCCCTTAAGGAGGCTTAATTGGCTTGAGTAACACCGGTAGAGAATATCTTTATAGATTTTACAGCTTTGATTAAGAACAATGGTCATTGATTTGGGATCCTTTTGTGCAAATTCTCCAACTACTCGTTTCCCGTCCGATGAGAAATACGAAGTCATCTCGACTAGATGTGGCTGGGATTTTCCACTACGCTCTCGGAGTATCTGCGCATGATGGCATGCAAAAGCAACGGCATCGTGATCTGGATGCCCACCTTCGTAGGGATGAGTAATAACAATATTTGGTTCGTATTCATCTATAAGGGCCGCTATTGACTCAGTGAGAGCTGGTAGCTGATAGCTTATTTGTTGATCCACAAATCCTAAGTTGAGGAGGCTACTCTGCTTCAGCCCCGCATAATCTATTGCCGCTCGTGCTTCTTCAAGTCTTGCGTGCTTATAGGCTTCAGGATTATCAAACCCTGCCCATTTCGCGTAACGTGGATCTTCGGGCACACCGTTGGTGACATGTGCCACTGTAATCCCCTGCAATGCCGACATCAAAAGACCTGCTCCCACACATTCGTCATCAGGGTGTGCGCAGATAAGCATCACTTTCTTAGGATTGCATCCAGTCAAGGAGTTTAAGATTGCAGCTGCTGCGCGGGGCTGCAGAGGGTTTTGCACTTGATCTTTCATGTTTGAAAAGGTTCCGTATTCTCTAAGATTTGCCTGGATACGTCCGACATCGTCCCAAGCATTAGAAGTAAGACAATTATTTAGACGTTCAACAGCAAGATTGGCAACCGCCCAGTTCACTTCTCGTTCTTTAAAATTGTCCAAGGCTTGAGTGCAAGAATGTTTTAGCAGGATTGGTTTAATGACTGATAGGACAGTGGCCAGATCTGATAGACAGGCTTCGATTATTTCGTGTCTGCTCGTCGTTGTTGTGCTAGCTGGCCGATGTTGATATGTATATTCAGTCTGGAGTGTGCTGGCGTACTGATTCGCTTGATCATAAAGTGCTATTGTGCACAGCATATCTTCACAGAAAATCAAGCGTTGTTTAAGTGAGATTCCCATGCTTCTTAATGCTCGTATAGCTTTCCTCCAACTGCTTCGCCGGATTAGCTTGTTAGCTAGATTGTTGTGTGACTTTCCCAAGAGATATGCCTTTAAAATGTTCTCCCCATTGAGATTTGTCTCTCCTTCAAATCGCTTGAACACCCTGGCTTTTTCGCCTCTCTTGATATTGACGAATGGGCACTCCACAACATCTGCCAAGGTCACAGTTGCTTTGGAAAGCATTTGTTGGATAAAATTAGGTTCTACATAGTCATCATGATCAAAAAACCATAGATATTCTCCATGCGCTTTTGCTGCACCCTTGATACGAGCTGCGAATGCACCCCCATTTCTGGAAATGCGAATAACTTTCGTGTTTATACAAAGATCTCTTAGTTTCCTTAGCACTTTCTCGTCGAATAAGCAGCCATCTGCTACTAAGATGACCTCAAAATTATTGATTGTCTGGCATTCTAGTGCGCCTATCGCGGTTTTTACTTCATCCATCCTGCCGTAGAATGGAATTACCACTGATACTGCGGGCGATCGTGTTTGAACCTTGATTGCTTTAATTACTTTATCTTGCCAAATCGCGGCAAGACGGCTCAAATAGCCACTCTTTGATATATTTTTCATTGATAGCTTGCTGTCGACTGAATTCATTGTAGATTGACAAGGGAAGAACTCGCCAGGGTCAATTCATTTTTAGCCACAATGCAGCTTGCTTGGCCATGGTGGTGTCTGTCTTTTCGGGGCTGCTCTGGTCCTTTGGTTCGGCTTCCAGCCAGCGCTTGTCTGGCCTGCTTCTTGTAGTCCTTGCCAAATGATCGTAAGAGTCAAGTCGTTCGGCATCGGGGTATTTAAATTGAGTCAAAGATGTACTTGAATGTACTGCTAGCTGTTGGTTCGGATTCTGGGTGGGCTTCCGTTCTCTGCACGAAACCCACTCTGCTGCAACTCACCTCTACTAAACACCTGGCTGATAAACAGAGCCTGCGTGAGAATGGGGCATCTGCTTAGCACAGATGCGTGGACAGCAGGAGACCAGCGGTTTCCTGTTGTCCTAATTCTCGGCCGAGGAGCGGATCCCTGCCAGCCATCCGCTGCGCCGAGCGGCGTCCCATGGAGTGGTGTAACTCAGGGGGATCAGCCCCGGCGTAGCCAGGGCTGATGGCTCACCTCCCTCACATCTCAGCTGTGGCAATGGGTGGGCCGGTCTGTGACCCTGTTCGGAGCACTACCACCAAACCGAACACAGACCATGACCCTTACCCATAGTGGCGCCTCCGAGCTGAGCCAGCTCATGGAGGGCACCACCGCTGGTGCCCTGATCCCGGAGATCGTGCGCCGGGGCTTCCAGGATCTGCTGGAAGCCGAGGTTTCGGCCCTTACCGGTGCTCAACTCCATGAGCGCTGTCATGATCAGCGCTCCACCCACCGCAACGGCTACCGCCACCGGCTGCTCACCACCCAGGTGGGCGACCTCAGCCTGGCCATCCCAAAGCTGAGGCAGGGCAGCTTTTTTCCCGATTGGCTCGAGCCTCGCCGCTGAGTGGACAAGGCGCTCTACGCCGTGGTGATGGAGGCCTACACCGGTGGCATCTCCACCCGCAAGGTCGATGCCCTGGTGGAAGCGCTGGGCGGCGCCAGCGGCGTCTCCAAATCGGAGGTGAGCCGGATCTGCCAGGGCCTCGATGAGCAGGTGAAAGCCTTTCTGGGCCGGCCGCTTGACCATGCCCGCTTCCCCTACGTCTACCTCGATGCGACGTACCTCCACGGCGGTCGCCTGGGCCGCAACATGCGGGTGGTGTCGCGGGCGGTGGTGGTGGCGATCGGCATCAATGCCCTCGGCTATCGCGAGGTGCTCGGCATTGCCGTGGGCGACAGCGAGGCGGAGGGCTTCTGGCGCCAGTTCCTGGGCTCACTCAAGGAGCGTGGCCTCGACGGCACCCGGCTGGTGATCTCGGATGCCCACCTGGGGCTGACAGCCGCGATCAAGCGGATGTTCCAGGGCAGCAGCTGGCAGCGGTGCCGAGTGCACTTCCTGCGCAACCTCCTGAGTCATGACCCAAAGGTTGGACAGGACATGGTGGCAGCGGCAATGAAAGCGGTGTTCGTGATCCAGGCACCGGATCAGGTGCACGGCGACAATTAGATAGGCGGGACCGCGCAACTACATAGGCGGGTCTCATGACGCGACAACAGGGCGCCGATACCGGTCTGGAGCTCCGCGATGCCCGCCTCTCTGTCGTTGCGAACCCAGGA
>NZ_JAGQCU010000041.1 GCF_024346355.1 Cyanobium sp. ATX 6A2
CGCTTCTTGGCGGTGGCCTGCTCGTAGTCACCGAATCCGAGCTGCTTGCTGCCCATCATCCCAGTGCGTACCAGCGATTGCAGAGGTATTTTCGCGCGGATGGCGCGGGTTTTCCAGAGCCTCCCTAGCTAGAAGTGGTCTTCGCGGTGTAGGTATTTCTGCCCATTCACGGCCTCCCGAAGATTTCACCGAGCACCTTCAAGGGATTCTTGAAATCCTGTATTTCTGGGAGCCAAAGAAGGAGAACCTTCACGACTGGGCAGGCCAGGTGGCGCTTCCTTCTTGGAAGATCAACCAACCGGATACCCCATCCAGCGAAAGTTGCGATTATGAGCGGGAGCACATGTTTGCAATCACATGGGATGGAAGGATCGCCGCCTGTTGTTACGATATTGAAGGCCAGACTGGTCTTCATATTGATGATATAGTTTCCAATGGATATATTTACACGCCAGTGAAGCTCTGCAAAACCTGCACCCTTGGCCGTGGTGACAGCAAATGGCTAACCCCACCTTCATTCAGTTCACGTGCAAGGGCTTGACTGCTCGCCCAAGCACTGTTAAAGGATAGTGAGGATCATCATCTGCTTCAGGAAAGTCCTGCAAGTCTTCAGTGCAGAGGCCCTCTAAGAAGGAAATTGCAGAAAACACATTGCCGCGACTTGTAACTTCAATATCATGTGGTGGGAATTTTAGCATGAGGAGCTTCCTTAGAGCATTTGGGGAAAAGGACCACATCCAGTAGTCATGCCACTCACCTTTATCGATATTAGAAATACCCGGGACAGTAACAAGTACTACGCCCCCAGGCTTAAGGATGCGATAAATAGTTGTGATTGTAGAAGGGAGATCAAAGATACAAACCAACACCTGAGTAAGTATCAAGCAGTCAAAAGTGTTGTCTGGGATTTGGGGTGCATGACTCAAGTCCCCTATTATTGTAGAGCCGAGTGCTCCCTCCTTCACGTGAAGGACATCACGGTGAGAGACGCGATCGTCGCCAAACTTCCTTGTATAGCTATCATCGCCTATCTCCAAAACTCTGCCACGTATGTCCTGCCGGTGCTGGTGAAGAAATTGCTCGATGAATGGTCGGTCAATCGGCGTTCCACGGTCGTAGCCAAACCACCGGCTGATCGGCTCCACGCGGGCAAGATCGCCGAAAGCTACCTTTCCCACTTCAGGACGCTCAGTTCTCAACACTCGCTGACTTGACTCTTCTGCACAAAGCCTCTCGCTGGCTGATCGACTTAGTTCCAACCATTGTCTAGATTTAATACCAAGTTCGTACTTGTCGTAGAGAATTTCAGGAACCTCCGGTGGCTGAGTAAAGTCGTAGCAGGGTGCGAGACGAAACCGCTCAACCTCAAGAGGGAAGGTTTTCAAAAGTTCTAATTGACTGGCATAGCACTGGTACAGACCCTTTTTATAAGTTCGGGAGTCTTGATCAAACATGATAGACATGCCCTCATAGTTATCTTGTGCAAATTCTCCAAGGACTCGTTCTCCACCGGAAGAGAAATACGAAGTCATCTCAACCAGGTGTGGCAGTGTTTTCCCAAGGCGTTTCAACACCATCAACGCATGATGGCATGAAAAAGCAACCGCATCATGATCTGGGTGCCCACCTTCATAGGGATGTGTAATAACAATATCTGGCTCATGCTCGCCAATCAGGGCAACAATGGAGTTAGCAAGAGCTTCTAACTGATAGCTTAGCTGCTGATCATTAAATCCTAGATTGAGAAGGTTGGTGGGCGATAAGCCCATATAGTTCATAGCATCCTGTGCTTCTTTTAGCCTTGCAGACTTATAAGCTTCGAGACTTTTGAAGCCAGCCCATCGAGCATAGCGGGGGTCATCGGGCACCCCGCCCGTGACATGCACCACTGTGAGACTTGACAAAACCGGCAAGACCACGCCCGCGCCCACGCATTCATCATCTGGATGAGCGCAGACAATCATCACCTTCTGAAATTCAGATCCTGTGAGTGATCTAAAGATTGCGGCTGCTGCACTAGGCTTCAACGGAACCTGGCCCAAAATCGCCATGAATCTAAATTACTTCTTCTATTTTAGCATCGTCTGGATGCGACCGACCTCGTTCCAAGCCTCAGGCGAAAGGCAGTTTCCCACTCGCCTGAGAAGCATATTGGTAAGAATCCAGTCTACTTCTCGCACTTGGAATGCGACTAAGGCTTCAGAATGGGAATATTGCAGTAGGAGAGGACGAAGGGTCGAAAGGATCATTGCAAGATCTGAAATACACGCCTCAACAGCCTCTCGATTGCCAATATTAGTTGTACTGCCAGATCGACGGCAGTAGCCATAATGCACCTCGTTCTCACTGGCATAATGTTCAATGAGATCATACAATATGATCGTGCATAGCATATCTTCGCAAAAGTTCAAGCGTTGCTTTTGAGAAATGCCCAGTTTTTCTAGAGAGTTAATTGCCTTGCTCCAGCACCTGCGGCGGATAAGCTTATTAGCCAGATTGTTATGGGATTCCCCTCTGAGATAAGCCTCAAAGATGTCCTTGCCATGGCGTTCTAATTGGCCATTGAACCGGGAGAATAGCCTAGGAGCCCTGTTTGGTTCACAAACCAGAAATGGACACTCGACTATATCGGCTTTGGTATCTACAGCCCTGGTATACATTTGACCAAGAAAGCCCGACTCTACATAGTCGTCATGATCCAGAAACCATAGATAATCGCCCCGCGCATGAGCAGCCCCCACGATTCGGGCCGCAAACGCCCCACAATTCTCGGAAAGCCGAATAACTTGCACAGCAATACCAGACTGGCGAAGCACTTTCATCTCAACAGCTTTGAAAGAACAACCATCAGCCACAACGACTACTTCGAAGTTTGTAAAAGACTGGCATTCTAGCGCTTGTATTGCGACCCTGATCTCTCTCCTTTTGCCATAGAATGGAATAACAACCGAAACAGCTGGTCGGCTAGTTCCGAAAGAAATAGCATGCCGCAGCCAGCGGCTAACTGCTGAAGAAGGCGTCACTTGTGGCAAGGATGAGTACAATCTGCCAAGCATACTGGATCGCGAAGGCCTGTATCCCTCCCAAGAGAAAGATTGACGACTGACAAGATTAATCAGAGCCAAGACTCCATTCTCAACTCAAATCGAACTAACTTGTGCGGATTATGCCGCCGTGGAAGTAACCGGGTCGTCTGCACGGCAATGAATTTGAGCTTCTTCAGCAAGAATCACTTAGGAGTTTGCAAAAACCCACTTGAGTAGGCGAATGAACCCT
>NZ_JAGQCU010000042.1 GCF_024346355.1 Cyanobium sp. ATX 6A2
GCATCCCGGGAGCTCTGCTCCAGAGGTGACAGGTCCGCGGTCATGGCGCTGAGCCTGGTCAGTGGCTCGCGGAGGGGGGCCAGATTTCGTGTCGCATCTGGTCCAGTTTTCGCTGTCGCCTGACAAGGCCACGATCTTGCGGCTCCAGACGTCCACCACCAGGTAGAGGTACAGTCATACCCCCCGCACGCTGGTGGGCAGGTAGGTGATGACCCAGCTCCAGAGCTGATTGGGTCCGTCAGCACGCCGGCTGGACACCGGGCGCGGTTCCTGCGGCGGTCTGGGCCGTCCGCGGCGCTGCTCCTGCTGGTGGGCGTGGAGCACGCGGTAGAAGCTGTTCTCCGAGGCCAGGAACTCCCCCTGGTCGGCCAGGGCCGGCATGATCTAGGAGTTTGTCGCCCGTAAGGCTCCTGCCCAGCCATCGCTGCGGCAGTTGGGGGCGCTGGCCATGGCGTCTCGCTGGCTTGCTCCACTGAGCCCCATTGATGTTGGGCTCCAACCGCCCTGGTTGGCATCTGACACCAAGCCCCGCAGCAGGAAACGCCGCAGACCCCGGCCTTCCTTGATCTGACCATTCACCGGCTCCACGATCACCTTGCGCTGGGCGTAGATCCAGGATCTATTAGAAGTCATCTTGAGAGCCTCGCTGCCGCCGCGGGCTCTCGCCACCCCAGCAGCCTGAGCAGGCCCTTGATGTCGTGAGCCAGGGCGGCGATGCCCTCGGTGATCGACCAGATCCCATCGAGTCGCAGGGCGTTGATCGCCAGGCTGCGGAGGGTGGCGAGGATCTGGACGCCGTTGTTCTCCCAGTAGCGGTGGCCGTCTTCCCGCAGCGGCACGTCGCGCACCCAGTGCCAGCTGTTCTCAATCGACCAGCGGTCTCTGACGTGCCGCAACAGGGCCTTGGCTCCGGTTCGCAGACTCGAGACGTAGTAACGGGTCTCATCCGTCGGCTTGCCCCCGCGGATGCCGTGGCTGCGCACGGCGATGATCGTGGCGCTGCCCGGCCACTGCTCCACCCACTCCGGTGCAGGCATCGCCCGCAGGGTCCAGGTGATGTCACGCCCCCGCTTGATTTCCCGTTTGCTGGTGCGCCACGGGATTCGCCGGCCATAGGTGAGCCGGTCTCTGATCAGCCGAAACCCCTTGCGGCGGCTGTGTTTGACGGCAATCAGGAAGTCGGGGCCGCGCTGCTCGAGGTAGAGAAAAAACCGCGGTTCGCATGCAGCGCGTCCGCCTGCACCAACAGACCGTCCAGTTCGACGCGATCCAGGAGCTGCCGGAGGGCCGCGATCTCGCCGCCGGCGTCGGTGGCGTAGGTGCTCTGGGCGATGGCCACGCCCAGCGTGTTGGAGTAGAGGCTCACCTGGGCAATGAAACGCGCTGCGCCGGAGGCGTTTTCAGCGATCGAGCCCCGCAGTGTCTTGCCGTCGCACACCAAAGTGTCGACCGTGTCCGTGACGCCGGGCTGGGCCGCCATCCACTGCTGGAGCAGGGCCTCGAATCCCTCCACATCGAGCTGAGCCAGCAGCAGGCGGAAGGTGGAATCCGACGGCGGCTTGGCGATATGGGTGCCGAGCAGCTCGTTGAGTGTCTTCCGGTGCCGCTTGGCGAAACGCTCCATCCCGAGCAGCGAACCCTGGTTGCTCAGGATGGCCAGGATCGCCACCAGCAGCATCCACCACTGCGGGAAGCGCACCCCACGGCGCATGCGGCAGTCGGGCAACGCCTTGAGGAAGCTGATCAGATCGCTTGCGGCAGCAGGGTTCTGGATCGGCGAGGCCAAGGGTGCGAGGCGTGATCTCGCCAGAAAACCGTTGCCGCAGGCAACCCGCCAGGGCTACTGGGACAGACTTCTAATGGGCCCTGGCCTACGCCCTGCTCGTTGACAGAATTCGGATCCATCTTGAGGTTCTCTTTTTCAGGAGTCCCTACTTAGGAACGGGCGCTGGGTATGCAGGGCATCCGCCTGAATGAGCACGCCCTCAAGATCTAGCTCACCGAGTAGCTGGCGCAGCACCGCCCGCTCGTGATTCTCTCCCGTGGCATAGCAGGCCTGGCTGATTGCTACGCCCAGGGCAGCCGAGTAGAGCGTCACCTGGGCAATGAACGCGGATCCCCCGCCGTCGGTGGGCTCGATAGAACCTCTCAAAGTCTTGCCGTCGCAGACCAGCTGATCAAGATCGCCTGCACCAGCTGGGATCTGGGCGATCGTCCAGTCGCGGATCGCGGCGCAGAGGGCGGCCACGTCCACCTGCAGGAAGAAGTAGCGGAACGAGGAGTCCGAGGGCGGACGGCGCAGTTCGAGCCCCAGCGCCTCGGTCAGAACGCTGTGGTGGCGGATGGCAAAATGCTCCAGGTCCCGCAGGCTCTGGCAACCACTGAGGATGCCCAGCACCGCCACCAGCAGCAAATACCAGGCCGGGAACCGCACCCCGCGTCGCATGCGCGCGTCCGGAATTCCCTTGAGGTAGCTGATCAGGTCGAGATCGGTTGCAACAGCAGCGGTTTCAGGCACAAAGCAGGGGCAAGCCCGCTCAGCTCAACCCATGCTGGCAGCAGGGTCAGGGAGCATGTGACACACTTTGCAGCAGCCCTGGAGGGAGCCCATCTCAAGCAATGGGCGGAATGATTCCCACGAAATAGATTCCGACAACCTCCTGATGAGGACCGGCTTCTTCTTACGGAGTTGTGCGGCCCTGCGCTGTTTGAGGTGGTCTGGCTTTTCTGGACAGGTCCCATCGTTAACCTCTGAGGCGGGGTACCGCCCCTGAAAGGGGCTCCCACCAATGAGCAAGCGCCGCACCCACAGCCCCGAGTTCAAGGCCAGAGTCGC
>NZ_JAGQCU010000043.1 GCF_024346355.1 Cyanobium sp. ATX 6A2
CCGCATCCCGGGAGCTCTGCTCCAGAGGTGACAGGTCCGCGGTCATGGCGCTGAGCCTGGTCAGTGGCTCGCGGAGGGGGGCCAGATTTCGTGTCGCATCTGGTCCAGTTTTCGCTGTCGCCTGACATTGCTGGCGATGGCACGGCGACGGCCAGAACCCAACCCATGCTGAGACTTTGAACCAGCCCTGCCACCACCATTGCTTTCTTCCGCGTGCGGCTCCGCAAGGCGGGTGTCATCGATGAGCTTTTTGAACGGTTTGAGGAGCACCTGCGCTTCCAGGGACTGGAGGCGCGTGGCGGGCAGATCATCGATGCCACACTGATCCCTGTTCCCAAAGAGCGAAACTCGCGGTTTGGGAACGAAGGCATCAGGCGAGGCCAGCAGTCAGACATATGGCTTGATAAGCCAGAACGGTTGTGGCAGAGAGATCTTGATGCTCACTGGGTCACGATAATCGGCATCAGTCACTATGGATACAAGAACGGCATCTGCATTGATGCTGAACATGGCTTCATGCGCAGATATGCGATTACGCCACCCAATATTCACGACAGCCAGATGATCCCGCAGGGGCTTAATCCTGAGAACAGAGATGACTTCGTCTGGGCTGATTCCGGCTACGCAGGCGCGCGCTTTGAGGATCTATTGGAAGTGGCTGGTTTTGAGAGTCGAATTCATGAAAAGGTTTCACGCTGCCATCCCTTGAGCAAGGAGGCCAAGGAACGGAACAAGGTTCGATTAACTGTACTGGCCAGGGTTGAGCATGTTTTTGGTGCAATCACCACAGGCTTGCGCGGCAAGCTGACAAGGCGAATTGGACTGGCCAGAACGATGTCTTGGTGGGGACTGCGTAATCTGAGATACTACTTCCTGTGTTGCATACACTGCTGCTCAAGACCATGGCTGGCGGTCTGATCATCCAGTAGCGGGGTAATCGTTCCGCCTTGAGGACATGGATGTCAGCGATCACGAGGATCTGCAGGTGCAGAGAATGAGCTTGTTGCTCCTCAAGGAACCCTGGGTAATGGCAATTTTTCGAGCTGCCCTTAAAACCCTAATCGCCATCCCTGACCAAAGTGATAGTATTCTATCGCTACAAACGCGACAGGACGCCACTCAGAATCAATGGCAATACAACCTACCTTTATTTTCTACGAATCAAGAGGTGCCCAGCTAAAAGAATACTTGCTATCGCATAACTTTACCCAAAAGCATATGGGAGAAATTGTTTGGTTTTCAAGTATTATAAGGCATCTTGTCCGCCGTGGCCACCCAGTTGTCGTGTGCACCAGTGAAGAGTCATTCGTCTTGGCGCTTAGAATTTGCATGCTAGAACGGACCGACTATCGCTTGATCTTAGACTATCGCACACTACCAGTAAGTTCATATCTAATTGATGCTCATGGGGCTAATCTATACGCTGTCTGCTATTGGGGAAAGACAAGACTAGATATCTCAGCCATGGGAATAGCCCCAAGCGGCAGGACCCTTTCCCTGGAGCAAGTCTTAACTCCATTCCCGCCACCACAAAATGGCGAAGCCGAGAACTCCTATCTAGGATTCTGCATGAGTGAGCTATGTGGAAGACAGGATAAGGTGAAATACGAAAAGAGAGGTGTATTGTGGGGCAAAGAAGCGGCTCTAATTGATGAGAGCCTAGTTAGATGCTTGCACGATGTCTATGGATTTGAGTTCTATTCGTGTTACAGTGAACTATCATCCAAGCTTCCCGGCGTTGAAAATCTTGGCAGGCTTGGACGATCTGACTGGCAACAGCTCTTACATGACTGCTCATTTGTTCTGGGCTTTGGGAAACCTGTATCAGGACCCACTATTTTAGAGTCGCTTTATTATGGAACCCCAATATTTGCTCCCGCGCGCCAAATTCCCGAGTTCCTGCATGACAGCAGGAATATAAATCTCACTGATACACTCTCTACTTCTGAACTTGCAATAGAACTTGGGCGATGCTCCTTTGACGAAGACGATCAGATAACCATAGATGTTATTTCCAAAGAACACTTTATGGGCCGATTTAATAGAGTGTTCAGTTTAATTGCAGATGATCAGAAAAGAAAAGCAAACATACTCCTAAATGAATGCTGCCTCTCCGGTCAGATGTCACTCATTAATACTGATTGCGGAGCTAAGCTAATGAGTAAATCCGGGACTCCAGTCTTTGAAAAACAGTTCAACCATGAGGAGGCGGCTAAATCTCGCCTAGGCTGCGAGGAAGTACGCTTTGAACTGATATATATTGATTCAACCTTTCTTCAGTTTAGGATATGCGACCAGCGAGGAAAATTCCTATCCTCTTCCCCAAATGGTAGATTAGACTTCAGCAGGGATATCCCGAAACACTGGGAGACATTCTGGGCAAGAAAAACGACAACAAAGAATTTGCACTCATGCTCATCGGTGATAATCGAGGACTTTCACGGCCGTCAACTCTTTGAGAACTATTCTATCGACATTATTGTTTGTTCGGAGGGGCGGCAGCAGACGTCTCTTTTTGAATGGATATTAAGTATGCCTCATAAAGGCTCCAAATCACTTGACTGATCCAAGATTTGGATTGGAAACAAGTTACAGGCCTTTATCTCAACAATTGGGCATTGTGGGGTCTTTGAGGGCGAACTGAGGTGGGTGCCTTTTATTGGACAGCTCTGGCCCCTGACATCGTTAACCCTGGACGGGAGGAGCAGGGTTCGGTCTCAGTGTAGACCTCATTGGGAGTTTTGCCTCCCAGAGAGCTGTGGGGTCT
>NZ_JAGQCU010000044.1 GCF_024346355.1 Cyanobium sp. ATX 6A2
TGCACGGCGACAATTAGATAGGCGGGACCGCGCAACTACATAGGCGGGTCTCATGACGCGACAACAGGGCGCCGATACCGGTCTGGAGCTCCGCGATGCCCGCCTCTCTGTCGTTGCGAACCCAGGAGCAGTACATGGCCAAACGGGCCCGTGGCCTGAGCCAGCAGATTGCTGCTGATGCAGTGGGCATTTCGGTGCGCAGCGCCCAGCGGATCGACCGCGGCGAGCTGCAATCCAGTGCTCAGCAGCAGCAGCGAGGACGGCACTGGCGCACCCGCGCCGATCCCCTCGCTGAGGTGTGGGACAGCGTGCTGGTGCCCATGCTGGAGAAGGCACCGCAGCTTGAACCCCAGACCCTGCTGCTGCACCTGGAGCAGACCGCCCCCGGCCAGGAGTGGTACCGGCGCAAACGCACCCTGCAGCGCCGCGTTGAGCAGTGGCGGGCCTTACATGGCCCTGCTCAGGACGTGATGTTCCTGCAGACGCACCAACCTGGTGTGCTGGGGATCTCCGATTTCACCCTGCTCAAGGGCCCTCCCATCACCATCGCTGGTGTGGTGCTGGAACACCGGTTGTTCCACTTCCGCCTTCCCTACTCGGGCTGGTGCCATGTGGAGGTGATCCATGGCGGTGAGAGCTTTGTGGCGCTTGCAGAAGCCCTGCAGAACGCTCTGGTGCTCTGCGGCGGGGTGCCGGCCGAACACCGTACCGACAGCCTCAGCGCCTGCTACCGCAACCGCAACGGCAGCTACGCCGCCGATTTCACCAGCCGCTACCGCGAGCTCTGCGCCCACATCGGTGTGATCGCCACCCGCAACAACCGCGGCGTCGCCCATGAGAACGGCGCCATCGAGGGCCCGCATCGCCACTTGAAACATCGGCTGGAGCAGCAGCTGATCCAGCGCGGCAGCAGGGATTTCGCCACTGAGGCCGAGTACCGCCAGCTGATGGCCCAGGTCACCGCCACACTCAATAACCGCTACGAGGTGGCCGGCAGGCTGGAGATCGAGCAGCTGCACCTGCAACCGCTGCCGGTGGAGCGCTTTGCCGACTACGAGCCCCTGGTGGTGCGGGCGCGCAGCACCAGCACGATCGAGGTCAGGTCCGTCACCTACAGCGTCCCCTCACGGCTGATCGGCCAGCAACTGACGGTGCATCTGCGCCATGACCGACTGGATCTGTTCCTACGCAGCCAGTTCGTCGAAACCCTGCCACGGCTGCATGCCCGCAAGGGCGAGAGCGGACCGCTGCGGCGGATTGATTTCCGCCATGTGATCGAGAGCCTGCGCCGCAAGCCCAGGGCCCTGCTGCGTGCCCAGCTGCAGAGCGACCTGTTGCCTGGCGAGAGCTGGCGGCAGTTGTGGCGAGCGCTGCTGGTGGCGCTGCCGCCGGAGGAGGCGGCCAAGGTGATGGTCGATGCCCTCCACATCGCTGCCAAAGCGGGCGACCTTGCAGCCGTGGAACGGTATCTGCGGCGTCAGCTCCGTGGCGGCACCCTCAGCCTCACGACTCTGCGTGATCACTACGGCCTGCGCCCCCCACGGGGGCTGGCGGCCATGCCCCAACTCCAGATCCCTGAACACACCCTCAGCAGCTATGACGAAC
Source organism: Cyanobium sp. ATX 6A2 (assembly GCF_024346355.1). Classification (GTDB taxonomy): domain Bacteria; phylum Cyanobacteriota; class Cyanobacteriia; order PCC-6307; family Cyanobiaceae; genus NIES-981. The sequence continues at coordinate 1,606 of NZ_JAGQCU010000044.1, forward strand.
TCCTGGGTGGAGCCCCCCAGCCGGCCGGCACTGGAAATGGCCCTACCGGCTCTTCTCAAGCAATTGAAACTGGCGCAGTTCCGCAGCCAGTGGCAGGCGGCCGAGCAGCAGGCCACAGCCGACGGCTGGACGCCGGCCAGCTACCTCTATGTGCTGGCAGAGCAGGAGCACCAGCAGCGCCACCAGGCGCGGCTGCGGCGGCTGTTGCATGAGGCCCAGCTCCCATGGCCCAAAACCCTGGCTGACGTCGACTGGGCGGCCATCCCCGATCTGGACAAGCATCAGATCGAGCAGCTCGCCCACGACACCGGCTGGCTGGAGAGGGCCGAGAACCTGCTGCTTTTTGGCCCCAGTGGTGTGGGCAAAACCCACCTGGCGGCCGGGATCTGCCGCAGCCTGATTGCCCTGGACCGCTCGGCGCGCTTCTACTCCGCCACGACGCTGGTGCAGGAGCTGCAGCGGGCCAAGGCCGACTACGCCCTGGCCAAGGCCCTCACCAAGCTGGATCGCTATGCCCTGCTCGTCATTGACGACATTGGCTACGTCCGCAAGGACGAGGCCGAAACCTCAGTGCTGTTTGAGCTGGTGATGCACCGCTACGAACGCCGCTCCCTGCTGGTCACCTCAAACCAACCGTTCAGCGAGTGGGAGAACGTCTTCTCCACCAGCGCCATGACCGTGGCAGCAGTGGACCGGCTGGTGGACCACAGCACGATCATCCAGATCAATGGCGAGAGCTACCGCCGCAAGCGGGCGCGACGTGCCGGCAACAGCACGGTTGGTTGATTCGTCGTCCTGACCAGACGTCAATTACCCGCCAACCACCCGCCAACAGCAGCCCCCCCCACCCCCCTGCCATGGCAGGGGGGTGGGGGGGGCTGACCCGCCAACGTAATTGACGCCACCCGCCTATGTAGTTGACACCGGGCAG
>NZ_JAGQCU010000045.1 GCF_024346355.1 Cyanobium sp. ATX 6A2
TAAAGAGCTGCGCCCGAGAGGGAGCAGAGCCTGAAGCCCCGTGAAGCGCGAGCGAGCGGTGTTGTAGGTTTTCTGAGTTGCGAGCGAGGGCCTGACCGGAAGGTGAGGCAGGAGCGAGCAACAGAGGCTGCCAAGAGCTGAGAGGCGATGGGAGCGATCTGAGGGATGAGGAATCCAGCGGATTGCTCTGCGTTGTTTTGAGGAGGAGGCAGCTGCACCTGGACAACCCAAAACGTTTAGGAACTGACGCTTTCACAGCGCCAAGGTTCCAAGGCGAGGCTGCCGAGCGTTCCTGAGAGGGGATGTGAGGGAAGCGGAGCGTTGGAGCCGTGGCAGAAGGATGCTGTGAGGGTGTGAGGTCCCGTCAAAAGAAGAATGAGCGAGAGCGGCAGAGCGAGAGTGATGCTGTGATCGCGACCGGATCTGAGATCTGGGAAAGTCATGACCGAGCGTGAAGCGAGAGCCTGAGATTTGCGAGGTCAGCTGCGAGAGCAGGTGGTGTTGTGGATGCAGGTTTTGAGTGGAGTGTGTTGGTTGTGCACTCTTAGGAACCCTTCTGTCAGAGGAAGGAGGCTCCAACTGTCCTGACTGAGCGAGGGTAGACGTGAGCAGCGATGCGAGCGTGGACGTGAGTTTAGTCGCGAGGATGGGTGACGAGCGAATCAGACTGAGGTGAGAAGCCAAGAGGGTTTGATGTACTACGGAGAGTTTGATCCTGGCTCAGGATGAACGCTGGCGGCGTGCTTAACACATGCAAGTCGAACGAACCTACGGGTTAGTGGCGGACGGGTGAGTAACGCGTGAGAATCTGCCCTTAGGAGGGGGATAACGGCTGGAAACGGCCGCTAATACCCCATATGCCGAGAGGTGAAAGGAGAAATCGCCTGAGGATGAGCTCGCGTCTGATTAGCTAGTTGGTGAGGTAAGAGCTTACCAAGGCAGTGATCAGTAGCTGGTCTGAGAGGATGATCAGCCACACTGGGACTGAGACACGGCCCAGACTCCTACGGGAGGCAGCAGTGGGGAATTTTCCGCAATGGGCGCAAGCCTGACGGAGCAACGCCGCGTGAGGGACGAAGGCCTCTGGGCTGTAAACCTCTTTTATCAAGGAAGAAGATCTGACGGTACTTGATGAATAAGCCACGGCTAATTCCGTGCCAGCAGCCGCGGTAATACGGGAGTGGCAAGCGTTATCCGGAATTATTGGGCGTAAAGCGTCCGCAGGCGGCCTTGCAAGTCTGCTGTCAAAGAGTGGAGCTTAACTCCATAAAGGCAGTGGAAACTGTGAGGCTTGAGTGTGGTAGGGGCAGAGGGAATTCCCGGTGTAGCGGTGAAATGCGTAGATATCGGGAAGAACACCAGTGGCGAAGGCGCTCTGCTGGGCCATAACTGACGCTCATGGACGAAAGCCAGGGGAGCGAAAGGGATTAGATACCCCTGTAGTCCTGGCCGTAAACGATGAACACTAGGTGTCGGGGGAATCGACCCCCTCGGTGTCGTAGCCAACGCGTTAAGTGTTCCGCCTGGGGAGTACGCACGCAAGTGTGAAACTCAAAGGAATTGACGGGGGCCCGCACAAGCGGTGGAGTATGTGGTTTAATTCGATGCAACGCGAAGAACCTTACCAGGGTTTGACATCCTGCGAACCCCTGAGAGATCGGGGGGTGCCTTCGGGAGCGCAGAGACAGGTGGTGCATGGCTGTCGTCAGCTCGTGTCGTGAGATGTTGGGTTAAGTCCCGCAACGAGCGCAACCCACGTCTTTAGTTGCCAGCATTAAGTTGGGCACTCTAGAGAGACCGCCGGTGATAAACCGGAGGAAGGTGTGGATGACGTCAAGTCATCATGCCCCTTACATCCTGGGCTACACACGTACTACAATGCTACGGACAGAGGGCAGCAAACTCGCGAGAGCTAGCAAATCCCATAAACCGTGGCTCAGTTCAGATCGTAGGCTGCAACTCGCCTACGTGAAGGAGGAATCGCTAGTAATCGCAGGTCAGCATACTGCGGTGAATACGTTCCCGGGCCTTGTACACACCGCCCGTCACACCATGGAAGTTGGCCACGCCCGAAGCCGTTACTCCAACCCTTGTGGAGGAGGACGTCGAAGGTGGGGCTGATGACTGGGGTGAAGTCGTAACAAGGTAGCCGTACCGGAAGGTGCGGCTGGATCACCTCCTAACAGGGAGACAAAACCCGATGTTGATGTCTGGATGAATTTAGATTCCAGGCCAATGTCCTGTCACCTTAGGTCGATCGGTACCTCGAGGTGAGGCTATCAGAGAGCTGAGAGATCAGCATATTTGAGGGCCTTGCTTTCAGTTTCTAAACGTTGTCTAGGTCACCCCTAGGGGTAATCAATGAGGGGAGCAAGAACTGGT
>NZ_JAGQCU010000046.1 GCF_024346355.1 Cyanobium sp. ATX 6A2
TCCTGATCAGACCGGAGCGGCGTTTCTCGCGCAGGCGGTAGCTGTCGCCCCGCACGGTCAGCACATGGCTGTGGTGCAGCAGGCGATCGAGGATCGCGGTGGCGACGACCTGATCGCCGAACACTTCTCCCCACTCCATGACGGGGCGGTTGGAGGTGATCAGGACGCTGCCGCGCTCGTAACGGCGTGAGATCAGTTGGAAGAACAGGTGTGCCGCATCGGGCTCCAGCGGCAGGTAGCCCAGCTCGTCAATGATCAGCAGCTTGCTCTTGCCGTACTGGCTCAGGCGGGCCTCCAGCGCCGTCTGGTTATGGGCCCGGGCGAGGGTGGAGATCAGCTCCATCGCCGAGACGTACTGCACGGTGTAGCCCTTGCTCACCGCCTCACGCCCCAGAGCGACGGCCAGGTGTGTCTTGCCTACTCCAGGCGGACCGAGCAGCAGCAGGGTGTCGCCGTTGGCCACCCAGCGGCAGGTGGCAAGTTCCCGGATCTGGCCCGGATCGAGCGAGGGCTGGGCCTCGTACTCAAACCCTTCCAGGGTCCGCACGAACGGGAACTTGGCGATGCTCATCGCCATCGCGATTCGCCGCTGGTCCTTGCGGGCGATCTCCGCCGCACACAGCCAGGTCAACGCCTCACGCAGGTTCAGCTCCTTGCGGGCCGCTTCCTCAAGCAGGTTGTCGAGCTGATCCCGAATAGCAGTCAGTCGCAGGCGGCTGAGCATGTCGTCGAGATCCTCGATGGGGACAGGCGGCATCGTGGCCATCGGCTGCAGGCGACGATCTGGTTGACCGGTTTTGGCGGGGCTCATGCCGCCACCTCCTCGCCCACCTCGGTGGCATAGACGGCCAGTGAGCGGGCCAGTTCTGAGCTGCGCATCACGCCGGTCCGCCGCCGCGTTCCGCCCCCACAGGGCGGGGACGCGGCTGAGGCGGACCCAACGCAGCTGGCGCCATCGGCTGAGGGCAGTGACCGTTCGGCCAAGTCCTGCTGCGGCGCTGGCACCAGGCCATCCCAGTGCCCCCGCAGCACGGAGCGATGGCGCCGATTGGCTACCACGCGCTCATGTCGGGCGACGACACGGCCGCCATGGCGGATCAGCACTTGCTGATCCCGCAGCAGAACACTCACCCGCTGCTTGAGCAGCTTCCAGGGGACGCTGTACCAGTTGCCCTCCACCTCGACGCAGGCGTCGTTGTGGACCACCCGCACCAGCTCCCGCTCCGCCAGGAACGACGGCTTATGGGGCAACGGCTGCAGGGCAGCGGCCTCCTCCCGCTGGAAACGCACCAGCGGCTGTTCACCGGTCGTTCCGTGGATGCGAACGTCGGCCACCTCCCGGCTCCAGTGCTCCAGGTGCGCTTCCAGCGCCTGCCAGCTGGCGAACTCCCGGCCGGCCACCGCATTCGTCTTGACGTAGCCGACGCCGCGCTCGTCCTTCCCCTTGGTCCTGGCCCGGTAGGGCCGGCAGGCTTTGGGAAGGAATCCCCAGTAGCGGGCAAAGGCATCGAGCCGTTCGTTGAACACCAGCACCTGGCGAGACGGATCGTGCTCCTTGACCAGGGCACGGGCGTTGTCGAACAACACCTCGGCCGGCACGCCCCGCCAGTGGCGGAAGGCCTCCTCCATCGCCAACAGCCAGTTGACCTGGCGCTCGTGCCGATAGGCCCGCACCACCAGCCGCCGCGAGTAGCCCAGGGTCAGCACGCACAGGTGAACCTTGACCCGTTCACCAGCGATGCGGGCATAGGTCTCACCGAAATCGGCCTGCAGCTGCTTGCCCGGCGGCGTCTCAAACCGGACCGTCGCCAGCGCTGCCGCCCGCAACTCCTGCCGCCAGGGCCCCACCGCCCGCTCCACGGTGCGCAGTGACACGGCGATGCCCTTCTCGCTGGCCAGCTCCTGGCGCACCACATCGGCATTGCCTTTGTGGGCAAGGAACCGCTCCCTGAGCCAGTCGCACTGACCATCGAGAACGCCGATCCGCCGGGGTTTGCCGTAGGCCTCCCAGCCTCCCTGCCGCCGGTACTTACGGACGGTTTCAGGCGAGCAGCCCAGTTCCCTGGCGATCCGCCTGCGGCCCCACCCAGCTGCGGTGAGGCCAAGGATCATCTGGACATCCTCTGGTGTTTCCAATGCCGCATCCCGGGAGCTCTGCTCCAGAGGTGACAGGTCCGCGGTCATGGCGCTGAGCCTGGTCAGTGGCTCGCGGAGGGGGGCCAGATTTCGTGTCGCATCTGGTCCAGTTTTCGCTGTCGCCTGACA
>NZ_JAGQCU010000005.1 GCF_024346355.1 Cyanobium sp. ATX 6A2
GGCAAGTTTCGGCTCCCAGAAAGGTGAAATCAGGCCAATCGAGGCTCAGATCCGCCAAAAATTGTTCATTCCGAGCAAATTGGAACCTTGGCCTCTCTTTCAGGGCTCGTTGCCCAGAGGTTCCTTAAAATTCCCGCCGAATGAACCCGTCCACCATTCGGTTGGCAAGCAATAGCTTAGCCGGTCAACATGAAACGGCGGCTAGAATTTACTATTGCAAAAAGCGGAACGCCCAATGCTCCAATCTGATTTTAGTCTTCCCAGCAGACTCTTCGGGTTTCAACTGATAACTGCTGCCTATACTCCCGTTACCGCCAAGATGGGCAATGGTGACTGGCCAATCGAGCCGCAAGATAAGTCTTCACCAACCAGTTCAGCGCTCACTGCCAAGGTTGCAGATCCGGTAGAACCGATACAATCCAGCAACACTCACTTCACCAATCCACAGCGCGCTCTCACCTGACTCCCCATAAGAAATCTCTCTCAAATCAACCGACCCATGCAACATCTGACATCAGCATCCGGTCTCTTCGGTTTCATGCAATCTGGCGCGATTGAATCGCACACCACCGCCAAGGTGTCATCAGATACTGAGCCGCATCCCGATAGTCAGCGAGCTTGCGAGCCCTCTACCAGCAGCTCACACAAGACCTTTGCGATTCGCAATGCTTCATAGATACTCGCTCTAGCATCTGTTGATTGAGAACGCTCTCAACCGAGCGCTTCTTCTCAATTTGCGTCATCAGTTTAGCCTCATTCTACTACCGCATTGATCTAGTGAACACTACCCATTCCCCAGCTCCCCTCAACCTTTCGCGCGTCCCTTGGCTTCAAGCTAGTTGAGATCACAAATTCGGCTACCACTTCCAAGGTTGGTGGCTTGGAACCCATGCCCGCGAAACCACCCACCAAGCCGTTGGCCAGCTGAGTCGCCTAGTTCCCCTTCTGCGGTTCAAGGACTGAGGCTGTGATTGCTGACGAGGTCGGCCTTAGCAATAGGGTTCTTAGCTGTCTGAACAGCGCCCAAATCCACTTGGCTGAGTCTCTTTCGCTGCTTGACAAAGCTGCGCCTGATTTATCCATTGGTGATGTTGTTCGAGAGTTAAACTTGCTCTTGAGCCAACACCCTGTTGGGCTGAGCCCTTGGATTTATCTTGGCTATTACGAGCTTGGAAAAGTGGTGTTGCAGGCAGGGGGCAATCCCCATCCACCTGGTGGGCCACCCCAGCCAAGCCCTGATCAGCAGGTGGTGGAGTTCCATGCAGCAAACGCACTTGCACTGATCCAGCATGGATTGACAGCGTCTAGATTCAACACCGAAGCTCGCAATCCACAGGTCATAGGCTTCGGCGATCCCGCCGAGGCCTCTGCTCAGATGTGGGCTACACTGCTGGCCATGTTGCAGGAGGGAGGTGATTTTGTCGTCGACATTTGTTCGCCAAGCAGCGAGACAATTGGACAATTTGAAGCGGCAATTCGCGATGCCCGGCGTTTGATCTCACTGGTGAACCCAGCGCTGGATACCCTGATGAGTCGGCTGCAGCGACTGCTGCTGCTGGCTGAACCAGGTCCGCAGGCTCGTACCGCCGGGCAGAATTTCGGGGGCGCCACCGCTTTCTTCTTTCGCGGTGGCAGCGTGATCAACGCCAGCCGGCAGCTTCACCCCACAGCGATGCTGGAGCTGCTGGTGCATGAATATGCCCACGGTGAACTGTTCGCCCTGGGGCAGGAGCAGGTGCTGTGCCTGAATCAGGATGATGAGCGCTATCCGGTGCTGATCCGCAGCGATCCTCGGCCGATGCATGGCATCCTCCATTCCCTCCACGTGGTGTCGCGGGTGGTGGGCGTGATTGACAAGATCCTGCAACTCTCTCCGGCTGCACTCCCTGATGGGGGTGCATCACAGCCTGCCTTCCGCGACTTGCTGGTTCGTCAGCATGCCTACGGGCGCTCCTCCCTGGCCGCCATTCGCGAGCATGCCCGGCTCACCCCTCTTGGCCAGGAGGTGGTGGAGGCCGCGGTCTGGCGGCTGGGTCTGCAACAGGCCGAGCCGTCCTACCTGCAGACCGCAGAGAGCCTCTGAATGCCGACGACCTGCCTGCGCAACCAGCTGCAGGAGCGTTGGCTGCACATCACCGCTGCGGATCCAGGTGCACCGGCCATCGACTGGCTGGGGGAGGAGACCCTCAGCTTCCAGGACCTGGCCGAACGGGTTGCGAATGAACAGTCTCAGCTCGAACGGCTGATCACAGCAACCGAGTCGAACGCAATGCCCAGGGTGGGTGTGCGGATCGCCAATGGCGCCCAGAACCTGATCAGCGGGCTGGCACTCTTGCTGGCGGGCATTCCTCAGGCCATCCTGCCGATCACTGCCACAGCTACGGAGCAAGAACACCTGGAGCGTCGTCTCGGGCTGAGCCATCGGCTCGGCCACGAAACCCCGCAAACTGAAGGGCCTTGGACCTTCCTGGGCCGTGTGCCCTCCGGGCTGGGCTGTTGGCACAACCCCACCCAAGAGCTGACGGAACCTGGAGACCCGGGCGATCCCGACGTCTTTCTGGGTACCACGTCTGGCACCACATCCGGGTTGCCCGGAGTGATCAGGATGCGGGCCAAGGCGGTGCTGGCCCCTGCCAATCCCGATTCCCCCTACCAGCAGGTGCGGACCCCGCTGCTGGGAGAGGGTCTCCAGAATTGGAGCGCCCGCTTATACAAACTGATGACGCTGATCCGCGGTGGGCAGTTGGTGATCCGCCGATTGGATCAGCCGTTTCAACCTGGAACCATCCCGTGCCGCTGTGACGGCATGCCGATGCCCCCGAACATGCTGCGGATGCATCTGGCCTGGGACGATCTGCGCCACTGCCCGGAGGGTTTTCTGCTGATCAGCGGCAGCGACCGTGTGCCCATGGCACTGCGACAGGCAGTGGTCGCCAGCGGACCCGTGCGTCTCGGCATCACCTACGCCACCAGCCAGAGCGGCCCCCTCACCTGGCTGCCGCCCGAGGCCGTGCTGGATGAACGGGAGTCGGTGGGCTGGCCCATCCCCAGCGTGAAGCTGGAGCCCACAGGTCCGGAGCGCTACGCGCGTGACGGTTTGTGCTTTCGCGAAGTGATCGCCACAGCTCCAGGCCGCGACCCGTTCAATCCCGGAGATCTGCTGGCGTTCTCGGCATCAGGCCAGGTGATCTTCGGGGGCCGCTCCAATGATGTCTTCCTGTTTTCAAGCCTGCTGATCTCACCCTTTGAGATCGAGGAGGTGCTGAGCCAGCACCCGGCTGTGGAGCAGTGCGTGGCCTTCGGGGCCCAATCCGAGCGCTACGGCGGAGTGCCGATGGCCGCCGTGCGCCTGCGACCCGGCCATGAAGCCGCCACAGTTCTCACCGAACTCGACCAGCTGGCCCGCGACAGCCTCGGTCATCGCCGTCCCCGCCGGATCATTCCCCTGGACACCATCCCCGAGGGGCCAACGGGGAAGCCACTGCGACGGGTTCTTAGTGAGCAGTTCGCGCTCCAAACATGACCGTTCCCCCCCAACTCGCCTGGGAAGAGCTGGAGCGGCAGCTGCGCGCCGAAGACCCGCAGATCTGGTATCAGCGCCTCAAGACCTTGGAGACCAACCGCTTCAATCAGCATCAGATGCTGCTCGACCGCTTCGCCACGGGAAGCGAACTGAAAGCCCTGTTCAGGCTGGCCCGCCGCGATGCGAACGCCCATCCCGGGTTCCAGCCATGGCGACAGAAGGCAAAACAGTTCTCACCGTCCTATGGGTCGGCCACGGCGCGCTTCCGCCGGCGCGTGCACCGGGGCCGACACCACGAGATCCTGCACTATCAAGGCGCTCCTCTACCCGGTACCGACCCATGTCCTCGGCCTGTGTTGATCGGCTTCACCGGGAATGTGGGCCTACTGATGGCACCAACCCCTTACATTCTGTCGGCGCTCGGGATCATCGGACACGATCTGCTGCTGGTTCGACGGCACACGTTGGAGGGATATTTCCACCACGAGGGACAGGTTTTGCGAGACATCTCCCGTCATCTACGTCAGCGTCTGGAAACGCTCGCCCGCCGCGGCCTCTGCCGTTCCCAGGTGCAGTCTCTGGGCACCAGTGCCGGAGGACTTGCAGCCCTGGCGGTGGCCCAGAGGCTGGCACTGGCCCAAGGAGTGGCCATCGGTGCAGGGGGTGGGCCGGAAACCTTTCGTCCCGGTGGCCCAGTGCAGAGGGCCCACTCCGGGATCGGCAGCTGGTGGCCGCGCTCCCAGCGGACACCCCTGGTGCTCGCGTACCCCGAGCACAACGATACCGACCGCGTGAGCGCCGGCTGGGTCGCCAACTACTACCAGCAAAAGCACCCTCGCCAAACCACCATCAGCGGACGTGCCTACAGGGGCTGCACCAACCACACACTGTTTAAGGATCTCATCCAGCAGGGGGTGACTCTGGAGGACGCCCTGCCCGGCCTCCTGCGCCGAGGACCTTGGGCCGACACTGCGGCGAAACATACTGATCCGCTGGCCCGGAAGGTGGGGGCGGCAGAGCTGCAGGCTGGACGAATGGTCGCTGGCGAGAATGTCTGAGCCGTCGCTGGCCTCCAGGACGTTCAGTCCACCTGGGCCCGGATCGACTGGATCAACGCCTCCACCGACTCCATGGTGATCAGGGTTTCCGGGGTGATCACCACCCCATGATCAAGTTCCAGATGGATGCAGAACTCCATGCGGCCGAGGCTGTCCAGCCCAAACCGCTCGATCGGCAAGGTGGCGTGATGCTGACGCAGCTCAGCCTCCAGCCCCTCGAGATTCGGCGGAGGCAAGGAGAGCGACCGAAGCCCGTTCAGGATCAGGTCAATCTCCCTGGCAGGGTCAAGGACCTCATCCACACTCACTGTTCCAGATCCTGGCGAATCGCTCACAGTCTGCTCCACACCAGGCAATCGACCACCAGACTGCCCCTGCATGACAGTGACGAAGCTCCATTCGTGAGGAACCAGCCGAAACTTACCGCACCAGTAGGGGCGCCACAGCTGATCCGCGAGGTCGAATCAGCTGTGGCGCCATCGCTCTTGCAGCCCTGGTCAGCAGCCTTGGTTACCCCTGCTCGGCAGAGGAAATGGAACAACGACTTGACTCCATGCCCCGGCATCTCTACAAGAAATTCGTAGCCGGGATAGATGGAGTTGCCACAGGACTGGTAGGAGTTATCATCGCTCCCGTTTATACCCACAATGAGCCGATTGGCTGAATCCTGGTGCTGGTAGTCGATCCCGCACAGCGAGGACAGGGCATCAGCAATCGACTTCTCATCCATGCCGAGCACTACATGGTCAGCCGGGGCGTGCGGGCATCCCAGCTCTACTCAAAGATGTCCAACCGGCCGGCCCACCTCTTTTACAGCAAGCGGGGCTACGCGCCCGAAGCATTTCGGTTTCTCAAACGCCTGGCTGGCTGAATTCGCCGTGGGGATCGGGTCCAGCCCATCGACAAACTGCACCACAGCCATGGGAACGGCGCCATAGACGCTCGACTCAGCACCGAAGACCACAGCTTCTCGAACACCAGGCTGGGCTTCAAGGAAGGCCTCCAGTTCAACCGGCGAAACCAGCACGCCTCTCAGCAGAAAAACATCGTTGGCTCTGCCAGCGAAGGCAAACTGGCCATCCTGCAAACGACGGAGGTGATCCCCCGGACGAAAGCCGTGGAGGTGTTGCTGGTGAGTTCGCCACCCACCACCGACCTCCGGGACAGCGAGCATCTGGGTCTTCTCCACAATGATTTCGACAGCCCCGTCAGCACCCGCTCCTCCACAAACCCCAGGCACACCCCCGGAACAGGCCAGCCGACAGACGCCTCCGCTCCCATGGGCTGATCGGAGGGAAGGAAGGTGATCGGACCGCACTGTTGCTGGCCCCAGGTCGCCAGCCCTGAGGTGCGAAGCCGGGGCTATCGCTAAGTATCCAGTCACAACCATGCATCCCCACCAGAGCCTCGATCTCCTGGGAAGGGGCATAGCCCGGCAGCACAATCTGGCAGTGTCCGACCAGCAACAGTGCGATCCCCAAGACGAGATTGGGCAGGCCATCTTCAAAGTGGATGCCGATCTGACCGGGGTCATCAAGCCAGCCACCACCTACCAGCGCGGAAGTGGGCCTGGTGCACGGCAAAGGCGAATGCGTCGCGGGTCGCAGCCCGTTCCGTGCTCCACACGACATCCGCAGCCGGAGCCTCTTCCTGCCAGCCTTGAATAAAGATCCGGAGAAGCTGGCGCAGGTCGCCGCAGGCCTGGGCCAGTTGCTGGTGCCGAGGAAGACCTCCCGCTCCGGGCCAGCCGCACAGGCGGTTCACTGCAACAGGGGCATGGTGATCAGCGGATTGCTGAGAGCACCTTGTGAACAACCCGCTGTTCCAGCCGGCTCACCGAAACGACGGCCAACAGAGGAGTCGCTCTCCCCCACTCGCTCACCCCTCCAGCTTGAAGTCCTGCAGGGCGGTGAAGTCAACCTGCACCGAGGGGCCCATGGTGGAGGTCACGTAGAGGGAGCGCCAGTAGCGGCCCTTGGCGCCGCTGGGTTTTTGGCGGTCGATGGTTTCCTGCAGGGCCTTGAGGTTGTCGAGCAGCTTGGCGGCGTCGAAGCTGGCCTTGCCGAAGCGCACGTGCACGATGCCGGTGCGGTCGGCGCGGAACTCGAGTTTGCCGGCCTTGAATTCGGCGATGGCCCCGGCCAGGTTGGTGGTGACGGTGCCGGCCTTTGGGTTGGGCATCAGGCCGCGGGGACCGAGCACCCGGCCCAGCTTGGCCACCTTGGGCATCATGTCGGGGGTGGCGATCAGCAGGTCGAAGTCCATCTGCCCCTGGGCGATGGCGTCGACCAGGTCCTCGTCGCCGGCCAGGTCGGCCCCGGCGGCCTCGGCGGCGGCAACCGCTTCACCGCGGGCGATCACGGCGATGCGGATGGACTGACCCGTGCCGTGGGGCAGGGCCACGGTGGTGCGCAGCTGCTGATCGGTGTATTTGGGGTCGATGCCCAGGCGCACGTGGGCTTCGATCGTCTCGTCGAACTTGGCGGTGGCGTTGGCCTTCACCAGCTCAATGGCCTCGAGCGGGGCATAGGCCCGGTCGACCACCTTGGCGGCCAGTTCGGTGTAGCGCTTGGAAATCTTGGGCATGGCAGGAGTGGGGTACGGGCGACCTTGCGGTCTCCCCCGGGTTGGGTGAACGGTGAACGGGACTGGCGCGGGTGGCCAGGGCGAATCGGTCTGCGAATCAGTCAGCGAATCAGTCGTTGACGGCCACGCCCATGTTGCGGGCGGTGCCTTCGATGATGCGCATGGCCGACTCCACACTGCTGCAATTCAGGTCGGGCAGCTTGGTCTTGGCGATCTCCTCGAGCTGGGCGCGGGAAATGGCACCCACCGACCCCTTGGCGGAGGTGGCGGCACCCTTCTCGATGCCGGCGGCCTTGGAGATCAGCACCGAAGCGGGCGGGGTCTTGGTGACGAAGGTGAAGCTGCGGTCTTCAAAGACCGAGATCTCCACCGGAATCACATAGCCGGCCTTGTCCTGGGTGCGGGCGTTGTACTCCTTGCAGAACGCCATGATGTTGACGCCGTGCTGACCGAGGGCAGGGCCCACGGGAGGTGCCGGATTGGCTTTGCCGGCCTGGAGGGCCAGCTTGATTACGGCAACGACTTTCTTGGCCATCGTCTGGGGCTAGGGGGCGGATCTGCGGATGACCCCCATCGCCGGGGGTATGCGGGAGACGGCCGCCCTCCGCAGGGAGACGGCCGCTGAGCCTTGGCCGCGGCCTCAGCTCTGCTTGCTGATCTGGGAGAACTCCAGTTCCACCGGGGTTTCGCGGCCGAAGATCGAGAGCAGGGCCTTGAGCTTGTTGCGGTCGCCCGACACCTCGATCACCTCGCCCTGGAAGTCCTTGAACGGACCGGCAGTGACCAGGATCTGATCGCCTTCGGCCAGATCCACCTTCACCACCGGCTTCTTCTCGGCCGCGCGCTTGAAGATGCGGTCTACCTCCTGACGGCTCAGGGGGCGGGGCTTGATGTGGCCCCGGGCCCGCGCTGTGGCGCGGCGCTCTTCGGCCCCCACGAAATTGATCACGTTGGGGGTGCTGCGCACCGCCATCATCGTGTCTTCATCGAGCACCATGCGCACCAGCACGTAGCCGGGGAACACCTTTTCCTCGGTGCTGGTGCGGTTGCCGTCCTTCTTGATCTTCACCCCGGGGGTCTGGGGGATCTCGATCTCGAGGATGCGGTTGTCCACGCCGAGGGTCACGGCCCGCTGCTCGAGGGTGGCCTTCACCTTCTTCTCACAGCTGGAGGCCACCTGCACCGCATACCAACGGGCCACCTGGCGCTTCTCAGCCTGCTCAGCTGCAACCGCCTCACTGGCCTCAGCGCTGGGGGCGTCGATGACAGCTGGGCTGAGGAGGCTCTCGGGCAGGGACTCGGACACGGGGCTCACGGAAAAAACGATCGACGGTTATGGATTGGCGAACTCAGCGGAACACCTGGGAAGCGCCCCATCCGAAGAGGCGGTCGATGGCGGCGATGGCGGCGGCCGACAGACCCACCATCAGGATCACCGCCACCGATTCACTGAACAGCTGCTGGCGGCTCGGCCACACCACCTTGCGCAGCTCATCGAGGGTGGCGGCGGTGAAGCCGGCCGGCTGCAGGTCGCTGGTGTCCGCGGTTTCAGCCGCGGCTGCCCCCACAGCACCATCTGCCGCGCTCCCAGGTTCCGGTTCGGTGGCCGTGGCGGCCTCCTGACGGGACTGGGCGGATTGGGGCGAGTCGGGCTCCACGGCGGGCTCGGCTGGGGTGGACAGTCAGGGCGCTGGAGACGCCACGACGCTGGGGCCGCGACGCTGAGGCGGATGACTGTGCGTCTGGGCAATCTCTCACCCTACCGGAGGGACTGGAAGCTCAGCTCCCCGCCCCCCTCGGAAGCCAGCTCCACCCGCACGCCGGCAGCGCCGCTGAAGCACTCCGCCAGCAGCTGCGTGGCCAGGGGATTCTCGAGACGCCGGCGCAACACCCGCCGCAGGGGCCTGGCGCCGTATTCCGGCTCATAGCCCTGCTCCGCCAGGGCCTGCACCACCGGCTCCTCCACCACCAGCTCCAGCCCCTGCTCAGCCAGCAGCGCGCCCAGTTCGGCCAGCTGCAGGCGCACGATGCGCTGCAGATCGTCGGCCGCCAGGGGGCGGAAGCGGATCACCTCATCGATGCGGTTGAGAAACTCGGGGCGGAAATGGCTGGCCAGCGCCGCCTCCACCGCCTCATCGAGCTGCCGTTCACGGACCTCGGGATCGGCGCCCGAGCGGGCGTTCTCCAGGATCGCCCGGCTGGCCAGGTTGCTGGTCATGATCACCACGGTGTGGCGGAAGTCCACGGTGCGGCCCTGGGAATCGGTGAGGCGGCCGTCGTCGAGCACCTGCAGCAGCAGGTTGAACACCTCGGGGTGGGCCTTCTCCACCTCATCGAGCAGCAGCACGGCGTAGGGGCGGCGGCGTACCGCCTCGGTGAGCTGGCCACCCTCCTCGTACCCCACATACCCGGGGGGGGCCCCCACCAGCCGGGCCACGGCGTTGCGCTCCATGAATTCGCTCATGTCAAGGCGCACCAGGGCCTCCTCCTCGTCGAACAGGGCGGCGGCCAGGGCCTTGGCCAGTTCGGTCTTGCCCACGCCGGTGGGGCCCAGAAACAGGAACGAGCCCACCGGCCGGGTGGGGGCCTGCATGCCGGCCCGGGCCCGGCGGATCGATGCCGCCACCGCCGCCACCGCCTCCACCTGGCCGATCACCCGCTTCTCCAGCCGGGCCTCCAGTTCCAGCAGCTTCTGGCGTTCACCCGCCAGCAGGCGCTGCACCGGGATGCCGGTCCAGCGACCCACCACATCGGCGATGTCACCGGCCTCCACCATCTCCCGCAGGATCGACTCCCCACTGCGCTGATCAGCCAGCTGCTCGGACTCCAGGGCCTCACGGCGCTGCTGCAGCGCCTGCAGCTGGTCCACCTGCAGCCGGGCCGCCTCCTCCCAGGCCCCATCGCGCTCGGCCTCGGCGATGGCCTGGCGCAGCTCCTCCTCCTGCTGAAACAGCTCCCGCAGCTCGGCGAGCTGCTCCCGCTCCCGCTGCCAGCGCTGCCGCACCTGCTGCAGGGCCTCGGTGACCCGCTGGCGCTGCTGCTGCAACGTCACCCGTTCGGCCTGCGGCGCCGCCTCAGCCGAGAGCAGGGCCAGCTCCACCCGGCGCAGTTCGGCCTCGGCGGCCTCCACCGGCTGGGGCTTGGAGGTCACCTCCATGCGCAGCTGGGCGGCGGCCTCATCGATCAGGTCGATGGCCGAATCGGGCAGGCTGCGGTCGCTGATGTAGCGCTCGGCGAGCCGGGCGGCGGCCACCAGCGCGCCATCGCTGATGGTGACGCCGTGGTGCAGCTCGTAGCGCTCCTTGAGGCCGCGCAGGATGGCCACGCTGGTCTCCAGGTCGGGCTCGCGCACGACCAGCTGCTGGAAGCGCCGCTCCAGGGCCGGATCCTTGGCGATGCTGCGGCGGTACTCCTCGGAGGTGGTGGCACCGATGCAGCGCAGTTCGCCGCGGGCCAGGGCCGGCTTGAGGATGCTGCCGGCATCGGCGCTGGAGCGGTCGCTGCTCACCACGGTGTGCAGCTCGTCGATGAACAGGATCACGCCGGGATCGGCGTCACGCACCTCCGCCAGCACGGCGCGCAGGCGCTCCTCAAACTGACCGCGGAACTTGGCACCGGCGATCAGAGCCCCCAGATCGAGGGCCACCAGGCGCTGGCCGAGCAGGGCTTCGGGCACCTCCGCGGCCACGATGCGCTGGGCCAGCAACTCCACCACGGCGGTCTTGCCCACGCCCGGCTCGCCCAGCAGCACAGGGTTGTTCTTGCTGCGGCGCGAGAGCACCTGCATCAGCCGTCGGATCTCGGCGTCGCGGCCGATCACCGGATCGAGCTCGCCGGCGCGGGCGGCGGCGGTGAGATCCCGGCCGTAGCGCTCCAGGGCCGTGGGCTCGCTCGCCTCGGCCTCCAGGCGCAGCTCCCCGGCGGCGGCCTCGCTGTCGGCGCCGCGGGCGGGAGCGGGCCTGGGAGCGGGGGCCTGAGCCGGGCCTGGAGAGGCGGCGGCGGGGGGGTCGATCCAGGCGTCGGCGGCGGCAGGCGCCGGAGCCACCGGGGCCGGGCGTTCGCTCCGGGGCTCGGACACCCCCGGCCGCAGGCAGCGCAACAGCTGCTCCTCCCCCAGCCCCTCGGCCGCCAGCAGCGACGCGCCCAGGCGCGGTTCATCCAGCAGGGCCAGCAGCAGATGGGGGAGATCGATCAGCCGCGACCCCCAGGCGGCCCGGCAGCGGTCGGCCTGCTCGAGCAGATCCTCAAGGGCATCGCCCACGTAGAGCTCCGGGCCCTGGCCGCCGGGCTGCTCCAGGCAGAAGCTCTCCAGGCCATCGAGCACCCGGTCGGCATCGATCGGCAGGCGCCCCACCCAGCTGGCGAAGCGCCGCTCCAGCAGCAGGGCCTGGAGCAGATGCTCCACATCCATGGCGCCGTGGCGCCAGCGCCGGGCGGTGTCCTGGGCGGCCAGCAGCAACTCCCAGGCGTCGTCGCTGAAGCGCTCGGGTTCGCGGGTGAGGCTCACGCCCAGCTGCTCCTCGGCCAGGACGGGGGAATCGCTGGGCATCTCAGGCGGCGGCGCGGGAGGAGAGCTGGATCAGCTCGACTTTGTAGCCGTCCGGATCCTCCACAAAGGCGATCACGGTGCTGCCGTGCTTCATCGGCCCCGGTTCGCGCACCACCCGGCCGCCCTTGGCGCTGATCTGCTCACACACCCGGTGGATGTCCTCCACCCCCAGAGCGATGTGGCCGTAACCATCACCCAGCTGATAGCTGCTGGTGTCCCAGTTGTGGGTGAGCTCCAGCACCGTGTGATCGCTCTCCTCGCCATAGCCCACAAAGGCCAGGGTGAAGCGGCCGCCGGGGTACTCCTTGCGGCGCAACAGGCGCATGCCCAGCACCTCGGTATAGAAGGCCAGGGAACGCTCCAGATCACCCACCCGGAGCATGGTGTGCAGCAGTCGCATGGGCAGGGGGCGCAATCAACCCATTGTGGTGGCGCCGGTGATCGCGCCGGTGGGGGTGTCGGTTGGCCCATGCAGTGCCCTCAGGCACTGCGGCAGCCCCCGGGGTGACCCATAAACTCCACCCCAGCACTTCAGCACCGTCCCTGTGATCGATTCCCTCGACCTCGTGATCGACACCGTGGTGGCCCGCGAGGTGCTGGATTCCCGCGGCACCCCCACCGTGGAGGCCGAGGTGCTGCTGGAGGGCGGCGCCAGTGGCCGGGCGATCGTGCCCAGCGGCGCCAGCACCGGCGCCCACGAGGCCCACGAACTGCGCGACGGCGGCAGCCGCTACATGGGCAAGGGGGTGCAGCTGGCGGTGAGCAACATCGAAGAGAAGATCGCCCCCAGCCTCTGCGGCCTCAGCGCCCTGGATCAGGGTTCCGTGGACACGGCCATGATCGAACTGGATGGCTCCGACAACAAGAGCGCCCTGGGCGCCAACGCCATCCTGGCGGTGAGCCTGGCCACCGCCAGGGCGGCCGCCAACGGGGTGGGCCTGCCCCTCTACCGCTACCTGGGCGGGCCGATGGCCAGCCTGCTGCCGGTGCCGCTGATGAACGTGATCAACGGCGGTGCCCACGCGGCCAACAGCCTGGATTTCCAGGAATTCATGCTGGTGCCCCACGGCGCCCCCAGCTTCAAGGAAGCCCTGCGCATGGGCACCGAGGTGTTCCACACCCTCAAGGGTCTGCTCAAGGACAAGGGCCTGAGCACCGCCGTGGGCGATGAGGGCGGCTTTGCCCCGGATCTGGGCAACGAGGAGGCCGGCGAGCTGCTGGTGCAGGCGATCGAGAAGGCCGGCTACCGCCCCGGCGACCAGATCTCCCTGGCCCTGGATGTGGCCAGCACCGAATTCTTCAGCGATGGTCGCTACGCCTTCGGGGGCGGCAACTACGACAGCGCCGGCATGGTGGAGGAGCTGGCCAGGCTGGTGAGCCGCTTTCCGATCGTGTCGATCGAAGACGGCCTGGCGGAGGACGACTGGGAGGGCTGGGCCCTGCTCACCGCAAAGCTGGGCGACACGGTGCAGCTGGTGGGGGACGACCTGTTCGTGACCAACACCTCCCGTCTGCAGCGCGGCATCGAACAGGGGGTGGCCAATTCGATCCTGATCAAGGTGAACCAGATCGGCTCTCTCACCGAAACGCTCCAGGCGATCGACCTGGCCGGGCGGGCCGGCTACACCAGCGTGATCAGCCACCGCAGCGGCGAAACCGAGGACACCACCATCGCCGACCTGGCGGTGGCCACCCGTGCCGGCCAGATCAAGACGGGCTCCCTCAGCCGCAGCGAGCGTGTTGCCAAGTACAACCAGCTGCTGCGCATCGAGGACGAACTGGGCAGCCAGGCCGTCTACGCCGGCGCCGAAGATCGGGGACCCCGCGGCAAGGGCTGAAGCCGCCCCTACTGGCCGCTGCCCATGCCCGGCAGTTGATCGAGGCGGCCGTCGCGCCTCAGGCGTGCCTGCAGCTTCAGCCAGCTGAGGCCCACCGGTACCCCGAGCACCAGGGGAACGGCCACCAGGGCCGGCCGGGCGCTCACCGCCAGCAGGGCGGCGGCCACGGCCAGGCCGGCCAGCAGCATCGACTGGCCGGCGCTCTGCTGGGCGAGGGCCAGGCGGCGCAGCAGGCGGTCGGTTTCGCCGGCGCGGATCTGCACCTGCAGATCCCCCTGCTCGATGCGCAGGAGGCTTTCATCCAAGCGCCGTGGAATGCCCAGGGCGCGGCTGCCCACTTCGGCAGCCTGGCGGGAGAGCTCACCGAAGAGGTCGGAGCCGCCCGGCCCCCCGCCAACGCCACCGGGTCCACTGCTCGAGGTCATCAGGGGAAGCAGGTAGGGACGGGCGATCGACACCA
This sequence comes from Cyanobium sp. ATX 6A2, assembly GCF_024346355.1. GTDB lineage: Bacteria > Cyanobacteriota > Cyanobacteriia > PCC-6307 > Cyanobiaceae > NIES-981. Next base: position 14,015 of record NZ_JAGQCU010000005.1, read on the forward strand.
GGCTAAAGCCGGGATCGAGGCTGCGGCCCACGCCCTCGAAGGTGGACAGGGCGCGCATCACGAAGATCAGCTCCGGCGGCACGCGGAACGGCTGGCCATAGACCAACGCGTAGAGATCACCGGAGAGCTTGTTGATCACGTTGGCCGAGAACGGCGGCGTCAGCGCGTCGGCGAGCATCACCCGCACCAGACGCCGCACCGGCCCAGGATCCACCTCCGCCGCGATCACCCCGGCGGCCTGCAGCTCCTGCACCAGGCCACCGGCATCGCGGCCGGCGGCGGCCCGCACCATCCGGCCCAGGCGTGAGCGCAGCCGCCCGGAGATCTGCCCCATCATCCCGAAGTCGTAGTAGATGAGGGCACCATCGGGGGCCACCGCCAGGTTGCCCGGGTGGGGATCGGCATGGAAAAACCCGAAGCGCACCAGCTGCTGCAGGTAGCTGGCGGCGCCCTTTTCGGCCACCGCGGCCGGATCGATGCCGGCCTCCAGCAAGGCCTGACGATCGGTGACTTTGATGCCGGGCACGTAGTCGAGGCACAGCACCCGGCGGGCACTGAGCTCCCAGATCACCGCCGGGATGCGGATGCCGGGGTCGTCGAGAAACTGCTGGCGAAAGCGGGCGGCATGCTCGGCCTCGAGACGGAAATCCAGCTCCCGCAGCAGCACCCGCCGGCATTCCTTGGCGATACCGATCCAGTCGCGGCCCCGGCCCCAGCGGGGATGGCGCTGCACCAGGGCCGCCACCTGCTGCAGCACCTCCAGGTCAAGCCGGAACAGGTGCTCCAGCCCCGGCCGCTGCACCTTGAGCACCACCTGCCGGCCGCTGCGCAGGCTGGCGCGGTGCACCTGGGCCAGGCTGGCGGAGCCCAGGGGCTTGGGGTCGAGGTCGATGATCTCGGCGCAGCGCTCAGCCAGCTCCGCCTCCAGCAGTTCCTGCACCACCGCGAAGGGGAAGGCGGGCACGCTGTCCTGCAGGAGGGCGAGTTCCTCCACCAGCTCGGCGGGCAGCACATCGGGCCGGGCCGAGAGCAGCTGGCCCAGCTTGATGAAGGCCGAGCCGAGAGCCAGGAACTCGGCGGTGAGCCAGCGGGCCCGGCGGCGGGCCCGCTGGGAGCGGCGCTCGGGGGTGGGCCCGCCGGGATAGCTCCAGCTCTGGCCGTCCCACCACAGCCCCAGGCTCAGACGCAGGGCCAGCCACCAGATCCGCAGCGGCCGCCAGAACAGGGGGCGGGCGATCACGACACCTGATCGAGGCGACGGCTGAACCCAGCAACCTGGGACCTCAGTCCATCGATGCGCTGCTGCACGTCCGCCGCTGAGGGCACCGGTGATCCCGGGTCATGGCCAGCGGGCCAGGCCAGGTCGACATCGGAGGCGGGGGGGGCGGCGGCATCACGCTCGAGCCGCTGGGCTTCCCGCTCCACCTCGTCCCAGAACAGCCGCAGCTCCCGGCGCACCTGCTCCGGCGCGTCCTGCAGCACCACAGCGGCATTCGCGGCCGCATCCAGCAGACCACTGCCGAGGCGGGCCCCCAGCCGGGCGAACACCGCCTGCATCAGGGTCTGGGGAGCTGGCATCGGGGCCTGCCGCGGCTGGGGGAACTGTGGCAGATGGAGGCTTCAGGGGGTGAGCAGCTCGGAAGGCGCCGAGCTGGGCGGATCCAGGGGTGGCCGGGGGTCGGCCGCGGGCGGAGGCGCAGGGGCGGGCAAGGGCAGAGGGGCGGGGGCGGGCTCCAGCTCGCGGCTGAGGGGGGGCTCCAGCCGCTCGCGCTGACGTTCGGCCTCCAGCTCCTGTTCCCGCTGGCGCCGCTCGGTCTCAACCTTGCGCTGCTGCTCCTCCTGCTCCAGGGCACCGAGATCGCCGCGGATCGGCCGGGGTTCCTCGCCCAGCTTCAGCCGCAGGCTCTCCAGGGTGGTGCCGGGAAACTCCTTCATCCGGAACGACTCCACCAGTTGTCCCCCCCGAGGAAGCTCCAGCTGCATCAGGCGCTGCACCACGCCGTAGCCGAGGCCGAAGCAGAAGCCCGCCAGCAGCGGAATCCGCCAGCGCTGCGGCACCACGTGCCGGGACGAGCGAACCGGGGCGGGAGTCACCATCGAAGGAAGTTAGGTGGTGTAATCGGCGTTGATGCGCACATATTGGTCGGAGAGATCACAGCCCCAGGCCACTCCCCGGCCGGGGCCATCGCCCACCCGCAGGCGGATCAGCACCGTGTCGCCGCCGGGTCCGCTGCCGCCCAGGTAGGCGCCGGCGGCCCGTTCGCGCAGGGTGGCCGAGGCGGCCGCCCGATCGAAGGGCAGCGGCTCGCCGGCGGCCATCAGCTGGTGGTCCCCCAGCCACAGGGCCACGGCCGCCGCATCAAAGGCCACCCCTGCCCGGCCGGCGGCGGCCACGATCCGGCCCCAGTTGGGGTCGCGGCCGTGCACGGCGCACTTCACCAGCGAGGAGCCGCAGACGGTGCGGGCGATGGCGCGGGCGCCGGCGTCATCGGCCGCTCCCTCCACCCGCACCTCGATCAGGCAGGTGGCGCCCTCACCGTCGCGGGCGATGGCACGCGCCAGATGCTGCGACACCGCCGTCAGGCCGGCCTCCAGCGCGTCGAAGTGCTCAGGGCTCAGGGGCTCGCCGGCTGCAAACGCCAGGAACGTGTCGTTGGTGCTGGTGTCGCCGTCCACCGTGATCGCATTGAAGGAGCGATCCACCGCCCGCCGCACCATGGCCTGCCACAGCTCCGCCGGCACGCCGGCATCGCAGCTCAGGTAGCCGAGCATCGTGGCCATGTCGGGGTGGATCATTCCCGAGCCCTTGGCCATGCCGCCGATGCGCACCGTGCGGCCGCCCAGCGTCGCCTCCAGGGCGATCTGCTTGTCCACCAGGTCGGTGGTGAGAATCGCCCGGGCTGCCGCCGGGCCACCGTCGGGGCTGAGGGCGGCCACCAGGGGATCGAGGCCCGCGACCAGGGTGTCCATCGGGATCGGCACGCCGATCACGCCGGTGGAGCAGATCAGCACCTCCTCAGGCGCCAGGCCCAGGCGCTCAGCCGTCGCCGCCGTGGCGGTGAGGCTGTCGGCCAGGCCGCGCCCACCGGTGCAGGCGTTGGCCTGGCCGGAGTTGGTGAGCACCGCCCGGGCCCGGCCGCCTGAGGCCTGCAGCCGCTCAGCGCAGAGGTCCACGCAGGCGGCCCGCACCAGGGAGGTGGTGAAGGTGCCGGCGCACACGGCCCCCTCGGGGGCCAGCAGCAGGGAGAGGTCGGGCTTGCCCGAGGCCTTCAGGCCCGCAGTGATCGCCGCCGCCAGAAAGCCGCTGGGAGCGGTGAGGCCGCCGGGGATCGGGGTCCAGGGGTGAGTCAAGGCAGGGCGGCCAGTGTCTGCATCCTGAATCGGCGCCTGCAGCGGATCGAGCCGGAGGCCGATCCCACGGAAAATGGGTGCGCATGAGGGGCGATGCCAGCCATGGATCCGCGCAACCGCCTGGATGCCGAGGCGGCAGCGCTCTGCCACCACCTGGCGGGCACTGCCTTCCCCTGGGACATCACCCGCGCCCTGGAACTGGCCCTGCTCAAGACGTTCTGCCTGCCCTCGATCTCAGCGCTGCTCAGCCGGACCGGTGAATTCGAGCAGCGGCCGCGCAAGCGCTACGACGACACCGGGCTGATGGTGGCCGAACTGCTGCGCCATGGCCCCGACAGCCCGGACGGCCTGGCGGTGATCCAGCGGCTGAACCGCATCCACGGCCACTACGCCATCGCCAATGCCGACTTCCTGTACGTGCTCTCGGGCTTCGTGGCCGAACCGATCCGCTGGCTGGAGCACTACGGCTGGCGGCCGCTCACGGCCGGGGAGCAACAGGCCCTGTTCCGCTTCTGGCGGCATGTGGGGGAACGCATGGGCATCACCGGGTTGCCGGCCAGCCTCGAGCAACTCCTGGCTCTGAACAACCGGGTGGAGGCCAGCCTGTTTGCCGCCGCTGCCTGCAACCGGCGGGTGGCCGATGCCACCCTGGCCATGCTGCTGGCGGACTGGCCTTCTGGCCTGCGCCCGCCTCTGGCGGTGCTGCTGCGGGGGGGGCTGGGGTTGGCCCTGCGGGCCCGCAGCCGGCTGGTGAACGGCTGGCAGCGGCTGCATCCGCCGCGTCGGAGCCGGTTTTATTCAGAGCGGCCCACCCCCAGCTACGGGCGCCACTTCCAACTGGAGCAGCTGGGTCCACCGCCGTTGCTGGAGGGGCTCAACCAGGCCCGCTGGAGCGGCCAGCAACGCCGCATCGGCCTCACCGGCGGCATCGCCAGCGGCAAGAGCACCGTGGGTCGGCTGCTGGAGGCCCGGGGGCTGCCGGTGCTCGATGCCGATCTCTATGCCCGTGAGGCCCTGGCACCGGGCAGCCCGGGAGCGCAGGCGGTGCGGGAGCGCTACGGCGAGCGCCTCGGAGGAGAGGGACCCGAGGCCATCGATCGCGCCACCCTGGGGCGGATCGTGTTTGCCGATCAGGCCGAGCGGCGCTGGCTGGAGCAGCTGGTGCATCCGCTGGTGCGGCAAAGGTTCGAGGCGGAGCTGAAGCGGTGGGCGGCCGCACCGGTGGTGGTGCTGATGGTTCCCCTGCTGTTCGAAGCGGGCCTCGAGGGACTGTGCAGTGAGGTATGGCTGGTGGACTGCGCTGCCGAGCACCAGCTGCGGCGACTGATGGCCCGCGATGGGCTGCCCGAAACCGAGGCCCGGGACCGCATCGCTGCCCAGTGGCCTCTGGAGCGCAAGCGGGCCCTGGCCGATCTCGTGCTCGACAACCGCGGCCCCGCCGAAGCCCTGCATGAGCAACTCACGGCAGCGTTGGCGGGAGGGGCGGGTGACCGACCAGCACAGCCGTCCTAGGTGGCCGTTCGGGCACTGACGCGCTGGCCAATGAACCGATCGCCACGATCGAGGGTGCCGTGGCCAACGGCTCCACAACGGCGTCGCCTTCTTCGCGGAGGACTCCTTTCAGATGAACCGGGGCTTCAGCAAACCGGGAGCGCCTCAGCAGCCAGCACCGAGCTGATGACCGGCGGCCGCATCAACCCGCTTGCAGAGCGGAGACCACCCGGTCCACGCAGGCCTCGGGCCCCAGCTGACCAGAATCCAGGGTCAGGTCGTAGGTGCAGAACCGATGCACCACATCCGCCAGGCCTCTGGCCCGGCCAAGGACGCGGTCGCCGCGGGCCCTCTCCCGGGCCTCAAGGATGGCCAGGTCACAGGTGATGCCCACGCTGAACACGCGCAGCCCGGCGAAGGCGGCTGTGCAGCTGTCCATCATCTCCTGATCATGCAGGACATAGTCGAAGATCACCGGGTTGCCTCCCTCCACCAGCGTGCGCACCACTGGAGCCATGGCCCCGATCAGGCGCCGGAAGACCGGGCCAAACACGGGCCGCACATCCAGCGGATCCCCCTCCTCGGACACCCGATGCATCTGCACGCCCTGGGCGGTGAAAGGATCGGATACGTCCTGCCGAGGCGTGTCTGCCCCCCTGTAGTAGCGAGGGGCAGCGAAAAAGATCAGGTCATCGAAGCCCAGGCACAGATAGGGGTGCTCGATCCGCGCCTGCAGCCGGCGGCAGAGAGTGGACTTGCCGGCACTGGACGGTCCGTTGACAACAATGACGTCCGGCCAGTTCACGCCGTCGACCTGATCAAGGGACCCTCAAAGCTATACCGCGCACACAGCCCCTCAGCTGCTCGCTGCGGATGCGTTTGCCGGGCTGGGGGTCGGCCCGGCCGCCGGTGCGCTTCATCAGCTGCCCCACGAAGAAGCCCTGCAGCTGGGTCTTGCCGCCCCACCACCTGGAGAGCGGAGGGGTCGATGCTCATTGCCAGGCCGCGCTCCGCCACGAGCGCCTTGGCGAAACCGCCCTTCTCAAGCAGCTCCGGCAACTCCTCGGCTTTCAGACGCAGCTCGGAGATCGGTTCGTCGTACTGGGAGATCTGGTAGTTCCTGGGCAGATCGGGATAGAAATACTGCTTGCGATCAAACTTACTGTGCTCAGCGATATGAGGATTGAGGGCCATTGCTGCCTTCACTGCATACTCGAGCACCTTCCGATTGAGCACCTTCCGATGAAGCACCGGCAGGGTGCCGGGCAGCCCGCACACCGCAGGATCAATGTGGGTGTTGGGGTCGTCATCGAAGGCGGTGGAGGCGGCGGTGAAGATCTTGCTGGCGGTGCCCAGCTGCACATGGGTCTCGAGACCGATCACGGCCTCCCAGTCGGCTTGACCTGTTGCCTGCCCTGCCCGTTGCGAGTGCACCAGGGCTGATCCTATGGACCGGCCCGCCGCAGCGTCCGCCGGGGCCCCACCGTCAGGGACGTTCAGCGGGCAGGACGCAGCTCCCGTTCCTGGCCACCCCCACTGCCACCGCCGCCGTTGCCGGAGCCTCCCAGGCCGAAGCCGAACCCGAAGGAGAACCCGGGTCGGCCGCGGCGTTCACGGGCCTGCGGCTGGGGCAGCTCCACCCCCGGCACGTTCGACTGCAGATGGGCCTCCAGGGCCGCCTGCTCGGGCAGCGGCGAGCGGAAGCCCTCGAACAGGGGGCCCCGCAGGATCGCCCGGTAGTCCTCCGCTGTGAGGGCGATCTGGGTGACGAGTCCCGGGCCAGCAAACCAGCGCAGACGCTGGCCGCTCGTCAGCAACCGTGGCGCCAGACCGCTGGGCTCCCCGTCGCGCAGCAGCTCCACCTCCAGGCGGCCCTCCAGGGAGGTGACCGCCGTATCGCCGTTCTCGAAGACCTCCAGCACGTAGTTGGTGCCGCGCACGCTCAGGCGCAGCGAACGGGTGCAGCCCCCCTGCCGGCCCGAGATCAGCAGCTGACCTTCCTCCAGCCGCAGGCAGTCGCTGCCCAGCCGGAGCAGGGAACGGCGCGGCATGCGGCCGCCCGCCCCGCTGCTGAACAGCAGCTGGGCACGGGTGTCGCGGGTGCTCACATCCTGGGGCTCGCGGGCCACGTCCTTCACCCGGGCCCGTTGCCGGTCGATGAACAGGTCGGGTCCGTCAAGAATCTCCTGCACAGTGGCGCTGAGGACGGGGACCTGGGCGGCTGCCGCCGGCGGCAGCACCATCGGCACCAGCGCCACCAGTGCAACGGAGGGAACCAGCAGCACCAGCGCCGGCAGGCGGCCGGCAGGGCGATGGCGGGACTGGCTGGTCATGGACTGGTCTCCAGGGCGGGCACGGCGTCGCAGGTGAACACCGGCTGGGGATCCATGCCCTTGACCGGGGTCTCCCCCAGGCTGCGCACCGGGATGGCATTGCGCACCAGCTCGGCGGTGGCGGCATCGAACAGCACCGGCACCTCCAGGTTGCGGGTGAGGCCCTCCATGCGGCTGGCGAGGTTGACCTTGTCGCCGATCACCGTGAACTCCATGCGCCGGGGGCTGCCGATCTGCCCCACCAGCACCTCGCCCGAGGCCAGGCCGATGCCGCTCTCGAGTCCGGTGCAGCCTTCCTCCGCCCACTGCTGATTGAGACGCTGCAGGGTGTGCCGCATCGCCTGGGCGCAGCGCACGGCCGCCTGGGCTTCGGCGGCGACACCCCGGCTCACAGGCGAGCCGAACACGGCCATCACCGCATCGCCGATGAACTTGTCGATCGTGCCTCCATGGGCCGTGATCACCTCCACCATGGCGCCCAGATACTGGTTGAGCTGGCGCACGTGCAGCTCGATCTCACCGGTGCGGCTGCGCCGGTTGGTGAGCTGGGTGAAGCCCTTGAGATCGGAGAACAGGATCGTCACCGGCAGCAGCCGCCCGCGCAGCATGCCCTCGGCGTCCGCCGGGTCGGCGAGGATCTCGGCCACCACGCTGGGCGCCACGTAGCGCTCGAAGGTGCGGCGCAGGCGGCGGCGCTCGCGCTCCTCGTTCAGGTAGGCCGCCCCGCCGTGCACCAGCCCCAGCGCCACCAGCCCCGTGGCGGGCACCAGCAGGGGAATCCAGGTGTGGATCCAGAACAGCGCCAGTACGGCGGCGCCGAACAGCAGGCCCAGCCCAGCCCCCGTTACGCCGAGCCGCCAGCGCAGGCTGCCCCTGGCGAGAGCCAGCAGGGCCACAATCAGCACCGCCCCCGCCGCAAGCAGGCCCCGCTGCATGGGCCCGGCCGGCCAGATGCGCAGGCCGTCACCCTGCAACGAGTTGGCCGTGGCCGTGGCCAGCACCTCCAGCCCCGAGAGGTTGCCGAAGGGGGTGGGTGTGCCGGTGCCGCCCTGGGCCGCCACCGGGCCCACCAGCACCAGAGCCCCGCGGATGCTGCTGCGCTGGGGGTGGTTGCTCCAGCGCTGGGGGTCGAGCACCTCCCACGCCGCCAGCCGCAGGAAGCGGCCCTCGGCTCCATACACATTGAGGCTGCGCTCGGCATCGGCTTGGCGGCTGGGGCGCCCGGCCTGCTCCAGCAGCACCCGGGGCAGGGACGGCAACGCCATGGGGGGGTTCACGGTCGCCAGGGAGCAGCTGAAGGCCTCGGGATGGCGAGGGGAGACCTCGCCCGACAGCTCCGGCAGGATGTTGGAGAGTCCGATGCTGGCCGGCCCGGCCGCAGCCAGCAGCATCTCCGGAGGCTGCACCAGGCTCAGGCCGGCGAAGCCGCTCTCGCTGATGTCGAGCACCTCGGCGGCCAGGGCCACCCGACCCCGCGACCGCTCCAGAGCTCCAGCCAGGGCGGCGTCGTCGGCCGCCCCCCGGCTGCTGGCCCCCTGGAACACAAGGTTGATGCCCACGGCGGCGGGTTCGGCCTCCCTGAGCCGGTCGAGCAGATCGCCGTAGCGGGCCCGGGGCCAGGGCAGGGTGTGGATTCCCTCCGCCCAGGGCGGCACCGGCTCACCGGCGCTGCCCTCATCGCTGAACCAGGCTCCCTGCTGCAGGGTGGCGTCGTCGATGGTCACCAGCACCACCGAATCCGGAACCGACCTGGCCCCCCGCAACCGCAGGAGCCGGGCCTCCAGCCCGCGCTCGAGGGTGCGCACCGCCTGCGGCGGGAATGCGCTCAGCAGCCCCGCCGCCAGGGTGAGCAGCGCCGTCATGGCGGCCATGGGCGCCTGGTTGCGCGGTCGCATGGGCGTCAGGACAGGAGGGGGGCGAGACCGGCGCCTAGAAGAGGCGCGGCACCATGTTGAAGCCAGGGAGGACCGGCCTCAGCGGCGATGCGGGCAGATTCACGCCGGGCACCGATCGCCTCAGATAGCTCTCCAGCGAAGCGATGCCCGGTAGCGGGGTGCGGAAGCCCTCGAACAGGGGCCCTCCGAGGATCCCCCTGTATTCGCCGGCGCTCAACCGAATCAAGGTGAGCACCACTCCCTCCGGCGAGAGTGTGAGCCGCTGGCCGGCCTCCACCGTGGTGGGCTCCTCCCCGGTGGGTTCCCCATCCAGCAGGGGCTCCACCTCCACGCTGCCCTCCAGCACAGCGATCTCGGCAGCGCCATTCGCATCCACCTCGAGCACGTAATTGGTGCCCCGCACGCTCAGGCGGGCCGAGCGCGTGCAGCCGCTCTGGGGACCGGAAACCAGGATCTGGCCGCGGTCGAGCTGAAAGCAGCCGCTGCCCAGACGCAGCAGGGAGAAGCGGGTGAGACGGCCCGCGGCACCGGTGGTGAACAGCAGCTGGCCGCGGCTTCTGCCGGTGCTGATCTCCTGGGGCGCCACTGCCCGCTGCTGCACCCGTGCCTGGCGCTGATCGATGTAGAGCTCGCGGCCATCGAGGATCTCCTGCACCGTGGCCCCCTGGCGAGCCCTGGCCGGGCCGGCGGCAAGACCCAGCAGCAGGGGTAGGAGCGCGGCTGAAACCAGGGAGAGCGGAACTGCCATCTGCTGCCGCTCGGAGATGCGGAAGAGTCTATTGATCAACGCAATGGCGGGAGCACGGGGCAAACCCGAGCTGGAATCGCTGTGCAGCGAGGTGTGGCTGGTGGACTGCGCCGAAGTGCAGCAACTGCAACGGCTGATGGAGCGCGACGCTCTGAGCGAGGGTGACACCAGCCGGAGGATCGCTGCCCAGTGGCCTCTGGAGCGCAAACGAAGAAATGCCGATTTCTGATCGACAACCGAGGTAGGCCCCAAGAGCTGGAGACGCAGGTGAAGCTGACATTGACCAGGGAAAGTCAGCGGATCAGACAGTGGGAAGAGGGTCAGCAGGGCGAGGGTACTGACGAAACCACTTCGTGACGATATATTTGACGCCGCAATGAACCTTTAATCCCCCATGCAGCGTGTATGGGTTACCCCCTCCGTCGCCATACAGATTGTTCCAGGCCAGGCCCATGCCAGCCACTGGCTCGAAGCGGCGGCCAATGCGATGAAAGAGGGTCTGACCACCCTCCTCAACACTGTTGAGATAGATCATCACGGTCCAGGTACGCTGGCCCAGATAATCCAGCTGACGGCAAGCAGCGGGACCATCGGGTGAAAACCAATCCGTGTGGCCGCCATAGGCTTCACCCGGTGAATAGCGCTGTCCCTGCAGGGGATCGGAATAGGCCGGATCCATGCCGATCAGGTCCGCACAGCGGCGGTCGACCCTGCTGGCGAGATCAGGCTCCAAGGAGGCCAGGTGGCAGGTTTGGCTGCTGCGATGGGCTGAGATCCCTGCGAGGGTCTTGGAGCGTTCCAGGTTCCGATCAATAGCCTCAATCACCTCGCGGCACTCCCGCTTGTTGAGCAGTCCCGGAATCTCATAGATCTGGGCCAAGGGCGTATCCAGCCTCCAGGCTCTCGGACGGTGGTCGGGCCGAGTCAGAGGCGCAGCCACCATCGCCTGGAATAACAGGGCCGACTCCAGGTCACGGGCCGTCATCACCCCTTGAGCTTCTGGTTGAGGATCTGGTTGGCCAACTTGGGATCGGCCTTGCCGCCGGTGCGCTTCATCAGCTGCCCCACAAAGAAGCCCTGCAGCTTGGTCTTGCCGCCACGGAAGGCCTCCACCTCCTCGGGATGGGCCGCCAGCAGCTCCTCCACGATCGCCGTGATCGCCGCCGGGTCGCTGATCATGCCCAGGCCGCGCTGCTCCACGATTGCCTTGGGGGAGCCGCCCTGCTCCAGCAGCTCCGGCAGGAGCTCCTTGGCGATCTTGCCGCTGATCACACCGGCTTCGATCATCTGCACCATTTCGGCCAGCTGCTCGGGCCGGAAGGGCAGCTCGGCATAGGCGAGCCGGTTGGCATTCACGTGGGCGGCGATGTCGCCGGTGATCCAGTTGGTCACCCCCTTGGCATCACCGCCGGCGGCGATGGCCGCCTCGAAGTAGTCGGCCATGGCGCGCTCGTCGGTGAGCACTCGGGCGTCGTACGGCGACAGCCCCAGCTGCTCGGCATAGCGGTGGCGCTTGGCGGCCGGCAGCTCCGGCAGTTCGGCCCGCCAGCCCTCGCGCAGCTCGGCGCCCACCTCGATCGGGCCGAGGTCGGGATCGGGGAAGTAGCGGTAGTCGCTGGCGCCCTCCTTGGAGCGCATGCTCTTGGTGAGCTGCTTGCCCTCATCCCAGAGGCGCGTTTCCTGCACCACCGGCTCACCGGCCTCGTAGGCCTTGATCTGGCGCTGGATCTCGTAATCGATCGCCTTCTGGATCGCCGAAAACGAGTTCATGTTCTTGATCTCCACCTTCGTACCAAAGGGGGCATCGGGGCCGCGCCGCACCGAGATGTTGACATCGCAGCGCAGGGATCCCTCCTGCATATTGCCGTCACTCACCCCCAGATAGCGCATGATCCGGCGGATCTCCGAGGCGTATTCGGCCGCCTCGCGGCCGGTGCGCAGATCGGGCTTGCTCACGATTTCGGCGAGGGCCACCCCGGCGCGGTTGTAATCCACCAGCGAGTGGGTGGAGCCATCCAGACGATCGCTGCCGGCGTGCACCAACTTGCCGGCGTCCTCCTCCATGTGCAGGCGCTCGATGCCGATCGTTTTCAGATAGGTGTCCTTGCCCTTTTCCGCCACCTCCACCTCGATCCAGCCGTCTTCGGCAATCGGTTCGTCGTACTGGGAGATCTGGTAGTTCTTGGGCAGATCGGGATAGAAATACTGCTTGCGATCAAACTTACTATGCTCAGCGATATGAAGATTGAGGGCCATTGCTGCCTTCACTGCATACTCGAGCACCTTCCGATTGAGCACCGGCAGGGTGCCGGGCAGCCCGCACACCACCGGATCAATGTGGGTGTTGGGGTCGTCGCCGAAGGCAGTGGAGGCCGAGGTGAAGATCTTGCTGGCGGTGCCCAGCTGCACGTGGGTCTCCAGGCCGATCACGGCCTCCCAGTCGGCTTGACCTGTTGCCTGCCCTGCCATGCCCAATCCAATTGCGTTGGCCTGATCCTATGGACAGGGCCACCCAGGGGGCAGGGGTGTTCAGCAGACAGCCCCGAGGCGATCGCCTCAGCTCTGATCGGGATCCGTGAGCTTGCGTTGCATGGAGTCGAGATAGGTATCGAGCTCCGCCGCACTGGCGAACACCGAACCGACATCCACCGCCCGCACAATGTCGAAGACCTTCTGCACCGCGGGCCGGGCGTCCACGAACAGGGCGCGACCCTGCCGCTCCTTCATCGCCTTCTGAGCCATGAACAGCGATCTCAGCCCCATGCTGCTGATGTAAACCAGCTCAGCGAGATTGAAAACGAGCAGCTCGAACGACTCCTGCCACAGCGACAGCAGTTGCTGATCCAGCTGGTCTGCCGACTCATTGTCGAGACGGCCCTGCAGTCGCACGCTGCGGACCCCCGGCTGTGCGGCCTGCGCTGACCGCTCGATGACGACGACGAGAGCCATGGCAGCAGACCGGAACGATCCGGAACCCCAAGGAGCCCAACGGTAGACGGGCCTTCAGCCCCTGGCAGTTGGCTGCGACCCAGGCTCGCTCCGCCAGCCGACCAGGGGCCTAGGCGTCAGGGAGCGCCTGGGGCTGGTGTCGCTTTCGGAGTGTGAGCAGGTTCCTGCCGTCGCGGTAGTCGTAGGCCATCTCGTCCGCCAGCATCTGCAGCAGGTGGATCCCCAGGCCTCCAGCGCAGCGCTCCTCCACGGGAGCGCTGAGGTCTGGTGGCGCCACGGCACAGGGATTGAAGGGTGGACCTTCGTCCTCGAAGCGGATCTCCACCCCATCGCCACCGCAGCAGCCAACGATCCGGATCACCGACTGCGCGTCGGGCGCGAGAGCGTGGCAGACGATGTTCATCAACACCTCCTCGGCCAGAAGCCGCCACTCGCCGAGGTCGTCGCCGCCGACACCAGCCGCGCCGAGCCACCCCTCAAGGGCGTTCAGGACCTTTGGTATCGCGGCGGGATCCGCAGTGGTGCTGAGGGTGGTGCGCATGCCTGGGGCTGGGGGAGCCCACGGCGTCAAGACTGACTGGTGCGCTGGATGGAACGCGCCGGATGATCGGTGCTGGATGGGACCCATGTGAGCTGAACCGTCAACCTAGCTTCGGAAGCTGGCTGAGAGACCCAGGGGGGCGGTGACAGCCGAGATGGCCCACGAAACGATCCTGATTCTCGGTGGCGGGCTGATGGGCCTGACCATCGCCCACCAGGTTGCCCGCCGCGGCCTGCCGGTGACGGTGCTGAGCCGGAGCCGCCGGGAGGCGGCCGGCTTCGTGGCCGCCGGGATGCTGGCCCCCCACGCCGAGGGCCTCAGCGGCGAGCTGCTGGCCCTGGGCCAGGCCAGCCTCGAGCGCATCCCCGCCTGGGTGGAGCAGGTGGAAGGCGACAGCGGGCTGGGCTGCGGTCTGAGGCCCTGCGGGATCGTGGTGCCCTGCGCCGGCAGCGCCGAGGCGGAGGCCTATCCCACCGCCGCCCATGGCCAGCTGCTGGAGCGCGCCGCGCTGGAACACCAGGTGCCCGGCATCGGCCCCAGCTGGCAGGCGGGGCTGCTGTTCATGCAGGACGGCCAGATCGACAACCGCCGCCGGCTGATGCGGGCGCTGGAGCGGGCCTGCACCGGCCTCGGGGTGGGCTTCGAGGAGGGCACCGAGGTGGAGGCGCTGCAGCGGGATGGCAGCGGTGCCCTCGCGGGCGTGGCGCTGCGCCGCGCAGATGGCAGCCGCCACGGCCTGCCCTGCCGCCGGGCGGTGCTGGCCTGCGGAGCCTGGAGCGCCGAACTGCTGCCGGAGCTGCCGGTGTTCCCGGTGAAGGGCCAGATGCTGTCGCTGCAAGGACCACGCCAGGCCCTGCGGCGGGTGATCTTCGGGCCCGGCACCTACCTGGTGGGCCGCGAGGACGGCCTGCTGGTGGTGGGGGCCACCAGCGAGCCCGCAGCCGGCTTCGCCGACGGCCTCACCCCGGCCGGCCAGCGGCAGCTGGAGGGTGGCATCGCGGCCCTGCTGCCCGAGGCTGCCGGCTGGCCGCCGATGGAGCGCTGGTGGGGGTTCCGGCCATGTACCCCCGACGAGGGGCCCCTGCTCGGCCCGGGACCCATCCCCGGCCTGCTGCTGGCCACCGGCCACCACCGCAACGGCGTGTTGCTGGCGGCGATCACCGGCGCGCTGCTGGCACAGCAGCTCTGCCCGGACCAGCCCAGCGGTGTGGAGCCGGCCATGGCGGCGAGGTTTCTGCGGGCCTTCCGCTGGGATCGCTTCGCGGCAGCCTGAGCCGCCCGACCGCTCAGCCCTCGACGCGCCAGACCTGATCGGCGGGGGTCCAGTCACTCAGTTCGGAGGGCTGGAACCACAGGCCGATCTCGAAGCTGGCGGTTTCGGGGGCGTCGGAGCCGTGGATCACGTTGCGGCCGATGTTCACGGCCAGATCGCCGCGGATGGTGCCGGGCTCGGCCTCCAGGGGCTTGGTGGCTCCGATGAGCTTGCGGGCGCTGGCGATCACCCCATCGCCCTCCCACACCATCGCCACCACCGGGCCGGAGGTGATGAACGCCACCAGGCCGGCGAAGAAGGGCCGCTCACGGTGCACGCCGTAATGCTCTTCGGCCAACTCCCGGCTGGGGGTGAGCTGCTTGAGGCCCACCAGCTTGAAGCCCTTGCGCTCGAAGCGCCCCAGGATCTCCCCCACCAGCCCCCGCTGCACGCCGTCGGACTTGATGGCGATGAAGGTGCGTTCGGCAGTCATGGGGGCGTTGACAGGGATCGCGCCATCGTGTGCGGCGGCCCTGCCGGTTGGCAAGCAACCGGCCTGCTCAGGGCGACAGCTGCAGGCTGACGTCTCGCTCCAGGCCGTACACCGCGATGGGCTCCGGCCAGCCCCTCAGGCACTGCTCTCCCAGGGATTTGAAGGGAAGGTCGGTGGGCAGCAAGGCCAGCAGCTCGCCGCTGAGCAGCAGGTCATAGTCGGGGAAGGCATGGCCGAGAGCCTCCAGGCGGCTGGCCACATTCACCGCCGCTCCCACCACGGTGAACTCCAGGTGCCGCTGACTGCCCAGGTTGCCGGCCATCACCTCGCCGATGTGGAGCCCCAGACGCTGGCGCAGGGGCGGCAGACCCTCGGCGGCCAGCTCCTGGTTGAGCGCGGCCAGGCGACCGCGCATGCCGATCACGGCCCGCAGCGCCGCCAGGGCCTCCTGCTGATCGCCCCGACTGCGGGGCACACCGAACTCCGCCATCAGGGCATCGCCGATGTACTTGTCCAGCAGCCCTCCCTCCGCCACCACCGCTGCACCGATGGCATCGAAGTAGCGATTCAGCAGCGCGAACAGGGCTGCGGGTTCCAGCCGCGAGCTCAGCGCCGTGAACCCCTCCAGATCGCTGAACAGCACCACGCAACGGCAGCGGGCCCCCTGCGCCTGGGTCCAGAAGGGTGCGGGGTCGCGCAGGATCTCATCGAGGAGAGCCGGATCCAGACGGCTGGCCAGCAGCTTCTGAAGCACGGCGCGCTGCCGCTGCTCCCGGCTCGCCTGGCCGGCGGCCCGCAGACCCGCCGCCAGGATGGGCGGAAGCGCCAGAGCCGAGGCGGGGGAGCGCACCAGCAACAGGCCCCAGAGCAGGGCCGAGAGGCACAGGGTGGCCACGGACAGGCCCGCACCCAGCAGCAGCGATCGCTGCGAACTGCCGCTGCGGGCCAGGGCCAGCGCGCTGATCGCCACCGTCAGCAGCAGCCAGGCCGCCGCCAGGGGAACGGGCAGAGGGCGGAGGCCCTGATCGCTGAGCACCGAGGCGATGGCCGCCGCCTGCACATCGGTGCCGCTCTGAGGTCCGAAGGGGGTCTCCAGCTGGTCTCCCAGGCCGGCGGTGGTGGCCCCGATCACCACGGTGCGATCCCGCCAGAACGCCGGATCGGCCTGGGGCAGCTGCCAGGCGCTCAGGCGCCGGATGCTGCCGACCGGGCCCGGGTAGTTGATGCCGAGCGGCGCCCGGGGAACTGGACGCCGGGCGGCTGCGTAGGCCAGAGGCGGCGGCAGGGGCGACTGAAAGCCCCCCAGGTGATCCTCCATCCAGGCCGCCCCGGGAATGGCAGTGGCCACACCCTGGGGGCTCTGCAGCACTGTGGTCAGCCCTTCACGGGGCGGTGGCAGCCCCGCGATCGCCCAGTCCTCCACGAGGCTGGGGCGCCGGAGACTACCCATCGCCAGACCCGGAGCGGGCCGCTCGACGGTCCACCCTGCCGCCAGCACCAGCTGCGATCGCCAGGGCTCCAGGCGCCGCCGAAACGTCGCATCGTCGCTCGGCCCGTAGCGGCTGGGTTCGGCCAGCACCACATTCAGCACCACCTGGCGGGCCCCTCGCTCGAGCAGCTGGGCCGCCAGTTCAGCCTGCAAGGCCCGGGGCCAGGGCCAGGGGCCCATATCCCTCCAGAGCGGCGACGCCTGGCGCTCCTCGGGCGTGAGCAGCTGATCCAGCGTCAGCGAGGGGCTGTCGATGGCCAGGATCACCACCTGCTCCGGGGCGGGACGTGCCCCTCGCAGCTGGAAGGCGAGCGCCTCGAGCTGGGCGTCGACAGCGCTCAGGCCTCGCCCCACGGGACTGGACGCCAGGGGCGGCAGGGCCAGCAGCGGCAGGACCAGGGGCAGGCCCCACAGCGGCGGGACTCCCCTCACCGCACCTGGATCCCCAGTTCCGCCTCGATCAGCGGCAGGGTCTCCATCGGCGTGTCGAAACCCTGCAGCAGCTCACTGCGGGCACTGCGCGCCGCCGCCTCCTCTCGGCTGAGACGCCGTGGCGGCTGCCAGGCGCCATCGCGGAAGGCCAGTTCCTCGCCACTGGTGAGAATCACGGTGTCGCCGGCATCGGTGACCACCCGCACCCGCCCCTCCCAGCTGAACAGGCGCAGGTCGTGCTCCGTGGCGTCCACGAACACCGTGGTGCCCTCGATCGAGGCGGTGGCGCTGCGGGTGCGCACCTCCAGCGGGCCGGAGCCGGGACGTCCCGGAGTGACCCAGGCGATGATCTGGCCGCGCTCGAGCGTCAGAGAGCTGGGTCGCACGCGCAGCAAGGCATCACCGCCGAGGCGGAAACTGCGGCCATCGGCCAGCTGCACCTGCAGGCGTCCCGGTTTGCTGGTGCGCACCAGGGAGTCGCGCATCAGGCGCTGACCGACCGCGGCAGGGCGCTCCTGTCCCCCCGGTGGCTGCACCCAGGCCGGACGGGTGGGAACGGCCACCACCTGGGGCAAGGGGCGTGCTCCCCCCGCCCGGACAGGGACCAAGGCCAGGTTGCCGGCGATGAGCAGCAGCACAGCCCCCACACCCGCGCCCCGGCGGCACGGCGGTGCGGGCAGAGGCGCGGGCCTGTCAAGCGGCATGGCTGTCACGCGATGGGGCTCCGGTACGCATGGTTGGCTCTGCTGCACGATGCGGGTGTTCAGGCGATACGGGAAGCCCTGTCCCGACAGCAGGCCCACCCTCCGCGATCCGACAGGGCCGTGCACGGGGCTGACAGAGAACCGACACCCGTGATCCCCCCAGGCCAGGCGGATCAGGATGCCGGGCAATCCACGTACATTCACCAATTGTTGCAACGAGCGGTGGACACCCCCCCAGTTCCGATGGTGCTCGCCGATCCTCCTCACCCCGATCGGCCTGACCAGGATCGGCACCCCACGGCGGCTGCGCCGCTCTGGAGCTCGGCCGACGGCGCCGCCCTCTATGGCCTGGATCGCTGGGGGGATCCCTACTTCTCGGTGAGCGAGCGCGGCCATGTGATGGTGCAGCCGCGGGGGGATCGCGGTGGCTCGCTCGATCTGGTGGAGCTGGTGGGGGAGTTGCAGGGGCGCGACCTGGGCCTGCCGCTGCTGATCCGCTTCGACGACATCCTCGAGGACCGGCTGGAGCGGCTGCACGCGGCCTTCGAGCGGGCCATCGCCCAGTACGGCTACCCCGGGCGCTACCAGGGGGTGTTCCCGGTGAAGTGCAACCAGCAGCGCCACGTGGTGGAGCAGTTGGTGGAAAGCGGCAAGCGCTGGCACTTCGGCCTGGAGGCCGGCAGCAAGGCCGAGCTGCTGATCGCCCTGTCCCTGCTCGACGACCCGCACGCCCTGCTGATCTGCAACGGCTACAAGGACCAGCGGTACATCGAGACGGCGATCCTCGCCCGCCAGCTGGGACGCCAGCCGGTGGTGGTGATCGAGCAGGCCGACGAGGTGCCGCGGATCATCGCCGCCAGCCATGCCCTGGGAGCCGCCCCCCTGATCGGCATCCGCGCCAAACTGGCCACCCGCAGCACCGGTCGCTGGGGCAGCTCGGTGGGAGAGCGGGCCAAGTTCGGGCTTTCGGTGCCAGACCTGCTGGCCTGCGTGGAGGCCCTCGATCAGGCCGGCCTGCTGGGCGACCTGCGGCTGCTGCACTTCCACATCGGCAGTCAGATCAACGACATCGCCGTTCTCAAGGACGCCCTGCAGGAGGCCGGTCGGATCTATGTGGAGCTCACCCGCCTGGGGGCGCCGATGGGCTATCTCGATGTCGGCGGTGGCCTGGCGATCGACTACGACGGCAGCCGCACCGCCACCGCCGCCTCCAGGAACTACTCGCTCCAGAACTACGCCAACGACGTGGTGGCCACGGTGCGCGAGTGCTGCGAGCCCCACGGCGTCACGCCGCCCAGCCTGGTGAGCGAGAGCGGCCGGGCGATCGCCAGCCACTTCTCGGTGCTGGTGTTCAACGTGCTGGGGGCCGCTGCCCTGGCCGGGGCGGTGCCTCAGGCCGCGGGGGAGGAAGCGCTGATCCTGCGCAATCTGCGCGACACCCTGCACACCATCGAGGCCTGGCGGGCCCGGGGTGGCGAAGACGACGCGAGCGCGGGGGTGGGCGCCGCTGCGGCGAGCGGCGGCCTGGAGCACCTGCAGGAGGCCTGGAACGACGCGCTCAAGTTCCGCGATGACGCCCTGGCGGCGTTCCGGCTGGGCTACCTGAGCCTGCCGGAGCGGGGACGGGCCGAGCAGCTCACCTGGGCCTGCTGCCAGGCGATCGCCGATCACCTGGCGGCGCTGCCCGCGGAGGCGCCAGTGCCGGAGGAGCTGCGCGCCCTGCCGGCCGTGCTGGCCGGCACCTACCACGCCAACCTCTCGGTGTTCCGCTCCGCACCCGACACCTGGGCGATCGACCAGCTGTTTCCGGTGCTGCCCCTGCAGCGCCTGCACGAGCGGCCCCTGCGGCTGGGCAGCTTCGCTGATCTCACCTGCGACTCCGACGGCAAGCTGGCCCGCTTCATCGACCGGGGGCAGGTGAAGCCGCTGCTGGAGCTGCATGACCTGAGGCCAGGTGAGCCCTACTGGATGGGACTGTTTCTGGCCGGGGCCTACCAGGAGGTGATGGGCAACCTGCACAACCTGTTCGGCAGCACCAATGCGGTGCACATCCGCCTGGCGGCCGGCGGCGGCTACCAGGTGGACCACGTGGTGCACGGTGACACCAACGCCGAGGTGCTGGAGGCGATGGAGCACGATCCCGAGCTGCTGCTGGAGCGGCTGCGGATGGCCAGCGAGGCGGCGATCGCCAGTGGTCGCCTGGGAATCGGTGACGCCAGGCGGCTGATGGCCCACCTCAGATCGAGTCTGGAGCAGACGACCTATCTCGAGGACGAATGAAATCTGGACAGTGGCGTGCCGAGGGCAGCGTGGGGCTGCATCACACCAGGCGCAGCAGGCCCGTGAGGCCCAGCCAGCCGTTGGCCAGCATCACCAGCACCCACACAAGTTTGCAGATGAGATGCAGCAGCTGATCGAAGCCAAGACTGTAGCGATGGCGGCACTTGCCATCGTCGATCAGCATGTGCACCACCCATTCCGCCAGGCCCAGCCACACCACGCCGGTGAGCACGGCTACAAAAAAGCCATGGATGGCGGCATGGGAGAGCAACCACCACTGCCACGGCAAGGTGCAGTCCTTGCCCCGGCACTTCTCCGTGGCCATGCGGTCACTCTGCAGGCCGAAATCGGCCAGGAAATGGCCCATGGCCAGCAGCAGGAACGACTGGACCCCAGCCTGGAGGACAACGCTGGGGGTGGCCATTTAGCGGGTGATTGTGTTTAGGCATTTTGCCCCATTGTCAAGGTGGACGGCTCAGGCCGGGGCCCAGCCATGCCCCGGCCTGAGCCAGCGGTTCCGAAGCGCTCACCGCATCAACGGGCGCAGAATCGTACCGACAACTGCACACGGTCGATGGGCTGGGGCAGTTCGTCGGGGTCGAACTCCGGCGCTGAGGCCATGTCCCGCTGAGCCGCAGCCATGGGCACCGGGCGAAAGGCCGACTCGATCTGCACGTGCAGCGGTGCAGGGCTACCCACGCCGATCGCCTCGGCCATCTCCCGGGCCTGGGCCAGGGCGTCCTGGTAGGCGGCCCGCAGCAGCTGGGGCCTCACCACCGCGGCTTGGGCGTCATCGGCCACAGCGCTCACCGGTGCCAGGCTGACGCCGGGGAGACCGCCCACCTCCCGCACCAGGGCCTGCAGCCGGGCCGGCTGCAGCTCGCCGCTCACCCGCAGGCTGGCGTGCGCCACGGGGGCCCGGCCACGCTCTGCCGGCCGCATGAAGGTGGACGGGGAGGTGACATCCAGCTCCTTGACGTCGAGGCGCTGCAGCGCTGAGCGCACCGCAGCCAACCGCTGCTGCAGCAGGCCGAGGGCCTCATCCGTCGAGGCGCCCTCGGCCTCCAGAGCCAGGGAGAGGCGGAGGCGCTGGATCGGGCGTTTCTGCTCGGCACTGCCCTGGGCCTCCAGCAGGGTGCCATCACAGCGCAGCTGCACCTGCTGGGCGTGGGTGGGGGTGAGGCCGGAGCTGAAGCTGACGCCGAAGGCAGCCACAACGCCAGCGGGGCCAGCCCAGCGATGGGGTCGAAACAGCAGCGATGACACGGGGCTTGGTCTCCACCGGGGGGATGCAGATCTCTACCACCGCTTCGATCGCTCGACCTAGCCTGCCGGCGAGCCGAACTGCGCCGGCCGCGAGATCCACCACCGTTCCCGTTCACTGCCCGGATGCCACTTCTGCAGGTGTGGCTCGCCGCCATCACGCTCCTGGCCCTGCTGCTGCCCCTGCAGCAGGGCGCACGCCGCCTCGGACTGCCAAAGCTTCCCGTGGGACTGGCCGCAGCCGTTCTGCTGGCCTGGGCCCTGGTGGAATCCCTGCCCCAGGGGCTCCCGCCCCACCCCTACCGCCCCTGGATCCTGATCACCGACAAGCTGCTGGTCAGCTACCTGGGGATCAGGCTTCTGCTGTGGTTGACCGTGGAACTGCCGGCAGCCCTGGGCTGGCGGAAACCCCCGCCCCAGATCCTGGTGCAGTTGCTGATGCTCGGCGGCTCCGGCCTCGCCACCGTGATCGTGCTGAGGGAGCTGGCCCGCTTCGATGTGGTGGGCCTGGTGACCACATCAGCCGTGCTCACGGCCGTGCTGGGGCTGGCGGCGCAGGAACCCCTGAAGGATCTGTTCGCCGGGCTGGAACTGCAGCTCGACGACATCTTCAAGGTGGGCGACTTCATCCAGGTTGGCGAGCAGCACCAGGGGGTGGTGGTGTCGGTGAACTGGCGGGACACCTGCCTGAGAGACGTCAAGGGCGCCCTGGTGGTGGTGCCCAACACCATGGTGACCGAGGCGGTGGTGGAGAACTTCTGCCGCTACGGCTCGATGGGCAACCGCTTCAGCATCGGCCTGGACTACGCCCTGCCACCGGCCCAGGCCCACACGTTGGTGCTGGACGTGCTCAACCGGCATCCGGACGTGCTGAGCCTGCCCCCTCCCGCGGTGCGGGTGGAGAGTTTCGGCGAGAGCGCGATCACCTATGAGATTCTGGTTTTCCAGATGCCGGGAAACTCCGCGGATCTGCTCAACCTGCGCAGTGAGCTGCTCGGCCAGATCTGGTATTCCCTGGAGCGAAACGGTCAGAGCGTGCCCTATCCGGTTCGCGAACTGCGGCCCAAGCGCACGCCGAAGGACAGCAACCACCCCACCCGGCTGGCGACCGGTGAGCGCATCGCTCTGCTGGGGAGGAATCCGCTGTTCGGCGCGCTCAACGACGACGAACTCGCCAGCCTGGCCCAGCAGGCCGATTGCCTGAGGTTCTCCCCCGCCGAAGCCGTGGTTCAGGAAGGTGCTCCCGGCCATTCCCTCTACCAGCTGGTGAGCGGCCGGGTGGAGGTGCGGAAACGCCAGGCCAGTGGCGCCATGGTGCCCGTGGCTCAGCTCAGCCCCGGCGACATCTTCGGAGAGATGTCGCTGCTCACCGACAGCCCCCGCAGTGCCAGCGTGGTGGCGATCGACGAATGCGTGATGCTGAAGGTGGCCCAGCAGCACGTGGCCCCTCTGCTGCAGAAGAACCCTGCCCTGTTGGATGAGCTGGCACGCTTGGTGACGGCCCGGCGCAACCAGTTAGAGGATCTGCACTCGGAAACAGTGATCGCCCAGGAAAACCAACTGCTGAAACGCATGAAGCAGATCTTCGCCACCCGCATCTGGTGAGCGGGAGAAAGCGTCACTCGCAGCGGGAGATCGATTCCTGGATCCTTTCGGCCACACCGGGGGGCAGGGCGAGCTTGTCATCGGTGAAGCGGTTCAGGGCCGCCAGCAACTGGGTGCGGCTCAGCACGGCCTGCTGCATGAAGTCACCCTCCAGGCTGAACTGGGCTACCTCGCAGCCGCAGATGTAGGTGGTGCGGCCACTCGGGTCACCATCGACCACCGGAATCGAGCTGCCGGGGGGTCGCCCAGGAGGGTCCTGGGCGCGCCGAGGAGGTTCAGCACGCTGCGCCAGGAGGTCACCGTCGGCCACCTGCAGGGAACTGCGGGGAGTGTCGCTGGCGGGGGAAGGGGTCGTGCCGTCCCCGGGTGCGGACTGAAGGCGCTGCTCCTCGTAGCCATCCGGCTCTCCCACGTAGGCCACGCCCTCGAGGGTGATCACGTTGAAGGAACCCTGCTCGCGCTGCACGATGGTGGTGGTGCCTTTCACCCCGAGCACCTTGGTGCCCAGGCAGGTTCTCTGAGGGCCGCTCATCAGCACCGCACCGCGATCGAGGCGCAGACACTCGCTGCCCACGTTCAGCACGCTCGAGCGCCCCATGAACCCCACCGTGCGGCCGTCGAAGAGAAGCTCGGCGCGGCTGCGGCCCGTGCGCAGCTGCTGGCCGGAACGGGCGACGTTGCCCGGCTTGGCGGTGCGGCCATTGATGAACACCTCACTGCCATCGATCACGCGCTTGATCTGGGCGGACTGGATGACCGCCGCCCGGGCGGGTGCTGGGGCAATGGCGGTGAGCATGGCCGTGGCCAGGGCGATGACGCCGGAATGTCCGAGCCGAAACCGTTGGCCCGCTGGCACACAACGAACAACAGAACGGACAACTCTGGCGCCCATGGATGGGGTGCGCATGGATGGGACCGGCCGGTGATCGTTGCAATCAATCCTAGGAGACCTGTCCGGCGCTGGCATCAGCGTCAGCACGTCCGATCAGGGTGAACAGTTCCTGGCTGCCCTGACCGCGGACCTCGTAGTCGCCGAGTGTCTGAATGTTCCACTCCTGGCGGGCCTGAGCGGCCACGACCTGGTTCACCACCACGCCGCTGTCCGCCTCCTTGGCCACCGACTCAAGACGACTGGCCATGTTCACGGTGTCGCCGATCATCGTGTAATCCATGCGGCTGGCGCACCCGATGTTGCCGCTGATCACAGGCCCGCCGGAGAGCACCAACACATGCTCCCAGGGTTCGCGGCCCTCGGAGATCCAGCGTTGATTGAGCTCCGCGAAGGCGCCTTGAATCTCGGTGACGGCCTCGAGCGCTGCCTGCACTTCATTCTCCAGACCCCGGCTCAGGGGAACCCCGAAAACCGCCAGCACCGCATCGCCCATGTACTTGTCGATCGTGGCGCCATGGCGCTGGAGCACACCCACAAGGACGGCGAAATACTCGTTCAGCTGAGCCACCAATTCGCTGGCCCGGCCCTCCTGGCTCATCTGGGTCGTGCGCTGGGTGAAGCCACGGACATCGCACAGAAACACCACCACCTCCGACACCCGCCCACCCAGCAGCTCATCAGCTTCCTCGGGCTGGCTGGCGATCTGGGCCGCCACGGCCGGAGACAGATAGCGCTCGAGCATGCGCCGCAGGCGCAGCCGGTTGAGCTGCAGGCGCACGGTGGCCTCCCCCGCGCTCACCAGGCCGGTGGCGAGGGTGAACCCCGACAGACCCACCAGCACGATGCCCATTCCCTTGGAACTGATCAGGATCAGGGCCACCAGAAACAACACACCGGCGATCAGCGCCAGGGTGCCCAGTCGCGCCTGGGGTTGCTCCCAGCGCGTGGAGAGCAGGCCCAGCAACAGCACCCCCAGGCCGAGCAGCGGAGCCCAGAGCGGTGAGGTGAAGGGCACGAACAGGGCCCGGCCCTCGAGACGGTTGGCGATCTCGGCGGCGTGAATCTCTACCCCGGGCATGCCCTCCGCCCCGGCGAAAGCGGTGCGATGGATGTCCTGCAGCACACTGGCGGTGGGGCCGATCAGCACCACCTGATCCTTGAGGACTCCACGCTCCAGCAACTGCTCGAAGCTGGCCGTCTCCAGCACCTCCCAGATGGAGATGGTGGGGATGGTGCGGGCGGGTCCGTAGGGGTCGACCAGAGGGCGCCAGGAGGCCACCAGACGGGGTGGGGGCAGTTCTTCGAGAGCGCCCTTGCCGATCAGCCGATCCGCCAGACCGGGAGGCACATCCAGCGCCCCGCTCTGGCGCAGCTGTTCGGCATAGGTGGTGGGCCGGAGGCGGATGTAACCGTCGGGGTCCTGAAGGCCATTGAGCAGACCGGAACTGGCGTCACCGGCCGCGGCACTGAGCTGGTCGATCGGGCTGCTGAGGGTCAGTCCCCCCACCCGTCCCCGGGATTCGAACACCTGGGCCCCAAGCACCACCTTGCCCTGATGACGGCTCAGGGCCCGGGCGAAACGGTCGTCGTCGTTGGGGCCGTGGCTGCTGGGGCCATCGAAGAGAAGGTCGAAGCCCACCGCCAGCGCTCCGGCGGCGAACAGGCGCTCCAGCACGCGGTCGTAGATGGCGCGGGGCCAGGGCCAGCTCACCAGCCGACTCAGCTCGGGATCCGCACTGAGATCGGCATTCGCCCCCTGCACGAGGCTGTGGTCGTCGATGGCGACGATCACCACCCCATCCGGCGGCTGTCTGGGTCCCCGCAGCTCCTGGGTGCGGGTGGCCACCATCAGCTGCCACTGGTCGTAGGTGTTGGCGAACACGGCAAACCCCACCGTGCAGGCGGAGGCCCAGACCACGAACACCAGGTGGCGGCGAAGCCAGCGGAACGGACGGGCCTGGATCACGGATTGACCTGGATCACGGGACGGACCTGAGGGGAGATGGGGAGCCTGCGGGAGAGGGCGGACGGCGCCCAGCCACCAGGCCGAGGCGATGATCCCAGCGCCGATCGGGAGCGGGGTCTGTCGCCGCGACTACGGCTGGTGGGCTGAGGGGATGGAGGATCGCCAGCCCCGCCAGGCCATTGCCTACGCCTATCACAACTACGCCATCACCCAGGAACTGGAGCCTGGACAAGAGGCTTCAACGGACCTTGGCTTCGATCACCCCAGGAGAGAACGTTCCAGTCAGACTTGGCATACCTTGGAGCGAATTCAGCAGCGCATACCCAATCCGTTTCAGGAATTGAAGCGCCGCACAAAAATCTCGATCCCAAAGACCCGGCGGGCTACGACGCAGAGAACAGGATGGCGATTCGGCGCCCAGGCCCCCTGTTCGGCCACCTGAACCATGGGCAGCTGGCCGACATCGCTGCCCTGAACCCCTGCCTGCGCTTCGCACCCCTGCCTGCGCTGCTCAGCCTTGGGCCGCCCCCAGCTCAGCCAGGAGAGCAGTGCGCGCCCCCTCCAAGGCCCCATCCAGGGCGGCGCCGTCGCGGCCGCCGGCCTGGGCCAGGTTGGGCCGGCCGCCGCCGCCGCCGCCGCAGGCCTTGGCCACACCGCCGATGAAGGCCCCGGCTTTCGGGCCGGCAGCGATCACCGCCTTGCCGAAGGCCGCCACCAGGATCACCTTGCCCAGGTCGGCCGGATCGGGCAGGCCGCCGAGCACCACCGCGGCGCTGTCGCCGAGCTGGTCGGCCAGGCCCTGGGCGGCACCCTGCAGGCCAGCCCCATCCACGCCGTCGAGGCGGGCCACCAGCAGCTGGAAGGCCTGGCCATCAGCGCCGGCACCTGACGTTGGCAGCACCGCTTCGGCACGGGCCGCCAGAGCCGCCGCCTTGGCCACCGCCAGCTCGCCGCGGGCCGCCGCCAGGGCTTTTTGCGTGGCCTTGAGCTCCTCGGCCAACTGGGCCACCCGCTCCACGATCTCGCCGGGCTGGGCCTTGAAGCGCTCGGCCAGGGGCTTCACCACCGCCTCGCGCTCCTTGAGATAGGCCAGCACCGCCGGACCGGCCACCGCCTCGATGCGGCGGATGCCGGCGGCCACGCCGCTCTCGCCCACGATCTTGAACACACCGATCTCGGCGGTGTTGGCCACATGGGTGCCGCCGCAGAGCTCCATCGACACGCCGGGCACATCCACCACCCGCACCACATCGGCGTATTTCTCGCCGAACATCGCCACGGCGCCGGCGGCCTTGGCCGTCTCGATCGCCATCTCCGCCACCTCGAGGCTGTGGGCCTCGGCGATCCAGCCGTTGATCAGCGCCTCGATCTGCTCGAGCTCCTCGGGCGTCACGGCCCGGGGGCAATGGAAATCGAAGCGCAGGCGATCGAAGTCCACCAGCGAGCCCGCCTGGCCGATGCCCGGATCCACCACCTGCTTGAGCGCAGCCTGCAGCAGGTGGGTGGCCGTGTGGTTGGCCTGGGCCCGGCGCCGGCAGGCCGCATCCACCCGGGCGGTGAGCAGGTCGCCCACGGCCACGCTGCCCCGATCGATGCGGCCGCTGTGCACGAACACCGAGCGGTTGCGGCTCACCCCGGCGATGCTCACGATCACCCCCGCATCCACGCTGGTCTGGTCGCCGCCGCCCAGCAGCACGCCCCGGTCGCCCACCTGGCCGCCGCCCTCGCCGTAGAAGGGGGTGACATCGAGCACCAGCTGCACGTCGTCGCCAGCCGCGGCGCGCTCGGCCGGCTGGCCATTCACCACCAAGGCGAGCACGCAGCTGGGGTGCTCCAGGGCTTCATAGCCCTTGAAGGCGGTGGCTTCAACGGCGGAGGCCACCTGATCAATGGCCTCCTGCAGGGTGAGGTCGATGCTCACCGCCGCCGCCTTGGCCCGCTGGCGCTGGGCCTCCATCGCCGCCTCGAAGCCGGCGGTGTCCACCGTGAGGCCGTGCTCCTCGGCGATCTCCTCGGTGAGCTCCAGGGGGAAGCCGTAGGTGTCGTAGAGCTCGAAGGCCTGCTCGCCGCTGATCTGCTGGGGCTGGGCGGCCAGCACCTCGGCCAGCAGCTTTTCGCCCCGCTCCAGGGTGTCCAGGAAGCGGGCCTCCTCGCGCTGCAATTCGGCCAGGATCACCTCACGCCGCTCCACCAGCTGGGGGTAGGCGCTCTGCATCAGCGCGATCGAGGCCTCACCCAAGGCCGTGAGGAAGGGTTTGGTGATGCCGAGCAGGCGGCCGTGACGCACCACGCGCCGCAGCAGCCGGCGCAGGATGTAGCCGCGGCCGAGATTGCTGGCGGTCACGCCATCGCCGATCAGCTGGGTGATCGCGCGCGAATGGTCGCCGATCACCTTGAGCGAGGTTTTGCCCTTCTCATCGAGGCTGCGGTAGTCCACGCCCGCCAGCTGCGCCGCCGTTTCAATCAACGGGTAAATCAGGTCGGTTTCGTAGTTGTTCGGCACGCCCTGCAGGATCTGGGCCATGCGCTCCAGCCCCAGACCGGTGTCGATGTTGCGGTTGGCCAGCGGCGTGAGGGTGCCCTCCGCGTCGCGGTTGTACTGCATGAACACCAGGTTGTAGAACTCGATGAAGCGGCTGTCGTCCTCCAGATCGATGCCGTCGTCACCGCGTTCGGGCTTGAAGTCGTAATAGATCTCCGAGCAGGGGCCGCAGGGGCCGGTGGGGCCGGAAGCCCAGAAGTTGTCGGCCTCATCCATGCGGATGATCCGCTTGGGATTCACGCCCACCAGGTCGCGCCAGATCGCCTCGGCCTCGTCGTCTTCGCGGAACACGCTCACCACCAGGTTGTTCGGCGAGAGGCCGAACACGCCGGTGCTCAGCTCCCAGGCCCACTGGATCGCCTGCTCCTTGAAGTAATCCCCGAAGGAGAAGTTGCCGAGCATCTCGAAGAACGTGTGATGCCGCGCCGTGCGGCCCACGTTCTCGATGTCGTTGGTGCGGATGCACTTCTGGGCGCTGGTGGCCCGCGGCGCCGGCCTCGGAGATTGGCCCAGGAACACCGGCTTGAAGGGCAGCATGCCGGCGATGGTGAGCAGCACCGTGGGGTCGTCCGGCACCAGCGAGGCGCTGGCCATCGGGGTATGGCCCCGTTGCTCGTAGAAATCAAGGAAGGCCGCGCGGATTTCGGCGCCGCTGCGGGGGCGCAGGGAGGGCTGACCCGAGGCCTGGGGAGAGGAAGGGGCAACGGCCATGGCGGAACGGGGGCGGATCCTTGCAAGGCATGATGGCTCAGCGCCTCAGTAGTGCTCCATCAGGGTGAGCTGAACGCTGGTCTGGCTGAGTTTTGTGCCCATGTCGCAGGTGAGGGCCTTGAGCAGGGAGATCACCACCTGTGGGTGGCTGTGGCTGAGGGCATCGAAATCATCCCGATGCAACACCCAGCATGCCCCCGCTTCTGTGGCGACGATGTCGGCCGTGCGCGGGTTCTGAGCAATGAAACCGATCTCACCGAAACAGAGCCCCGCGCCGAAGGTGGCTAACCGGGTGGAGTGGTGCACCCCATCGCCACTACTGATCTTGAGAGCGATGTCGAAGGATCCGGACTGAACCAGAAAAAGCTCGTCGCCAGGGTCCCCACCACGGATGACGACATCACCGGATTCAAACAATCTAAGGCTCATCCGCTCGGCCAGCACCACGCGATGCTCATCGGGGAGCTGGCCCAGAAAGCCCGGATACCGGGGATCGGCCAAAACCGTCACAGTCGCGGGGGGTGCCTCCGTGTCGTACAACGACAGCAGCATCTCCTCAGCCGCCTCGAGGGCTGAATCGAGATGCTCATAGGCTTCGACACGCTCAGTGATCCTCCAGTCAGGCATGCTGACCATGGGCAGCCTCCCGGCACGGGAGAGGAGAATATCCACCCCCTTGTCCTCCATGGAACAGAGCTGGCGATCCAGGAGGCCGGAGGATTCCACCGGACATTCCGTGACATGGGCCAGATCGAGAATCAAAATTCGCACCTTGTCCGACAGCTTCGCCAACTCTGCGGCCATCTGCTCGATTCCACCGAAATCAAGCACTCCCTGGACATGAATGATCTGCACTTCGTCGCGATGGGGGTCCAGGATCCGCAACTCCCGATCGCTGCGCCAGCGCCGTGACGTTCGCTGGGATCCCAGGTAAGAACGCCGGATGGTGGCATCCACTTGGTAGTATTGATTGAACAGGCTTAGCCCTACCCCTCTTGAGAGCTGCCGGCACACAGCTACGCCACGCACGCTGTTGCCGAAGCTGTCGAGCGAAGGGGAGTAGGTGGCGATGCCGAGCCGCCCCGGAATGACCGCCATAACCCCACCCGCCACGCCACTCTTGGCCGGAATACCCACATCATGGAGCCACTGGCCGGCAAAGTCATACATGCCGCAGGTCCCCATCAGGGCAAGAACCCGCACCGTGATCTCCGGGGAAATGGCCTGACCGCCGGTGAAGGGATTGCGCCCTTGGCAAGCCAGCGTCGTGGCCATCACCGCAAGGTCTCGACATGTGACGGAGATAGCACACTGGCGAAAGTAGAGATCCAGAGCCGGCTCCGGATCAGATTCAATGATGTTGAAATTACGAAGCAGATGGCCGATGGCCCGGTTGCGGTGGCCGGTCTCTTTCTCTGATCTATAAACATCGAAATTGATACTCAGCCGCCGTCCGGCCAGCTGCTCGAAATAATCAAGCAATTGCTCTTCGGAATTTCCAGGGAACGCATCACAGATCTGGGCCGATGCAGCGATGGCACCGGCATTGATCATGGGATTGCGCGGTTTTCCCGACTCCGGATCAAGGCTGATGGCGTTGAACGCATCACCAGAGGGCTCCACATCAATCTTGCTGGCAATGAACTCCAGGGAGAGCAGCTTCAATGCCAGCGCATAGATGAACGGCTTCGAAATTGATTGGATGGTGAACTCCTTTCTCGTTGCACCAACCTCATAGATTCTGCCACCGGGGGTGGCGATCACGATGCCAAAATCGTCAGGGCAAGCCTTGGCCAACTCAGGTATATAGTCGGCTACCCGGCCTTCATTCAAACCAGAATAAGCGTGGTACAGCTCTTCCAGCAGCTCCTGAATCACGTTGGCACTACACTGATGAACCTGCACGGTCATAGCCTCGCCAAGGCCGTCACATTACCAAACCCTGAAAGACCCAGATTGCTGTAGGAATTGCTACACCGGCTTCGAAAGGACTTGAAGGACATGTGGCGACGGCTGGCTGCATCACAACTCCTTCGCAGCAATCAGCCCGGTCTGGATGGTCCCCGGACCAGAAGGCACGGGCACAATCTGTGGTGATCCAGGGCGTCCTGCCCATCGGCACACCAGGGAGGGGAGATCCGCCCCGCCATACAGGCATCCAGGCTATGGCCACCCCAGGAGTCGAGCAGTCCGGCCTGGCGTCGCACATAGCGGCCAGGGCCTCGGGCGAGTCCAGCTGAGGAACGCAGTGCTCGGCACTCAGCAATGGATCGACGCTCCAGCGCCGCTGCCTGGCCAGCCACTGATCAAGCTACTCGAAGCGACCGGCCCGCCGATCGGTGCTGGCCGCTTTGTGGGGGCCGACTGTTCCTGTGGGGTGACACCTGGCGCGTGGCCAGCCCGGTGGAGCCCGACCGGGAGGCGCCGGCCCACCCCCTGGGCCTGAGCGCCGACGAGGTAGCCGACTGGCTGGACGACAACGAACTCTGGAGTGAGGCCCTGCGGCCGGCCCGGGCCACCCTCACCCTGCCCAGCCGCACCCAGGCCGGCAGGGGACGGCGCAGCGGCGACAGCTGGAGCGGGCTGCCGCTGCAGGCGGGCGAGCCGATCCCCAAACAGCTGGAGTGGTGGCCCTGGCAGGTGGAGGGCTGGGCCCTGGATCCGCCCGGGGCCGCTGGCTGCCGATGATCGAGGAGGGCAGAGCCCGCTGGCAGCCCCTGCTCAACCGCGAGGGCGACCGCCGCCGGCTGGAGGAGCTGGCCGTGGGCATCCCCCAGGTGGCCACCTGTGCCCTGGCGGCAGGACTGGAGGGCCACCCTGCCCTGGCCTGCCGCCGGCCCAGCAGCGGCCGGCTGCGGGTGGCCAGCCTGCTGGCGGCCCTGCTCGACGGCCAGCTGCGTTCCGGATTTCAGTGCGCGCCGGAGGGTCTCGACCCCCTGCTCCTGGCCTGGCAGAAGGGCCTGGGCAAGGGGGACGGCAGCCTGCGGCTCGATGAGGAGGAGCTGGAGCGCCTCAACGAGGCGATCAGGGCCAGCCAGCCCAGCAGCAGCAGCCAGCGCAGCAGGTGGGCCTGCTGTTCCGGCCACCGCGAGAAGAGCCGCATCGGGACCCCAGCAGGGCCTACAGATTATTGGGATGACGTTATTGGGATGACGCCGCCAGCAACCGTCGCCGATAGCCCTTGAAAAGCTGCTCGGCCTCCCGCTCCACCTCGCCATCCAGCACCAGCCCCGCCGGGGCGGGGACGCCTGGGCTGGCCTCTGCGTCGGCCGGACCGGGGGCGGCCGGACCGGGGGAGGCGAAGCAGGCGTTCCAGGGCTGCCCCCACACCCGGGCGGCGAAGCGCCCATTGGCGGCGCCGTAGCGCTGGCGCACCCGCTCCAGCAGCCCGGCCTCCCAGCCGCTGAAGCGCTCCTGCACCCAGCCGCGCTGCCGGGCCCGCGCCCGCAGCCGCTCCACCAGCCGGTTGAGACCGTGCTCAGCGATCAGGCGGTTGCGGCGCAGGGGCAGGCCATCGAGGCGCTGATTGAGCAGAAGGGCCACCCCCAGCCCGCGGCGGCCGAGCTGCTCATTGGCCTGGTCCGGCGGCGCCGGCCGCCAGGGGCCCGCGGGCAGCTCCAGGGTCGCCATCAGCTGCTCGAACAGGTCCCCCTGGCGCGGGCGGAAGGGCAGGAACGACCCCCGCACACCGTCGGCGGCCAGCAGGGGAGCAAAGCGCCGCTCGAAATCCAGCGCCAGGGGGGCCATGTGAATCCAGCGGCGCCGGCCGGCACCGCGCACCCGCCGTCCCGCCAGCTGGGCGCGCACGTAGGCCCGGAAGCCCGGGCCGCCGTAGAGCCGGCCCAGGGCGTGGCAGTAGAAGGAGTTGAGCAGCTCCTCCTGGGGCCGCACCACGCTGATCACGTGCAACCGGTAGCCGTGGGCGTCGGCGGCCTGGCGCAGCTGCGCGATGGCCTCGGGCCGCTCCAGCAGGGGCACGAAGTGCTCGGCGCTGAGCAGCAGGTCGCCGCTCCAGCGCCCCTGGCGCCGCAGCAGCTGATCGAGCGCCTCCAGCCGGCCGGCCCGCAGGGCCCGGGCCAGATGGCGGTGGGAGTGTTCGCGCCAGGGGGTGGGGTAGCGCAGACCCAACCGCTCCAGGGCCCGGCCGTTGCGGTGCAGCCGGGCCTGCAGGTAGGTGCTGCCGGTTTTGTGGGGGCCGGCGTGGAGGTGCAGGGTGCGCTGGGGCGGCATGGCAGACCGGCAGGGGAGCATGATCGCCCGTCAGAGGCCCTGCCCCCTCGGGCGTCACCGTGAGCCAGGCCGCCACCTCGCCATCCCGCCAGCAGCTGCGCCAGCGCTCGATCGCCTGGGCGCTGGCTGCCGGCGTCGCCGCGCTGCTGCTGGGCCTGCCGCTGGGGCTGGCAGCGGCCCTGCGGGCCGGCGGCTGTGGCCTGCTCTACGGCCTGCTGGCCTTCCATCTCCAGCGTGTCGATCCCGACGACAGCCACCTGCAGGCCGGCCTGGTGGGAGCCGTGTGCGGCATCCACAGCCTGGGGCTGCCGGCCCTCGCCGACTGGCCAGCGCGCACCCCGCTGCCGGCCGCCCTGGTGGCGGTCGGGCCGGCTGTGATGATGGAGCTCATTCGCACCTGGTTGCCGCTGGTCGGCGCCGCCCTGGTGCTGCACGGAGCCCGCCTGGTCGCCCAACGCGTCCTGCCCTCGCGCACCGCCGGCCTGGCCGCCGGCGGCCAGGCCTCCACCCACCGGCCCTGAACACCCTGGGATGAGCCTGCTGCACGCCACCTGGCTGTTTCCCCCCGACGGTCCCGGGGGCCGACTGTTCCTGTGGGGTGACACCTGGCGCGTGGCCAGCCCGGTGGAGCCCGACCGGGAGGCGCCGGCCCACCCCCTGGGCCTGAGCGCCGACGAGGTAGCCGACTGGCTGGACGACAACGAACTCTGGAGTGAGGCCCTGCGGCCGGCCCGGGCCACCCTCACCCTGCCCAGCCGCACCCAGGCCGGCAGGGGACGGCGCAGCGGCGACAGCTGGAGCGGGCTGCCGCTGCAGGCGGGCGAGCCGATCCCCAAACAGCTGGAGTGGTGGCCCTGGCAGGTGGAGGGCTGGGCCCTGGATCCAGCCGGCGCCGCCGAATGGCTCAGCGGCCTGCCCCTGGCCGCCGGCCACCCGCAGATGGCCGATGAGCTGCGCTGGTGGAGCCATCTGCAGCGCTGGGCCCTGAGCCTGATCGCCCGGGGCCGCTGGCTGCCGATGATCGAGGAGGGCAGAGCCCGCTGGCAGCCCCTGCTCAACCGCGAGGGCGACCGCCGCCGGCTGGAGGAGCTGGCCGTGGGCATCCCCCAGGTGGCCACCTGTGCCCTGGCGGCAGGACTGGAGGGCCACCCTGCCCTGGCCTGCCGCCGGCCCGGCAGCGGCCGGCTGCGGGTGGCCAGCCTGCTGGCGGCCCTGCTCGACGGCCAGCTGCGTTCCGGATTTCAGTGCGCGCCGGAGGGTCTCGACCCCCTGCTCCTGGCCTGGCAGAAGGGCCTGGGCAAGGGGGACGGCAGCCTGCGGCTCGATGAGGAGGAGCTGGAGCGCCTCACGATCGCCACCCACCACTGGCGCGAGGCCGTGGCCGGCCGGGTGGCCCCGGCACGGGCCTGCCTGGAGCTGTTCACCCCCCCCGAGGGCGAGGAGCTCTGGGAGCTGAAGTTCAGCCTGCAGGCTGAGGCCGACCCCAGTCTGCGGCTGCCGGCGCCGGCGGCCTGGGATGCGGGCGACCGCACCCTCCAGCTCGGGGAGGTGGCCGTGCCCCAGCCCAGCGAGCTGCTGCTGGAGGGGCTCGGTCGGGCCCTGAGCGTGTTCGAGCCGATCGAGCGGGGCCTCGATTCCGGCACCCCCGAGGGCATGCAGCTCACCCCGGCCGAGGCCTTCGTGCTGGTGCGCACCGCCGCGGCGCAGCTGCGGGATGTGGGCGTGGGCGTGGTGCTGCCCAGCAGCCTCTCCGGGGGACTGGCCAGCCGGCTGGGACTGGCGATCACGGCCGAGCTGCCGGAGACCTCCCGGGGCTTCACCCTGGGCGAAAGCCTGGTGTGGAACTGGGAGTTCATGATCGGTGGCGTCACCCTCAACCTGCGCGAGCTGGAGCGGCTTTCGGCGAAGCGCAGCCCCCTGGTGCAGCACAGGGGGGTGTGGATCGAGCTGCGGCCCAACGACCTGCGGAACGCCGAGCGCTTCTGCGCCGCCGACCCGGGCCTCAGCCTCGACGACGCCCTGCGGCTCACCGCCAGCGACGGCGACACCTTTCACCGCCTGCCGGTGCACGCCTTCACCGCCGGCCCAAGGCTGCAGGCGGTGCTGGAGCAATACCACCAGCAGAAGGCACCCGATCCACTGCCGGCCCCTCCGGGCTTCGCCGGTCAGCTGCGCCCCTATCAGGAGCGCGGCCTGGGCTGGCTGGCCTTCCTGCACCGCTTCGACCAGGGGGCCTGCCTGGCCGACGACATGGGCCTGGGCAAGACGATCCAGCTGCTGGCCTTCCTGCAGCACCTCAAGGCGGAGGAGGAACTCAAGCGACCGGTGTTGCTGGTGGCCCCCACCTCGGTGCTCACCAACTGGAAGCGGGAGGCGGCGGCCTTCACCCCGGAGCTGGGCGTGCGCGAGCACTACGGGCCCCGGCGCGCCGCCAGCGAGGCGGCCCTGAAGAAAGCCCTCAAGGGGGTGGACCTGATGCTCACCAGCTACGGCCTGCTGCAGCGCGACAGCGAACTGCTGGAAGCCATCGACTGGCAGGGGGTGGTGATCGACGAGGCCCAGGCGATCAAGAACCCCCAGGCCAAGCAGTCGATGGCGGCCCGCGACCTGGCGCGAGCGGGCAACGGCGGCGGCAGCCGGGGCTCACGGGCCAGCCGGGGCAGCCGCTTCCGGATCGCGCTCACGGGCACGCCGGTGGAGAACCGCGTGGGCGAGCTGTGGGCCCTGATGGACTTTCTCAACCCGATGGTGCTGGGGGATGAGGCCTTCTTCCACCAGCGCTACCGGCTGCCGATCGAGCGCTATGGCGACATGGCCTCCCTGCGGGATCTCAAGGGCCGGGTGGGCCCCTTCATCCTGCGGCGGCTGAAAACCGACAAATCGATCATCTCCGACCTGCCTGAGAAGGTGGAGCTGCAGGAGTGGGTGGGGCTCAGCAGCGAGCAGCGCAAGCTCTACACCCGCACCGTGGAGGAGAGCCTCGATGCCATCGCCCGCTCGCCCCTGGGCCAGAAGCAAGGTCAGGTGCTGGCCCTGCTCACCAAGCTCAAGCAGGTGTGCAACCATCCGGCCCTGGCCCTGGGCGAGGCCAGCGACACCGTGCTGGCCGGCAACGGCAGCGGCGACTTCGCCGCCCGCAGCGCCAAGCTCCAGCGCCTGGAGGAGATCCTCGAGGAGGTGATCGAGGCCGGCGATCGCGCCCTGCTGTTCACCCAGTTCGCCGAGTGGGGCCACCTGCTCAAGGCCCACCTGCAGCGCCGCTGGCGCCAGGAGGTGCCCTTCCTCTACGGCAACACCAGCAAGGCCGAGCGCCAGGCGATGGTGGACCGCTTCCAGGAGGATCCCCGCGGCCCGCAGTTGTTCCTGCTCTCGCTCAAGGCCGGCGGCGTGGGCCTCAACCTCACCCGCGCCAGCCATGTGTTCCACATCGACCGCTGGTGGAACCCGGCGGTGGAGAACCAGGCCACCGATCGCGCCTACCGCATCGGCCAGCAGAACCGGGTGATGGTGCACAAGTTCATCACCAGCAGCTCGGTGGAGGAGCGCATCGACCGCATGATCCGCGAGAAATCCAGGCTGGCCGAGGAGATCGTGGGCTCCGGCGAGGAGTGGCTGGGGGGGCTGGACATGGGCCAGCTGCGCGACCTGGTGGCCCTCGGCGACCCTGGAGCGTGAGCTGTTGACGACGCTCAACGACTACTGCGAGCGCCTGGGGCCCGGCCTGCTGGCCGAACCGGTGAATGCCGTGACCAACGGGGCCTTTCTGATCGCGGCCTGGTGGATCCAGGCCCGGGCGCGGCGGCTGGGGGTGAGCGGCGATCCCGGCATCGCCGGCCTCACCGCCCTGGCGGTGGCCATCGGCGTGGGCAGCACCGTCTTTCACACCGTGGCCACGTCCTGGGCCCTGCTGGCCGATGTGGTGCCGATCCTGCTGTTCCAGCTGCTGTTCCTGTGGCTCTACCTGCGCCGCCGCACTGCGGTGGGGGCGGCCGGCGCGCTGCTACTGGTGGCCCTGTTCCTGCTCGCCACCCTGGCCAGCCGCTCGGCGCCGCAGGTCTTGAACGGATCACTGGCGTACTACGGCCCCACCCTGCTGGTGCTGCTGGGGCTGGGCTGGCGGGAGCTGCGCCAGCGCCAGCGCCCCCAGCTGCTGCTGGCTGGGGGGGTGTTCAGTTTCTCCCTGCTGCTGCGCAGCATCGATCAGCTGGTGTGCCCGTGGCTGCCGATCGGCACCCACCTCTTCTGGCACCTGCTCAATGCCGTGGTGCTGGCGCTGGCCGCGGCGGCCCTGATGCCGCCTGCAGCCGGTGCAGCCCCGGCGGGGATCGGCGGCCACACTGACAACAACGCCCTGCAGCCATGACCAGCACTCCGATCAGCACCCAGCTCGGCGATGAGGGCCTGGCTCAGCAGCCCTGGTGGGTGGAGCAGTGGATGGAACTGATCCAGGCCTACCGCTTCAAGAAACGCCTCGAGCGCGCCTGGGAGTACGCCCGCTCCGGCAGCGTTTCCTCGATCCGCTTCGAGGGCCGGCGCGTGCATGCCCGTGTGCAGGGGAGCGACGAGGAGCCCTACAAGGTGAAGCTCTGGCTCGATGTGCTCAGCGATGAGGACTGGGGCTACGTGCTCGATGCCCTCAGCCAGAAGGCCCGCTGGTCGGCCCAGCTGCTGGCCGGGGTGATGCCGGCCGACATCGAGCGGGCCTTTGCCGCCAGCGGCAAGCGGCTGTTCCCGTTCAAGCTTCAGGAGGTGCGCAGCGAGTGCAGCTGCCCCGACAAGGCCAACCCCTGCAAGCACGTCAGCGCCGTGTTTTATCTGATGGGTGAGCGCTTCAGCGAAGATCCCTTCGTGCTCTTCCAGCTGCGCGGCCGCACCCGCCCCCAGCTGCTCAACGATCTGGCCAAGCGCCGCCGGCGGGCCCTGGCCCGCCAGGCCCGGCAGGCCCGCGCCACCGGGCAGGAGCCGGCAGCCACCGATGCCACCCCGCCGCCGGTGCATGCGGCGATCACCGACCCCACCCGCTGGTGGCGCTACGGAGCCGCCCTCGACCCGGATCTGGTGGTGATCACCCCCGCCCTCGAGGGCGACACCGGCCTGGATGCGGCCGGCCCACTGCCCCTGGCCGAAGAGCCCCGCTTCCCCGAGGCCAACCGCCTGTTTCTCGACCACATCCGCGCCCACGGCGAACATCAGGGCAGCAAGGCCATGGCCCGGGCCATGGGCAACGGCCAGGAGCAGAGCCCAGACACCAGCAGTGACTGAACACACCCGGACAGCTGACTTCCGGCTCAGCGATGGGGCGCCAGCTCCGCCGCCGTGGCTGGCGGAACCCAGGCTGGCCCTGGCGCGGTGCATTCTCGAGAGTCATCAGCGCGCCTTCGGCACACCCCTGCTGGCCGGGGTGTGCGCCGATGCCAGCCCGCTCCAGCGCGCCCAGGCCCTGTTCGCCGCCCCGCTGATGGTGCTCGCCCACGACGGCCAGGACCCGGGAAGCGACCCCGGCCCGCGGCTCACCTATGCCAACCGGGCCGCCCTGCTCCTCTGGCGGCGCCGCTGGGGGGAGATGGTGGGGATGCCCTCCCGGCTCACCGCTCCCGAGGCGGAGCGCGCCGAGCGGCGGCAGGCGCTGCTGCAGGCCCGTGCCGGGGAAGCGATCGCGGGCTACAGCGGCATCCGCATGGACAGCAGCGGCCGCCGCTTCCAGATCCATGGCGCCCGCCTCTGGACCCTGCACAACGACCAGGGACAGCCCTGCGGTCAGGCGGCCCGCTTCAGCACCTGGTGGTGGCTGTGAGGCCAGGGTGCACCGGGCCTCCCTACAGTCGAGCCAGCCGTACCGGGTGTCCATGGCAGCCGCCACCACCAGCCCGCAAGCCAGCACAGCAACCAGCCCCGGCGCGCCCCCGCGTCTCAGCCTGCAGCGGGAGACCATCGCCGCCGACACCACCGCGATCCGCTCGCTGGACTGGGACCGCAGCCGCTTCGACATCGAGTTCGGCCTGCGCAACGGCACCACTTACAACAGCTTTCTGGTGCGGGGTGAACGCACCGCCCTGATCGACACCAGCCACCTCAAGTTCGAGAGCACCTGGCTGCCCCTGCTGCGGGAGCAGATCGATCCAAAGGCGATCGACTGTCTGATCGTGAGCCACACCGAGCCGGACCACTCCGGCCTGATCGGTCACCTGATCGATCTGAATCCCGAGATCGAGATCGTGGCCTCCAAGGTGGCGATCCAGTTCCTGGAGGACCAGGTGCACCGGCCCTTCCGCAGCCGGGCGGTGAAGAGCGGCGAGCAACTGGATCTGGGCACCAACCCCGACAGCGGCGTGCAGCACCGCTTCGAGTTCCTCAGCGCCCCCAACCTGCACTGGCCGGACACGATCTTCTCCTTCGACCACGGCACCGGCATCCTCTACACCTGCGACGCCTTCGGCCTGCACTACTGCTCCGATGATCTGTTCGACGTGGATCCCGGCGCCATCGCCCCGGATTTCCGCTTCTACTACGAGTGCCTGATGGGCCCCAACGCCCGCAGCGTGCTGCAGGCGATGAAGCGCATGGACGCCCTGCCGGCGATCCACACGATCGCCGTGGGCCACGGACCGCTGCTCCGCCACCACCTCGGTCTGTGGCTGGACGACTACCGCAGCTGGAGCAGTGAGCGCAGCACGGGCGAGACCTACGCCGCCGTGTGCTATGTGAGCCAGTACGGCTTCTGCGACCGCCTCAGCCAGGCGATCGCCCACGGCATCGACAAGGCCGGCGCCCAGGTGCAGCTGGTGGACCTGCGCGCCACCGATGCCCAGGAGCTCACCGCCCTGGTGGGTGAGGCCAGCGCCGTGGTGGTGCCCACCTGGCCGGCCCAGGCCGACGCCGACCTGCAGGCCTCGATCGGCACCCTGCTGGCGGCCCTCAAACCCAAGCAGTGGGTGGCCTGCTACGACGCCTTCGGTGGCAACGACCAGCCGATCGACACCGTGGCCGGCCAGCTGCGGGCCCTGGGCCAGAAGAGCGCCTTCGAGCCGCTGCGCATCCGCCAGGTGCCCAACACCGGCGACTACCAGCGCTGCGAAGAGGCCGGCACCGACCTGGGCCAGCTGCTCACCAAGGCCAAGACCATCGCCGCCATCAAGGCCCTCGATGGCGACCTGGACAAGGCCCTCGGCCGCCTGTCGGGCGGGCTGTATGTGGTGACGGCCCACCAGGGCGAGGGGGCCGACGCCCGCAGCGGCGCCATGGTGGCCAGCTGGGTGAGCCAGGCCAGCTTCGATCCCCCGGGAATCACCGTGGCCGTGGCCAAGGACCGGGCGATCGAGGCGCTGATGCAGGTGGGCGACCGCTTCGTGATCAACATCCTGCGGGAGGACAACCACCAGGAACTGCTGCGCCATTTCCTGCGGCGGTTCCCGCCCGGGGCCGACCGCTTCGCCGGGGTGAGCACCCTGGAGGGGATGGCCGCCGGCGGGCCGGTGCTCGGCGATGCCCTGGCCTTCCTGGGCTGCCGGGTGGC
Source organism: Cyanobium sp. ATX 6A2 (assembly GCF_024346355.1). Classification (GTDB taxonomy): domain Bacteria; phylum Cyanobacteriota; class Cyanobacteriia; order PCC-6307; family Cyanobiaceae; genus NIES-981. Next base: position 54,695 of record NZ_JAGQCU010000005.1, read on the forward strand.
CCAGCGCCTGGAGGGCCCCGACCACTGGATCATCTACGCCGTGGTGGAGCAGGGCAATGTGTCCGACACCCAGGCCCATACCGCCGTGCATCACCGCAAGGTGGGGAACCATTACTGATGACGGCCCGCGCTGCGGTGGCCAGCGACCGGCGCGTGCTGGTGCTGCCTGTCGATGACGGGCTGATCTGTCTGCGGGGCCTGAGCCCCACCCGGCTGCGCTTCGAGGTGGAGTACGGCCTGGAGCGGGGCACCACGGCCAACAGCTTCCTGTTCCTGCCGGGCAGCACCACCACCGGGCGCCCGATTCCGCCGGTGCTGGTGCATCCGCCGGGTGCCTCCTTCGCCGAGCCCTACCTGGAGCAACTGGCCACCCTGGTGCCGGCCGATGCCGCCCTCAAGGTGGTGGTGGGCCACGTGAACCCCAACCGGGTGGCGCTGCTGCGCCAGCTGGCGGAGCGCTGGCCCGCCCTGATGCTGGTGGCCTCCAACCCCGGGGCGCGGCTGCTGGAACAGCTCTGGAGCCAGCAGAAACCCGCCCCAGCCGGCGGCGCCGACGCCCCGGCCGCCAGCGAGCCGCCGCCCCTCCCGCCGCTGGATGTGGTGAAGCAGGAGGCCGGCCGCGAGCTGGGCGGCGGTCACCGGCTGCGCCTGATCCCGGCCCCCACCCCCCGCTGGCCAGGAGCCCTGCTGGCCTTCGAGGAAACCACCGGCCTGCTGATGAGCGGCAAGTTCTTCGCCGCCCACCTCTACAGCGAGAGCTGGGCGGAGGCCAACCGCAGCAGCAGCGAGGAAGACCGCCGCTACTTCTACGACTGCCTGATGGCGCCCATGGCCCGGCAGGTGGAAACGGTGGTGGACCGGCTCGAGGAACTCGAGATCCGCACGATCGCCCCGGGGCACGGTCCGGCGATCGCCGAAAGCTGGCGCAGCCTGCTGGCCGACTACCGGCGCTGGGGCGAGAGCAGTGAACGCAGCAGCCAGTCGGTGGCGCTGCTGTTCGCCAGCGCCTACGGCAACACCGCCGCCATCGCCGATGCCCTCGCCCAGGGGGTGGCGCGCACCGGCGTGCGGGTGGAGAGCATCAACTGCGAATTCAGTGAACCCGAACAGCTGCTGGAGGCGATCCGCTCCTGCGATGCCCTGCTGATCGGCTCGCCCACCCTGGGCGGCCACGCACCCACGCCGATCGTCTCAGCCCTGGGCACGGTGCTGGCCGAGGGGGATCGCGCCAAGCCGGTGGGGGTGTTCGGCAGCTTCGGCTGGAGCGGTGAAGCGCTCGACCTGCTCGAGAGCAAGCTGCGCAATGGCGGCTTTGCACTCGCCTTCGAGCCGATCAAGGTGAAGTTCAGCCCCGATGCGGCCCGCCTCAAGGCGATCGAGGAAACCGGCACCGCCCTGGGACGCCAGCTGCGGGCCGCCCAGCGCCGCGGCGAGCGTCGCGGCAGCAAAGGGGGCCTGCGGGAGAGCCGCAGCGAGCCGGCGATCCAGGCCCTGGGCCGGGTGCTCGGCTCCCTCTGCGTGCTCACCACGGTGAAGGGGAGCGGCGAGGCCCACCTGAGTGGGGCGATGGTGGCCAGCTGGGTGAGCCAGGCCAGCTTCACGCCACCGGGCTTCACGGTGGCCGTGGCCAAGGAGCGGGCGGTGGAGACGCTGCTGCACATCGGCGACCGCTTCGCCCTCAACGTGCTGGCCGCCGGCCGGGAAACCGGGCCGATGCGCCAGTTCCTCAAACCCTTTGCGCCGGGAGCCGATCGCTTCGCCGGCCTGGAGCTGGAGACAAGCCCCAGCGGCCAGCCGATCCTGCCGGAGGCGCTGGCCTGGCTGGAGGCCACGGTGCAGCAGCGCATGGAGTGCGGTGACCACTGGCTCCTCTATGCCCAGGTGGAGCGGGGCGCGGTGCTGGATGCCACCGCCGCAACGGCGGTGCACCAGCGCCGCAGCGGCGCCAACTACTGAGGGTGCACCAGCTGCTGGCGCTCAGGCCGCCTGGGGAGGCGGGGTGGGATCGCTGCCCCCCTGGAAGGGCAGCACCACGGTGACCCAGCGCTCGGGCCGGTCCGGACGGCTGCGGCGGGGGCGGCGCACGCCGAAGGCCACCCGAACCACGTTGGTGCCGCTGCCATCGGGTGGTCCGCCTGAATTGCTGCCGTTCATGATCCCCATACCGAATAACGGACAAGTGGCGCGCCCGCGTTGCAATTGCAGTTGCAACACATGGGGCCGACAAGACAAGGCCTGGATGCCAGGGAAATCCTGAAGATTCAGGTTCGCCCGGGCACATTATGCCCCCGGATCGCGCTCAGGCCAGGGCCACCGCCAGCTCCTCCACCGACGGGCAGGTGCACACCAGATTGCGATCGCCGTAGGCGTTGTCGACGCGGGCCACCGCCGGCCAGAACTTCTGCTGCCGTTGCTCCTCGCCAGCCGGGAAGGCGGCCTGGCTCCGGCTGTAGGGCCGCTCCCAGGCCTCGGCGGTGACTGCCGCCAGGGTGTGGGGGGCGCGCTTGAGGGGGTTGTCGAGGGGGTCCACCTCGCCGCGCTCGATGGCTGCCGCCTCGGCGCGGATCGCCGCCATGGCGGCGCAGAAGCGATCCAGCTCCGCCAGCGATTCACTCTCGGTGGGCTCCACCATCACCGTGCCGGCCACCGGCCAGCTCACGGTGGGGGCATGGAAGCCGTAGTCCATCAGGCGCTTGGCCAGGTCGTCCACCTCCAGAGCGCAGCTGCGCTTGAGCGGCCGCAGATCGAGGATGCACTCGTGCGCCACCCGGCCCCCGGCGCCGCGGTAGAGCACCGGGAAGTGGCGCTCCAGCCGCTCGGCGATCAGGTTGGCGGCCAGCAGGGCCACCTGGCTGGCGGTGCGCAGGCCGGAGCCGCCCATCATGCGGATGTACATCCAGCTGATCGGCAGGATCGAGGCGCTGCCCAGGGGCGCCGCCGCCACCGGGCCCACCGCCGCACCGCCGGCACCGCCGGCACCGGGCAGGAAGGGCAGCAGGTGCTCGGCCACGGCGATCGGGCCCACCCCCGGGCCGCCGCCGCCATGGGGGATGCAGAAGGTCTTGTGCAGGTTGAGGTGGCAGACGTCGGCCCCATAGAGGCCCGGCTTGCACAGCCCCACCTGGGCGTTGAGGTTGGCGCCGTCGAGGTACACCTGGCCGCCCCGCTCATGCACCAGGGCGCAGATGCGGCGGATGGCCGGCTCGAACACCCCGTGGGTGGAGGGATAGGTGACCATCAGGGCCGCCAGGCGCTCGGCGTGGGCCTCGGCCTTGGCCTCCAGATCGGCCAGGTCCACGTTGCCCTGCGTGTCGCAGGCCACCGCCACCACCCGCAGACCGGCCATCACCGCACTGGCCGGGTTGGTGCCGTGGGCGCTGGTGGGGATCAGGCACACGTCGCGGTGCTGCTCGCCGCGGCTGCGATGCCAGGCCCGGATCGCCAGCAGGCCGGCGTATTCCCCCTGGGAGCCGGCATTGGGCTGCAGCGATACGCCGGCAAAGCCGGTGATCGCCGCCAGCCACTGCTCCAGGTCGGCCGCCAGGCGGCGGTAGCCGCCCTGCTGCTCGGCGGGCGCAAAGGGATGCAGCTGGGCGAAGGCGGGCCAGCTCACCGGCAGCAGCTCGGCAGCGGCGTTGAGCTTCATGGTGCAGCTGCCCAGGGGGATCATCCCGTGCACGAGGGAGAAGTCGCGGGCCACCAGCCGCTGGATGTAGCGCAGCAGCTCGGTTTCGCTGCGGTACTGATGGAACACCGGCTGGCTGAGCCAGGCCCCCTGCCTGCGCGGCAGGGGGCGGGAGGCGCCCTGCCAGGCCTGCTGCCAGAGCCGATCGCCCTGCTCCAGGGCCAGCTCCAGGGCCGCCAGGGCCGAGCTCAGGGCCGCCGGCGCAACCGCCGGCGCAACCGCCAGCGCCTTCAGCAGCCGGCGCAGCTCCTCAACCGTGCTGCACTCATCGAGGCTGATGCCCACGCCGCCTGGGTGGCGGCGCAGGTTGAAGCCTTCGGCCAGGGCCGCGGCGATCAGGCCGTCGGGGTCGGCGACCGGCACCACCAGGGTGCCGAAGCCGGGGCCGGGTTCGCTCTCCAGGCCGAGGGCCGCCAGGGCGGCCACCAGGGCCTGGCGCAGGCCGGCGATGCGGCCGGCGATGGCGGTGAGCCCATGGGGGCCGTGGTGCACGGCGTAGAACCCGGCCATCACCGCGAGCAGCACCTGGGCGGTGCAGATGTTGCTGGTGGCGCGGTCGCGGCGGATGTGCTGCTCCCGGGTCTGCAGGGCCAGGCGCAGGGCCGGCCGGCCCTCGGCATCGCGGGAGCGCCCCACCAGGCGGCCGGGGATCTGGCGTTTGTAGGCCTCGCGGGTGGCGAAAAAGGCGGCATGGGGGCCGCCGCCGCCCATGGGCACCCCATAGCGCTGGGCACTGCCCACGGCGATGTCGGCACCCAGCTCAGCCACCGGGGTCAGCAGCACCTGGGCAAGGGGATCGATGGCCACGGCCCGGATCAGCCCGGCCGTGCCGGCGGCGGCCAGCAGCGGCGCCGGATCCCACACACGGCCGCGGTCGCCGGGCAGCTGCAGCAGCAGGCCGAAGGCATCGGCGGGCAGCTGGTGGCCGCTCAGGGCTTCGGCATCCACCAGCTCCAGGGTGATGCCGAGGGGTTCGGCCCGGGTCTGCAGCACCGCCAGGGTCTGGGGAAACACCTGGCGGTCCACCAGAAACCGCCCGGCGTGCTGACGGCCGCAGACCGCGTGTGCCAGGGCCATCGCCTCAGCGGCGGCCGTGGCCTCATCCAGCAGCGAGGCGTTGGCGATCGGCAGGCCGGTGAGCTCACTGATCAGGGTCTGGAAGTTGAGCAGGGCCTCGAGGCGCCCCTGGGCGATCTCGGCCTGGTAGGGGGTGTAAGCGGTGTACCAGGCGGGGTTCTCGAACACATGGCGCTGAAGCAGGGCCGGGGTGGCCGTGCCGTAGTAGCCCTGGCCGATCAGGGAGCGCCGCACCTGGTTGCCAGCGGCGATCGCCCCCAGCTCCGCCAGGGCCCGGGCCTCGTCGCAGGGTTCGGGCAGGGATTCAGCGGCGGCCTCGGGCGGCAGCAGGATGTCGGCCGGCACCACCTGTTCGGCCAGGTGCTCGAGGCTGTCGAGGCCCAGTTCAGCCAGCATCCGGGCCTGATCGGCTGCGCTCGGGCCCAGGTGACGCTGGCTGAAGTCCGGGCTGGTGATCACGGGCCCCGCGTTCATCCCTGGCCCTGCACTTTGGCGGCGTAGCTGTCGGCCTGCATCAGGGCATCGAGCTGCTCGGGGGCGCCGGGGCGGACCAGCAGCAGCCAGCCCTCCCCATAGGGGTCGTGTTGCAGCTCCTCGGGGTTGGCCAGCACCGCCTCGTTGCGGGCCTCCACCACGCCGCTGATGGGCGCCAGCAGGTCTTCCACCGCCTTCACCGACTCCACACTGCCGAAGCTCTGGCCGCAGCTGAGCACGGCCCCCACCTCCGGCAGCTCCACAAACACGATGTCGCCGAGCTGATCCACGGCGAAGGCACTGAGGCCGAGGCGAACGTGCTCCCCCTCGGGCCGCACGTATTCATGGCTGTCGGCGTAGCGGCAGTCGCTGGGGAAGCTGAGCGCCATGGCTGGCGGGCCTGAAAGCGGTGCCGCTCAGTCTGTCGGAAGGTGGTGGGATTCGCTGATCACCGTGAGGGCCCGTTGCAGGGCGATGGCGGCATGGGCCCGGTGGGTGCCCCCCTGGACATAGAGCACGTAGGGCTCCCGCAGCGGCCCGTCGGCGGAGAACTCACTGGTGCTGCCATCGATGAAGGTGCCACCGGCCATCACCAGCTCGCTGGCGTAGCCGGGCATCGGCGCCGGCACCGGATCGAGGTAGGAGCCGATCGGCGAGGCGGCCTGGAAGGCGCGGCACACGGCCTTGAGCAGCGCCGGGTCGCCCAGCCGCACCGCCTGGATCACATCGCTGCGCTCGGCGCCGGGCAGGGGATCCACGGCGAAGCCCAGATCGCTGAACACCTGGGCCACCAGCTCGCTGGCGATCAGCGCCTCAGCCACCATCTGGGGCGCCAGGAACAGCCCCTGGAAGAGCAGGCGGTTGAGATCGAAGCTGGTGCCGCCCTCGCTGCCGATCCCCGGGGCGGTGAGGCGGCAGCAGGCCTGCTCCACCAGGTCGGCGCGGCCGGCCACGTAGCCGCCGCTGGGGGCGATGGTGCCGCCCAGGTTCTTGATCAGCGAGCCGGCGATCAGATCGGCGCCCACAGCGGTGGGCTCCTGCTCGTTCACCAGCTCGCCGTAGCAGTTGTCCACGAACACCACACAGCCGGGCTGCAGGCTCTTCACCCGCTCCACCAGCCGGCCGATCTCGGCCACCGCCAGCGACGGCCGCCAGCTGTAGCCGCGGCTGCGCTGGATCAGCACCATGCGCGTGGGCAGGGCCAGGGCCGCGGCGAGACCATCCCAGTCGAGGCCGCCATCGGGCCGCAGACCGAGTTCGTCGTAGCGGATGCCGAAGTCGGCCAGGGATCCCTGGCCGCGCCCGCGCAGGCCGATCACCTCCTCGAGGGTGTCGTAGGGACGGCCGCTGAGAGCCAGCAGCCGATCACCGGGCCGCAGCACGCCAAAGAGCGCGGCGGCGATGGCGTGGGTGCCGCTCACAAACTGCAGCCGCACCGCCGCGGCCTCGGCCTGCAGCACCCGCGCGAACACCCGATCCAGCACCTGCCGGCCCTGGTCGCCGTGGCCGTAGCCGCTCACCGAGGCGAAGTGCTGCACCCCCACCCGCTCGGCGGCGAGGGCGGCCAGCACCCGCGCCAGGCGCCCCTGCACCGCGGCGGTATGGGCAGCGGCCAGGGGGGCGATGCGGGCCTCGGCGGCGGCCACCCGCTCGGCTGCCCAGCTGCCGGCGCTCATGCGTCACGGGGCGGACAGGCCACCGCCGCGCCGGCCAGCTGGGCCCGGATCGCGGCCCCGAGATCACTCTGCGGCGCAGCCGCCCAGCCCCGCTCCTGCAGCTCCCGGGCCCGCTGACGCAGCAGCTCCAGCACCTGATCGGTCTCCAGCTCGCCCTCCCCGGCCCCCCCCAGGGCCGCCAGGGTGAGGCTCAGATCGGGCAGTTCCGCATCCAGCTCAGCGGCGCTGTAGTCACGCTGGCCAGCCATCACCTCACCAAAGCGGTCGCGCCGCTGGCGCTTGGTCACCGGATAGGCGGCCAGCACCGGCTCACGGCAGAGCCGCCAGGGGCGACCGGCACAGAAGAGATCGGCCAGGGCGGCGCTGAGGGCGGCGGCTTCGGCGTCGGCGATGCGCAGATCGAAGGCCGCCGGCGGCTGGCGCAGGCCCACGAACACCTCCAGCAGCTCACCGGGCCCCAGCACCGGCTCACCGGGGGCCTGCACCGGCAGGGCCGAGGCCTCCAGGGCCGCCAGCAGTTCAGGGTGAGCCACCAGGAGCTGGCGCAGCTCGGGGGAGAGCGTTCCACCGATGGCCTGCTCAGCCAGCAGGCAGTTGATCCGACCCAGGGCCAGGAACACCTCCGGACCCGGGGAGGCGAGCTTGCCATTGCGCAGCATCGACAGCTGGGAGTTGTGCACCCGGCCCAGGTCGAGCGCCTCCGCCAGCCCCGGCAACACCCGGTGACTCCAGCCATTGCGGCCATGCCACACGCGGATCAGGTGGGCGAAGGCCACCCGGCCAGCGGTGAGGTCATCCCGATAACCCACGGGGGTGCTCCAAGGTTCGGTTCGCAGATCCGGTTGGCGAATTTGGCTCGCAATCCGAATTCGTATTGCTACCATCCTATCGATTGATCAGGAGTCGGTCCGCTATGGCCGCTACAACCGCCACACGATCGGGAACGCGCACCAGGGCCTCAGCCTCAGGCACCCGCCCCTCATCCCGTGGCACCCGCAAGCCCGCCTTCATCAACGTCGGCGAGCGGGGCCTGCGCCGAGCCGAGGCCCTGCATCTGGCCCGCGTCGGCGAACCCGAGCCCAGCGTCAAGCGCGGCACCCGCTGGGGCACCATCACCTACATGGTGACCATCCATGTGCTGGCCCTGGTGGCCCTGCTGCCCCGCTTCTGGAGCCTGCCCGCCGTGGCCAGCTTCCTGGTGCTCTATTGGATCACCGCCTGCCTGGGCGTGACTCTCGGCTACCACCGCATGCTCAGCCACCGCGCCTTCCGCGTGCCCCACTGGCTGGAGCGCTTCTTCACCACCTGCGGCGCCCTCAGCTGCCAGCACGGCCCGATCGACTGGGTGGGCCTGCACCGCCACCACCACAAGTTCTCCGACACCGACGTCGATCACCACACCAGCCTGAAGGGCTTCTGGTGGAGCCACATGGGCTGGATGTTCCACACCATTCCCGCCATGTCGGCCGTGCCCCGGCTCACCGGCGATCTGGCCAGGGATCCTTACTACCGCTGGCTGAACAACTGGTTCCTGCTGCTGCAGCTGCCCCTGGCCGGTCTGCTGTTCTGGATCGGCACGGTGACCGGTGCCGGCGGCCTGGCCCTGGTGCTGTGGGGCATCCCCCTGCGCCTGGTGGTGGTGTACCACTGCACCTGGCTGGTGAATTCGGCCACCCACTGCTGGGGTGGCGTGCGCCACGCCAGCGGCGACAACTCCAAGAACAACTGGTGGGTGGCGGCACTCACCTTCGGCGAGGGCTGGCACAACAACCACCACGCCTTCCCCCACTCGGCCCGCCACGGCTTCGGCCCTCAGATCGACCTCACCTGGCAGCACATCCGGCTGATGCGCAGGCTGGGGCTGGCCAGGCAGGTGCGCCTGCCCGCGGCGGCGGCTCTGGGCTCACGGCGCTGAGCGTTCCCACCACGGCTGCTCACAGGAGCCACTGGTCACACCAGCAACCCCCCCAGCCCCGAACGCTGGGGGCGGGCTCACCCCACACTCCACCCCGGGGTGTGGGGTTGCTGTGTTTGTGGAGGCGGGATCGGCCACCCATGCCCTGGTGGCGGGGCTGCGTGCCTTCAGCGCACGACCCCTGATCTAGGGTGGCCAATCGGCTCGTGATCCATTCCGCTCCCTAACTCCATGGCCAAGCGCGTACAAGTCGTCCTCCAGGAAGACGTCCTCAGCCTGGGCAAGGACGGAGATCTGGTGGATGTGGCCCCCGGTTTCGCCCGCAACTTCCTGGTGCCCACCGGCAAGGCCGTGCCGGTGACGGCGGCTGTGATGCGCCAGGTTGAAGCCCGCCGGGCCAAGGAAGCCCAACGCCAGGCCGCCCTCAAGGCCGAAGCCGAGGCCTTCAGCACCGCCCTCGCCACCATCGGCCGCTTCACCGTGAAGAAGCAGACCGGCGGTGACGACGTGCTGTTCGGCACCGTGACCAATGGCGACGTGGCCGAGGCCATCGAGGCCGCCACCAAGAAGGATGTGGACCGGCGCTCCATCCTGGTGCCTGAGATCCACCGCACCGGCTCCTACAAGGTGCAGGTGAAGCTGCACCCCGAGGTGACCGCCGAAATCAACCTGGAAGTGCTCAGTCACTAAGCCCCCGCCTTCACGCTGCAGCAGATCAGCTGAGCACTGCTCAGATCAAGGCTCAGTTCAACGGCTCCGATCAACTGCCAGCCACCCCCCACCGCTGGGGTGGCTTTTTGCTGGCAACACCATGGACAGTGCCAGAGCGCTGGTCAAAGCAGCTGCCAGCCGGCAGAGTGAACAACCCGGCAGCTGCACCCGGTCACCCCGCATCCCTGTTCGCCGATGGTGAGCGTTCCCCTCCACCCCAAAGGCCGCGACGGGGCCAGCGACGAGGCCCGCTTCGAGGCCCTGCCCGATTCGGTGCCCCCCCAGAATCTGGAGGCCGAAGAGGCGGTGCTGGGCGGCATCCTGCTCGATCCCGAGGCCATTGCCCGGATCGCCGATGTGCTGCGGCCGGAGGCCTTCTATCTCAGCGCCCATCGGGAGATCTATCGCACCGCCCTGATGCTCAACAGCCAGGGCAAACCCACCGACCTCACCGCCATGACCGCCTGGTTGGCGGACACGGGGTCGCTGGAGAAGGTGGGCGGCAGCAGCCGGCTGGTGGAGCTGGTGGAGCGCATCACCTCCACCGCCTCGATCGACCAGGTGGCCCGCCTGGTGATGGACAAATTCCTGCGGCGCCAGCTGATCCGCTCCGGCAACGAGGTGATCGCCCTCGGCTTCGATCAGAGCAAGCCGATGGAGATGGTGCTCGACGAGGCCGAGCAGAAGATCTTCGCCATCAGTCAGGAGAAACCTTCGGTGGGGCTGACGCCCACCGCTGAGATCCTCACCTCCACCTTCAACGAGATCGAGAGCCGCTCCCTGGGCACCGCGGTGGCCGGCCTGCCGGTGAACTTCTACGACCTCGATGCCATCACCCAGGGGCTGCAGCGCAGCGACCTGATCATCGTGGCCGGCCGGCCGGCGATGGGCAAAACCTCGATCGTGCTCAACATCGCCAAGAACGTGGCCCAGCTGCACGGCCTGCCGGTGTGTGTGTTCAGCCTGGAGATGAGCAAGGAGCAGCTCACCTACCGGCTGCTGTCGATGGAAGTGGGGATCGAGAGCGGCCGGCTGCGCACCGGCCGGCTGCAGCAGGAGGAATGGCCCCTGCTGGGCCAGGGCATCAACACCCTCGGGCAACTGCCGCTGTTCATCGACGACAAGCCCAATGCCGGCGTGCTGGAGATGCGCTCCCTGTGCCGGCGGCTGATGGCCGAACAGGGCCGAGAACTGGGCCTGGTGGTGATCGACTACCTGCAGCTGATGGAGGGCTCCACCCCCGACAACCGGGTGCAGGAGCTGTCGCGTATCACCCGCGGCCTCAAGGGCCTGGCCCGGGAACTGCACGTGCCGGTGATCGCCCTCTCCCAGCTCAGCCGGGGGGTGGAATCGCGCACCAACAAGCGACCGATGCTCAGCGACCTGCGCGAATCGGGGTCGATCGAGCAGGACGCCGACCTGGTGCTGATGATCTACCGCGACGAGTACTACAACCCGGAAACAGCCGATCGCGGCATCACCGAGGTGATCGTGACCAAGCACCGCAACGGTCCGGTGGGCACGGTGAAGCTGCTGTTCGAGCCCCAGTTCACCCGCTTCCGCAACCTGGCGGCACCCTGATGGACCGGTTACCTGCGGGCGTGAGCGCCACGCCGCCCGGCTCGCGCCTCCTGCTGGCGGCGATCCTCTACCTGCTGGTCAACGCCATCGGCCTCTGGCTGGTGGCGGCCGGCGCCGACCAGGACCAGGCCCAGCAGCTGCTGCTCTCCCAGGGCTGGGCCCTGGGGTACGGGCCCCAGCCGCCGCTCTACACCTATCTGGTGAACCTGGTGTTTCAGGTCACGGGGCCGGCGCTGTGGCCCCTGCTGGCCCTGAAGGTGGTGCTGCTCAGCCTGCTGGTGGCGGCGGTGCTACGCATCGGCCGGGAGCTGCGTCTGCGCGGCGACCAGCAGCTGATGGCACTCAGCGGCCTGATCCTCATCCCCCAGTTCATCTGGGAGTCCCAGCGGGACCTCTCCCACTCGTTGCTGGCCACGGCGGTAGCCGCCTGGACCCTGGTGCAGCTGCTGCGGCTGCTGCGCCGGCCCAGCGCGGCGAACCATGCCCTGCTGGGGGTGCTGGTAGCCGCCGGCCTGCTGAGCAAATACAGCGTGGCGCTGTTCCTGGCCAGCCTGCTACTCACGGCCCTCACCATCCCCGCCCTGCGCCGCGCCCTGCTGCAGCCGCAGCTGCTGCTGGGGGTGGCTGTGGCCCTGGCCCTGCTCAGCCCGCACCTGGTCTGGATGCTGAGCAATCCTGAGCTGGCCCTTGCAGGGCTGGAGAAGACCCGCGCCGGCGAGGCCCTGCCCTGGCGCGGGGTGCTCAGCGCCCTGGGAGCGGCGGTCGCCTTTCTCAGTCCCTTCTGGCTGGCGGCCCTGGCCGTGCTCTGGCCGCAGCGCCGCCACCTGCACATCGCCGACCCGACCCGCGAACCCGGCAGCGCTCTGCTGCAGCGGCTGCCGCTGGCGCTGATGGGGGTGCTGCTGGTGTTCGTGCTGAGCACCGGCGCCACGCGGATCAAGGACCGCTGGTATCAGAGCTTGCTGTTCTATGCGCCGATCAGTGCCGCCACCCTGGCGTCGCCGCTGCCCCGGCGGCGGCTGCGCTGGATGGTGGGTGCCGGCGTGGGCGCCGCGGCGGCAGTGGCGATCCTGCTGCCGGCGCGCACCACCCTGGCCGGGATCAGCGGCCGCAGCAGCCGGCCCAACTACCCCCTGCCGCAACTGGTGCTGAGCCTGGGCGAAGCCGGTGGCACGCCCGAGCTGATCCTGGCCAGCAGCACCCTGCTGGCGGGCAACGCCAGGCTGGCCTTTCCCACCGTGCCGGTGCTCACCCCGAAAGCCCCGGCGCCGGGGGCTGGTCGGCCGCCGCTGCCCGGGGGGAGCAAGCCGCGGGTGCTGGTGCTGATCGACCAGGGGGACGACCCAGCCGCGACCCTGGCCCTGCTGACCAGCCTGCTGCCGCTGGAGCCGGGCCAGCTGCGCACCCACAGCCTGCCCCTGCGCTGGGCGCAGCAGCAGCGCTACACCATCCGCTACGCCTGGCTGGGGCCAGCTCCCGGGGCCCAGGATGGAGATCTCCCCCGCCTGCCGCCCCGATGATCCGTTCCCGCGCCGCCGTCGCCTGGGCCCCGGGGGAGCCCCTGGAGGTCACCGAGATCGACGTGGCGGCGCCGCGCGAGGGAGAGGTGCTGCTGCGCGTGGTGGCCAGCGGCGTGTGCCACACCGATGCCTTCACCCTCTCCGGCGCCGATCCGGAGGGCCTGTTCCCGGCGATCCTGGGCCATGAGGGCGGCGCCATCGTGGAGGAGCTGGGTCCTGGCGTCACCTCCGTCGCCGTGGGTGACCACGTGATCCCGCTCTACACACCGGAATGCGGGCAGTGCAGGTTCTGCCGCTCAGGCAAGACCAACCTCTGCCAGGCGATCCGCGGCACCCAGGGCCAGGGCCTGATGCCTGACGGCAGCAGCCGCTTCTCGAAAGGCGGCCGCCTGCTGCACCACTACATGGGCACCTCCACCTTCTCCGAATACACGGTGCTGCCGGAAATCGCCGTGGCCCGGATCAACAAGGCGGCACCGCTGGAGAAGGTGTGCCTGCTCGGCTGCGGCGTGACCACCGGCATCGGCGCCGTGCGCAACACCGCCAAGGTGGAGGCCGGCAGCACCGTGGCCGTGTTCGGGCTCGGGGGCATCGGGTTGGCGGTGGTGATCGGGGCGGTGATGGCCGGCGCCTCGCGCATCATCGGCATCGATGTGAACCCCGAGAAATTCGCCATCGCCCAACAGCTCGGCGCCAGCGACTGCATCAACCCCCGCGACCACGACGCGCCGATCCAGGAGGTGATCATCGACGCCACCGATGGGGGCGTGGATTACTCCTTCGAGTGCATCGGCAATGTGGAGGTGATGCGCGCCGCCCTGGAGAGCTGCCACAAGGGCTGGGGTGAATCCACGATCATCGGTGTGGCCGGCGCCGGCCAGGAGATCAGCACCCGCCCCTTCCAGCTGGTAACCGGCCGGGTGTGGCGCGGCTCGGCCTTCGGCGGCGTGCGCGGCCGCAGCGAACTGCCGGGGTTTGTGGAGGAGTTCCAGCAGGGATTGATCCCGCTGGACACCTTCATCACCCACACGATGGGGCTGGAGGACATCAACCGCGCCTTCGATCTCATGCATGAGGGCAAAAGCATTCGCTCGGTGATCCACTTCTGATGACACGCTGCCCATGACTGCCCTCGACCTGCTCAGCGAGCACCGCTGCTTCGGCGGGCTGCAGCGCCGCTACCGGCACCAGTCGCCATCGCTGCAGTGCGCGATGACGCTGGGGGTGTTTCTGCCGCCGACCGCCCTGGCCGCCGACGCCCAGGCTCCGGCGCGGCCGGTGCCGGCCCTGTGGTGGCTCTCCGGGCTCACCTGCAGCGATGAGAACGCCGTCCAGAAGGCCGGCGCCCAGCGCCTGGCGGCGGAGCTGGGACTGGCGCTGATCACCCCCGACACCAGCCCCCGCGGTGCGGCGGTGCCCGACGATCCCGACGGGGCCTGGGACTTCGGCCATGGCGCCGGCTTCTACGTGGATGCCACGCAGGAACCCTGGGCGCGCCACTACCGCATGCACACCTATGTGGTGGAGGAACTGCCGGCGCTGCTGGAGGCGGGGCTGCCCCTGGATCCGGCGCGCCGCGGCATCAGCGGTCACTCGATGGGCGGCCACGGCGCTCTGGTGGGCGCCATGCGCCATCCGGGCCGCTACGCGTCGGTGTCGGCCTTCGCGCCGATCAGCCAGCCCAGCCGCTGCCCGTGGGGGCGCAAGGCGTTCGGCCACCTGCTCGGCCCCGATCCCCAGACCTGGCAGGCCTGGGATGCCAGCCAGCTGCTGGCCAGCGGGCAGGGCCCGGTGGGGCCCGATGGCGCCGCCCTGCCGCTGCTGGTGGATCAGGGCCTGGCCGATCCCTTCCTGGAGGAGCAGCTGCTGCCCGAGGCCCTGGAGGCGGCCGCTGCCGCCAGCGGTCATCCGCTGACCCTGCGCCGCCAGGAGGGCTACGACCACAGCTACTTCTTCGTGGCCAGCTTCATCGGCGACCACCTGCGCCACCACGCCGCGGCCCTGCTGGGAGCTGCGCCTTAGCCTGGCTCGATGGCACCGATGGCAGATCCCCTCTCCTCCGGCCCCCCCACCGAGCAGTTCGACGTGATCGTGGTGGGCGGCGGTCATGCCGGCTGCGAGGCGGCAATCGCCGCCGCCCGGCTGGGCCTGTCCACGGCCCTCTTCACCCTCAACCTCGACCGCATCGCCTGGCAGCCCTGCAACCCGGCGGTGGGCGGTCCGGCCAAGAGCCAGCTGGTGCATGAGGTGGATGCCCTGGGCGGCGTGATCGGGCGGCTGGCCGATGCCACCGCCCTGCAGAAGCGGGTGCTCAACGCCAGCCGCGGCCCGGCCGTGTGGGCCCTGCGGGCCCAGACCGACAAGCGGCAGTACGCCCGCCAGATGCTGCAGCTGCTTCAGCACACCCCAAACCTGGCCCTGCGCGAGGCGATGGTGACGGGGCTGGAGATCGAGGGCGACGCCGATGGCGGCGGCGAGCGCTGGACCCCGCTGCAGAGTGCGGCGGCGCGGATCACCGGCGTGCGCACCTACTTCGGCAGCGTCTACGCCGCCCGGGCGGTGGTGCTCACCACCGGCACCTTCCTGGGCGGCCAGATCTGGGTGGGCACCCAGTCGATGAGCGCCGGCCGGGCGGGCGAACAGGCCTCCGAGGGACTCACCGAGGCGCTGCAGCGGCTGGGCTTCGCCACCGACCGCCTCAAAACCGGCACCCCGGCCCGGGTGGACCGGCGCAGCATCGCCCTCGACCAGCTGGAGGAGCAGCCCAGCGACGCGGCCGATCGCTTCTTCTCCTTTGATCCGGCCGCCCGGGTGAGCGGTGAGCAGATGAGCTGCCACATCACCCGCACCACCGCCGCCACCCACCAGCTGATTCGCGACAACCTGCACCTCACGCCGATCTACGGCGGCTTCATCGACAGCAAGGGCCCCCGCTACTGCCCCTCGATCGAAGACAAGATCGTGCGCTTCGCCGAAAAGGACAGCCACCAGATCTTCCTGGAGCCCGAGGGACGCGACACTCCCGAGATCTACGTGCAGGGCTTCTCCACCGGCCTGCCGGAGCGGCTGCAGCTGGAGCTGCTGCGCACGTTGCCGGGGCTGGAGCACTGCGTGATGCTGCGGCCCGCCTACGCCGTGGACTACGACTATCTGCCCGCCACCCAGCTCAGGCCGTCACTGGAGACCAAGCGGGTGGCCGGGCTGTTCACGGCCGGCCAGCTCAACGGCACCACCGGCTACGAGGAGGCCGCCGCCCAGGGGCTGGTGGCCGGCCTCAACGCCGCCCGGCTGGTGCGCGGCCAGGAGCCGGTGCACTTCCCCCGTGAGGGCAGCTACATCGGCACCATGATCGACGACCTGATCAGCAAGGATCTGCGCGAGCCCTACCGGGTGCTCACCAGCCGCAGCGAATACCGCCTGGTGCTGCGGGGCGACAACGCCGACCGCCGCCTCACCCCCCTGGGCCGCGAGCTGGGCCTGATTGATGAGCGCCGCTGGGCGATCTACACCGCCAAGCAGGAGGCGATCACGGCCGAGAAGCACCGGCTGGACACGGTGCGCCTGAAGGCGACGGACCCCGCCGCCGCCGCGGTGCAGGAGCAGACCGGTGCGTCCATCAAGGGCTCGATCACCCTGGCGGAACTGTTGCGCCGGCCCGGCTTCCACGCCGCCGACCTGGTGCGCCACGGCCTGGCCGCTGCCGCCCTGCCCGCCGACGTGCGCGAGGGCGCGGAGATCGACATCAAGTACAGCGGCTACCTGGCCCGCCAGCAGCAGCAGATCGAGCGCGTGAAGGAGCAGGAACACCGGCCCATCCCGGCGGATGTCGACTACGCCGCCATCGCCACCCTCTCCCGCGAAGCGCGCGAGAAACTCGCCGCCGTGCGGCCCCTCACCCTCGGCCAGGCGGGCCGGTTGGCCGGCGTGAGCCCCGCCGATGTGACCGCCCTGATGCTCTGGCTGGAGCTGAACCGCCGCCGGCTGAGCCTCAGCAGCAGCCCATGCTGATCTGCCATCGCCACCGGTTCATCTTCCTGAAAACCCAGAAAACGGCGGGCACCGCCATCGAAATCGCCCTGCGCTCGCTGATGGACAGGGGCGATGTGATCACGCCGATCTCCCGGGAGGATGAGCAACTCAGCCGCCAGCTGGGCTATGCGGGCCCGCGCAACTTCCGTGCCCCCCTGCATCGCTACTCCGGCACCGACCTGGTGCGGCTGGTGGGGCGAGCCAGGCTCAAGAAGCGCTTCTACAATCACATTCCGGCAGCGCAGGTGAAGGCCCAGCTCCCTGCCCCGATCTGGGACGGCTACCTGAAGATCAGCGTTGAGCGCAATCCGTTCGACAAGGCGATCAGCAGCTACTACTGGCGCACGCGCAAGCAACAGCAGGCCCCACCGATCGCCGCGTATCTGCGCAGCTGCCCGCGATCGGAACTCTCCAACTGGGACATCTACACCATCAACGACAGGCCTGTCACCGATGTGATGCTGCACTACGAAACGCTGGCGGCGGAGCTTCTCGCTCTCTCGCAGCGCCTGGCTCTGGAGCACCCTCTCACCCTGCCGGCACAGCGGCCCAAGGGCCAGCACCGCCGCGACTCACGGCCCTGGCAGCAGGTGCTTGACGCCGCCAGCCAGGAGCGCATCCGCGAGATCTGCGCCCGCGAAATCGAGGCGTTCCACTATTGACAACCACGAAGCTGATTCTGTGCATCAAGTGGGGCGCGAAATATGGCGCCACCTATGTCAACCGACTGCAGCGCATGGTGGCGCGCCACATCACACCGCCGTTCCAGCTGGTGTGCTTCACCGACGATGCCGATGGCATCGACCCGGCCATCCGCACCCTGCCCCTGCCCGAACTGGGCTGTGAGGAACCGCAGCGCACCCGCGGCAAGTGGCGCAAGCTGGCCCTCTGGGGCAGACAGCTGGATGGACTGGAGGGGCTGGCAGGCACGGCCCTGTTCGTGGACCTGGATTCGGTGATCGTGGGCGACATCGATGCTTACTTCAGCTACGGCGCCCCGGATGCCGTGATCCTGGAACGCAACTGGTCACGCCCCCTCAGCGGCCTGGGTCAAACCTCGGTGTTTCGCTTCCCCATCGGCTCCCATCCTGAGATCCTGGACCGTTTCCGGCGGGACCCGCAGGCGATCGCCGACCGCTTCCGCTATGAGCAGCACTTCGTGACCGCCTGTCTGGGCGATCAGCTGCGCTTCTGGCCCCGGGGCTGGACGCGCCATTTCCGGCTCCACTGCCTGGGCCCACTCCCTCTGCGCTATCTGCGGCCAGCGCGGCTGCCTGCCGGCAGCAGGATCATCACCTTTCCCGGGGGGCCCAACCCGGGTGATGTGAGGGTCGGGCGATGGAAAGCCGATTCCCCCCCCTACGCCGGACGGTGGGCCCATCTGCGGCGTCAGCTGAGCCAGGGCACCTGGGGGGGACTGCGCCGGTTCGCCATGCCGGTGCCCTGGATCGACCGGCACTGGACCTGAGGGAGATCACGCGAGGAGGCAGAACGATGCGCAGACTCTGGCGACCACCCCTGCGGGGGAGCATCCATGTGTGCGGCTGCGGCCACTCCGGCACCTCGATCCTCACCCGCCTGGTGGGGGCCCACTCCCGGATCCACGCGATCGCCGGGGAAACCGGTGTGGCCAAGAAGGAGCGCTATGGCCGCTACCGCCTCGCCCTGGAGCAGTTCTGGAGTGCCACTGAGGCGGCGGGAGCCGATCTGTGGGTGGAGAAAACGCCCAAGCATGTGCGCCACCTCGGCTTCATCCTCGGCGCCGCTCCCGCCTCCCGCATCCTGTTGATCTGCCGCCATCCCCTGGACACGGTGGCGTCGCTGAAGCGGCGCTACGGCCGCCTGGGCAAAGGGCTGCGCCGCTGGAAACAGGACAATGGCCGGGTGCTGCACTGGCGCGCCCATCCCCAAGTGCTGGTGGTGCGTTACGAGCGGCTGGTGCAGAGCCCCCAGAGCTGCCTGGAAGAGGTGATGGGCTTCGTGGGCCTGGGCTTTGAAGCTGAGCAGCTCGCCTACCACCAGCAACCGGTGCAGTGGTACGGGGGCACCGGCCAGGAGCAGGCCGCCGCCGCCCGCAGCGAGCACGACCTGGCGGGGCTGAGCCACGTGGTCCACCGCAACCGGCAGATCAACCAACCGCTGTTCGACAACACCGGCACCTACCGCCAGCACCTCGACGCCAAGGAGATCGCACGGGTGCAACGGTCGTGCTCCAGGCTCGCAGCAGCACTGGGCTACAGCCTCTGACCACGGGCACCGTCACCGCGGTGGTTGTCCCAGCAGCCGGCAGCGTCGTCAAATCAGGCCCATACCGGTAGGGTGAGCACCAAATTTCTGGTAGCGGGCCGTGACATCTGTACGTGCCATCCCCACCTCGCGGGCCTACTGGGAACTCCGCGCCGAGCAGGTGCTCAACCGGGTGTTTTCACCGGAGGCGCCGATCGAAGTGGAGGTGTGTGAAACACCCGCCAGCGCCGAGGCCACGCCGTTTCCAGCCCGGCCCGCAGCCGCTGCACCCCGGCGGCCTCAGGTGTCGCGGGCCGGCAGACGGATGGCCTCGGCCTGGAGCGGTGGCCTGCAGCGTCAACCCGCCCTGGTGATGGCCGCGGTGGGGCTCACGGTGACCACCCTTGCGGGCAGTGTGCTGGTGGGCCTGAGCCTGTGGGGCCAGAACCAGCAGGCCCTGCGCCAGGAGCGCAACTTGCTGCTGGTGGAGCGCCTGCGTGCCATGGGCCCGGCCACCATGGCCTCGCCCGCCGCGGCGGCCTCCGGCGAGCTGGCCCTCCAGCCCGTTGACGCCTCCACCCTGGCCAGCGGCGGCAACGAGCTGCCGCCGCCGCCCCTGGAGCCCTGGATGGAGGAGCTGGCCACCCTGCCGGCCGGCAGTGCCCCCGCCGCCAACGTGCTCAAGGTGCCGATGAGTGCCAAGGTCTCCAGGCCCGCCCCTGCGGCGGCCACCGGAGCGGGTCCGGCCGCGGCGAGCGCGATCGATGACGCCTCCCTGCCCCTGCTGGTGGGGGTGGTGCAGGTGCCGGGCCAGAACGGTTCGGCCATCTTCCAGGTGGGCGGCAGCTCCACCAGCGCCGCGATCGGCGAGTCGATCGGCAACAGCGGCTGGCGCCTGGCGGGCGCCAGTGGCGATTCGGCGGTGATCGAGCGCAACGGCCAGCAGCGCCGCATCAGTCTCAGCAGCGGCTCCTGAGGTCGACACACCAGAGCCCTGCGGCCCCCAGCCACGTCACCTCAAACCACGGCAGACGGAGCCGGTTTCTACGCTGAAACCCAACCCCGCGTCCGGAGCCCGAGGAGTCAGCCATGACGGCCACGGGTCTCAGCCTGTCCCCCTCCCCGATGCCCACGCCATCGCCACAGGCAGTGTGGGAGCGCCACCTGGGGGAGGGGGATCTGCAGACCCTGGGCCAGGCCCTCAGCGGACCCTGGAGGCTGCTGCTGCTCGGTGACGGCAGCCCCACCCGGCACCTGGAGTCGCTCACCGGCCTGCCTGTGCGCATCGAGCTGATCGCCATGACGCCCCAGGCGCAGCCCGAGCAGGACGGAGCCCGCCCTCCCGAGGAGGTGGCGGAGCTGGAGCTGCCCCTGCTGCGCCGTCAGGTGTGGCTGCGCTGCGGCGACCACACCCTGGCCTGGGCCGAGAGCTGGTGGAACCAGGGCCAGGCTGACGCCCATCTGCGTGAGCGCGAGCAGCCCATCTGGCGCAGCCTCACCAGCAACAGGGCCGAGCTGTTCCGGGAGGTGGATGGCCTGGCCCTGGTGCAGGCCCCCTGGCTGGTGAGCCGCTTCGGCCATGGCGGGCCGTTCTGGAGTCGCCACTACCGTTTCTTCCGCGGCGGCGAGCCGCTCACGGTGATCCGCGAGGTGTTCTCGCCCGAGCTGGAGCGTTGGCTGGGCCCCGCCGCCGGAGCCGCCCCTGCCGCCGGATCAGGCGAGGCGCAGGGCCTCGGCCTGGCTGGCCGCGCTCTCCAGCAGGGTGCGTAGCTGATCCTCGTCCGTGTGGCTGAGGTTGGTGCGCAGCAACTTGGCGTGCGGGGCATGGGCCCGCAGCCGCTCGATCACCCGATCGGCGGTGGCTTCGCGGATCAGCAGACACAGGGCGGCGCTGCCGCGGGGCAGGGTTTCGCCCAGCTCGCGCATGAAGGTGTCGTTGATGCCGATGTCGGAGAGGGATCCGGACGCGGCGCCCACGCCGGCGCCGACGGCGGCCCCGAGCAGGGGGTTGAGGAACAGCAGACCCACAAGCGTGCCCCAGAAGCCGCCACCCAGGGCCCCGGCGGTGGTGAGGTTCACCGCCTGTTTCAGGTGCACCTGGCCATCGCCGTCATGCTCCACCACCACGGCATCCTCCAGGGCGATCAGCCGCTCCTTCTGGATGTCAACGAGTTCACGGCGTACCTCTTCGGCCTCCGCCACCTTGGGGAAGCCCACCACCACCAGGTTGCTCATGGAGCCTGCTCAGGAACTCCCAGAGTAGTCAGCCAGGCCGGCGGCGACTGGAGCGCGGCAGCGGCCGGGCGGGCTCCTGCCGGCGCTCGGCCCCATCCCGGGCAGCCTCGGCGCCGAGGTCGGGAGCGCGGCCGGGTTGCTTGGGCGGGCGTTGCCAGCGGGGCCGGGCGAAGCTGCTGTCGTCGGGCCAGGCGTCGGCCGCGGGCGACGGCGAAAGCGGCGGGGATGGCACGGCGGGGCGGCGCCGCTCCCCGCGGCGGGAGACGGCTTCCAGGGGGCGGCGGCCGGAGCCACCGGCCGGTGGCGCGGGGGACTGGGGCGCGGGGGACGGGGCCGGACCGGCGGGCAGGCGCCGGGACTGGGCCAGCCGCCCGGGGCGGGGCTCCTGCCAGGGCTCGCGCCAGTCGTCCTCGTCCTCGAGGATCCAATCGAGCTTGTCTTCCACCCAGCGGCCCAGCTCGCCGAGCCGGGGGCGGCCGGGGCCGGCGGGCGCTCCGCCGGCGGGACGCTGGGGGCGCTGACTGCTGCGGGAGCCCGGGCGCGCACCGGAAACTCCATCCACCAACTGGCGGCCGGCGCTGACCAGCCGGTCGAACCCCTGCTCCAGCGGCTCGGACCCACGCCGCGGCTCTGCGGCGGGGCGCTGGACGTCAGGCCGGCGGTCGTACATGGGCCAACGCTACCGGCGCCGCAGCGCCAGCCGACGCTCGCGCAGCAGCCCCACCCCGGCGATGGCCACGCCGGCCCACTGCAGGGTCCAGAGAAAGACGCTCACGGCCTGGGGCGGGTGCGGCGAACCTAGGCCGCCGCCTCCACGAACTCCAGCAGACAGCTGGCATCCCAGAGGCCGCCGTGGTGAAGCTCGCAGCAGGCCCGGCAGGCCAGATTGCGGACGCGGCGCCGGTAGGGCGCGCTGACGCCGCAGCGGGGGCAGCGGGCGATCCAGCGGCAGCCCGGCGCCGCGCCGGCGGGCAGGGGGTAGCGGTGGCGCACGCTCACCACAAACCCGTCCTGGGCGGCGTTGATGACCGCCATGCGCGCCCGGAAGTGGGGCCCGTGCACCTCCTGCACCACAAGCACCCGATCCACCCAGGCGTGGATCATCTCGTGGCAGAGGGTGGAGAGCAGGGCCTCGCGGGGCAGCGGCTCCAGCAGCGGGCGCGACAGCACGATCTCGCAGACCACCCGGCCGGTGGCGTCGCGGCCGCTGCGATACAGCCCGGCACTGCGGCGCAGGCGTCCATCGCTCCAGCGCAGGCTCACCAGCGGGCGAGCGGCGGGCGCCAGCGACCCGTCGAAGTGCTCGCGGTTGAGCCGGTGGAACAGCGGCAGCAGGGGTTCGAGCGGCACGCCGGACGCTGGGGGAGGGCTGGTCAGTCAGACTCTGGGGCCATTCAACACAGCCGGGCCGTTCCATGGATCGGGGTCTGATCAGCACCATCGGCACCAAGGCCCTGCTGGCCGGCGCCGGGGTCCTGCTCCTCTACTGGACGGTCACGGCGGTGAAGCTGGTGCTCAGCACCCGCAGCATCAACCCGCTGCTCAAGCAGTTCTTCACCCAGATCGCCAACGGGCAGGTGGACGGCGCCTACCTGCTCACCACCAAGAACTACCGCACCCATGTGAACCGCAAGCAGTTCATCAACTTCCTGGCGGGCCTCAAGCTCAACAAGTACCGCAACCTCAAGAGCGGCCGTCCGCGGCTGAACGACGGCCAGCTGATCCTCACCGTGAAGCTGCTCACGGAAGCCAAGGAGGAGCTGCCGCTCGACTTCACCTTCGTGAAGCTGGACGACCAGTGGCGCATCGACCGGATCCGCAGCCAGGCCGCCTGACGGCCTTGACCTCAGCGGAGCAGGAGGCCCGGGCCGCCGAGCTGCGACGGCTGCTCAACCGCGCCGCCCACGCCTACTACGTGCTCGACGCGCCGGTGATGGAGGACCCGGTCTACGACCGGCTCTACCGGGAGCTGCTGGAGCTGGAGACGGCCCATCCCGCGCTGCGGACCGTGGACAGCCCCACCCGGCGGGTGGGGGGCACGCCGGCGGAGAGCTTCACCAGCGTGGAGCACCGCATTCCGCTGCTCAGCCTCGACAACGCCTTCTCACTCGAGGAGCTGGAGGCCTGGTATGGCCGGCTGCTGAAGACGCTCGACCGCACCCCGGAGCCCGGTGCAGCGTTGCCGGAGCTGGCGATGGTGGGGGAGCTGAAGATCGACGGCAACGCCCTGGCCCTCAGCTACGAGCAGGGCGTGCTGGTGCGGGCCGCCACCCGCGGCGACGGCGAGCGCGGCGAGGAGATCACCGCCAACGTGCGCACGATCCAGAGCGTGCCGCTGCGCCTGCAGTTCGAGCAGCCCCCCGCCTGGGTGGAGGTGCGCGGTGAGGCCCTGATTCCCGACGCCAGCTTCGCCGCCATCAACGCCGAGCGGGAGACCCGGGGTGAGCCCCTGTTTGCCAACCCCCGCAACGCCTGCGCCGGCACCCTGCGCCAGCTCGACCCGAAGGTGGTGGCGGCACGGCGGCTGGACTTCTTCGCCTACACCCTGCACCTGCCGGACGACTGGCAGGGGGGCGAGGGAGATCCTCCACGGCCCACCACGCAATGGGAGAGCCTGCAATGGCTGCAGTGCGCCGGCTTCAAGGTGAACCCCAACGCCGAGCTGCTGCCCTCGCTGGCGGCGGTGGAGGGGTTTTTCGCCCAGTGGGAGGACGGCCGCAAGGCGCTCCCTTACGCCACCGACGGCGTGGTGGTAAAGCTCAACAACCTGCGCCTGCAGGCCGATTCCGGCTTCACCCAGAAGGCGCCGCGCTGGGCGATCGCCCTCAAATACGCCGCCGAGGAGGCCCCCAGCCGGCTGCTGCGGCTGACCTGCCAGGTGGGCCGCACCGGCGTGGTGACCCCGGTGGCCGAGTTCGAGCCGGTGCCCCTGGCCGGCACCACGGTGAGCCGCGCCACCCTGCACAACGCCGACCGGTTGGCGGAGCTGGATCTGCACGCCGGCGACACGATCGTGGTGCGCAAGGCCGGCGAGATCATCCCCGAGGTGGTGCGGGTGCTGAGCGAACTGCGGCCCGCCGGCGCCATGCCCCTGGCCCTCCCCCACACCTGCCCGGAATGCGCGTCGGAGCTGGTGCGGGAGCAGGGCGAGGCGGCCACCCGCTGCGTGAACAGCAGCTGTCCGGCGATCCTGCGCGGCGCCCTGCGCCACTGGGTGAGCAAGGGGGCCCTGGATGTGGACGGCCTGGGCAGCAGGCTGATCGAGCAGCTGGTGGAGAAGGGCCTGGTGGCTTCGATCGCCGACCTCTACCGCCTCGATGCGGCCCTGCTGGCCAGCCTGGAGCGTATGGGCCAGAAGTCGGCCACCAACCTGGTGGCGGCCCTGGCGGCCTCCAAGGCCCAGCCCTGGCACCGCCAGCTCTACGGCCTCGGCATCCACCACGTGGGCGAGGTGAACGCCAAGGCCCTCGCTCGGGCCTTCCCGAGTGTGGAGGCGCTGGCCGCGGCCACCACGGCCACCGACCCCGACACGCCGGAGGCGATCACGGCGGTGTTCGGAATCGGCGGCGAAATCGCCCAGAGCCTGCAGCAGTGGTTTGCCACGCCGGCCAACCAGGGCCTGCTGCTGGATCTGCAGGGGCTGGGCTTCTCCCTGGCGGCCAGCGAAGCGGAGCGGGCCGCGGCGGCCACGGGAGCTGGCTCAGGCGGGGCGGGTGGCGATGGCGCACCCCTGGCCGGCCAGACCTTCGTGCTCACCGGCACCCTCCCCAGCCTCAGCCGCCGCCAGGCCCAGGACCTGATCGAGGCGGCCGGCGGCAAGGTGAGCAGCTCGGTGAGCAGGAAATCCAGCTACGTAGTGGCCGGCGAGGAGGCCGGCAGCAAGCTCACCAAGGCCGAGAGCCTGGGGGTGGCGGTGCTGGATGAGGCGGGCCTGCTGGCGCTATTGGCTGAAGGCGGCTGACGCTGTCCGGCCGGCTCAGGCCTCGGGATCGAGGCGGTTGGCCAGCCAGGCCACCGGCAGCATCGCCACCATCGCCAGGGCGCACACCAGCAGCTCCGGGCCGCCGATCGGGGCGGTGTTGAACAGCACGTTCATCGGCCCCCACTGGCTGAACACCACCTGCAGCACCACCGCAACCCCCACGCCGAGCAGCAGCTGGGGCGCGCGGGCCAGGGGGATGGAGGGATCCCGCAGGCGCTGCGCCAGGGTGCGGCCCAGCTGGCTGATGCTGAGCAGGTAGATGATCCGGGCGGCAACGAGGGCCTGGATAGCGGCGGTGCGGGCCAGCTCCAGGCTGCCGCTGTCGCCGCGCACCCACTCGAACACCCCGAAGATCAGCACCCAGTTGAACAGCGACACCACCAGGATCCGGCGCAGCAGGCGCTTTGTGATCAGCGGCTCGCCGGGATCCCGGGGCGGGCGGGCCATGGTGTCGTCGGCCTTGGGCTCGAACGACAGCGGCACCGTCATGGTGATCGAGTTGATCATGTTCAGCCACAGCACCTGCAGGGCCAGGATCGGCAGATCGCGGGCCAGCAGGGCGCTGATCAGGATCGTCATCGACTCGCCGCCGTTCACCGGCAGCAGGAAGGCGATCGCCTTGCGCAGGTTGCGGTACACCGTGCGCCCTTCCTCCACCGCCGCCTCGATCGAGGCGAAGTTGTCATCGGTGAGCAGCATGTCGGCGGCCTCGCGCGCCACTTCGGTGCCCCCCTTGCCCATGGCGATGCCGATGTCGGCCTGGCGCAGCGCCGGGGCGTCGTTGACGCCGTCGCCGGTCATCGCCACCACCGCGCCGGCGGCCTGCAACGCCTCCACCAGCTTCAGCTTCTGGGCCGGCGCCACCCGGGCGAACACCTGCCCATCGCTGGCCGCCGCGGCAAAGGCGGCAGCATCCATGGCCCCCAGTTCCTGGCCGGTGTACGCCCGCAGCTCTTCTGCGCCGGCCGAGCCGATGCCCATGCGGACGGCGATGGCGGCGGCGGTGGCGGCGTGATCGCCGGTGATCATGCGCACGGAGATGCCTGCCCGCTGGCAGGCCTCCACGGCGCTGATCGCCTCGGGGCGCGGCGGATCGAGCATGCCCTGCAGGCCCAGAAACACCAGTTCAGCGTCGAGGTCGGCATGGTCGAGGTCGTGGCGGCGATGGGGCAGCACCCGCGAGGCAAAGGCGATCAGCCGCAGCCCCTCCCCGGCCAGGCCATCCACCCGCCGGTGAATGGCCTCGGCGTCGAGTGGCACCACGGCGCCATCGGCGGCGAGCATGCCGCCGCAGCGCGTCAATAGCGCCTCCACCGATCCCTTCACCTGCAGCAATCGCTCCTCGCCGTCGTGGAGGCTGGCCATGTACTGGTATTCGGAGGCGAAGGGAATCGCATCGAGCCGCGGGAACACAGGCTCCAGCCCCGCCCGGGTGAGACCGCCCTTCTCGGCTGCCGCCAGCAGGGCCGCCTCGGTGGGGTCGCCCTCCATGGCCCAGGCGCCGTGCTCCTGCCTGAGGCGGGAGTCGTTGCAGAGCACCCCGCAGCGCAGCACCCGCTCCAGCGGTTGCGGCAAGGGATCCACCACCTCGCCGTCCGCATCAAGCAGATCGCCGTGGGGGCTGTAGCCGGTGCCACTCACCTGGTAGCTGACCCCACCGGCCACCACCACCTGCACGGTCATCTGGTTTTCGGTGAGCGTGCCGGTCTTGTCGGAGCACACCACCGTGGCGCTGCCCAGGGCCTCCACGGCCGGCAGCTTGCGGATGATGGCGTGGCGGGCGGCCATGCGGTTCACGCCGATGGCGAGGGTGATGGTGACCACCGCCGGCAGGCCTTCCGGGATGGCGCTCACCGCCAGGGCCACGGCCGCCTCGAACACCTCGGCGAAGGGCTGGCCGCGGCCCAGGCCGATGGCCAGGGTGAGGGCCGCCACCGCCAGGATGAAATACAGCAGCACCCGGCTGAAGCTGGCGAACCGGCGGGTGAGCGGGGTGCTCAGCGACACCCGCTGCTGCAGGGAGCGGGAGATCTCCCCCATCTCGCTGGCCTCACCGGTGGCCACCACCACGCCCCGGCCCTGGCCGAAGGTCACGAAGCTGCCGGCGTAGGCCATGCAACGGCGATCGGCCAGGGGGGTGTCCTCCGGCAGGGGCGCCAGGTCTTTGGCCACGGGCAGGGATTCGCCGGTGAGGCCCGACTCGTCGATCTGCAGATCGCGCACCGCCAGCAGGCGCAGGTCGGCCGGCACCTTGTCGCCGGCGGCCAGCAGCACCACATCCCCGGGCACCAGCTCCCGGGAGGGGATGGTCAGGGTCTGGCCATCGCGCAGCACGGTGGTTTCGGTGCTCACCGAGCGGGCCAGGGCGGCGATCGCCCCCTCGGCGCGGGCCTCCTGCACGTAGCCGATCACGGCATTGATCACCGCCACCGCCCAGATCACCAGGGCGTTGGTCCAGGAGGCCAGCAGGGCCTTGATCAGGCCGGCCACCAGCAGGATGTAGATCAGGGGCTGGTTGAACTGCAGCAGCAGCTTCAGCCAGGCCGGCTGGCCCTTCACCTCGGGCAGTTCGTTCCAGCCGTAGCGCCCATGGCGGTGGGCCACCTCGGCGGCATCGAGGCCGCCATCCAGGTTGCTGCCCCACTGGCTGAGCACCACCTCGGCAGCCTGGGCGTGAGGCTGCTCACTGCTCTCCGGAGCGGCGCTGGGCGGGGCGGTGGAGGCAGGCGACATGGCCCTCCGTGGGCTTGGAAAGCGATGAGCGCAAGCTAGGCAGGTCAAGCTGGGCCGATCGCTGGCAGCGCAGAGGATCACCCATGAACGCACCGGACTCCCGAGCCCCAGGCCAGGCACCCCGCTGGATCAAGACCGACTGCGGCCGCGCCAAATACGCCGAACTGGCCAGCCGCACCGGTGCGCTGGCCCGGCTGCGGCTGGTGTGGTTCGTGCTGATCGCGGCACTGCGCGACTGGCGGCTGCCGGATCCGCCGGACGCCGATCAGGCCGACGTTTCAGGATCCTGAAGCGCCCGCCGCGCCGCCCGGCCCACCAGCACCACCGAGCCCACGGTGGCCAGCACCCCCACCAGCCGCAGGGTCCAGGTGCCGGCATCGGCCTGGCCGGAGAGCACCTCGCCGAAGCGGGCCACATCGCCGGCCAGAGCCCCCAGGCTGCAGAACAGGATCGTGCCGGGCACGATGCCGATCAGACCCAGGTTGTAGTCGCGCAGGCTCACCTCGCTGAGGCCATAGGCGAGGTTGAGCAGGCTGAAGGGAAAGGCCGGCGACAGGCGGGTGAGCAACACCAGCCGCAACCCCTCACGGCTCACGGCCTGCTCGATCGCCAGCAGCTTGGGCGCCGCCGCCAGGCGCCGGCGGGCCCAGCCCCGCAGCCAGCCGCGACCCAGCAGGAAGGCAGCCTCGGCCCCCAGGCAGGCCCCCACAAACACCACCAGGCTGCCCCACCAGGGCCCGTAGAGGGCCCCGGCCAGCATCGAGGCCCACACACCAGGCAGCAGCAGCGTTACCCAGAGGGCATAGAGGGGCACGAAGGCCACGGCCCCCAGGGGTGAACGCAGGGCGGGCAGCAGCTGATCGAGCAGATCCGAAAACGTCATCGCCTCTGCCGTGACCGAAGAAAGGGCCAGAACCCCCTGCCTAGCCTGCACTCCCATGCACACCGCCATGAGGCCTGCTCGCCACCGCTCCGGCACTCGCCCCCCGTGGCTCGTGCCCCTGCTGGCGGCAGTGCTCGCCCTGGCGGTGGCCCTGGCGCCCGTCTGGAGCGGGCAACCCGAGGGTGCCGCCAGGGCCCAGGGCCTCACCCCGGTGCTGGCGGGCGGTGAGCCGCCCCGATCGCCGGCGCCGATCGTGCTCGATGGCCGCACCCTGTTCCGCATCTGGCCCTCCAGCACCCTCAGCGCCGAGCAGCGCAGCGACACGATCAACCAGCAGCTGGCCGTGGCAGCCGCAGGCGAGGGCGACCTGGAGCTGGAGCTGCGCCGCAGCAACAACCTGCCGGTGCTGGTGCTCAACGGCCGCACCCTGCTCACCGTCACCGAGCGCGACGTGCCGGAAGGCATGGAGACGATGGAGCAGGCTGAGGCCTGGCGGCAGCAACTGGAGCAGGGGCTGAGGCGGGCCCGGCTCGAACGGCGCCCGGACCATCTACGCCGCCAGCTGCCCCGGGTGCTGGCGGCCCTGGCCGTGGCCGCCACCTTGCACTGGGGGGTGCAGGCGTTCTGGCGCCGCCGCTTTCCCCAGGCCTGGGCCCTCCAGCCCGAGGAACCCATCGAGCGCCAACGCCGGGGCGCCCGCTTCCTGCAGCGGGCGACGCTGCTGCTGCTGCAGGTCGGCGTATGGCTGGCGGCCATGGTGTGGATCAGCGACCAGTTCCCCATCAGCCGCCAGCTCCGCAGTGCAGTTATGGGGGAAACCAGCCGCTGGCTGGGGGTGCCCCTCCTGCCCCTCGGAGAGCGCAGCTATTCACTGCTGGATGTGGTGATCCTGGTGGCGCTGCTGCTGCTGCTGGTGCGGGCCGTGGGGCTGGTGCTGCGGCTGCTGCGCACCCGGGTGCTGCGCTACACGGGCATGAGCCTGGGGGGCCAGGAGGCGGTGGCCTTCCTCACCCGCTACGGGCTGCTGTTCGTCGGTGCGCTGGTGCTGCTGCAGCTCTGGGGGCTCGACCTCAGCTCCCTCACCCTGTTCGCCAGCGTGCTGGGCGTGGGTGTGGGCCTGGGCTTCCAGACGATCAGCAAAAACCTGCTCAGCGGCATGGTGATCATCTTCGAGCGGCCCATCCAGGTGGGCGACTTCGTGGAGATCGGCGATCTCCAGGGCACCGTGCAGAAGCTGGGACTGCGCAGCACGGTGGTGGAAACCCTGGATCGCATCGCGATTATCGTGCCCAACTCGGAATTCCTCGATTCCCGGGTGGTGAACTGGAGCCACGGCAGCCCGGTGTCGCGGCTGCGGCTGCCGGTGGGGGTGGCCTACGGCTCGGACACCAACGCCGTGCGCGAGGTGCTGCTCGACGCCTGCGTGGGCCAGCCCTCGGTACTCAGCGAGCCTCCCCCGCGGGTGTTCTTCAGCGGCTTCGGTGACAGTGCCCTCGACTTCACCCTGCTGGTGTGGATCCGCGAGCCCATGCGCCAGTACCAGATCACCAGCGACCTCAACTTCCGCATCGAAGCCCTGCTGCGCGAGCGGGGCATCACCGTGCCCTTCCCCCAGCGCGATCTGCACCTCACCGGCGAGGCCCTGGAGCTGCGCCTGTCTCCCGAGCTGGAGAGCCGCCTGATGACAGACCAGCAACAACGCCACGAAGACAGCCAGCCCCCTCACTGACAACGCTTCAGGCCGGAGAGGAACCGCTCCCGAACCCGGCCCACACCCTTACGGTGGCTGGGTCGAGCCCAGGAGTGGGACCCCATGGCGCGCCGCGCACGATCCAGCACAGCGGGCTTCGCACCCGGCACCCGCACCGTGAGCGCACCGCCGGCTGGCCCGGAAGCCCAGCTCGTGGCCAAGTTGCAGCGCATCGAAGCGCTCTACGCCAGGGCCGGCAGCGCTGGTGAGCGGGTGGCGGCGGAACGGGCCCGCGAGCGGATCCAGGCCCGCCTGGAGCAGCTGGCCAGCGCAGAACCTCCGGTGGAATACCGCTTCTCGCTCACGGATCAGTGGTCCCGCCATCTGTTTGTGGCGCTCCTGAGGCGCTACGGCATCCAGCCCTACCGCTACAGCCGGCAGCGACGCACCACGGTGATGGCCCGCCTCAGCCGCAGCTTCGTGAACGACACCCTCTGGCCGGAGTTCCTGGAGCTTCAGGCCAGCCTCTCGGCCTACTTCGACGCCCTCACCGACCGGGTGATCGAGCAGGCCCTCGAGGTGAAGGCCGGCGAAGCCGAGGAGCGAGGCGAGGCGGCCGCCGCCACCGCCCAGCTGGAGCCGGTCGACCACCAGCCGTCGCTGCTGTGAGCCGATGGGCTGTGAGCTGATGGGCCTCAGCCCAGATCAGCCAGCCGCTTGCGGGCCAGCGCCGCCTGGGCCTCGGCCTCCGCCAGGTTGGCGCGGCACTCGGCCACCACCGCCGGTGGCGCCTTGCCGGCGAAATTGGGATTGGCCAGCCGGCCGGCGAGCCCCTTGATCTCCTTCTCGGCCTTGGCCAGGTCTTTCTCGAGGCGGCCGCGCAGGGCATCGAGATCCACCAGACCCTCAATCGGCAGCAGCACCTGCAGCTCGCCGCTCACGCCGGCCAGGGCCCGCTGGTTGCCCTTGGCACTGCTGGCGGCTTCGGCCTGCTCGGGGCTGAGCACCTCCACCCGCTCGGCCCGGGTGAGGGCGGTGATGTCGGCCGTGGCCTCCCGCAGCAGGGCCGCCAGCTCGGAGCGCACGGTGAGGAAGCGCACCGGGGCGCTCTGGGAGGGCTTCAGACCCGCCACCGCCCGCAGGTTGCGCACCACCC
Source organism: Cyanobium sp. ATX 6A2 (assembly GCF_024346355.1). Lineage (GTDB taxonomy): Bacteria > Cyanobacteriota > Cyanobacteriia > PCC-6307 > Cyanobiaceae > NIES-981. The sequence goes on from NZ_JAGQCU010000005.1 coordinate 86,268, forward strand.
GGATCGCCTCGATCAGCTCGGCGAAGCTCGCCTCCAGCTGGTCGTTGAGGGCGGCCTCGTTGAGCGCCGGCCAGCTCTGCAGGGCCAGGAACGTGCTCTCCGCCTCGCCGCTGAGCCCGTGCCAGAGCTCCTCGCTGAGGTGCGGCATCAACGGATGCAACATCACCAGCAGCTCACTCAGCACCTTGGCCAGCACCTGGCGGGCCGTGCGCTGCTGGGCCGGATCCTGCAGCCGCCGCTTGATCAGCTCCAGATACCAGTCGCACACCTCGTTCCAGGCGAACTCGTAGAGCCCCTTGGCCGCTTCCCCAAGGCCGTAGCCGGTGTAGCGCTCGGCGGTGCCCTGGTTCACGCGGGCCAGGCGCGAGAGGATCCAGCGGTCGGCCAGCTGCAACGCCGCCGGCTCGGGCTCACCCAACGAAGCCGGCGTCTCGCCGCCCAGGTTCATCAGGGCGAAGCGGGTGGCGTTCCAGAGCTTGTTGGCGAAGTTGCGCGCCCCCTCCACCGTGGCCGAGGTGTCGGATTTGCGGTCGTAGTCGAGGCGGATGTCCTGGCCGGCGCCGGCCACCTCGCGCACCAGGGCGAAGCGCAGGGCGTCGGCGCCATAGCGCTCGATCAGCAGCAGCGGGTCGATGCCGTTGCCCGCCGATTTGCTCATCTTGCGGTTGTTCTCATCCCGCACCAGGCCGTGGATGTACACATCCCGGAAGGGCATCCAGGTGTCGCGGCCGCCCACCGGTATCTCGCCGTCCTGCATCAAGGCGCTGGCCATCATCGTCATCCGGGCCACCCAGAAGAAGATGATGTCGAAGCCCGTCACCAGCACGCTGGTTGGGTACCAACGGGCCAGATCGGCGGGCTCAGGTCCCCCCGGCGCACCCTGGGCACGCTCACCCGGCCAGCCGAGGGTGGAGAAGGGCCACAGACCGCTGGAGAACCAGGTGTCGAGCACGTCCGGGTCCTGCTCCAGCACCACCGGGTGGGCATGGGTGCCGGTGCCGAACTGGGCCTCGGCCTTGGCTTGGGCCTCGGCTTGATCGCGGGCCACCACGTAGGGGGTGCTGTCGGAGATGGCACCGCCGGTTTCACTCACCACGAACCAGGCGGGGATGCGGTGGCCCCACCACAGCTGGCGGGAGATGCACCAGTCGCGGATGTCGGTGAGCCAGTCGCGATACACCTTACTCCAGCGCTCCGGCACGAAGAGGGGCTCGGCGCCGGACGGATTGGCGAGGGCCTCGCGGCAGCGGGCCGCCAGGGGCTCGGCCTGCACGAACCACTGGGTGGACAGCAGGGGCTCCACCGGCACCTTGCCGCGATCGGAGAACGGCACGCTGTGGCGGTAGGGCTCCACCTTCACCAGACAGCCCTCCGCCTCCATCGCCGCCACCACGGCCTGGCGGGCCGCGAAACGATCCAGGCCGGCAAAGCGCCCGGCCGCCGCGTTCATGGTGCCGTCCTTGGCGATCACGGTGATCAGCGGCAACTGATGGCGCTGGCCGATGGCGAAGTCGTTGGGGTCATGGGCGGGGGTCACCTTCACGCAGCCGGTGCCGAATTCAGCCTCCACGTGCTCGTCGGCCACGATCGGGATCTGGCGGCCCACCAGCGGCAGGGTGAGGGTCTGACCCACCAGAGCGGCATAGCGGGGGTCGCTGGGGTTCACCGCCACGGCCGTGTCGCCCAGCAGGGTTTCCGGGCGGGTGGTGGCCACCTCCAGGTGGGTGCGGCCGATTGCTGCAGCAGCCGTGGCCGGGGCGCTGAGCGGATAGCGGAAGTGCCAGAGGTGGCCGTCCACCTCCTTCATCTCCACCTCCAGATCACTCACCGCCGAGCCGGAGGCGGGGCACCAGTTCACCAGGTATTCGCCCCGGTAGATCAACCCCTGCTCGTGCAGGCGGTTGAAGGCCTCGATCACCGCGGCACTGCAGCCGGCGTCGAGGGTGAAGCGCTCCCGCTGCCAGTCCACCGAGTAGCCGAGGCGGCGCAGCTGGCCCACGATCGTGCCGCCGCTGCCTGCCTTCCACTCCCAGGCCCTCTCCAGAAAAGCCTCGCGGCCCAGGTCTTCCTTGCGCTGGCCGCCTGCATTGAGCTGCTTCTCGAGGATCGTCTGCACGGCGATCGAGGCGTGGTCGGTGCCGGGCAGGCAGAGCACGTTCCTGCCGCGCAGGCGCTGGAAGCGCACGATCGTGTCGATCAGGGCCGTATTGAAGGCATGACCCATGTGCAGGCTGCCGGTGACGTTCGGCGGGGGGATCACCACGCTGAACGGCTCACCAAGAGCACCGGGGTCGGGATGAAAGGCGCCGCTGGCTTCCCAGGCCTGCTGCCAGCGGGCTTCGGTGCCCGCCGGGTCGTAGGTCTTGGGGAGGTTGGCCTCAGGCACGGAAACGGAGCTGGCAGGGCCCCATCGTCTCAAAGGGCCCTGCCACCGGGAGCGGGCGTCAGTTGACGGAGCTGCCCTGCATCGCCACCGGGATGCGCGGCACGGGGAAGCCGGCCTTGCCGAGCACCTCCACGATCATGCGATTGGTGTCGAAGTACACCTGCCAGTAGTTGGCGGTGTGGGTGTAGGGACGCACCGCCAGGCGGGGGCCCCGCTCGCTGAACTCCAGCACCTCCACATCGGCATCCATGCCCTCCACCTGGTTGGGCACCTGCTTGATCCCTTCCTTGAGCAGGCCGATGGCCTTGGCCACGTCGGCGCTGTTGTCGAGCTGGGCCACCAGCTCAACGCGGCGATGGGAATTGGCGGAATAGTTCTTGATGGTGTCGCCGAAGAGCTTGGCATTGCCCACAAAGTTCTGCACGTTGTCCGGCGATGTGATCGCGGTCACGAACATGCCCACCTCATCAACCGTGCCCTCAACACCACCGGCATCGATATAGTCACCGGCATTGATCGGCCGGAAGATCTGCAGGAACACTCCGGCGGCGAAGTTGCCGAGCATGCCGCTCCAGGCTGCACCGATCGCCACGCCGGCACCGGCCAGCAGGGCGGCGAAGCTGGCGGTTTCGATACCGAAGAAGCCCAGAATGGCCACGATCAACACCACCCGCAGCAGCGCGCCGAGGATGTTGAGCAGATAGCTGATCAACGTCGGTTCGAGGGCGCCCTGGTTGAGCACGCGTCGCAGCAGGCGCAGGGCCAGACCGATTAGCCAGCCGCCGGCGATCCAAAGGGCAACTGCGCCGACTAACTTGAACAGGAAGGGAACGATCAGTGCAGCGATATCTGCTGCGGGAACCAAAGCGAACATACCAGGTAGGGACATGACCATCAAAAAACCAGGTGCCACCAAAAACTAGCCCTAGAAGCGGCGACGCCTTGCCGGTCCGGTGAGGGTTCACACACTGATCCACAACAGACCCTGCACCACGACTGGGCAGGTTCGTGCACCCAGCCCGCTTCAGCAGCCGGTATCAGCAGGCGGAGCTCAGGCGGCCAACCGCTGCACATAGGCCGCCAGCGTGCCGGCATTGATCCAGCCGGTGGCGATTGTTTTGCTGTGGATCTGGCTCACCCGCCCCCTGTGAATGTGCGACACGCCGGCCGGGAAGATCAGCAGCTTGCCCCGCTCGGCCTCCTCGTGGTGCTGCTGCCAGTGGAACTCCGTACCACCATCGGGCAGGTCGTTGCAATAGAGGATCCAGGCCAGCACCCGGGCCTGGGGCTCAGTGGCCTCCTCGCTGAGGGTCCAGTCGCAGTGCCAGGCCCTGAAGCCCTCCCCCGGGGCATAGCGCTGCAGGTTGAAGATCGGGTTCACAAACAGGCTCTGCTCAGGGCAGCAGCGGCGCAGCAGCGGTCGGTCCTGGAGGTAACGCTCCAGGCCAGCGCTGACGCCGCGCGCGATCACCTCCGCAAGGGCGAAGGCCTCCGGATCGCTGCGATCGATCGCCACCAGGCTGATATCTGTGGAGAGTTTTGCGGGCTCAGGGTTGGGCGCCGCCGCGCCCTCCGGCCCGAAGGCGACGCCGGGTCGGCGCAGATCGGCGCGGCGATCGAAGAAGGCCATCGCGCCATCGGCCACGGCGGTGTAGCCGGCATTGCGATAGCGCGCGATCAGGTTCATCGGCTGCAGCTCAGAACGCGGGCGGGCTGGTGGGCCCTGGGGCGGCGTCCCGCCAGGGGATCGCCAGAGCCTGCTCCAGCCTGCTCCAGCACTCCCGCTCGGCCGCCACGCGCTCCAACAGGCCCAGCCGCTCCAGGGCGGTGGCGGCCTGCGCTCTGCTGAGGGCTGCGCCGCTGGGTGCCAGCGGCAGCACCAGCACCTGCGGGTCGGCTGGGTCGGCCATCACCTGGAGGTGGAGATCGGCCAGCTCCCGCTCGAAGAACACCCGCCGCAGGCGCCGGCCGAGGGAGGGCCCGAGGGCGGTGGCGAAGGTCTGCAGGCCCTCCTGATCGCCGCTGCAGCCGCAGTTGAGCGCCAGCCAGATCAGCAGCTTGGCCCAGCTGTCGGCACTCCAGAGGGGCTGAAAGCTCTCGCGGTGCTGGCGCACCAGTTCGGCCAGGGCGAAATCCACCAACGTGGCCTGCAGATCTGCGGGATCGCTCACGGGGCGGGGGGCGGGCGGATACCGACCCATCCTCGCCAGTGGGCAAATGCCGGCCAGCGGGCAAACTGCAGGAGCAACGTCCCGCGGAGACGCCCATGGCCCTGGATCTCAACGACCCGGAGCTCGAGTTCGCCGATCTGGTGAGCGCCTACCAGAGCTGGGTGATGGCAGTGATCAACGACGAAAAGCTGGGCGGAGAACCCCTGCTCAGCGACGAGATCGTCGATGACGCGCTCAACGCCATGCGCTTCCTTCCCGACGTGGTCACCAGTGCCGTGGAAACCACCCTGGCCCGCGTCTACGACGTGGATGCCGATGAATTGGCGGCCCTGCTCTACCCGGAGGAGTAGCCGAACCGGATGGCCCCCGCTCCGAGCGCCGCGAGCCCGCCCCGGTCGGAGCCGGCCCACGCCACCCCCTGGCCGGCGCTGATCGAGGCGCTCGCCAGCGACCCGGAGCGGGGACTCGAACCAGACCAGGTGCCCCGGCGCCTGCAGGAATGGGGGCCCAACAGCCCCGATCAGCAGGAACAGAAGCCAGCCTGGCGGCGCTTTCTGGGCCAGTTCCACGACCCCCTGCTCTACACCCTGCTGGTGGTGGGGCTGGTCAAGCTGCTGCTGGGGGAGCCCGGCGAAGCCGTGGTGATCTGGAGCGTCACGGTGATCAACGCCGTGATCGGCTACGTGCAGGAGAGCCGGGCGGAGACCGCCATCGCCGCCCTGGCCCGCTCGGTGCGCACCCAGGTGGAGGTGATCCGCGGCGGCGAGCCGCGGCGGCTGGATTCCGTGGAGCTGGTGCCCGGCGATCTGGTGCTGCTGGAGGCGGGGAACAAGGTGCCGGCCGATCTGCGCCTGCTGCAGGGCCGCAACCTGCAGATCGACGAGTCGGCGCTCACCGGTGAGTCGCTGCCGGTGGCCAAGGGCACCACGGCCGTGGAGGCTGAGGCGCCCCTGTCCGAGCGCATCGGCATGGCCTACGCCGGCAGCCTGGTCACGGCGGGTCAGGGGCGGGGGCTGGTGGTGGCCACGGGCAACGCCACCGAAGTGGGCCAGATCTCCGGGTCGCTCGCCCTGCAGGTGAACCTGAACACGCCGCTGACGCGCAAGTTCCGGGGCTTCAGCAACACCCTGCTGCGCATCGTGCTGCTGCTGGCGGGGCTCACCTTCCTGGTGGGTCTGGCCCGCGGAAGGGCGGCCAGCGAGATGTTCGATGGTGCCGTGGCCCTGGCGGTGGGTGCGATTCCCGAGGAACTGCCGGCGATCGTCACGATCACCCTCGCCATCGGCGTGAACCGCATGGCCCGTCGCAACGCCATCATCCGCAAGCTGCCGGCGGTGGAAACCCTGGGCAGCACCACGGTGATCTGCTCCGACAAAACCGGCACCCTCACCCAGAACCGGATGACGGTGCGTGAGATTCACGCCGGGGGGGAGCGGGTGCACCTCGGTCGGCTCTGGAACGGGGCGGACGGCGACGACCCCCTGGCGCGCAACCTGGCGCTGCGCGAAACCCTGCTGGCCGGGGTGCTCTGCAACGATGCCCGCTCCAGCCAGAGCGAGGGGCTGGTGGGCGATCCCACCGAAACGGCCCTGCTGGATGTGGCCGAGAACCTCGGCATGGACAGGCAGAAGGCGCTCGATCGCCACCCCCGCCGCGACGCGATCCCGTTCGCCTCCGAACAGCAGTTCATGGCCACCCTGCACGGCGGCAGCAGGCGCATCCTGATGAAGGGATCGGTGGAGACCGTGCTGCGGCGCTGCACCCACCAGCTGCGCGCCGATGGCGCCAGCGAGCCCATCGACCGGGAGGCGATCGAGGCGGCGGTGGCGGCCATGGCCCAGCAGGGAGAGCGGGTGCTGGCCTTCGCCATCGCCGAGGCCGAGCCCACCCAGGAGCGCCTCGCTGAAACCCAGCTGGACGAGGGGCTCACCTTTCTCGGCCTGCAGGGCCTGCTCGATCCGCCCAGGCCCGAGGCCATCACGGCGGTGGCGGCCTGTCAGCGGGCGGGCATCCAGGTGAAGATGATCACCGGCGACCATCCGGACACGGCCCGCTCGATCGCCACCCAGCTGAATCTGGGCCGAGGCCGCGAGGTGCGCACCCGCACCGGGCAGTCGCTGGAGGAGAAGTCACCCGAGCGCCTGCTCGCGATCGTGCGCGACACCGACGTGTTCGCACGGGTGGTGCCGGCCCAGAAGCTGGCGCTGGTGCGGGCCCTGCAGGAGCTGGGGGAGGTGGTGGCGATGACCGGCGACGGCGTCAACGACGCCCCGGCCCTGCGTCAGGCCGACATCGGCATCGCCATGGGCAGGGGGGGCACCGAAGTGGCGCGCGAGGCCGCCGACATGCTGCTTACCGACGACAACTTCGCCACCATCGAGTCGGCGGTGGAGGAAGGACGGGCCGTGTACCTCAACCTGCGCAAGGCTCTGGCCTTCGTGCTGCCGGTGAACGGCGGCGCCTCGATGACGATCCTGCTGGCGGCGGTGCTGGGGCTGGAGCTGCCGGTCACCGCCCTGCAGGTGCTGTGGCTGAACATGGTGTGTGCTCTCACCCTGTCGGTGCCGCTGGCCTTCGAGCCCAGCCCGCCGCTGCTGATGGAGCAGCCGCCGCGCTCCCCGGAGGAGCCCCTGCTCAACCGGGGCCTGGTGCAGAAGGTGCTGCTGGTGTCGGCGTTCTACTGGCTGTTCATCTTCAGCATGTTCCTGTGGGCGCGCGATCAGGGCCACGACCTGGCCCTGGCGCGCACGATGGCGATCCAGGCGCTGGTGCTGGCCCAGGTGGCCTACCTGGTGAGCATCAGCCAGGTGAGCAAGGGCGGCTGGGGGCAGCTCAGGCGGGCTCCGCTGCGCGCACCGATCCTGCTGGCGGGGATTGCCGCGGCCCTGCTGCTGCAGCTGGCCTTCAGCCAGCTGAGCTGGATGAACAGCTGGTTCGACACGGCTCCCCTGAGCCCCGGCCAGGCCCTGCTCTGTGCCACCTCCCTGCTGGTGATGGTGCCGGTGGCCTGGCTGGCGGAGCGCTTCGATCCCACCACCGGGGTGGTGGCGGTGCGCTGAGGGCCGCGGCTGCGCCCCGGCTCAGGTGGGCTTGAGCCAGATCACTGGAATCAGGATCAGCAGCAATACCGCCACCACGGTGGTGGCCAGATCCAGCCCCAGCACCGTCGTGGACAGTCCCACCTGGGGGAAGCGCTCGGCGGTCCACACCAGAGCGCCCCGCAGCCAGCCCTGAACGGCGGGGGCAGCGTCGTCGGAGAGCAGCCAGGCGGCGGCGGCCGCCAGCAGTGCCGTGCATAGCAGACGGGATTGCATCGGCGGGGATGACCTCAATGCCACTCAGCCGCTGCCAATCTGACTCAGGTTTCGCTGGAGCACCAGGTGGGTGGAGGAGAGCCACTCGCCACGCGGGCCGTAGCGGCGGATCAGCCGCTGCCAGCAGTCGGGGGATTCCAGCCAGCCCGCCTCCACGCGGAAGGCCTGGCGGTGGGTGATGCGCAGCGGCGCCAGGCTCAGGCCCCCATCAGGCAGCAGCAGCAGCCGGGCCGGCGGCTCACCGTCGCTGCTGAGGTCATCCACGGTGTGCTCCGCGCCCAGCTGAGTCTCGAGGCGCAGGCCGTGCCCGTCGGGCTGCTCCACCGCCATGCTGGCGGTGGTCAGGGTGGGCTCAGGCCAGTCCGCCTCGATGGTGGCGTCCTGGCCCTGCCAGCTGCCGATCAGCTGATCCAGGCTGAGGGGCGGGCGTTCGCAGGCGGCACTGCCGGCGCGGAACTCCCGGATCAGCACCAGGGAGGTGAAGCCCCCATCGTCCCCGAACAACTGCACCAGCCGATGGCGGCGGTCACCGCTGATGAACCCGTATTCGGCGCCGAAGCGGGTCGCCGGCGCGATCTGCAGCGACCCTTTGGAGAAGGAGCCGTTGTCGAAGAACACCACCTGCTTGCCCAGGGTCCGGTACTCCTGGGCCGTGTCCTGGGTGGGGGGCTCACTGACGTCACCGCCCGCGAAACGGCGCAACCGGAAGTGCACCACCCGGCCCTCCTCGGCACTCGAGAGGGTGAGCAGCGAGGGCGTGGCCTCCAGCGGCTGGCCCGCGGCATCCAGGTTGGTGAACGACCCCCGCCAGTCGCCCAGGTTGCGCTGAAAGTTCTGCCACTGGCTGGCCATGGGAATCGACCGCGTCGCAGCGCTCAGGCCGCGGGATGCTAGTCAGCGCCTCGGCACCGGCAGGCGCAGCCAGGCCACCAGGCCGGCCAGCAGTCCCAGGGGGGCCAGGCGGGAGGCCAGCCGCCAGCCCGGATTACCGGGTCGCAGCAGCTGCACCTCGCTCACGTACAGGGTTTCGCAGGCGCCATTGCCGGTGTCGTCGCGGCTGATGCTGGTGCCGCGTCGGTAGCCCTGGCCGAGTTTGTGGCTATAGCTGGCCAGGTAGCCGCGCAGGGCGATCTGATCACCGCGGCGCAGGTCGCTCAGCTGCCGGCGCAGGTTGGGATCCACCGCCAGGAGGTGGTTGTTGGAGAGGGCACGAGGCACAAAGGCCCGGGCGGGCTCCGCCGCGGCAAAGCGCACATAACAGGTGAACTCACCGCTGTGGAAGCGAGCCTGGCGGTAGCTGCCGTTGGCGGCGTTCTCCCCCCAGACCACGCACACGTCCTTGACGTTGAGCCGGTCGTTGGCGCGGGTGTGGAAGGTGCGGGGGCGCCACCACGACGCGGTGACGTGCTCACTCACCACCAGACCCTCGATGGCGTAGCTGAACTCGGGTTCCACGCTGTAGGTGATGCCCTCCAGCTCCACCGTGAACGGGGCGCGATCGGTGGGCCATTGGCGGGGCTCCTGGCGCAGGCTGGCATCGAGCCGATCGGCGGGCGGCAGCGAGCGGGCACGCCAGCTGGCCAGAGGCCAGAAGGCGAGCGCCCCCAGCAGCCATACATAGACGAGTCGATAGGCCAAGGCCGCCGCCGGAAACCTTCCCAGCCTGGCGTCGCCCCTCCGCCCCGGCCTTCATGAAGGGACCTTGATGAAGGGCTGTTGCCGCCGGTGAAGAGGCGTGTCGCCAGCGGCCCGGGGCCTTGCTGAAAGCCGCCTTTGGTCCGATTGTGATCTCAGCGGCCCCCAGGGGCATCTGCCCCGAAGCCGCCTTCCAGGAGCGCACCGTCGCTCCGTCGTGAGGAGCGCCCTGACGCTCTGGCCCCTGCTCCAACAGTCTCAGACGACATCCGGTTTCCAGACCCGCCCTTCGTGAGCGGGCCATCCCCGATGCACCGCCCCAGGTGCCCGCGGGCCAACGGAAGCCCATCTGGATCCCACGGCCCCAGGTGCCTGCGTCAGGAGTTCCTCCCTCACCATGCGAATCCAGCCCGGGGCCCCCACCCCGGGCTTTCGCCTGGGGAGCCCTGGGGGCCTCTAATGCAGGTGCGGATGGCGGTGGCCATGGCGGCTGTCGGAGTGGCGATCGTCGCAGTGGCGGCAGCGGCGAGGGCCCGAGGCCATCGGCCGGCCGCACTCGGGGCACGGCACCCGGTAGGCGATGTGCCGGCGTTGATGCTCCTGGCCCAGAACGTCGACCTCCAGCACCACCCACTCGATGAAGGTGTTGCCGTCCCGGTCGGTGCCGCTGCGGATGGCGTCCACCTGACGCCAGGTGCCGAACAGGGGCTCATGGGGATGATCCTGTTCCCGGCGCAGGGCGTGTTCCACGAGCTCCCAGGGGCAGCCGCCGACGCTGGCCGCGGTGGGGTAGAGCATGGAGCGCCTGACAGGCCTGAAAAAAATCTAGCGACGCCGGCTCAGCCAGCCAGGGCCGGGAAGCTCTCGCGCAGGCCGCTCACCAGCATCTGGGTGGCCACCGAGGCGATCAGCACCCCCATCAACCGCGAGATCAGCCGGACCCGCAGCTCCCCCAGGCTGCGCTGCAAGCGGATGGCGCTGGCCAGCACCAGGAACACCACCAGGGCGAGCACGGCAATCACGGCGCTGAGCACCAGGCGACCGATGGCGTCGGGCGGGGCCTCCGCCACCACCAGGGAGATGGTGCCGGGCCCGGCCAGCATCGGCAGGCCGATGGGCACCACCGCCAGCAGCCGGGCGTCGTCGTCGTGGTCGGGGGCGAGGCTGGGTGGGCTGACCACCGCGATGCCGTCGATCAGACGCAGGCCGTAGGGCAGCAGGATCAGGCCACCGGCGATGCGGAAAGCCGGCAGGCTGATGCCGAAGAGGTCCAGCAACGGCTGGCCCCACCAGCAGGAGAGCAGCAGGGTCACCAGAAAGGTGGTGGCCGCCAGGCGGCCGATGCGCCGCACGCGCGCCGGGTTGGCATTGGCCGCCTCGATCACCACCGGCAGCACGCCGATCGGATCGGTGAGCGCCACCAGGCCCACGGCGGTGTTGATCAGAGACATCAGAAACGGTTGACAACGCCACTGCCATCACAGCCCGGCTTCGCCAGGCTGGCCGCGATCGATGGGCTGGTGATGGACGGGAAGGCAACACCGCCCGCGGCCCTGCTGCTCGACCTCAACGGCGTGCTCTTCGACGAGCAGGGCGTGGTGAGCGGGGCGGTGGACAGCGTGCGCGAGGCGCGAGGGCGCGGGCTGGCCATCCGCTACGTGACCAACACCGCCACCCGCCACCACGACAGCCTGCGCCAGGAGCTCGAAGCCATGGGCTTTCCGGTGCAGCCCGGCGAGCTGTTCACCGCGCCCCTGGCGGCCCTCGGCTGGCTTGAGCGCCGGCAGCGGCGACCCTTCTGCCTGGTGCATGACGCGATCGCCCCCCTGTTTTTGGAGCTGAGCGCCGTGGAGGGGGGCGACGGCCCCGACTGCGTGCTGCTCGGCGATGCCCGCGATCAGCTCTCCTACGCCAACCTCAACTGCGCCCTGGAGCTGTTGCTCGACGGCGCGCCGCTGATCGGCATCGGCATGAACCGCCGCTTCCGCGAAGGGGGGCACTGGCTGCTCGATGCCGGGGCCTTCATCCGGGCGCTGGAGTACGGCGCCAACTGCAGCGCCACGGTGATGGGCAAGCCCTCGCCCGCGTTCTACCGGGAGCTGGTGGACTCCCTCGGCCTGCAGCCGGGGCAGTGCCTGATGGTGGGCGACGACGTGGAGGCCGACGTGGCCGGGGCGATGGCCTGCGGGCTGCAGGCGGTGCTCACCCAGACCGGCAAGTACCGCCCGGACGATCGCGAGCTGCTGCCCCCCGGGGCCGGCCTGATTCCCAGCCTGGCGGGGCTGGGGGAGCTGCTGGGCTGGTGAGGCCCAGGGTCAGCCGGCGCCATCGGCTGGCTCCGGACAGATCAGATCGGCGGCCTTGCGGGCATCGCTGAGCACCTGCAGCAGCACCCGGGGCGATTCGCGCAGCAGGGCGATCCAGCCCCCCAGGTAGGCGGCGTGGTTGGCCATGGCACTGCCGATCTCCAGCCGATCGCCGAGCAGCACGGCTCCCAGCTCGGCCACCAGCTCCTCACGGGCATAGGCCCGCCCGCCATCGCCGCCGCTGCCCATGCCGCCGGAGAGATCGCGGGCCAGCCGCGAACGATGGCCGGTGGAGTGGATCGCCTCATGGGCCCAGGTGGCATAGAGGGCCGCCGGGCGATGGAATGCCGAACGCTCCGGCAACCGGATGCGATCCGGGCCGGGCAGGTAGCAGGCGCGATCGCCCGCAAAGCCCACCGGCACGGGCCAGGCGGCCAGCACCGTCTCGGCGGCCGCCAGCCGCTGCGGCTCGGGCCGGGCTTGGGCCCCCTCCGCCTGGCGCCGTGCCTGCACCAGAGCGGGGAGGCCCTCGCCCTCCAGATCGGCCACGTTGAACAGCGGCAGCGGCCGGTAGCTCACCCAGCGGCACCCGCCCTCCGGGGCGGTGTCGGTGCGGGCGGTGTTGGCGGTGTTGGCGGTGGCAGGGTCAGTGCCCTCAGCCTGGGCGCCAGCGGCCAAGCGGCCCTCCCCGCCCTGATGCAGCTGGGGCCGCAGCACGTGCACGGCTTTGCTGCCCCGGCGGGGCACGAGGCCATGGGCCCGGGCCTCGACATAGCCGCACCAGTAGGGAAGGGCTGATCCACAGCGGTGCAGGCCCAGGCCGAGCAGCACCGGATTGGCCCCGCGGTAGCGGCGACCGGAGAACAGATTCACGTGGTGGCCGGGGCCGGCGGCATCCCACTCGCGGCGCCAGGGGGTGGTGCCGGCCTCGAGCTGGGCGATCAGGGCGGCAACGAGCTTCTCCTCCGGGGTGGCCGGCGCAACGGCAGATCGGGGGCGGGCGGCAGGGGCCATCGGGGGCAGCGGCAGAGAGCGGCAAGCGCCGGCGCGGCCAGGGACAGGCGCGGGCCGGGGGGCTCACAACAACCAATGCCCCGGGCGTCCCATCCCCGGAGGCGCCAGGCTGGTGGGCAGCATTTGCGTTCAGGCAGCTGATGGCGCAGCAGGCCACCCCCAGCACGGCCGCCCCCCCGGCACCGGCAGCACTGCTGGAGGCCCTGGCTGCCATCCCGGGAATGGAGGCAGGCCAGCGGCGCCTGGTGCTGCTGTGGGGCCAGCTGGGGGACTTCGACAGCCTCGAATATGCCCAGGCCCTGGTGCCACGGCTGCCGACCCTGGAGGCCGCCCGCATCGCCGTGCAGGCGTTCGGCATCGGCAACGGGGCCGGCCGCGATCGTTTCTGCGCCTTCACCGGCTTCCCGCCGCAGCGGCTCCAGGTGCGGCCCGACGCACAGCTGCACCGGGCCCTCGATCTCTATGCCGGGCTGCAGCTGCCCATCGGGGCCTGGGGCAATCTGCTGCTGATGTGCGCCGGCATCGGCTCAGCGGGCACCCTGCGGGAGGTGCTGCGCGGCTACACGGGCGACCGCCGCGCCCCCCAGCGGATCGCCGATGACGCGGTGATCGAGGCGCCACCGCTGCCGCCGATCCGCGGATCCCTGTTCGCCCGGGCCGGCGGCAGGGGCTTCCTGCGGCCGTTCGAGCTGGCCACGATCCGCCTGCGCAACATGGGCGAGGTGCTGAGCCACTGGCGCACCTACGTGCCCTGCGAGGATGCCCTTCCCCAGCGGGGCGGCACCTGGCTGCTGGCCGAGGACGACACCCTGCTGTACCACCACCGGGATCCCGGGATCCTGGCCTTCTCGGAAACGATGGCCCAGCCTCTGAGCTTCCTCGAGCCCCATCTGCGGTCCCCCCTTGATGGCTGACTGCAGCGCCCGGCGGTGGAGCCCGTAGGGTTCGCCCGATCAAGCCGATGCGCGATGCCGGTTTCGAACCAGCGACATCCTGCTTGTAAGGCAGGCGCTCTACCGCTGAGCTAATCGCGCGTGAATCAAAAGTTACCGCAACCCATCCAGCCCGCCGCCCGCCCGGCGCGACCACGGCGCCGCTGGATCCACGCCTCCCGTCGCCAACGGCTGCGCTGGTGGGCAGAAGCCCTCCTGTTGCGCCTGTTGCTGCTCCTGCTCCGCGGTCGCCGTCACCACAGCATCGCCAGCGGCATCCGGCAGGTGGTGCGGCTGGGCCAGCCAGCCCTCGGCCGGCGGCTGGCCACCGCCGAGGCCAACCTCGAGCGCGTGTATGGCACCAGCCTCAGCCCGGGCCAGCGCCAGCTGCTGGCCCGGCGCTCCCTGGAGAGCTTTTTCCTCTCCTGCCTGGAATCGATCATTGAGCCGGTGCAGCCCAGCCGCATCCATGCCGAAGGCGAGGGGCTGGAGCCGCTGCTCGCGGCTCGCCAGCCCAACCAGGGCGTGATCATCGCCTCCCTGCACCTGGGCTGCTGGGACCTGGGGCTCCGCTGGCTGAGCCAGCGCCTGGAGAAGCTGGCAGTGGTGTATCGCCCGGCCCACAACCCGCAGGCCGACCGGTTGCTGAACGCGGCCCGCCGTGCCAACAGCCAATGCCACTGGATTTCCCAGTTCGATGTGCGTTCCATGCTCGAGTGGCTGCGCCGGGGTGGTGCCCTGGTGGTGATGACGGATCTCTACGGCGGTCAAAACCCCCTGCCGGTGGATGTGCTTGGCCTCAGCACCCACGCCCTGCGCACGCCGCTGGCCCTGTCGCAGAAAACCAACGCCCCGATCTACCCCGTGGCCCATGTACGCGAGGACAACGGCAGATTCCAGCTGAGCTTCGGCTGGCCCCTGACAGCGGCCCCGGGAGTGGAGGGGCTGGTGCAACAGGCCCAGGCCCTGGCCGATTGGCAGGAGCCCCTGATCCAGGCCTACGCCGAGCAGTACTACTGGATCCAGCGGCGCTGGCGCACCGGCGACGGCAGCGGCACCCGCTTGCGGACTCTGGCGCCGCCGGCCCCCCGAGCCCTGGCCGCAGCCGCTGCTCGGGGCAGGCCCTGAGCGGTGGCCAGCGGCCGCGCCCACGACCGCGCCACCTGGCAGCTGGCCCTGCCCTTCGGCCTGGTGTTCGCCCCGGCCCTGGGGCTGGCGGGGGTGGTGAGCGCCGCCACGGGCTTCCTGGTGGGGGGCCTGCTGCTCTCCCCCGACCTCGACACCCGCTCCAACGCCACCCGCCGCTGGGGACCGTTGCGGATGCTGTGGTGGCCCTACCGACACGGGCTGGCGCACCGCTCAGTGCTCTCCCACAGCCCGCTGCTGGGCACGGCCGGGCGGCTGGCCTACATGGCGGCCCTGGCGCTGCTGGCCTCCGCCCTCCTGGCGACCCTGCCCCTGGGAGTGCCCACACCCCCCGAGCTGCTCGCCGCCGCCCTGGAGCTGTGGCAACGGCAGCGGCCGCTGCTGCTCAGCGCCCTGGTGGGCCTGGAGGCCAGCAGCTGGCTGCACCTGATCCAGGATGGCGACCCGCTGCCGCGGCTGCCCCGGCCGTGGCGCCGCCTGCGGCCACGATCCCGCACCCGTTCCCCCGCCCGCCGCCGCCGATGAGTTCCGACCCCCAGCTGCCGGCCACCCTCCACGCCCTTGCGGAGCTGGTGGCGGTGGTGGCCCGCCTGCGCGATCCCGAAACCGGCTGCCCCTGGGACCTGGAACAGACCCACGCCTCCCTGGTGCCCTATGTGCTGGAGGAGGCCCACGAGGTGGCCGATGCCATCCGCCACGGCGACGACCGGCATCTGGAGGAGGAGCTGGGCGACCTGCTGCTGCAGGTGGTGCTGCACGCCCGCATCGCCAGCGAGGCGGGACGGTTTGATCTCGAGCGCATCGCCCGGGGCCTCAGCGCCAAGCTGATCCGTCGCCACCCCCATGTGTTCGGCGGCGCAGAGTGCGGCGACGCCAGCGCCAGGGCGACCGACAGCGCTGCGGTGCACGCCAGCTGGGAGGCGATCAAGGCGGCTGAGCAACGCCAGCGCGAGGCCGAGCGCCGGGCCGGTGCTGAGGCGACAGCCCCCTCCGCGGCCCCCTCCGCCAGCCCCCTGAGCGACAAGCTGGCCGGCAAGGTGCGGGGCCAGCCGGCCCTGGCCGGCGCCATGACCATCTCCAGAAAGGCCGCCGCCGCCGGCTTCGAATGGGACGCCATGGCGAGGGTGTGGGAGAAGGTGCACGAGGAGCTCGACGAGCTCAAGGAGGCGGTGGCCGCGGCCCAGGCAGGCGGCGGCCGGACCCATGCCGAGGAGGAGCTGGGTGACCTGCTGTTCACCCTGGTGAACGTGGCCCGCTGGTGCGGCCTTGACCCGGAAACGGGCCTGGCCGGCACCAACCGCCGCTTCCTGGATCGCTTCTCGCGGGTGGAGGCGGCCTTGGGCGGCGAGCTGCAGGGCCGCGGCATCCGCGAGCTGGAGGGGCTGTGGCAGCAAGCCAAGGCCCAGATCCGCGCCGAGCGCGAGGGCGCCGGCGGGACCTGAGGCCCAGCCCCCTGTGTCCTGCGACACCGGCAGGGCTGCCAGGTGCGCCGGGGCCGCCAGGCTGGGACCAGAGATCCACCGTTCCCGACGGCAGCCCGCGATGAGCGACACCCAGCCCGCCCCCACGCCGGATCCCAGCACCCTGATCCCCCCCGACGAGGTGTTCACCGTGTTGCGGGTGGACCCCGACGGCAGCGCCCAGTTGCTCGACCCCCAGCTGCGCCAGCACGCCGATTCCGAGGGCACGGCCTTCTGGTGCCGGCCCAACCAACCGCTGCAGGCCGGCCAGCGGGTGCAGGGGATCCTGGAGTTCCACCCCCGCGAGGCGGTGGCGCATCAGCGTCCGCCCTTCTTCACGGTGAACGTGGTGCTGGCTGCTCAGGACTGAGGCCGCGGACGGGAACAGCCGAGGTGAGCGGAGGTGAGCCGTGCTGAGGGAGCCGCACCCGGATGGTGCGCGAAAGTACGGATGTCCAACCGTCTGATTCGATGGGCTTCCGCTACCTCGATCGCATCGCCACCGAGGACAACATCCGCTCCTTTCTGGAACTGGCCGACCTGGCCGCCGGTGCCGGCAGCTCCGCCCAGAACGTGTTTCTGTTGTCGCACCGGCTGCGGGGCTCGATCCCGATGCAGCTGTGCCGCAAGCGGCTCGGCCGCGATCCCCAGG
This sequence comes from Cyanobium sp. ATX 6A2, assembly GCF_024346355.1. Lineage (GTDB taxonomy): Bacteria > Cyanobacteriota > Cyanobacteriia > PCC-6307 > Cyanobiaceae > NIES-981. Next base: position 103,284 of record NZ_JAGQCU010000005.1, read on the forward strand.
CCCAGGCACTGATCGACTCCAGACGGCTCTGCGGGCCCTACGACAGTGCCGCGCTGCGTGCATTGCCGAAGGGAAGCCTCGGCCACACCTACGCCACCATTCTGGAAACGCTGGGCTACGACATCAACTTCTTTCCCGAGCCCGCGTTCTACAACAATCTGGAAAGCGATGCCGACTACATCAACTATCGGGTTTATGCCACCCATGATCTGCATCACATCCTCACCGGATTCAGCCTCGACAACTTCGGCGAGCTGGGGGTGATCAGCGTCAGCGTGGCCCAGTTCTCCCACCCGGGCCTGATGTTCACCGACCTGATGGCGCTGCTGCTGCAGTGGCTGCGCAGCGACACCCCGATCGACGAACTGGAGACACCCGAGGAACAGGCGCGCACCGCCGCCTACGCCTTCGGCCGCATCAGCCAGGGGCTGGAGATGGGCCTGGCGGCCCGGCCCCTGTTCCCGGTGCTGTGGGAAGAGCAGATGCACCGCAACCTGGATGAGCTGCGCGCCGAACTCGGCATCGAGGCCGTGCGCGAGGGCCCCTGGAGCTGGCACGCCGACCCCAGGCTGCAGACAGCCCTTGCCGGCTGAACGGCGCAGGCGGCAGGAGAGGATCCCGAGGGGCCCGAGGGTCTCAGTCGTCCGGGAGCGATCCGGCGCGGCGGCGGCTGCTCTTGAGGGCCGCGCGCCGCTGCTTGGCCGCCAGGCGCCGCTCCACCGCCGCGCGGCCGGGACGGGTGGCCCGGCGGGCGGGCGGCGGCGGCCGCAGGGCCTCGCGCAGCACGGCCTCCAGTCGCCGCTGGGCAGCCACGCGGTTGCGCCACTGGGAGCGGTGCTCGCTGGCGCTGATCTGCAACGCACCCCCCACCAGCCGCCCCCGCAGGCGCTCCAGGGCCCGCGCCTTGAGGGCAGGCGGCAACGCCGAGGATGCCGCCAGGTCGAACACCAGCTCCACCCGCGAATCGGTGGTGTTCACGTTCTGGCCGCCGGGTCCGCCGGAACGGGAGAAGCGCCAGCGCAGGTCGCTGGCGGGAATGCGCAGAGCATCCCCGATCCGCAGGTCGTCGCTGGGTCGCTCACCGGCCATGCCGCCAGCCTGGCAGGGGCCCGCGCGACCAGACAGCCCCAGCTGAGCCGACCCGGCCGGACGCTTAGCTGGAGCCGATCGCGTCTTCGCCGGTGACCCATCCCTCCTCGAGTGCCACTCCGAGCCCCGCTGCGCCCCCGCCCGCCACCCCGGGCTGGGTGGATGAGGTCTTCGACGGCGTGCGCTACGGCCTGGCCGGCCGGGTGATCGCCGAGCGGCAGTCAGCCTTCCAGCGGCTCACGATCATCGACAGCGACCGCTACGGCCGGGGCCTGCTGCTCGATGGCTGCTGGATGACCGCCGAGCGCCAGGAGCGGCACTACCACGAGCCGCTGGTGCACCCGGCCCTGTGCGGCGCCGAGGCCATCGAGCGGGTGCTGGTGATCGGCGGCGGCGATGGCGGCACCGCCCGCGAATGCCTGCGCCACCCGGGTGTGCGCCACCTGGACATGGTGGAGATCGACGGCCTGGTGGTGGAGTGGAGCCAGCAACACCTGGCCAGCATCGGTGGGGGCTGCTGGAGCGATCCCCGCTTCCAGCTCACCGTGGGTGACGGCATCGCCTGGGTGCGCGAGGCCAGCGCGGCCAGCTACGACGTGGTGATCGTGGACGGTTCCGATCCGGCAGGGCCGGCCGAGGGCCTGTTCAACCGGGCCTTCTTCGAACACTGCCGGCGCATCCTGCGGCCCGGCGGCGTGTTCGCCACCCAGAGCGAATCACCGGAGGCCTTCCGCGCCGTGCACATCGACACCGTGCGCCTGCTGCGGGAGGTGTTCGGCCACGCCGATCCGCTCTACGGCTGGGTGCCGATGTACCCGAGCGGCTGGTGGAGCTGGACCTTCGCCGCCAGCGACGGCCCCCGCTACCGCCAGCCACGGCCCGAGCGCGCCGCCACCATCACCGCCGGCTGTGAGATCTGGAGTCCCCGCTGGCAGCGCGGCGGCTTCGAGGCCATGCCGGCCTTCGTGGAGCGGGCCCTCGCCGGCTGAACGGCGGCAGCGGGCACTGAGCAGCGGAGACTGAACCGATGAGCGATCACCACCCCTCCCACCACGTTCTGTTCGACACCGACGGGGCGGTGTTCATGGCCAGCCGCCGCGACCCGGCCGGTTGCCGGGTGGGCCTGTTCGGCGTGCCCTACGACGGCACCACCTCCTTCCGCCCCGGCACCCGCTTCGGGCCGGCGGCGATCCGCGAGGTGAGCCAGGGGCTGGAAACCTATTGCCCCCAGCTGGATCGGGATCTGGAGGATCTGGCCTTCGCCGACCTGGGCGCCGTGGCCATCCCCTATGGAGCCCCGGAGCCGGTGGTGGCCGCCGTGAAGCGGGCCGCAGAAGCGGTGCTGGCCCAGGGCCTGAAGCCCCTGATGCTGGGGGGCGAGCATTCGATCAGCTCCGGCGCGGTGGCGGCCGTGGCGGAGCGCCACCCGGAGCTGGTGCTGGTGCAGCTCGACGCCCACGCCGATCTGCGCCAGGAGTGGCTGGGCGCCCGCCACAGTCACGCCTGCGCCATGCGTCGCTGTCTGGAGGTGCTGCCCAGCCAGCGGCTGCTGCAGATCGCCATCCGCAGCGGCACCGCCGAGGAGTTCCATGAGCTGCGCGGCAGTGGCCGGCTGGTGGCGATCGATGCCATGGCCGCGGCCCTGCGCCCTCTGCGCGGCCAGCCCCTCTATCTCACCGTCGACCTCGACTGGTTCGATCCAGCCGTGATGCCCGGCACCGGCACCCCCGAGCCTGGGGGCTTCCTGTGGCGGGATTTCGCCGCCCTGGTGGAGGAACTGCGCCACCACCGCCTGGTGGCCGCCGACGTGGTGGAACTGGCGCCCCAGCTGGACGGAAGCGGGATCAGCAGCGTGCTGGCCGCCAAGGTGGTGCGCAGCCTGCTGCTGGTGCTGGGGGGTTGATCGAGGCAATCAGTAGCAGCAGGTGCCGCTGGTGCGCTGCTCGCGCAGGCGGTCGTGCTGCTGACCGATCAACAGGAGCGCCAGGGTGGGATGGTTGTGGAGCAGGTTGAGAAAGTGCAGGCGCTCGAGCCGCAGAATCTCCACCGGGGTCCGGGCGATGGCGGTGTTGTCGTGACGACCGACGCCCCACACGATGTCCTGGTAACAGAACAGCTCACCAGGCCTGTAGCAGAGCTTTTCGCCGTCGCGCCCGATCAGCTCGATGATCCCTCGACGGATGCCGTAGATGGCGTCGGCCTGCATGCCCTGCTCGAACACCGTGGCTCCGGTGGGCAGGGCGAGGTGCTCGCACTCCACCTGCACAGCCATCAGATCAATGGCGGCATGCAGGAGGGGTGTGGTGACCAAGAGCGGCAGCGGCGAACGAGAGGCGGCAGTGGAGTGCCACCGCAGACGTTAGATAGGGATTGGCAAAATTGAGGACCGTGCGGGGATTTCCCTACCGCCGCCGCCGAACTGGCCTCGCCTGGCGGCCTCAGGCCTCAGTCCTGAAGCTGGGGCAGGAGCATCTCCAGGCTCAGCTGCTGGCAGCGAGCGCCCACCTGGGGATCCGCCGAGGCTCCACCGGAGGCCATGCCGGCGGGCAGTTGCGGCGGCCGGGCAGTCCAGTGGTGGCACCAGAGCTCCCCGGACAGCTCGGCGTGGATGGCGAGCTGGCGCAGCCGGCACCATCCCGCGCTGCTCCCCTGGGGGTTCGCGCAGTGACGGCAACTGCGGCAGCTGGGACGGTGGGGCATGGCTGGATGACCAGGTGGGTGGATGCAACGCCAGTTATCAGCGAGCCCAGACACTAGGGGGTTGACGCGCGGGTGCAGGGGCGGTTACCCGTTCTTTCGAATGTCTTCCCAAGCCGCGTCCAAGTCCCCCCTCGCCCGGCCGCTGCTGTTGCTGCTCTTCTGCCCGATGGCGGCCGCCGCCGCTGGTGCTTGGCGCCTCCAATAGCCTCGCTCCACCCGCCAGCCGGCCCCGTGGCACTCCTGCGCACTCCCCTGTTCGAGGCGGCCCGGGCCGCCGGTGGCCGCCTGGTGCCCTTCGCCGGCTGGGAGCTGCCGGTGCAGTTCCAGGGGCTGGTGGCCGAGCACCGGGCCGTGCGCAGCGCCTGCGGCCTGTTCGACATCTCGCATATGGGGGTGCTGCGGCTGCGGGGGGACGGCGCCAAGGACGCCCTGCAGGCCCTGGTGCCCAGCGACCTGTTCCGCATCGGGCCCGGGGAGGCCTGCTACACGGTGCTGCTGAATGAGGGGGGCGGCATCCGCGACGACCTGATCGTGTACGACCGGGGCCGGGTAGCGGCCGGCGGCAACGGCGCGGAGACCAACGAGCTGCCGCTGGTGGACGAGGTGCTGCTGGTGATCAATGCCGACTGCGCCGCGGCCGACACGGCCTGGATCAGCAGCCAGCTGCAGTTTGCCGGCATCGCCGTGGACGACCTCAAGGGCGATGGGGTGCTGCTGGCTCTGCAGGGGCCCCAGGCGGCGGCGCGGCTGGAGGCCCTGGCCGGCATCAGCCTCTCGGGCCTGCCCCGCTTCGGTCACCGGCAGCTGCCGCTGCGGGGCACGGCCGCGGGCGCCGCGGCGGGAGCGAGCGTGTTCGTGGCCCGCACCGGCTACACCGGCGAGGACGGCTTTGAGCTGCTGCTGGAGCGGGAGCCGGGCCTCGCCCTCTGGCAGCAGCTGCTGGCCGAGGGGGTGACACCCTGCGGCCTGGGCTCCCGCGACAGCCTGCGCCTGGAGGCGGCCATGCACCTCTACGGCAACGACATGGACGCCACCACCACGCCCCTGGAGGTGGGGCTGGGCTGGCTGGTGCACCTGGAGATGCCCAAGGAGTTCGTGGGCCGCGCGGTGCTGGAGCGCCAGAGCGCCGAGGGGGTGCGCCGCCGGCTGGTGGGCCTGGAGCTGCGCGGTCGCGCCATTCCCCGCCACGGCTACCCGGTGCTGGCGGCGGGGGCGGAGGGCGGCAGCAAGGCGGTGGGCACGGTCACCAGCGGCGGCTGGTCGCCCACGCTGGAGCGGGGTATCGCCCTGGCCAGCGTGCCGGCGGAGCTTGCCCGCCCCGGCACGGAGCTGGCGGTGGAGATCCGCGGCCGGGCCGAACCGGCCACCGTGGTGAAGCGCCCCTTCTACAGGCGTTGACCCGCCTGGATGGGAAGATCGCCCATTGCCTAGGACCTCCCGGTATGCGCAGCCACGGGTGCGGCGACCTGCGTCAGGACGCCACCGGCCAGCAGGTGCAGCTCTGCGGCTGGGTGGACCGGCGCCGCGACCACGGCGGCGTGATCTTCATCGATCTGCGCGACCGCAGCGGCACGATGCAGATCACCGTGGACCCCGACAACGGCGCCGACACCTTCGCCGTGGCCGAGCATCTGCGCAACGAAACCGTGATCCTGGTGAACGGCACGGTGCGGGAGCGGCCGGCCGAATCGATCAACGAGAAACTCGCCACCGGCCGTATGGAGGTGCTGGCCGCCGGCATCACCGTGCTCAACCCGGTGAAGGGGATCCTGCCCTTCCCGGTGTCGGTGCACGACGAGGAGAACACCCGCGAGGACCTGCGTCTGCGCCACCGCTACCTCGATCTGCGCCGCGAGCGCATGAACGCCAACCTGCGCCTGCGCCACCGCGCCGTGCAGGCGATGCGGCGGTTCCTGGAGGACGCCGGCTTCATCGAGGTGGAAACGCCGATACTCACCCGCTCCACCCCCGAGGGCGCCCGCGACTATCTGGTGCCCAGCCGGGTGTGCGGCGGGGATTGGTTCGCCCTGCCCCAGTCGCCCCAGCTGTTCAAGCAGCTGCTGATGGTGGGGGGCCTGGAGCGCTACTACCAGATCGCGCGCTGCTTCCGCGATGAAGACCTGCGCGCCGACCGCCAGCCGGAGTTCACCCAGCTGGACCTGGAGATGAGCTTCATGGACCAGGAGCAGATCCTGGCGCTCAACGAGGGGCTGATCACCGCGATCTGGAAGGCGGTGAAGGGCATCGAGCTGCCGCGGCCGTTCCCGCGCCTCACCTGGCATGAGGCCATGGCGCGCTACGGCACCGACCGGCCCGACACCCGCTACGGCCTGGAGCTCACCGACGTGAGCGACATCGTGGCGGACATGGGCTTCAAGGTCTTCTCCGGCGCCGTGAAAGCCGGCGGGTCGGTGAAGGCCATCGCCGTGCCGGGCGGCAACGAGGCGATCAGCAACGTTCGCATCAAGCCCGGTGGTGATGTGTTCAGTGAGGCCCAGGCGGCCGGCGCCGGCGGTCTGGCCTTCATCCGCGTGCGCGAGGGCGGTGAGATCGACAGCATCGGCGCCATCAAGGACAACCTCAGCGAGGAGAAGAAGGCCGAGCTGCTGGCGCGCACCGGCGCCGAGGCCGGCACCCTGCTGCTGTTCGGCGCCGGCGACACCGCCACCGTGAACAAGGCCCTCGACCGGGTGCGGCAGTTCCTGGCCCGCCAGCTGGGCCTGGTGCGGCCCGAGCGCGAGAACGACACCTGGAACTTCCTCTGGGTGGTGGATTTCCCGATGTTCGAGTTCAACATCGGCGAAAACCGCCTCGAGGCCCTGCACCACCCCTTCTGCGCCCCCAACCCGGCCGACATCGGCACCGATCCGGCGCGCTGGGCCGACGCCCTGCCCAGCGCCCGCGCCCAGGCCTACGACCTGGTGCTCAACGGCCTGGAGCTGGGCGGTGGCTCGCTGCGCATCCACGACTCAGCCCTGCAGCGCCAGGTGCTGCAGACCATCGGCCTGCCTGCCGAGGAGGCCGAGCGCCAGTTCGGCTTCCTGCTGGAGGCCCTCGACATGGGCGCCCCGCCCCACGGCGGCCTGGCCTACGGGGTGGACCGGATCGTGATGCTGCTGGCGGGCGAGGAGTCGATCCGCGACACAATTGCCTTCCCGAAAACCCAGCAGGCCCGCTGCCTGCTCACCCAGGCCCCGGCCGGGGTGGCCGACAAGCAGCTCCAGGAGCTGCACGTGGCCAGCACCTGGAGCGACGAGGAGGCCTGAGGCAGGCCGCCGGGGGACAGCGCACCGCTGCTCTGCTAAAACGTAGTCACTACGAGTTAGAGAGACATGGCTTCCGTCACCGCCCCCCCGATCGACATCGGCATCCCCGAGGCCCAGCGCCAGCAGATCGCCGAAGGCCTGGGCCGCGTGCTCGCCGACAGCACCGTGCTCTACGCCAAGACCCACGGCTTCCACTGGAACGTCACCGGGCCGATGTTCAACACGCTCCACCTGATGTTCATGGAGCAGTACACCGAGCTCTGGAACGCCCTCGACGAGATCGCCGAGCGCATCCGCGCCCTGGGCTGCCCCGCGCCCTTCGGCGGCAGCACCTACAGCGGCCTCTCCTCGGTGCCCGAAACCGAAGGCATCCCCACCGCCCTGGAGATGGTGCGGGAGCTGGTGGAGGGCCATGAGGCCGTGGCCCGCACCATCCGCGGCGTGTTCGCCGTGGCCGAGGACGCCAACGACCAGCCCACCGCCGACCTGCTCACCCAGCGGCTGCAGATTCACGAGAAGACCGCCTGGATGCTGCGCAGCCTGCTTGAAAGCTGAGGTTGCTCGGTGCGACTTGCAGCGGTGCGACTGGCGTCGGCCGGGCGAACCCGCTGCGCGGGTAACGCCGGCCTCTCACCAGCCGCACCGACAACCCGGCAGCCCGATGGTGGGACCGTCGGTGCTGACGTTGAAGCCGTGACGCTGCCCAGATGACGCCGCAACAGCGGCGGACTTGCCCATCCCACTGGCTCCTGGGGGCCGTGATGCGGTGAGGCCGGCGTTGCCCGCCCCGCGGGCTCGCCCGGCCGAACCCAGCACGGCCCCCAGGCACGTCTTGTGGCCACGGGTACATTGAACAAGCAGCCGAATCTCCATGCCCAGCCCCCCCAGCCAGCGAACCGCCAAGTTCGTGTTCGTGACGGGCGGGGTGGTGTCCAGCATCGGCAAGGGAATCGTGGCCGCCAGCCTCGGCCGCCTGCTCAAGAGCCGCGGCTACAGCGTGTCGATCCTCAAGCTCGACCCCTATCTGAACGTGGACCCGGGCACCATGAGCCCCTACCAGCACGGTGAGGTGTTCGTCACCGAGGACGGCGCCGAGACCGACCTCGACCTGGGCCACTACGAGCGCTTCACCGACACGCCCCTCTCACGTTTGAACAGCGTGACCACCGGCTCGATCTACCAGGCGGTGATCAACAAGGAGCGCCGCGGCGACTACAACGGCGGCACCGTGCAGGTGATCCCCCACATCACCGGCGAGATCCGCCAGCGCATCCACCGGGTGGGCGCCAACAGCGGCGCCGAGGTGGTGATCGGCGAGATCGGCGGCACCGTGGGCGACATCGAATCGCTGCCGTTCCTCGAGGCGATCCGCGAATTCCGCGGCGATGTGGGCCGCCACGACATCGCCTACGTGCACGTGACGCTGCTGCCCTACATCGGCACCTCCGGGGAGCTCAAGACCAAACCCACCCAGCACTCGGTCAAGGAGCTGCGTTCGATCGGCATCCAGCCCGATGTGCTGGTGTGCCGCAGCGACCGACCGGTGAGCGACGACCTGCGCCGCAAGATCGGCGGCTTCTGCGGCGTGCCGGAGCGGGCCGTGATCCAGGCCCTGGATGCCGACAGCATCTACGCAGTGCCGCTGGCGCTGGAACAGGAGGGCCTCTGCCGTGAGGTGCTCGACGCCCTGCAGCTGGAGGACCGCAGCAGCGACATGGCCGGCTGGGCGGAGCTGGTGACCAAGCTGCGCCACCCCGGCCCGGCCGTGACGGTGGCCCTGGTGGGCAAATACGTGCAGCTGAACGACGCCTACCTCTCGGTGGTGGAGGCCCTGCGCCACGCCTGCCTGGAGCGCGATGCCTCCCTCGACCTGCGCTGGGTGTGCGCCGAGCAGATCGAGCAGCAGGGGGCCGAGGCCCTGCTGGCGGGCATGGACGCGGTGGTGGTGCCGGGGGGCTTCGGCAACCGGGGCGTGGACGGCAAGGTGGCGGCGATCCGCTGGGCACGGGAGCAGCGGGTGCCGTTCCTGGGTCTCTGCCTGGGCATGCAGTGCGCCGTGATCGAGTGGGCCCGCAATGTGGCCGGCCTGGCCGGCGCCACCAGCGCCGAGCTCGATCCCGCCAGCCCCGATCCGGTGATCCATCTGCTGCCGGAGCAGCAGGACGTGGTCGACCTGGGCGGCACCATGCGCCTGGGGGTCTACCCCTGCCGCCTGGCCCCCGGCAGCCTCGGCCATCAGCTCTACGGCGAGGAGGTGGTGTACGAGCGCCACCGCCACCGCTACGAGTTCAACAACGCCTACCGCCAGGCGTTCATCGATTCGGGCTACCGCATCAGCGGCAGCTCCCCCGACGGCCGCCTGGTGGAGCTGGTGGAACTCACGGACCACCCCTTCTTCACCGCCTGCCAGTACCACCCGGAATTCCTGTCGCGACCCGGCCGGCCCCACCCCCTGTTCCGGGGCCTGATCGAGGCGGCGCAGGGGCGGCACCAGGGCGCAGACGATTCCGCTGCCACCGATCCCAACTCCACCGAACCCAACTCCGCGCAGACCACGTTCAAGGAGAGCATCACAGCCGCCTGAGCGAATCGGTCTTGTCCTGGAAGCCGCCGAGCAGCAGCTGCAGGTAGCTCACCTTGCGCAGCTTGATGTTGGCGGTGAGCGACATGCCCACCTGCAGGGGCAGCTCCTGGCCCGACTTCAGCATGAACTGCTGGCTGTCGAGGGCCACGGTGGCCGGGAAGCGATAGCCGGGATTGCGCTCATCGGGGGGCAAGGCGTCGGAGCCGATGGCCTGGAGTGTGCCCGCCAGGGTGCCGAAGTCGCTGGCGCGGAAGGAATCGATGCTGATCTCCACCGGCTTGCCCACCTGCACGAAGCCGATGTCGCTGCTGTTGATCTCCACCTTGGCCTCCAGGTCGTTGAAGGGCACGATCCGCATCACCGGCTCGCTGCCCTGGGCCACGAACCCCGGCCCGGTGGGCTTGAGGTCGAACACCACCCCGTCCACCGGCGAGCGCACATCCTGATAGCGCACGTTCACCGTGGATTCGCTGAGCCGGCCGCGCAGATCCGCCAACTCGCTGTTGAGCTGGGCGATCGCCTGCTGCAGGATCGCTGTCTGGCGGTTGCGGTCCACCCGCAGCTTGTCCAGCTCGCCCTCCACCTCCTGCACCCGGTTGCGCTGCTGCAGCATCTGCAGTTCGGGCACCGCTCCATCGCGTTGCAGGCCCTCCAGGCGCCCAAGGATCTCGCCCTCCAGCTCCAGGTTGCGCTGCAGCACCAGCTGCTCGGTGTCGTTCAGGCTCAGGTAACGCTCCAGCTCCAGCTGCTTGAGACGCAGCTGCTCCAGGCGCGCGGCGATCGACTCCTGCAGCGCCCGCTGGCGATCCAGGGCGGTCTCGTTGTCGAGCCGCAGCAGCACCTGGCCCGCACTCACCCGCTCCCCCTCCTGCACCAGCATCTGATCCAGTACACCGCCCACCGGCATCTGCACGGTGCGCACCTCGCCGACCGGCTGCAACCGCCCCGGCGCCACCACCACCTCCTCGGTGCGGGCCAGCGCCAGCCAGGCCAGGGCGGCGCCGGTGGTGCCGAGCAGGGCCCAGGTGATCGTGCGCGCCAGCAGGCGCGATTGCTGCAGCGCCAGGGTTTCATGGCTGCTCTGCACCCGCCGCTCCAGGGCGTTCTGGCCGGCCTTCACCAGGGCCCCCGGTCTGCGCATCAGGGCCATCAGCCGGCCTCCTGCTGGCGGTAGAGGGCGTAGTAGCGACCGCGCCGCTCGATCAACTCATCGTGGCGGCCCACCTCGGCGATGGCACCTTCGTGCAGCATCACGATCAGATCGGCGCGGCGGATGGTGGACAGCCGGTGGGTGATGAAGAACACCGTGCAGTCGCTGAGGGTGTCGAGCAGGTTGTCGCACACGCGACGCTCGGTGTCGTAGTCGAGGGCGCTGGTGGCCTCATCCAGCACCAGCAGCCGGGGCTGGCTGAGCAGGGTGCGAGCCAGGGCCAGGCGCTGGCGCTGGCCGCCCGATAGCCCCGCGCCGCGCTCACCCACCGGGGCGCTGTAGCCACCGGGCATTTCCATGATGAAGTCGTGGGCGCAGGCCATCCGGGCGGCGGTGATGATCGCTTCGATGCCGGCATCGGGATCGGTGAGGGCGATGTTCTCGGCCACGCTGCCGGAGAACAGGAGCGGCTCCTGGGGCACGATGCCGATCTGGCGGCGCAGCGAATAGAGCTCCACCTTGTCGATGTCGCAGCCGTCGATCAGGATCCGCCCCTCGCCGGGGGCGTAGAGGCGCGAGAGCAGCTTCATCAGCGTGCTCTTGCCGCTGCCGCTCTGGCCCACCACCCCCACGAAGGTGCCCGCCGGAATGCGCAGATCGATGTGCTGCAGCACCTGGGTGGAGGTGCCGGGGAAGGCGAAGCTCACGTTCTGGAACACCACCTCCCCGGCGATCGGCGGCAGGGGAATCTTCTGGCGGTCGGCCTCGTTGCTCTCCTCCGGGGTGTCCACCACGTCGGCCAGGCGCTCGAACGACACCTTCAGCTCCTGGATGTTCTGCCAGATCGAGGAGAGCCGCAGCAGCGGCTGGGTGACATAGCCGGAGATGATCCGGAAGGCGATCAGCTGGCCCAGGGTCATCTCGGCGTTGAGCACCATCGAGGCCCCCACCCACAGCACCAGCAGCTGGGAGAGCTTCTGCAGCACCTGGGAGGTTTCCACCAGCGCCGTGCCGGTGATCGTCTTCTCGAAGCTGCGGGCGATGTAGCGGGTGTAGAGGTCCTGCCACTTCCAGCGGCTGATCATCTCCACGTTCTGGGCCTTCACCGTCTGGATGCCGGTGAGCACCTCCACCAGGTGGCTCTGGGTGCGGGCATTCTCCTGGGCGGCGGCACGGTACTGCCGGCGGAACAGGGGCGCCCCCAGCACCGTGAGCCCCACCTGGATCGGCAGCACACACAGGGCGATCAGGGTGAGCAGCCAGCTGTAGATCAGCATCACGGCGATGTAGATCACCGAGAAGGCCGTATCCAGCAGGGTGGTGAGCGCCTGGCCGGTGAGGAATTCGCGGATCTTCTCCAGCTCCGCCACCCGCGTGCCCAGCTCCCCCACCGGCCGGCGGTCGAAGTAGCTGAGCGGCAGGCGCAGCAGGTGGTCGATCACCTCGGCACCGAGGCGCAGGTCGATGCGGTTGGTGGTTTCGGTGAACAGGAAGGTGCGCAGGGCGCCGATCACCCCCTCCATCAGCGTCACCACCACCAGGGCGATGCCCAGCACCTGCAGGGTGTCGAGGCTGCGTTGGCTGATCACCTTGTCGATGATCACCTGGATCAGCAGCGGGTTGGCCAGGCTGAACAGCTGCACCACGAACGAGGCCAGCAGCACCTGCAGCAGGACGCCGCGGTAGCGCTGCAGCGCCGGCCAGAACCACTCGAAGCCGAAGCGCTGCTCGGGGGTGGTGTTGCTGCGCTCCAGCAGCAACACGTCGATGCCGTCGGGAAAGGCGGCCTCGATCTCGGCCGGCGGCAGCTCCACCCAGCCCTGGCGCGGCGAGGCCAGCACCAGGCCGCGGGCATCGGCGGCGCGCACCAGCGCCATGCCCCCCTTCCAGCTCACCAGGGCCGGCACCTGCAGCCGGGTGCCCAGCTGGGGCGGCACCCGCACGCCGCTCACGTGCAGCCCCATCATCGCGGCGATGTTGCCGCACAGCTGCAGGTCGGGGGTCTGGCCGCGGCGCAGCACATCGCGCAGGATCTTCTCGATCGCGTCGCGGCGGAAGGGCAGCTTCAGCTGGGCCGCCAGCATCTGGAAGCAGGCCAGGGTTTCCTCCAGGGCGCCGCTGCCGCGCACCAGCAGCAGTTCGGGGCGGTCGCGCTGGCCCAGATCCAGGCCACTGGCCAGGGGTCCGGCAGCGGCGGCGGGCACCAGCTGCGATCCCCCGCCATCCCCTTCCAGCACCGGCTCCAGCGGCTCCGGCGGCGCCAGCACCGCCTGCAGCGGCGCGGCCGGCAGGGCGATCAGCCGCGGCGGCAGCGGCGGCCTCGCCCTGGGCACGCCCTGGGCGGGATCAAGCGCCGTGCCCAACGGGTGATCGGCGAGGTTGTGGCTGGCGGCGAACAGCAGCTCCTCGGCCGTGAGGCTCTGCACGCCCTCGCGCGTGGGCGCCACCAGCCGGGCCTGTGGCGCCAGCTGCCGCCACAGGTTCAGCAGCGACACATCCGCCTGGGGCCGGAGCTGCAGCAGCTCGACCAGCAGGGCCAGCAGCTCGGCGCTGAACAGCTGAGCGGCGCACCAGGCGGCAAAGGCGGGCTCCTCCTGCAGCAGCGCCAGCAGCCGGCCATCGGCGATCGCCAGCGCCTCCACGTCGCCGGCCGCCGCCACCTCCTCACAGGGGGCCGCCCGCAGCAGCGACGCCAGGCCCACCCAGGCCCCCGGCCCCAGCTTCTCGGCGGTGCGCAGGGAGCCCGCGTCGCGCACCAGCAGGCGGGCCGAGCCCCGCAGCAGCAGCAGCACCTCGGAGGGGATCAGGTCGTCGTGGCAGAGGGCCTGGCCGAGGCCGTAGAGCCGCCGCTCACCGCTGGCCAGCAGGCGCGCCCGCAGTTGCGCGCTGAGCCCCTCCAGCCCGGGGAGGTCGGGGGGGGCCTGGGGGTCGAGGGCGGTCATGGCAGGGGCTGGCTGACGGCGATGGGCACGGGCTCAGGGCCCCTGGCGAGGGCCTCCAGGCGGCGACTCACCTCCTCCTCCAGCCACTCATTGAGAAGCTCCTGGGTCATGGCATCGGCGGCATCGGGCCCGAAGCCGGCAGGCAGCAGGCTCTCCAGCCGCACCAGCAGCCACCAGCTCTCGATCGCAAACGGCTCCAGCACCACCCCCGACTCCACCGCCCGCAGGCGGCCCACCAGTTCGGGGTGGCCCTGATCCAGCGGCACCGGACCCACGATGCCGCGGGTGGCACGTTCCGGACCCTCGGCGTAGCGGACCGCCAGCTCACCGAAATCAGCCTCGCCCTCGCTCACCTGCAGGAACAGCTCCCGGGCCAGCCCTGGATCCTTGGTGCGCAGCAGGCTGTACACCACCTGATCGAGGCTCTGCTTGCGAGCCAGGAAGCGCGACTCGGCCTTGGGGGCGAAGTGCTGCTGGCAGTACTTCCACACCCCCACCGGGTAGGCGATCCGGTAGTCCAGATCAGCCGGGGACAGGCAGCGGCTGCGGGCGTAGTCCTGCAGCGCCTGCTCATCGGCGAGGTCCCGCTCCTCCATGAACTGCTGGCGGGCCGCCTCGCGCTCCTCCGGCTCCAGCGCAACCGAGGCCAGCAGCTCCTCCAGCAGCTCCTGGCGCAGATAGCTGTGCAGCAGGCCGTAGCGGGCCAGGCGGGCCGGGTCCGGAGTGGGCATCGAGGCTCCTGTGCGGGCCCATTCTGGCCTGCGGCAACGGTTGAGCTGTTTAGGGTTGGGGTGCAGCCCGATCCCATGCCGGCAACCCCCACCGCCGCCATACCCTCAGCCATCCCCGTGGTGGAAACCTTCCATTCGCTCCAGGGGGAGGGGCTGCATGCCGGGCGCAGCGCCTTCTTCCTGCGCCTGGCGGGCTGTGCGGTGGGCTGCACCTGGTGCGACACCAAGCACTCCTGGCCACAGGAGGCCCATCCGCACCGCGGCCTGGAGGAGCTGGCCGCCCAGGCCAGCGCTGCCGGCGGCGCTGGCGCCTCCTTCGTGGTGGTGACCGGCGGCGAGCCCCTGCACCACAACCTCGATGGGCTCTGCGCGGCCCTCGAGGCCGTCGGATTGCCACTGCACCTGGAAACCAGTGGCGTCGACCCGCTCAGCGGCCGCTTCGACTGGATCACCCTCTCGCCCAAGCGCCACCGGCCGCCACGACCCGAACTGCTGGCCGCCTGCCACGAGCTCAAGCCGGTGGTGCATGAGCCGGCCGATCTCGCCTTCGCCGAGGCCATGGCCACCGCCGCCGCCGAGGCCGGCAACCATCCCGTGCTGCTGCTGCAGCCCGGCTGGGACAGCGCGCCGGGCCAGGAGCTGGCGATCGCCCACGTGCGCCGCCACCCCCGCTGGCGCCTGAGCCTGCAGAGCCACAAGTGGCTGGGGGTGCGCTGAGGTCGATGAGCACATCTGCGCAACCCACCGCCATCGCCCTGCTTTCGGGCGGCCTCGATTCCGCCACCGCCGCCGCCCTGGCGATCGCGGCGGGCTGGCGCGTGATCGGCCTCTCGTTCGACTACGGCCAGCGCCACCGGCGCGAGCTGGTGGCCGCCGCCGCCGTGGCCGCGGAGCTGGGGCTGGCCGAACACCACACCATCGCCGTGAACCTGGCCGCCTGGGGGGGCTCGGCCCTCACCGATCCCGGCGTCGCCCTGCCCAGCTCCGGGGTGCAGGAGGGGGTGATCCCCAGCACCTACGTGCCCGGCCGCAACACGGTGTTCATCGCCCTGGGGCTGAGCCTGGCCGAGGCCCGCGGCGCCGAGCGGCTGGTGCTGGGGGTGAACGCCGTGGACTACTCCGGCTATCCCGACTGCCGGCCCGACTACCTGGACGCCTTCCAGACCCTGGCCGACCTGGCCAGCAAGGCAGGCCGGGAGGGACGCGGTGCGCGCCTGTGGGCGCCGCTGGTGCAGTGGAGCAAAACGCGCATCGTGACCGAGGCGCTGCGGCTGGGGGTGCCGATCGCCGCCACCTGGAGCTGCTACAGCGGCGGCGAGGTTCCCTGCGGCGTGTGCGACAGCTGCCGCATCCGCGATGCCGCCCTGATCGAAGCGGGCCGGCCCGATCTGGCCAGCCCGGCGGCCGGCGCCCCGTTGCCATGAGCCCTCTGCTGCGGCGGGAGCTCCCCTGGTGCCAGCCCGAAGCCCTGCTGCAGCGGCTGCTGCCGCAGCTGGAGCGGCCGGCTCTGGTGTGGCTCGACGGCGACGGCTCGGCGCTGGGACGGCGCAGCGTGCTGGCCCTCGAGCCGCTGGAGGAGCGGGTGTGCCGGGGCCTGCCGGGGGATGCCGGCGCCGAGGATCCCTTCGCCGTGCTGGCGCAGCTGGAGGCGAGCGGCCGGCCCTGGCTGGGCTGGCTGGCCTACGAGGCCGGCGCCTGGCTGGAGCCGGCCCGCCACTGGCAGCGGCCGGCGATGGCGGTGCTGTGGGCGATCCAGGCCGACCCGCTGCTGATCGCCGACCACCAGCACCGGCAGCTGTGGCTGGAGGGCCACGACCCCCAGCGGCTGGAGGCGCTGGCCGAGCGGCTGGAGCACGCCGCGGCGGAGGCCCTGGCGGAGAGCGGCGGCGCCGAAGCGCTGGTGCTGCCCCTGGAGGGCTGGCACTGGCACACCAGCCGTGCGGGCTTCGCCGCCCAGGTGCGGGCGGTGCGGCAGCACATCGCCGCCGGGGATCTGTTCCAGGCCAACCTCACCGCCTGCTGCGAGCAGGAGCTGGCCGAGCCCCCCACGGCCGCCACGCTGCTGGAGCTCTACGGCCGCCTGCGGCGGCACTGCCCTGCGCCCTTCGCCGGCCTGGCCATCGGCGGGCCGGCGGCGGCGGGGGAAGCGGTGCTGTCGGCCTCACCGGAGCGCTTCCTGCACCTCCTCGCCGATCGAGAGGTGGAAACCCGCCCGATCAAGGGCACCCGCCCCCGCCACACCGATGCCGCCGCCGATGCCGATGCGGCCGCCGAGCTGATCACCAGCCCCAAGGACCGGGCCGAGAACGTGATGATCGTGGACCTGCTGCGCAACGACCTGGGCCGGGTTTGCAGGCCTGGCTCAATCCAGGTGCCCCAGCTGGTGGGGCTGGAGAGCTACCGCCAGGTGCACCACCTCACCTCGGTGGTGCGGGGCCGGCTGCGGCCCGGCCTGGGGGCGGCGGATCTGCTGCGCGCCTGCTGGCCGGGGGGATCGATCACCGGGGCCCCCAAG
Organism: Cyanobium sp. ATX 6A2; assembly: GCF_024346355.1. Taxonomy (GTDB): domain Bacteria; phylum Cyanobacteriota; class Cyanobacteriia; order PCC-6307; family Cyanobiaceae; genus NIES-981. The sequence goes on from NZ_JAGQCU010000005.1 coordinate 120,261, forward strand.
ATCCGCGCCTGCCAGCGCCTGGGGGAACTGGAGCCGGTGGCCCGCGGCCCCTACTGCGGCTCCCTGTTCCACCTCGATGGCGCCGGCGGCTTCGACAGCAACATCCTGATCCGTTCCCTGTTCGTGGCTGGCCGAACGCTGCGGGCCCATGCCGGCTGCGGCATCGTGGCCGATTCCGATCCCCAGGCCGAGGCCGAGGAACTGGGCTGGAAGCTGGAACCGCTGCTGGCTGCCCTCGGCGGCAAGCCTCAACCATGACCGGATCGCCAGTCAGTCCGACGCCACCAGCCAGCACCGCCCCTGGAGAGTCTCCCGGAGCCGCCCTGGCCTGGATCGATGCCCCGAGGCCAGAGGGCCGCTGGGGCCGCCCCGACGCCCTGGCACTGCCGCTCAGCGACCGGGCCCTGCTGCTGGCCGACGGGATCTTCGAAACCGTGCTGGTGCTGGATGGCCGCCCCCGGCTGCTGGCCGAGCACCTGGCCCGCTGGCACGCCGCTGCCGCCCTGCTGGCCATGGATCCGCCACCGGATCCGGCCCGGGTGGAGGCCCTGATCCAGGAGGCCATCCTGCGCAGCGGCATCACCACCGGCGCCCTGCGCCTCAACTGGAGCCGCGGCAGCCCGACAGCCGCCAGCAGCCGCGGCATCGCCATCCCGGAGCATTGCCGGCACCGCTTCTGGCTGCAGCTCACGCCAGCGGCGCCCTCTTTTGCTCCACTCACCGCGCTGGTGAGTGCCACGGAACGGCGGGACCCCTTGAGCCTGCTGAACCGATGCAAGACCTTCGCCTACGGCAACGCCATCCAGGCCCGCCGTCTGGCCGCCGCCGCTGGCGCCGACGATGCACTGCTCATGAGCACCGGCGGCGAGCTCTGCTGCGCCACCACCGCCAACCTGCTGCTGCGCCGCGGCGACCACTGGTTCACCCCTCCCCTGGCCAGCGGCTGTCTGCCCGGGGTGATGCGGGCACGGGCCCTGGGCCTGAGCCTGGCTGAGGAGGCAGCTCTGCACCCAGCCGACCTGCCGACCTGCCGCGGGGCACTGCTGCTCAACAGCCTCGGCTGCCGGCCCATCCACCAGCTCCGCAGCCCGGCTGGGCACCAGACGCTCGCCTGGCCCCAGCAAGGGGAGGCGGGCTGGGCCTCGGCCCTGGCAGGAGAGGCAGCCAGGCTCTGGCAGCGGCTGCTCTGATCAGACGCTGAGGAAGCGATCCACCACGTCCTGGCTGAGGTCGGCGGTAGGGCCACTGGCCACAATCCCACCCCGCTGCATGGCGTAGTAGCGGTCGGCCTGGCGCACGAAGTTGAGATGCTGCTCCACCAGCAGCACGCCGATGCCGGTCTCGGCGATGATGCGGCGCACAGCCCGTTCGATGTCCTGCACGATGTTGGGCTGGATGCCCTCGGTGGGTTCATCGAGCAGCAGCAGCGATGGCTGTCCCAGCAGGGCCCTGGCGATCGCCAGCTGCTGCTGCTGGCCGCCGCTGAGGTCCCCGCCCTTGCGGGGCAGGAACTCGCGGAGGATCGGGAACAGCTCGTAGACGATCGGATCGATCTGACGGTGGCGTCCCAGCCCGCCGGGGCGGGCCTCAAGGCCGAGCAGGAGGTTTTCCTCCACCGTGAGCTGGGGGATGATCTCCCGCCCCTGGGGTACGTAGCCGACACCGGCCCTGGCCCTCTGGTGCGGAGCCAGCCGATCCATGGGCTTGCCCTCCAGCAACACCGTGCCGCTGCGGGGCCGCAGCAGGCCGATCAGCGATTTCAGCAGGGTGGTCTTACCCACCCCGTTGCGCCCGATCAGACAGACCATCTCACCGGCATTCACCGTGAGATCCACATCACGCAGGATGTGGCTCTCCCCGTAGTAGGTGTTCACCCCATGAATCTCGAGCAGGGTCATCACTGCTGCTCCTCAAGTTGGTGATCATCTGACCCACCGAGATACACCTCGATCACCCGCTCGTCGCGCTGAATGTCATCCATCAATCCTTCACAAAGCACATGTCCCTGGTGGAGGACGGTGACCTGCGTATCGAGCCGGCGGATGAACTCCATATCATGCTCAATCACCACTACGGTGTGATCACCAGCCAGTGACTTGAGCAGATCAGCGGTGAGGTCAGTTTCCTCGTCGGTGAGACCAGCCACCGGCTCATCCACCAGCAGCAGGTCGGGATCCTGACCAACCAGCATGGCAATTTCAAGCCACTGTTTCTGCCCGTGGGAAAGGGATCCAGCCGGTTGATCAGCTCGTGGATGGAGGGCCACAACCTCCATCAGCTGGTCGACGCGCTCGCGCCGCTCGCGCGACAGCCCGCTGGTGAGCAAGCTCCAGGGATTCTTGGGACGGCTCACCGCCAGGGCAAGGTTGTCACGGACCGTGAGCTGTTGAAACACGCGGGGACTCTGAAACTTGCGACCAATTCCCAGGCGAGCAATGCTGAATTCCTGGTAGCGCAACAAGGAGCGCCCCTTGAACACCACATCCCCGGAGGTGGGCTTGATCTTGCCGGTGATCACATCAAGAAAGGTTGTTTTACCAGCGCCATTCGGTCCAATCACGGCCCTTAATTCACCCGGCTGCAGGCTGAGGTTGAGATCGCGAAGGGCCAGGAATCCATCAAAACTGATGGTGATCTGGCGCAGTTCAAGCAGGGGGGCGGTCATAGCTTGATCTCCTCCTGGCCATCGAGCTCGAGACTGGGATAGGTGGCGAGCGGCCTGGCCAATCCGCAGCGCACCAGGAGATTACGGAATTCTTCGGCAAAAAACCAGCCAAGCACACCTTGTGGAAGGGCAGTAACCACCAGTATGAAGAGGGCACCCTGAATAAAAAGCCAGCTCTGAGGCAGGGCCTCACTCACAAGACTCTTGCCGTAGTTGATGACCACAGCACCAAGAATGGCGCCCAGCAGGGTGCCACGACCACCCACGGCCACCCAGATCACCATCTCAATCGAAAATGGCACCGACATGTACTGAGGGGTGACAATCCCCGACTGAACCGTAAACAAGGCGCCCGAGATCCCAGCAAGAGCTCCGGCGATTGAGAACACAATCGTCTTGAACATGACTGGGTTGAAGCCGGTGAAGCGGATGCGAGGTTCATCATCACGAATGGCGATCAACACATCACCGAACCGATCGCGAACCACCCATCGAACAAAGAACCAGCTTAAAATCACCAGAACTCCAGTGATCCAGAAGAGAGCCCGCTGCATCGACTCAGAACCAACCAACTGGCCAAACAGAACCGTGGTATCGGTGGGCAGGCCATTGGTGCCATTGATTAACTTCTGCTGACCATTAAAAAAGTTAAAGAATACCAGCAGTGCAGCTTGGGTGAGAATCGAAAAATAAACCCCCTTGATGCGGTTGCGGAACACCAGATAACCCAGCACAGCAGCCACTAGGGCTGGCACCAGCCAGAGGGCGATCAGGGTGAAGACGGGTGAACGAAAGGGCTCCCAGAAAAACGGGAGGGACGACACGCCATAGAGCCGGAAAAACTCAGGCAGCATGCCGGCCGCTGCCGATGTGTTCAGCTGCAGGAACATGGCAACGGCGTAGCCACCAAGGGCGAAGAAAACGCCCTGGCCAAGGCTGAGAATGCCGGTGAACCCCCAGATCAGATCAATGCCGAGCGCTGCGATGGCCAGCGACAGGAAACGGCCCAGGAGATTGAGGCGGAAGACTGGCAAGACTGCCGGGGCAGCAATCAGAGCTGCCAGGATCACAGTCCAGATCGCAACGCGAACCCATCGCGATGGTTGGGGGAGAAGGGTGGAGGAAGCAACCATGGATCAGGCCTCCACCAGGCGTCCCTTCTGGGGGAACAAACCGGCAGGACGGAACTGGAGAAAGACCACAATCAACGAAAAGATCAACACCTGAGCCATGCTGGTGGTAGCAAAGAAGTCGACGACCGTTGCCATTGATGAAGGCATTCCAGGCCAAGCCGTCAACAATCGACCGGCGCCGATCAGATCAGTCATCACGCCGATCACCAATGAGGCGATCACCGTGCCCAACAGGTTGCCCACACCACCGAGCACCACCACCATGAAACAGCCCACGATGTAGGAGGTGCCGACGTTGGGACCCACCGAGCCCAACAGTGACACCGCCACTCCTGCCACCCCAGCCAGGCCGGAACCGACGCCGAAGGTGAGCACATCCACGGTTTCCGTGGGGATGCCCAGGCAATCGCTCATCGGGCGATTCTGGGTGACCGCTCGAATGCGCATCCCCCACACGCTGCGAGCCAGAAACCAGGCGATTCCCAGCACCGCGACCACAGTGATGGCGATGATCACCAGACGGGGCACGGGCATCGTGAGCCCCGCCAGATCCAGGCTGCCCCGCATCCAGGCAGGGGCGGTGACGTCGACATTGCGAGGATTGGCACGGGAGAGAGAACTCACGAGCGAGCCCAGACCCGCCGCTGCCAACACGCCCATCAGAGCGGCGCCAGCCCAGATGCCAGCGCTGGTGAACCGGCCTCGAGGTCCGGCCATCAACTCGGATGGCAGCAACGCGGGGGCCAGCAGACCCACGAACAGCGCCAGTACCAGGCCAGTAGCCGAAGCCAGGGGGACACTGCGAACGAACTGCTGCAGGATCAGGCTCACACCCCAGGTGGCCAGAAGTGTTTCCAGGGGGTTGCCATAGAGCCGACGAATCACCGTGCGCTCCAACAGCACCCCCACCACCCCGCTCACAAGGAAGGCAGCCGGGAGGGCAACCAACACGTAGGCGTCGAAGAAGGGCTGGAAAAGTGGCAAACGGAAAATCAATTGCACCACATAGGTGGTGTAGGCCCCCAGCATAATCAATTCGCCATGGGCGAGATTGATCACACCCATCAGACCAAAGACAATGGCAAGACCCAGAGCTGCGATCAACAGCACGGAGCCGATTGCGATGCCATTAAACAGACTTTCAACAAGTAGCTGCACAGCCCACAATGTGAAGATCTAAAAAAAGAGAGGAAGCCCTGAAGCCTCCTCTCCAGAGTCAGCCCTAGAGGGAGATCGGGTTCAAGACCAAATCATCACCTCAAAGCCTGAATCGCTCACCTTTGCTAGGATCCGACCAATCGCAGGCATATCCTTTGGAGGAGGGTTCGAACTGGTTCCAGGCCTGGGGATCGATTGGGCCGTCACTCTCTTCGATGATTTTGAACTGACCATCTGCTGTGATCTCGCCAATCCGCACAGTCTGGGAAATATGGTGGTTCGGACGCACCTCAATCGGACCTTGCGGCGCATCAAACTTGATGCCAATGAGGGCTGCCCGCACTGCTGCATTATCGAACGTGCCAGCCTTCTCGACACCCTTCTTCCACAGATAAACCATGTTGTATGCCGACTCTTGGGGGTCCGCTACAACACGATCGTCACCATATTTTTTCTTGAAGTTCTCCGCAAACGTTTTCGATGCGGGCGTGTCGATCGACATCATGTAGTTCCAGGCGCCATAGTGACCCTCAAGGAACTCAGGGCCAATCTGACCGATTTCCTCCTCTGCAATCGAATAGCTCATCACGTAGTAGTCATTAGCAGGCGTGATGCCAGCGTCCTGAATCTGCTTGAAGAAGGCAACGTTCTGATCACCATTCAAGGTGTTGATGATCACGCCGCCATCAGGAAGAGCCGTGCGGATCTTGGCGATGATGGGAGCAACCTCAGTGTTGCCGAGGGGCAGATAATCTTCGCCCACAACTTCGCCACCAAGAGACTTCAGCTGTTCCTTGGTAATTGTGTTGGACGTGCGGGGGAACACATAATCTGAGCCCACCAGATAGAATGGCTTCCCTGCCGCCGGTGACTCCTTGAACATGAAGGCGGTAGCCGGCTCAGACTGCTGGTTCGGAGTGGCACCTGTATACATGATATTGCGAGAACACTCCTGACCCTCATACTGAATCGGGTAATACAGGAAGGCATCTTTCGACTCAAACACCGGCAGCATCGCCTTGCGGCTTGCCGAGGTCCAGCCGCCGAAGACCACAGGGACTTCGTCCTGGTCGATCAGCTTGGCTGCTTTTTCAGCGAAGGTCGGCCAGTCGGAGGCGCCGTCTTCAACAATGTATTCAATCTTGTATTTCTTACCATCAACTTCCACACCACCGGCAGCATTGATCTCGTCAATGGCCATTTTCTGGGTATCCACCAAGGTGGATTCCGAAATCGCCATGGTGCCGGTGAGGGAATGCAGGATCCCCACCTTGACGGTATCGTCGAAATCACCGGCGGCCTGATCACCGGGGCCACAGGCAGCCAGGGAAAAGGCAACCACGGAAAAGGCAGCGCCAGCAGCAATGCGGCGAATCTTGATAGAAGGCATCATTCAGATCAATCTGAGATTGAGCTCAGTGAAAGCAGCGACAGGAAGCCAGTCGTGACGCTGAAGGCAAAGTCAAGGTAAAGAAGGCCCGCCGCCCCACTTGTAACAAGCGTCACCAAAAGCCAGGTCGCCTTCGCAAAGCCGCGAACAAACCACAAAATCAACCGGTTTAACGCTCAATTTGGTAGCTGTTGCAGCAGAAAGGCCGTCACCTGATCCACGCCTTCGCCGCTGCGAATATTGGTGAAACACCAGGGGCGGCCACCGCGCATGCGCTCGGTGTCGCGCTCCATCACCTCCAGGCTCGCCCCCACCATGGGTGCCAGGTCGATCTTGTTGATCACCAGCAGGTCGGAGCGGGTGATGCCGGGTCCGCCCTTGCGGGGGATCTTGTCGCCGGCGGCCACATCGATCACGTAGATGCAGAGGTCCACCAGCTCGGGGCTGAAACTGGCGGCCAGGTTGTCGCCGCCGCTCTCCACCAGCACCAGATCGAGATCGGGAAACGCCTGCTCCAGCTCCGCCACGGCGGCCCGGTTGATCGAGCAGTCCTCTCGGATGGCGGTGTGGGGACAGCCGCCGGTTTCCACGCCGCGGATGCGCTCGGGCTCCAGGGCGCCGGCGCGGGTGAGGAACTGGGCGTCTTCCTGGGTATAGATGTCGTTGGTCACCACCCCCAGCTGCAGCCGATCCCGCAGCCGCCGGCACAGGGCCTCCACCAGAGCCGTCTTGCCGGAGCCCACCGGCCCGGCCACGCCCACCCGCAGCTTGCTCATCAGCCCTGTCTCCCCATCGGCGAGCCCTCGCTCTAGCTGCGAAACAGCCTGGAATAGAGCTCAGCATGGCGGAGCTGGGCCAGGCCGGCCCCCACGCCGGCATTCCATGGCGCAGGGTCCACACCGGAAGCCAGCAGGGCCTCCGCCCGTTCGACGATCACAGGGGCCAGGCCCAGCTGCAACCGCTGGGCCTCGGTGGGGCCGAGGGGCACCAGCCGCACCGCCGCACTGAGCTGGTTGGCCGTCCAGCCGTGCAGGTAGGCCTCGAGCAGCGGCAGTGGCGCCAGCTCCAGGCACAGGCCAGCCCAGGCCCAGGCGCCGGTGAAGCCCAGGGGCAGGGGCCGCGGCAGGGGCCAGCCCAGATCGGCCAGCAGCTGCAGCAGCGATTGCCCCATCTGGCGTTGCTGGGCCCGCAGTTCGGCAGCCTCCCGCTGGGCCAGCAGCCAGCCGTCGCGGTCGCCGGCAGCATCCCAGTCGCCGCGGGCGAGGGCCTCCATCAGCGCCGGCAGGGCGGCCGCCTCCACCGCCACCAGCCCCCGGCGCAGCTCCGCCTCCAGCCAGGCCCGCACAGCGGGGGCCGCGCTGAGCCGGCCGGCCTGCACCAGCACCTCCAGGCCCTCGGAGTACGAGAAGGCCCCCACCGGCAGAGCCGGACTCACCAGCTGAAACAGGCGCAACAGCTCCAGGCCCATCGCCTCCCCTCAGGCCTCCCCTGTTCCGGAATCATGGCTGTGGCTGTGGGGATGGCTGTGGCTGGGTCCCCGGCCGTAGGCCCCGGCCTCGGGTAGAAACGGCGCCGTCAGGCGATCCACCTGGAGGCCGCGATGCTCCAGCAGATGGGCCAGCACCGGATCCTCCAGCAGGCGCAGCTCAGCGCTGTGGATCTGCAGCGCCACGTGGCGGTTGCCGAGGTGATAGGCCGCCTGCAGCAGGGCCAGCTGATCACCCGCGCGCACCCGCAACAGGGGCTCGGCAGCCGCCTGAACCTGCAGCCAGGGCGCCTGCGGATCGTCGCTGCACAACCACTGACCCGGCTGCAGGGCCTCGCCACGGGGCAACTGCAGCAGCACCTCCTCCCCACCGGCGCAGCGGCGGCGGCCCCGGCAGCGGCAGCGCTCCTCGGCCGTGAGCGGCAGCTGCCAGCAGGTGGCCAGCGCCGGCGGCGGCCCGGCGTGGTGGCGGCGGAAAACCGGAGGAGTGATGGCCATGCCCAACCTGTGGCGCGCCCTGCGCTGCCGATCCCAGCACGGGCCGCCGCCGCTCTGCCAGGGTCGGGCCATGGATCAGTCCCCATCCCAGGCTCTGCCAACGGCCGAGGCACCCGCCGGCTGGCAGGCCCGGGCCTGGCTGCGGCTGGAGGCAGAGCCCGGCCGCTACCGCTGCGGAGCCACGGCGCCCCTGAAGTGGCAGCGGGCCTACGGCGGCCCCGACCGGCGCCTGCAGCTGCCCCTGCTGCACACGGCCGGAGGGCTGGTGGGCGGCGACCAGCTCGACCTGGAGCTGGAGGCCCGCGCGGGCAGCCGCGGCCTGCTCACCACCGTGGCCGCCCAGAAGGTGTACGGCTCCGTGGGCCGCTTCCGCCGGCTGCAGGCCAGCCCCCGATGGGTCCGCCAACAGCTCACCATGCAGCTGGGGGAGGGGGCAGACCTGGAGTGGCTGCCCCAGGAACTGGTGGTGTATGCCGACGGGCTGTTCGAGCAGCACTGCCGTGTGCAGCTGGCGGCGGGGGCCAGCTGGCTGGGGGCGGAGGTGGTGCGCCTCGGCCGCAGTGCCGCCGGCGAGGGGTTGGGGGCGGGCTGCTGGCGCTCCAGCCTGGAGATCCTGCGCCCGGATGCGGCAGGGGCACGGCGCTGGGAGCTGGTGGATCGCCTCAGCCTGGAGGGCGAGGCCCTGGCCAGCCCCCACGGCATGGACGGCCAGCCGGTGCTGGGCTCCCTGGTGTGGGCCGCCCCGGACGGGCTGCCCGGCCAGCTGCTGGCGCAACTGGCCGGCGAGGCCCGGGCCGCCCGCCAGGGACTGGCGGGGGACATGGCGGTGGGCTGCCTGGGCCAGGGCCTGATCGCCCGTTACCGCGGCGCCTCGTCCCAGGCCGCCCGCTACTGGTTCACGCGGCTGTGGGCCCTCACCCGCCGCTGCCGAGGGCTGCAATCGCCCCAGCTGCCTCGGGTGTGGCCCTTTCAGGAAGACCCATGGCTGGCTGAAGGTTCGGCCTGAACCGGCTGTAGCCGGCGGGGCTGGCAGGGTGCTGTGGTTCCGGTTTCATGTCAGCCTGCGGTCACTGGCCTGCAGGCCCCCGATCCCCCGGGCGGATCACTTCCAGGATGCATCTCTCCCCCCAGGAAAAGGACAAGCTGCTGATCGTCACCGCCGCCCTGCTGGCGGAGCGGCGCCTGAACCGCGGCCTCAGGCTCAACCACCCCGAGGCGGTGGCCTGGCTCAGCTTCCTGGTGCTCGAAGGGGCCCGCGACGGCAAGACCGTGGCCCAGCTGATGGAGGAGGGCAGCGGCTGGCTGAGCCGCGAGCAGGTGATGGAGGGGGTGCCTGAGCTGGTGAGCGAGGTTCAGATCGAGGCCGTGTTCCCCGACGGCACCAAGCTGGTGACCCTGCACGACCCGATCCGCTGAATCCCCCTGCCCGCAAGCCCATGGCCCCTCTGATTCCCGGCGAATTGATGCCCGAACCGGGCGAGATCGAGCTCAACGCCGGCCGCCCGGTGACCACGGTGCAGGTGGCCAATACCGGCGACCGTCCCGTGCAGGTGGGGTCGCACTTCCACTTCCACGAGGCCAACGGCGCCCTGCAGTTCGACCGCGAGGCCGCCCGCGGGCTGCGGCTCGACATCCCCGCCGGCACGGCGATCCGCTTCGAGCCCGGCGACAGCCGCAGCGTGAACCTGGTGCCCTTCGCCGGCGACCGCCGGGTGGTGGGCTTCAACGGCCTGGTGAACGGCCCCCTCGATTAATCCGCTCAGCGAGACAGCCCATGCCCTACCGCATCTCCCGCCGCGCCTACGCCGAGACCTACGGCCCCACCACCGGCGACAGGCTGCGGCTGGCCGACACCGAGCTGATCCTGGAGGTGGAGAAGGATTTCACCGTCTACGGCGATGAGGTGAAGTTCGGCGGCGGCAAGGTGATCCGCGACGGCATGGGCCAGGCCCAGACACCCCGCGCCGCAGGGGCGGTGGACACGGTGATCACCAACGCCCTGATCCTGGATTGGTGGGGGATCGTGAAGGCCGACATCGGCCTGCGCGACGGCCGCATCTGCGCCATCGGCAAGGCCGGCAACCCCGACACCCAGGCGGGCGTGACGATCGTGGTGGGCCCCGGCACCGAAGCGATCGCCGGCGAGGGCCACATCCTCACCGCCGGCTCGATCGACACCCACATCCACTTCATCTGCCCCCAGCAGATCGAAACGGCCCTGGCCAGCGGCGTGACCACCCTGCTGGGGGGCGGCACCGGCCCGGCCACCGGCACCAATGCCACCACCTGCACCCCCGGCGCCTTCCACCTGGCCCGCATGCTCCAGGCCGCCGAGGGGCTGCCGGTGAACCTCGGCTTCTACGGCAAGGGCAACGCCTCCACCCCCGAGGCGATCGAGGAGCAGGTGCGCGCGGGTGCCTGCGGCCTCAAGCTGCACGAAGACTGGGGCACCACGCCGGCGGCGATCGACTGCTGCCTCACGGTGGCCGACCACCTGGATGTGCAGGTGTGCATCCACACCGACACCCTCAATGAAGCGGGCTTCGTGGAGGACACGATCCGCGCCATCGGCGGCCGCACGATCCACACCTTCCACACCGAGGGGGCCGGCGGCGGCCACGCCCCCGACATCATCAAGATCTGCGGCGAGGCCAACGTGCTGCCCAGCAGCACCAACCCCACCAGGCCCTACACCCGCAACACGCTTGAGGAGCACCTCGACATGCTGATGGTGTGCCACCACCTGGATCCCAGGATCCCGGAGGACGTGGCCTTCGCCGAATCGCGCATCCGCCGCGAAACGATCGCCGCCGAGGACATCCTGCACGACCTGGGCGCCTTCTCGATCATCGCCAGCGACTCCCAGGCCATGGGCAGGGTGGGCGAGGTGATCACCCGCACCTTCCAGACCGCCCACAAGATGAAGGTGCAGCGCGGGCCCCTGCCCGAAGACGCCGCGACGGGCGGTGGGCGCAACGACAACACCCGCCTCAAGCGCTACATCGCCAAGACCACCATCAACCCGGCGATCGCCCACGGGCTCGATTCCCAGATCGGCTCGGTGGAGGTGGGCAAGCTGGCCGATCTGGTGCTGTGGAAGCCGGGCTTCTTCGGGGTGAAGCCGGAGCTGGTGATCAAGGGCGGCTCGATCGTGTGGGCCCAGATGGGCGATGCCAACGCCTCGATCCCCACCCCCGGTCCGGTGCACGGGCGGCCCATGTTCGCGGCCTTTGGGGCCGCCCTGGCCCCCAGCTGCCTCACCTTTGTAAGCCAGGCTGCCCTCGATGCCGACCTCCCCCGCCAGCTGGGCCTGAAGCGGCCCTGCGTGCCGGTGGTCAACACCCGCGGCGGCATCGGCAAGGCGGCGATGAAGAACAACGACGCCCTGCCCAGCATTGAAGTGGACCCTCAGACCTACGAGGTGTTTGCCGATGGGGAGCTGCTCACCTGCGAGCCCGCCGAGGTGCTGCCGATGGCCCAGCGCTATTTCCTGCTGTGAGGGGGATGGGGGTTTCGTAACAACCCACACCAGAGAGGCCCCACCTGCTCTCGGATGATCCGAAGGTGCAGCCCTGGCCAGCCATGTTCACTGACTACCGACCGCGCCACGGCTACGACGAATACTTCAGCGCTTTCGACGAACCGCGCAGTGCCCTGCGGCCCCTGCTCTCCTCCCTCGGTCAGCTGGGCCTGGAGGAGCTGAACCGCAACCACGCCGCGGCCGGCAACCTGCTCAAGCGCCTGGGGGCCACCTTCCGCCTCAACGACTCCGGCGAGCGCGGTGTGGAGCGGATCCTGCCCTTCGATCCGTTGCCCCGCCTGATCAGCAGCAGCGACTGGCAGCTGCTCGAGCGCGGGCTGTTGCAGCGGCTCGAGGCGATCGATCTGTTCCTGGCCGACGTCTACGGCGAGCAGCGGATCCTCAACGACGGAGTGCTGCCGCGGGAGGACGTGGTCAGCTCCCAGGGCTGGCGTCCCCAGCTGCTGGGCTTCAAGCCACCCCTGGGCAAGTGGTGCCACATCTCCGGGCTCGACCTGGTGCGCGACGGCCAGGGCACCTGGAGGGTGCTGGAGGACAACCTGCGCTGCCCCTCGGGAGTGGCCTACTTCCTGGAGAACCGCCGCGTGATGAAGCGCATGTTCCCCAGCCTGTTCTCCGGGCGCACCGTGCAGCCGATCGACGACTATCCCTCGCATCTGCTGCGCAGCCTGCGCGAACTGGCCCCCTGGACGGAAACCCCCAACGTGGTGCTGCTCACCCCCGGGGTGTACAACAGCGCCTACTTCGAGCACAGCTACCTGGCCCAGCAGATGGGCATCCAGCTGGTGGAGGGCCGCGACCTGGTGGTGCAGGACGAGCGCGTGTGGCTGCGCAGCACCAGTGGCCTGGAACTGGTGGATGTGATCTACCGCCGCATCGACGACGACTTCCTCGACCCGGCGGTGTTCCGCAGCGATTCGATCCTGGGGGTGCGGGGCCTGATGGAGGCCTATCGGGCCGGCCGGGTGGCGATCGCCAACGCCCCTGGCACCGGTGTGGCCGACGACAAGCTCATCTACGCCTACGTGCCGGAGATGATCCGCTACTACCTCGACCAGGAGCCGATCATCGAGAACGTGCCCACCTACATCTGCGCCAGGCCCGACGACCAGGCCTACGTGCTGGCCCACCTCAAGGAGCTGGTGGTGAAGGCGGTGGCCGAGGCCGGCGGCTACGGAATGCTGATCGGCCCCCATGCCGGGCCGGAGGAGATCGCCGAGTTCGCCGAGAAGATCAAGGCCCACCCCCGCAACTACATCGCCCAGCCCACCCTGGAGCTGTCCACGGTGCCATCGCTCAGCGACGGCGAACTGTTTCCCTGCCACGTGGACCTGCGGCCCTACGTGCTGCGGGGCAAGGGCACCTGGGTGAGTCCGGGCGGTCTCACCCGGGTGGCCCTGCGGCGCGGTTCACTGGTGGTGAATTCCTCCCAGGGTGGAGGCTGCAAGGACACCTGGATCGTGGGAGAGCCCTCATGCTGAGCCGCGTCGCCGACTCCCTCTACTGGATCAACCGCTATGTGGAGCGGGCCGAGAACATCTCCCGCTTCGTGGAGGTGAGCGAGGCCATGGCCCTCGACTGCCCACCGGGCAGCGCCGAGCCCTGGCTGCCCCTGATCGATGCCAGCGGTGACCGGGAACTGTTCGACTCTCTCTATCCCCGTGGCACGCCCGACGAGGTGGTGGCGTTTCTGGTGTCGGCGGAGGACAACCCCAGCAGCGTGGTGAACTGCATCCGCCACGCCCGCGAGAACGCCCGCCAGATCCGTGAGGTGATCACCACGGAGATGTGGGAGCAGATCAACGACATCTACTGGACCCTGCAGGAGAACGAGAGCTTCTGGCGTCAGCAGCCCCAGGAGGTGCTGCGCGAGATCCGGCGGGCCTGCCAGCTCTTCTATGGCATCACCGACGCCACCCTCAGCCGCGACCTCTCCTGGCAGTTCAGCCGGCTGGGGCGGCTACTGGAGCGGGCCGACAAGACCACCCGCATCCTCGATGTGAAGTACTTCCTGCTGCTGCCCTCCCCCGATGAGGTGGGCGGCGTGCTCGACGAACTGCAGTGGATCTCCCTGCTGCGCAGCGCCGGCGCTTACCAGATGTTCCGACAGGCCCGCCAGCAGGCGATCGAACCCAAGGCGGTAGCCGCCTTCCTGCTGCTCAATCCGATCTTTCCCCGCTCGGTGCGCTACTGCCTGCAGCGCATCCACGAAACCCTGCACATCGTGGGCGGGCAGGCGTTGCCGGGGGTGCCCGACGACCTCGAATGCCTCAGCGGCATCACCCTGGCGCGCTGGAGCTACACCCGCATCGATGATCTGATCGCCAGCGGCCTGCACGAGTCGATCGACGCCCTGCAGGGCGACCTCAACCAGCTCCATGAGCTGATCGAGCGGCGCTATTTCATCGCCACCGGCGACGACACCCTTCCCACCCTCCACTCCGCCAGCACCGATCCGGCATGCGTGCTCGCGTAACCCACACCTTCACCTATCGCTACAGCGCTCCGGTGCTGCTGGGTGCCCACCGCTTCTGCCTCAAGCCCAGGGGTCATGGGTTCCAGCGGCTGGTGGACTTCCGGCTGGAGATCAGCCCGGAGCCGAACCGGCTCTACCCGTTGGTGGCCGCCAGCGGCGATGAGATTCTGCGGGCCCGTTTCCAGGGCGGCAGCGAACAGTTTCTGGTGCGCGCCACCAGCATCGTGGAGACGGACACGCCACCGCTGCTGCAGGCCTGCCTGGAGGAGATCGAACCCCATCTGCCCTATCCGGTGGGTCACCTCAACGGCGACCTGATGGGATCGCTGAACGGCTGGCTGCCCAATGGTCAGCACGATCCGGCGGCCGTGGACCTGGCCCAGGAGGCCCTGATGGGCAGTGATCAGCGGGCGCTGATGTTTCTGCAGCAGCTGGTGGAAATGATCCAGGACCGGGTGAAGTACAACCAGCGCCACGTGGGCCCGGCCTGGCCCGCCGGCCGCACCCTCAAGGAGCGGGTGGGCTCCTGCCGCGACCTGGCCATGCTGATGGTGGAGGCCTGCCGCTGCGTGGGGCTGCCGGCGCGATTCGTGAGCGGCTACCACCTGGTGGAGCCCAAGCCCAAGCGCTACGACCTGCACGCCTGGGCAGAGGTGTACCTGCCCGGTGCCGGCTGGCGGGGGGTGGACCCGAGCGGCATGGGCATCATCGACGACCGCTACATCACCCTGGCCACCTCTTCCAAGCCAGAGCTCACCGCCGCCATCACCGGCAGCTTCTCAGGCCCCCCGGGAGTGGAAAGCACGTTCGACTGGCAGATTGAAGCCGAGATGCTCGATGCCACCCACAGCATCACCGGAACGGTGTCGGCCGGTCACGGGGTGGACTTCAGCGCGTTTCAGCCCAGCCCCTGACCTGCTCCTCTGGTCTCCCCCAGACCCAAGCTCCCCCCTGAATCCCGCCTACCAGTTGAGCCCGTGCAGCTTCGGCAGAGGTGCGGTGTTGCAGGTGGTGGCAAACAGGCGCGGGATGCGACTGCTGTTGTACACCCGGAATTCACGCACCAGGCTGGCGTTCTCCTCTCGCACCGCCTGATTGAGCACCACCGAACCATCCGGATCGGACACCGAGCGGTGGAAGGTGCCGGGCGGGATGCGCAGGATGTCGCCGCCGGTGTCCAGGCGCACGATGTGGAAGGGATAGTTCCAGCCGAAATTCACCAGGAAGAAGGTGCGGCCGCCATGCAGGGCCAGCAGGTTGTCCTCCTGGTGGGGATGCAGATAGAACTGCCAGGCTCCGCTGTCGTCGTCGGGGGGAGAGACGGCGGGGCCGGAGTGCACCACCAGGTCGCGGGCGTTGGACGCGGCCACGGTGATGTCGAAGAAGCGCACACTGGGGGTGTCGCGGAAACGCTCGTAGGGAATCAGCTCGAACATCGGCGCCGGACGCACGGGGTGGGTCGGCGCCGACGGTTGACTCTCGAGCAGCTCAGGGTTGCGGTGTAGAGGTGTGGCAGCCATGGAGGGGGAGGCCGGAAGCGCTGGGGGGGGGGGTGAACCAAGTGAACCGAAGCACCAGGGCCGGGGACCGTGGCGAGAACTACCAAAGCCCGCACTGGGCCGGTGAGTTCCGATTGTCTTCAGCTTGATCGTGGTTGCTTGAATACGACGGCTGGAAGCAGGACGCGAAAGCTGACGATGACGAAGCCCACCACGATCAATCCTGAACCATCCCCCAGCCGGCATCTGGCCCGCTGGCGTACGGGTCTCACCCTCACCCTGGCCCTGGCCCTGAGCGCCGGCGGCGCGCCGGCCCTGGCTCAGGGGCCGGCGCCAACGGGCCGGCCCACCGTGTCGGTGCCCGAGTTCAAGAACACCGTGAACCAGTCGTGGTGGTGGAGTGGCCCGGTGGCCGACGACCTCTCGGCGGCCCTGGCCAATGAGCTGCAGGCCAGCGGCGGGCTGCAGGTGGTGGAGCGGAGCAACCTCAAAGCGGTGCTCTCCGAGCAGGAGCTGGTGGAGCTGGGCATCGTGCGCCAAGGGGCCTCAGCCGCCCAGCGCGGCCAGGTCACCGGCGCCCGCTTCATCGTGCTCGGCACCGTGAGCTCCTACGAATCCAACGTGGCCAGCAAGACCTCCGGGGGCGGCATGAGCCTGCTGGGCATCGGCGGCCGCCGGGAGCAGGCCGAAACCAGCGACTATGTGGCCATCGACATCCGCGTGGTGGACAGCACCACCGGCGAGGTGGTGGGCTTCCGCACGGTGGAGGGAACGGCCACGAGCACGGCCGAGAGCCGGCAGCAGGGCGTGAACCTGCTGCCGGCCGCCGGGCTCACCATCCTGGGGGTGCCGATGAGCCGGGGCGGCCAGGCCCTGGTGGGGGCGGCGGGCACCTTCCGCTACGACAACTCCAGCAGCGAAACCGAGCGCACCCCGGTGGGCAAGGCCCTGCGCGCCGCCCTGGTGGACGCCTCCGACTACGTGAGCTGCCTGCTGGCCCCGCAGGGCAACTGCATGGAGCACTTCGAGGCCCAGGACCAGCGCCGGCGCCAGCGCACCCGGAGCGTGCTGCAGATGGACTGAATCGCTGGAGCGATACTGATTCGCTCCAGCGATTCAGAGCGGAATCGGCATCTCCACAGCCGCCGGAGTGGGGGAGCAGGCGCTCACCCGCTGGGCCACCACCTCCCCCACCACCACGATCGAGGGGGATGCAAACCCTTCGGCCTCGGCCCGCTCGGCCAGCTGGGCCAGGGGGCTGAGCAGCAGCCGCTGGCCCTGCACCGTGCCCTGCTGGATGATCGCGGCCGGGGTGTCGTCGGCCAGGCCGCCGGCCAGCAGCTCCTCGGCGATGCGGCCCAGGTTGTGCAGCCCCATGTAGATCACCAGGCCGTCGCTGCTGCGGGCCAGGCCGCGCCAGTCGACGCCTGGGCGCTGCTTGTCGATCTCCTCGTGGCCGGTCACGAAGGTGACGCTGGAGCCGGCACTGCGGTGGGTCACGGGGATTCCGGCATAGGCCGGCGCGGCGATGCCGGCGGTGACCCCCGGCACCACCTCCACGGCCACGCCGTGGGCCGCCAGGTGGGCCGCCTCCTCGCCGCCGCGGCCGAACAGGAAGGGGTCACCGCCCTTGAGTCGCACGATGCAGCGATGGCGGCGGGCCAGCTCCACCAGCACGGCATTGGTGCTGGGCTGGGGCAGCGAGTGGTGGCCGCGGCGCTTGCCCACGAAGTGCCGTTCACAGCCGGCGGGCACCAGCTCGAGCAGGGCGGTGGGCACCAGGGCGTCGTGCACCAGGGCGTCGCACTGGCCGAGCAGCCGGTGGGCCCGCACGGTGAGCAGCTCGGGATCCCCGGGGCCGGCACCCACCAGATAGACAGTGCCGCTGGGGTGCGGGCCGCCGGATCCGGAGGTCATGGCAGGGCCTCCAGCGCATCGAGGAGCTGCCGGCGCAGGCCGGGGCGCTGCAGCAGCGGCGCTCCAACCTGATCGCCAAGCAGATCGGTGAAGCGGTTGGCCGCCAGAGCCAGGGGCAGGGCCGGGGCTGAAAGGGTCAGCTGGAGCGCGGCGAGATGCTCGGCACTGTATGGAGTGGCGAGACAACGGCCACCGCAGGCCGACTCCAGGTGGGACAGGAAGCGGCCGGCCAGGCGGCCCTCGACGGGATGATGCAGCAGCAGCGGCGGCTCCTGCTCCCCTGCTCCGGCGGCAGCCATGGCCGCCAGTTCGTGCTGGAGAGCGCGCTGCCAGCTTGGCCATGCCCCCAGGAACGGCAGGCGCCGCACGCGGGTGTGGCGCCGCCAGTGGCGCACGATCACCGGCAGGTCGTGACGCACGTGCCCCCCCGGCAGCAGCAGCAGCGGCACCAGGGTGAGGGCCAGGCCGGGCTTGAGCAACGCAGCCGCGGCCGGCGGCGCGTCGGCCGTGAGTGCCTGCAGCCGCACCGGGGTGCCGCGACGCTGCTCCAGCTCCGTCGCCAGGGCCTGCAGTTCGGCTGGCAGCGCGCCGCCGCTGCGGCCATGCACCACCAGCAGCAGGGGCTGGGCCGGCGTGGCGGCCAGGCGTCGCTGCAAGCGTTCAGCCACGGTCACCGCCAGGGGACGCCGGGTCAGCGGCACCAACCAGCGCCGGCAGGCGGGCAGGCGGGCCAGGAGATCCACCGCGGTGGCCGCCAGCCGGGGGTCAAGGTCGCCCGCCAGGCTGGTGAGGCAGGCCACCAGAGCGGGGCGGGGCCAGACGGGCAGCCCCCGGGCCACTCCCTCCAGGGCGGCACGGCGCAGGGGGGTGGCGATCGGCGCCCGCAGCCAGGCCTCCAGCAGCGGCCAGGCCTGGCGTTGCCGCTGGTGCCCAAGCAGCGGCAGCAGCGTTGCCGCCATCTCCGCTTGCAGCCCGCCCTGGAGGGCGGCGGGACCAGGCGCCAGCTGGGCCCGCAACCAGGCGGCGGTGGCGCCATCCCGATCGCGGGCGACCAGCCCGGGCAGAGCGGGATCCGGCCGGGGCTGGCGCCGCCACCAACACAGCAGGCGCCGCTGGGCCACGGGATCCAGGCGCTCGGCCAACACCGCCAGCAGATCGCTGCGGGGCTCCAGCAGGCCACGCTCCACCGCCCACAGCCACGGTTCCGGATCCAGCTCGTGATACCGACGCAGTTGCTGCAACCAGCGCCAGCGAGCGGGATCGCCGCTGGCCGGAAGGTCGGTGGGAGAGGGCTGGACGGATGCCAGGGCGATCACCCCGCGTGAGCCATCGGTGAGGTCAGGGGGCTCGACACGCCCCGCGTGGGTACTAGCACTGACACGGGGGCAGCGGCGCAGTGCCCAGCCCTCAGGCGGATGCGACGGACAGACGGCGGGCACCGAAGCGCTCCACCAGCAACGCTTCCAGCACATCCGGGAGGTCGCTCAGCGGCACGCCCTTGTGGTGCAGTTCGGCGAGCTTTGGGTCGGCGTCCATCGAACCGCCCAGAAAGATCTTGGCCGCTTCCACCATCGCCCCGTCCTTGCGGGCCTTGGCCCCCATCAGCCCGATCTGGCCCATGTAGGGCTGGCCGCAGGCGTTGGGGCAGCCGGTCCAGTGCATGCGCACGGCATGGGGCAGTTCGACCCGCCGCTCCAACTCCTCCAGCACCGCCTGGGCGGTGCCCTTGGTGGAGATCAGGGCGAAACTGCAGTAGGCGCTGCCGGTGCAGCTCACCGCTTCCGCCTGCAGGGGAGAGGGATCGGGCCGGAAGCGCTTCAGCAGGGGCTCCGCCAGCAGGGCCTCCACCCGGTCGGCCGGCACGTTCACGATCAGGGCGTTCTGGGCCTCGGTGAGGCGCAGCTCGCCGCTGCCGTGGATGCGGGCCAGGCGCGCCAGCTCCAGCATCGCGGCCACATCGAGGCGCCCCATCGGCACGTGCAGTCCCAGCCAGTGCAACCCGTCCTGCTTCTGGGGCTGCACGCCGAGGCCGTCGCGGGGGGCACGGCTCACCAGGTGGCTGCCGTCGTGGGGGCAGGCTTCGGCCGGAACGCCCCCCTGGTCCACCCCGACCTCTGCCGCCAGGTCGGCCCAGGTGTCCAGCACCGCAAGGCGGTACGCCTCCAGGCCGAGCTGATCAATCAGATACATCAGCCGGCTCTTGGTGCGCTGCTGGCGGTTGCCGTGACGCGCGTAGTGGCGCAGCACCGCCAGGGTGAAGGCGGGCAGCTGCCCGGCCTGCAGCCACAGGCCCAGGGGAATGGCCAGCTCGTTGCGCTGGGCGGAGAAGAATCCGCCCACCATCACCGTGAACCCCAGCTCGCCCTCGCGCAGCGCCGGCAGGAAAGCGAGATCGTTGTGCAGCAGAAAGCTGTCGGGGGCCCCGCCCACGGCCACGTTGAACTTGCGCGGCAGGTTGCGGGGGCCATCGGCCGCCAGCAGCCGCGCCTGGATCGCCTCCACCAGCGGCCGGGTGTCGACGAACTCCTCCGGATCGATACCGGCCAGGGGGTTGCCGGTGATGTTGCGGGGGTTGTCGTGGCCCGACTGACGGCTGGTGAGACCCACCCGCTCCAGCGCCGCCATCAGCGGCGCCATGTCCTCCAGCAGCAGGCCTCGCAACTGGATGTTCTGGCGGGTGGTGATGTCGGCGCTGCCGTGTTCGCCGCAGCGATCCACGGCTTCGGCCAGCACCTCCAGCTGCTCGGCGCTGATCACGCCATTCGGCAACCGCAGCCGCACCATGAACCTGCCCGGCGTCACGGGGCGGAAGAAGATTCCCAGCCACTTCAGCCGGATCGTGAGGGTGGCCTCATCGAGCGCCTCCCAGCCGTCACGCCCGAGCGCCTCAAGGCGGGGGGCCAGTTCCAGGCCGCAGAGCTCGGCCTTGGCCTGCTCGATCTTGCTGAGCGGGGGATGGGCACCCACAGGGGGCCTGGCGGCCGAAGAGGGCGAAGGACTGATCATGGGGCAGGGCTGCAACGCGCTGGACAACCTCGGCATGCCCAATGGAGCCCGAGGCTCCGGTTCGGGCCCGAGCCAGCGTCGATGAGAGCTACGCAGCCGGGAGCAGGAGTGGTGGAGGGGTGGCGCCTGGTACAGCTGCGCCGGCCCCGATGATCGAGGTCCCCCTCCGCTGGGGGCGAGGCAGATTGTGTGCCGAAGTGCCGCCTTTCCGTGTCGCAACCGCTACCGACAACTCCATTGACACCGGATGCAGCCGATGGAGCCGCGGGCGAAGCGCGGCGTCTCCATCGGCTGCAGGCCCTCGGAGTGGATCGGGCCGGCTTCCGTGAGCTGATCGGCAAGGTGGGCAGCGGCGAGCACACCAGCACCGGCCTCAGCCGCGCCGAGGCCGAGCACGCTATGGATCTGATGCTGGAGGGCCGGGTCAGCGACGCCCAGATGGGGGCGTTTCTGATTGCCCACCGCATCCGCCGGCCGCTGCCCATCGAGCTGGCCGGCATGCTCGACAGTTACCGCCGTCATGGTCCGGTGCTGGAAACGCCGGGCCGTCAGGCCCTCTGCTTCGGCGTGCCCTACGACGGCCGCAGCCGCACCTCACCGATGCTGCCGCTCACCGCCCTGATGCTGGCCAGCGCCGGTCTGCCCGTGGTGCTGCATGGCGGCGATCCGATGCCGGTGAAATTCGGTGTCGCCCTGGCAGAGCTGTTCGCGGCCATCGGCATCGACTGGCGAGGCCAGCCGCTGGCGGCGCTGCAGCAGTGTCTGCACCAGCACAACCTGGTGCTCACCCATCAACCGGATCATTTCCCGGCCGCGGAACGGCTCCTGCCGGCACGGGACGAGATCGGCAAACGGCCCCCTGTGGCCAGCCTGGAACTGCTCTGGACCCCCCACCGCGGCGACCACCTGCTGGTGAGCGGGTTCGTGCATCCGCCCACCGAAAAGCGGGCCTGGGACGCTCTCACCACCGCCGGCGAAACCAACGTGCTCACCGTCAAGGGCCTGGAGGGCTCCACCGATCTGCCCACAAGCCGGGCGGGCATCACCGCACGGCTGCGGGGGGAGGCGGTGGAGCGGATCCTGCTGCACCCCCGTGACCACGGCCTCCACGGCGAGGAAACGCCCTGGCAGAGCCTGGAAACCTGGCAGCACGACGCCCTGGCCGCCCTTCGGGGTGAGGGCCCCCTGGGCCAGGCCCTGCTCTGGAACCTGGGCGCTTGTCTGTGGCTGGCCGATCAGTTCGACTCCCTGGAGAACGCTCTGGAGCAGGCCCGCGCGCTGCTGGCCGCGCGCTGTGGCGAACGCCTGCGCCAGACCCTGGCGCGCTGAAAGGCGGTCACCGCTTGCGCACCAAACAGGGGATCGGTAACAACAGCAACCCTGCGCCAGGGGGCTGGTGTGTTGACCTGATTTGGTCGGTCAGCATGGAGCGCCGACCACAGATTCAGACCGGTTCGGTGCGCTTCGTTGTGGAGCCCGTCCGGAGTGCACTATCTCGCCACTCCGGCATCCATTGCGAAGTCCAATGTCCAATCTTTCCCGTCGTCGCTTTCTGCTCACCGCCGCCGGCAGTGCGGCCGGTGCCATCTGGCTGAGTGCCTGTGGCGGCCAGAAAACCACCTCCGAGGCGCCGGCCACCGGCGGTGGTGACGGTCCTGAAGTAGGCAGCGCCACCCTGGGCTTCATCGCCCTCACCGATGCCTCGCCGCTGATCATCGCCAAGGAGAAGGGCTTCTTCGCCAAGCACGGCATGCCCGACGTGAAGGTGGTGAAGCAGACCTCCTGGGCCGGCACCCGCGACAACCTGGAACTGGGCAGTGATCGCGGCGGCATCGACGGGGCCCACATCCTCACGCCGATGCCCTATCTGCTCACCACGGGCTCGATCACCAAGAGCCAGAAGCCGCTGCCGATGTACATCCTGGCCCGGCTCAACGTCAACGGCCAGGGACTATCGCTCTCCAACGAATTCCTGGCCGAGAAGGTCACCATCAAGGACCCGAAGATCAAGGCGATCGCCGACAGGAAAAAAGCCGGTGGCAAGCTGCTCAAGGCGGCGATGACCTTCCCAGGCGGCACCCACGATCTGTGGATGCGCTACTGGCTGGCGGCCAACGGCGTGAACCCCGTCACCGAGGCCGACCTGGTGGTGGTGCCGCCGGCCCAGATGGTGGCCAACATGCAGACCGGCACCATGGACACCTTCTGCGTGGGTGAGCCCTGGAACCAGCGCCTGGTGAACCAGAAGCTCGGGTACACCGGAGCCATCACCGGTGAGCTATGGAAGGATCACCCCGAGAAGGCCTTCTCGATCCGGGCCGACTGGGTGGACAAGAACCCGAAGGCCACACAAGCACTGCTGATGGCGGTGCAGGAGGCCCAGATCTGGTGCCAGGACCCCGCGAATCTCGACGAGCTCTGCGAGATCACCTCGAAGGACAGGTATTTCAAGACCAGCGTGGCTGACATCAAGCCGCGTCTGGCGGGCACATTCGACTTCGGCGACGGCCGCAGCGTGACCGATTCGCCCCTGCGCATGCATTTCTGGAAGGACACCGACTCCTACTCCTTCCCCTACAAGAGCCACGACCTCTGGTTCCTCACCGAGGACATCCGTTGGGGCTACCTGCCTCAGGACACCGACACCAAGGCCCTGATCGAGAAGGTGAACCGCTCCGACCTCTGGAAGGAGGCCGCGATCGCGATCGGCCAGGAGAAAGCTATTCCCGCCAGCGATTCGCGCGGCAAGGAAACATTCTTCGACGGCGTGGTGTTCGATCCGGAGGATCCCCAGGCCTACCTGGCCGGCCTGACCATCAAGGCCCTCAAGTGACCCTGCCCGAGCTGAACGCTCCAACACCCGGGCGCTGCCCCAGCCGCGCTTGTCCTGACTCCATCCAGCCTCGATGACCACCCTCAGCCCCCCGCGCCGGCGGCAAGCCGGCCTCCTGCGCCTGCCCGCCCTCAGGCAGACGCTCCCCTACATCCTCTGCATCGGCGCCTTCCTGGTGACCTGGCAGATCCTCTCGGCCCTGCTCGGGACGGCTCGCCTGCCAGGTCCCGTCAACGTGATCGTGGACACCTGGGACCCCTACATCAGCCAACCCTTCTTTGATGAAGGCGGCACCAGCAAGGGCCTGGGCTGGCAGATCCTGATCTCGCTGCAGCGGGTGGCCATGGGCTATGGCCTGGCGGCCGTCGTGGGCATCTCCATCGGCGGCCTGCTGGGTCTCAACCGCTTCTTCGGCAAGGGCTTCGACCCGGTGGTGCAGGTGCTGCGCACGGTGCCGCCGCTGGCCTGGTTTCCGATCTCGCTGATGGTGTTTCAGGACGCCAACACCTCGGCGATCTTCGTGATCTTCATCACCGCCATCTGGCCGATCATCATCAACACGGCGGTGGGCATCCAGGAGATTCCCCAGGACTACACCAATGTGGCCCGAGTGCTGCGCCTCAGCAAGCGGGCCTACATCCGCAACATCGTGATTCCGGCCACGGTGCCCTATGTGTTCACCGGGCTGCGCATCGCGGTGGGGCTGGCCTGGCTGGCGATCGTGGCCGCCGAGATGCTCAAGGCCGACGGCGGCATCGGCTACTTCATCTGGGATGCCTACAACGCCGGCGGCGACTCCAGCTCCAGCCAGATCATCCTGGCCATCCTCTATGTGGGCGTGGTGGGTCTTCTGCTCGACAGGCTGGTGGCCTGGGTGGGTCGCAACGTGAGCCGGGGGGAGAACTGAGATGGCCACCGGACTGCTCACGGTGGATGCCGTCACCCAGACCTTCCCCCTCGACGGGGGTGGGCGCTATGTGGCCCTGCAGGGGGTGAATCTCGACGTCCGCGCCGGGGAGTTCATCACGCTGATCGGTCACTCGGGCTGCGGCAAGAGCACCCTGCTCAACCTGATGGCGGGCCTCAGCCAGGCCACGGAGGGAGGCATCCTGATGCATGGCCGTCAGGTCACCGATCCGGGGCCCGACCGGATGGTGGTGTTCCAGAACTACTCGCTGCTGCCCTGGCTCACGGTGCGCCAGAACATCGCCCTGGCGGTGAACACCGTCTATCCCCAGCTCGCGCCCCAGGAACGGCGCGAAATCGTGGAGCGCAACATCCAGCTGGTGACCCTCACGGCCGCCGCCGGCAAGTTTCCGGCGGAACTCTCTGGCGGCATGAAGCAGCGGGTGGCGATCGCCCGGGCCCTGGCAATCCGGCCCAAGTTGCTGCTGCTCGATGAACCCTTCGGGGCGCTGGATGCTCTCACCCGCGGCAACCTGCAGCAGCAGCTGATGCAGATCTGCCAGGAATCGGAGCTCACCGCCGTGATGGTGACCCACGACGTGGATGAGGCGCTCCTGCTCTCCGACCGGGTGGTGTGTCTGCGCAACGGTCCGGCGGCCGGCATCGGCCGCATCGTGGAGGTGCCCATCCCCCGCCCCCGCGACCGGCTCACGGTGATGGAGCACCCCGATTACTACCACCTGCGAGCTGAGCTGATCCACTTCCTGCAGGAGCAGCGCCGGCTGAAACAGGCCGCCCGCCACGCACCCCGAGCCGCCGCCTGATCCCATTGCGTCAGCACCGATGACCGCCACCGCACCCTTCAGCTCCGCAGCATCCAGCTCCACCGTGACCAGCTCCACCACCGCCGGCAGCGCCAGCGCCTTTCTGGAATTCCGGGGGGTGGGCCAGGTGTTCCAGACCCGCCGCGGCCCCTTCGAAGCCCTGCGCGACATCAACCTGCAGGTGCAGCAGGGGGAATTCCTGTGCGTGATCGGCCACTCCGGCTGCGGCAAGAGCACCCTGCTGAACATGGTGTCGGGCTTCCTGCAGCCCAGCAGCGGCACCGTGACGCTGCACGGCACGCCGATCGAGCGGCCCGGCCCCGATCGCATGGTGGTGTTCCAGAACTACTCGCTGCTGCCCTGGCTCACGGTGTGGCAGAACGTGGAGATGGCCGTGAAAGCGGCCCGGCCCGAGCTGGATGGGGCCACCCGGCGCGAGGTGGTGGCCCACCATCTGGACATGGTGGGGCTGATGGAGGCACGCACCAAGCGCCCCGGCCAGATCTCCGGCGGCATGCGCCAGCGGGTGGCGATTGCCCGCGCCCTCGCCGTGTCACCGGAGGTGCTGGTGCTCGATGAGCCCTTCGGCGCCCTCGACGCGATCACCAAGGAGGAGCTGCAGGAGGAACTGCTGGCGATCTGGGAGGAACAGAAACCCACCGTGCTGATGATCACCCACGACATCGACGAGGCCCTGTTCCTGGCCGATCGGATCGTGATGATGACCAACGGGCCTTCGGCCACGCTCGGGGAGATTCTGGAGGTGCCGTTCGAGCGGCCCCGCAACTACGAGGCCATCCAGGACGACCCCCGCTACGGCCAGCTGCGCAACCACGCCCTCGACTTCCTCTTCCGCCGCTACGCCCACGACGTGGACTGAGTCAGAGCGGCGCCATCAGCTCACCGGCGCCAGCGTCACCGCCGCTCCCTTGAGCTCCGGCTGCCTGGAGATCGGGCAGCCCAGCTCATGCATCAGTTTGTTGGCCTCGCAGGCCAGCTCCCCCTGAGCGGCGCCCCAGTGCATGGGCAGGAACACCGTGCCGGCACGGATGCGCTCACTGATCTGCACCTTGGCGGTGATGGCACCGCGGCGGGAGCACACCCGGGCCAGGACCCCATCGGCCAGGGCCGCGCGCGCCGCATCCTCGGGGTGCACCTCCAGCAGCGGTTCGGGATACGCCTTGCTCACCCGCGCCACATGGCCCGTGCGGGTCATGGTGTGCCAGTGGCCCAGCACCCGGCCCACGGTGAGCACCAGCGGGTAGGAGTCATCAGGGGGCTCGGCCAGGCCCAGGGGCGGATCAGCCCAGAGCCGAGCCTTGCCGGATGGGCTGGGGAAACGGTGCCCCGGGGGTGCTCCCGGGAAGGACTCGACGCCGCCATAGAGCCGCGCCTGGCCGCCGCCGGGGGCGGTGCCGGCGGGAAAGGGCCACTGCTGGGGGCCGTGCTCGGCCAGGAGGGCGTGGCTGAGGCCGCTGCTGTCGCACACCCGCCCGGCGGTGAGGGCCACGAATTCGGTGTACACCTCTGCGGCTGAGCCGTAGCTGAACTGCTCGGTGAAACCCAGGCGACGCCCCAGCTCCGCGAAGATCGCCCAGTCGGGCCGGGCCTCGCCGGGAGGCTGGCGGAAGGCGCAGCAGAGGGTGACCCGGCGCTCGGAGTTCACCATCACCCCGTCCTTCTCGCTCCACTGGGCCGCCGGCAGCACCAGGTGAGCCACCGCCTCGGTTTCGGTGCCGGCGTAGGGCTCACTCAGCACCACCAGGGGACACCGGGCCACCGCCGCCCGCACGCGATCGAGGCTGGGCAGGCTCACCAGCGGATTGGTGGCCGCCACCCACCAGAGGTCAAGCTCCCCGCACTCCATCGCCTCGATCTGCTGCCAGGCCGCCAGGCCGGGCTGGGGGGCGATCGATCCGGGCCCCAGACCCCATTGGCGCTCCAGCTCCGCCCGGTGCTCGGGATCGGCCACGGCGCGGTAGCCGGGCAGCAGCTGGGCCAGGCCGCCCACTTCGCGGCCGCCCATGGCGTTGGGCTGGCCGGTGAGCGAGAAGGGGCCGGCCCCCGGCTTGCCGATCTGGCCGCTCGCCAGGTGCAGGTTGCAGATCCCGGCCACGGTGGCGGTGCCCTCGCGGCTCTGGTTCACCCCCATCGACCAGAGGCTGAGCACGCCCGCGGCCCCAAGCCACCACTCGGCCAGCTGGCGCAGATCGGCGGCGGCAATGCCGCACACCGCCGCGGCCCGCTCGCAATCCCAGGCGCGCCAGAGCGTCTCCAGCTCGTCGAAGCCCTCGGTGTGGGCCGCCACGAAGGCGTGACCTACCCCGCCCCGCTCCAGCAGCAGGTGGCCCAGGCCACAGAGCAGGGCCAGATCGCTGCCCGGCCGGATCGCCAGGTGCAGATCGGCGGCGTCGCTGGTGGCGGTGGCGCGCGGATCCACCACCACCAGGCGCAGGCCATCGGGCTGTTTGCGCTTGCGCTTGAGCAGGCGCTGAAACAGCACCGGATGGCACTCGGCCGTGTTGGTGCCGATCAGCAGCACCAGATCGGCCAGGTCGAGGTCGTCGTAGCAGCAGGGGGGGCCGTCGGAGCCGAGGCTGCGCTGGTAGCCCGCCACCGCCGAGCTCATGCACAGGCGGGAATTGCTGTCGAAGTTGTTGCTGCCCAGGAACCCCTTGAGCAGCTTGTTGGCCAGGTAGTAGTCCTCGCAGAGCATCTGGCCGGAGCCGTAGATGGCCAGGGCCTGGGGCCCCCTGGTGGCGAGGGTGGCCTGGATGCGCTGCACCAGCAGGCTGAAGGCCCGCTCCCAGCTGATCGGGGTGAACGGCTGGTCGGTGCAGGCGCGCCACAGGGGCGTGGTGAGCCGGTTGTGGTGCAGGGTCTCGCCCACGGTGGCGCCCTTGACGCACACCTGGCCCAGCGACGAGGGGTGGTGGCGGTCGCCACGGGCGGTCCACTGGCCATCGGGCGCGGCCTCGCCAGGGACTGGGGCCAGGTTGTCGGGCGGCTTCAGCTCCAGGCCGCAGCCCACGCCGCAGTAGGGGCACTGGGCCCGGGCGGCAGCAGGGGCTGGGGCGGCCGGCAGACCAGGGGAATCTTGAGCCATCGCCAGGCCGGGAGGGAAACGTGAATCGCCCAAGCCGACGCTGCCGGACCTGGTGGCGCTGGCATCCGAACGGGGGGAATCGGACCGCTCTGCCCAACCCCCATCCTGCCGCGCTGGAATGGCGCCTGGCTCGCATCACAACCCTGGCCACCACCCTCGCCAACACCTGCTTCCAGTTCGAGGCCGACTTCACCGCGGCGTTGCGCTGCATCCCCATGGCCGTACGGCGCAAGCTCGATCTGGCCGGGGTGAAGCTGAAGCTGCAGCACTGGAGCGAACTCAGCGAGCGCGAACGCGCCGAGCTGCTCGCCTGGCCCGACGACCCCGACTCCATCGCAGCCCTGCGCCAGCAGCTGCTGGAACGCACCGCCGCGCTGAGCCCCGGCCGGGCCAAGGAACTGCCGCGGCCCACCGGCGAACCCTGGCAGCAGGCCGAGCAGCTCCCGGAAGGGCTGGTTGCCTCCTGCGCCCAGCTGGGTCTGGCCGTGCGGACCAGGGGCTGGAGCGAGCTCGATGAACTGCAGCGCTTCGCCCTGGTGAAGCTCAGCCACCCCGGCCACGAACACCGCAACCTGCCGAGGGCGCTGGCCGAGTTCGGCCTGCTGCAGGCATGAGCCACTCCGGGCAACCAGTAGCCCAGCGCCAGCCTGCGCCGCTGCGCTGCTGCCTGCTCAGCGGGGGCGCCAGTCGGCGCATGGGGCGCGACAAGGCGCTGCTGAGCCATCCCGAAGGCGGCACCTGGCTGGAGCGCAGCCTGATGCTGCTGGGCCAGCTGCAGCTGCCGATCAGCGTGCTCAGTCGCCACGGCAGCCATCTGGAGCTGGCCTGGCAGTTGGCAGCCACCACCGCGCTGCCGATCACGCCAATCCCGGAACCCCCCCCCTGGGAGGGGCCGCTGCTGGCCCTGCACCGGCTGATGCAGCACCACCCCGATGCGGCATTGCTGCTCTGTCCCGTGGACATGCCCTGGCTCAACCTGGATGCCCTGCAGGCGCTGCGGGCGGCTGCCGCGGCCGAGCCCGGGTGCATCCACCTTGCCCACGACGGTGGGCGCCTGCAGCCGCTGCTGGGGGTGTACCCCGGCCAACGGGAGCTGAGCGCCCACCTGGCCATCGCGGTGGCGGGGGGGGAGCGGCGCCTGCAGCACTGGCTCGCCAGCCACCCTTGGCGCAGCGTGGCGCTGGAAGCCCGGAGCCTGCGCAATGTCAACTGCCCCCAGGACTGGTCGGGCGGGGCGGAGCCGGTGTCCAACGGTGTGCACTGAACCTTTGCCATCAACCCGCCCGCTTTGGATGGGATCGGCAACGGCGTCAGTGATGCCGGTGGCAGTGATGTGGAGGCAGTGCAGCGGGTGGCGGGCATGACGGAACGGGTGGCGGGCGAGGCCGTGGGCGAGGTGGAGGCGCTCTGGCGTTATCCGGTGAAATCGATGCTGGGTGAACAGCCCCAGCGGGTGCTGATCACCGAGCGGGGGGTGTGCGGTGATCGCGCCTATGCCCTCTGGGATCACGCCACCGGCCGGGTGGCCAGTGCCAAGAACCCCCGGCTGTGGCAGGCCCTGCTTGGATTTCGGGCGGCGTTCGTGCAACCACCGCAGCCCTCGGCGCCCACGCCCCCGGTGCGGATCTCGCTGGCCCCTCCGGGCGCTGGCGAATCGGGGAGCAGCGAGGTGCTGCTCAGCAGCGATCCGGGCGCCAGCGAGGGGCTCAGCGACCTTCTCGGTCGCCCGGTGACCCTGCTCGATCAGGCCCCCGAACGGGCCAGCCTCGATCAGTACTGGCCCGATGTGGCGGAACGGCAGTTCCAGAACGTGGTGAACGAGCTGGTGCTGCCGAGCGGCACGTTCTTCGATTCCTGCCCGATCCACGCCCTCACCACCGCCACCCTGGAGCGGTTGCAAGAACTGGAGCCACGGCTCGACTTCGCTGCGGAACGGTTCCGTCCCAACCTGCTGATCCGCCCCAGCGAGGGTGAGCAGGGCTTCGTTGAGGAGGGCTGGGTGGGCCACACCCTGCGCATCGGCGACAGCCTCGAGCTGCGGGTGAACGACGGCTGCCCCCGCTGTGTGGTCACCACCCTTGCCCAGGGGGGCTTGCCCCAGGAGATCGAGATCCTGCGCGCCACGGCCCGCCACAACAACGTGGTGGCGGGCATCCGGCTCACGGTGCTGAAGCCGGGGCCCGTGGCCGTAGGCGATGCGGTGAGGCTGGTGGCGTGAATCAGTTTCCGGCCGCTCTGGCCAGCGTCAGCCCAGCGGATCCAATGGATCCAATGATGGATCGACCAACCCAGCCCTTCGATCAGCTGCGGCGGCCTCTCGGGGTGTTGCGCCTGTCCCTCACGGCACGCTGCAACCTGGCCTGTCCCTACTGCCTGCCCGATGGCGCAGAGCCCCCGGGGCTGCTGAGCCTGGAGGAACGCCGCGCCCTGGTGGCGGCGGCGGTGGCCCTGGGCGCGGGCAGCCTGCGGCTCACCGGCGGCGAACCGCTGCTGAATCCAGGGCTGGAGGCGCTGGTGGCCGCCGTGCAGCCGTTGCGGGCCCGGGGCCTGCGGGAGATCGCCCTCACCAGCAACGGCGTGCTGCTCACCTCCGAACGGGCCCGGGCCCTGCGCGCGGCGGGGCTGGATCGCCTCACCCTCAGCCTCGATGGCGTCACGGGCACGGCCGTGGCCCGCATGGCCGGCCTGAGCGGCGGTGATGCCGACACCCGGCGACGCCGGGGCGAGGCCCAGCTGGAGCAGGTGCTGGCGGCGATCGAGCACGCCCGCAGCGCCGGCTTCGCTGCGGAGCGCGGCCAGATCAAGCTCAACGCCGTGATCCAGCGCGGCGCCAACGACGACCAACTGCTGCCCCTGGCCGGGCTGGCCCGCCAGCGGGGCCTGGAGCTGCGCCTGATCGAATTCATGGATGTGGGCAACCGCAACGGCTGGCGGCCCGAGGCGGTGCTGAGCGCCGCCGAGATGGTGGGCCGTATCAACCGCCGCTGGCCCCTCGATCCGGTGGGGCGCGACCCCCATGGCACCGCGATCCGCTGGCGCTTCCGCGATGGGGGCGGCCACCTGGGCGTGGTGGCATCGATCAGTGCCCCCTTCTGCGGCGACTGCAACCGCCTGCGCATCACCGCCGATGGCATCGCCTACACCTGCCTGTTCGGCTCCCAGGGCACCGACCTGCGGCCCTGGCTGCGACCCAGCCCCGACGCCGAGGCCCTGGAGCGGACGCTCGCCCGCCTCTGGCGGCAACGCCACGACCGCTACAGCGAGGAGCGCACCGCGCTTGCCCTGGGTGATCAGCGGCCCGCGCCGGCAGAGATGGCCTACCTGGGCGGCTGACAGCCTGCGGGAGCAGCCGGGGCTCAATCGCTCAGCAGGAGCCGCATGCCGGCCACCGCCACCACGGCGGCCAGGGTGCGACGGATGGTCGCCACGGGCCAGTGAGCACTGCCCAGCCGCGATCCCAGGCCGCCGGCCAGGGCCACGGTGAGGAACAGGGGCCAGGGCAGGGGCGGCACCGTTTGGCGGGTCAGCAGCAATCCCCCCAGAGCCGCCAGGGAGTTGAGCAGGATGAACAGCACCGACACGGCGGCGGCTTCGCGGGTGCGGCACCAGCCCATCAGCACCAGCAGCGGCGTGAGGAACACCCCGCCGCCGGTACCGGTGAGACCAGCCAGCAGGCCGAGGCTCGACCCGGTGAGGAGCAGGGTGGAGGGACGCGGATCGCGCAGCTGCTCGGGATCACGCGGTTGTTGCACGAAGCGCGCTGCCGAGGTGAGCAGCACCAGCCCCACAAGCCCGTTGAACCAGCGAATCGGCAGATCGAGATAGCCGCCCAGAAAGGCACTGGGAATCGCCAGCAGGTACACGGGCCAGATGCGCCCCAGCCTCAGGTGGCCGGACCGCAGAAACTGCCAGGTCCCCAGCGCTGCCACGGCCACATTCAGCACCAGAGCCAGCGGCTTGATGGCACTGGCCTCAACACCGAACAGACTGAACACGGCGATATAGCCGGAGGCGCCGGCGTGGCCCACGGAGGCATAGAAAAAGGCCACCAGCGCCAGGGCCAGCAGCATCGGGCCAGAGTGGTCAACCATGCCTCAGCGGGCCAGGCCGCGATCGGCGGGTTCGCTGAGCCTCAAGAATCGCCAGGAACTGCACCTGAGCCGTTGCGGGAGTTGAACTGGTGTGTACAGGAGCATGGATGACGACACCCGCAGGCTTATTCAGATCGAAGGTCGGGCTGACCCTCATCAGCGCCCGCGCACCAGCACCGGCACCCGCTTGAAGGCGGGGGTGCCGCTGTGCGGATCACTCACGGCCCGCATCAGCACATTCGCTTCCGGGTAGAACATCAGGGCCGCGCCGCTGCGGATCGATCCGGGGATCAGCTCCACCCCCTCCAGAGCGCCCACCTCCCCCTGCACGGTCACCCGCTGGTGGGCGGCCAGACCGCTGGCAACCAGATCGGCGGGGTTGATCAGCAGGGTGTGGCGGTGCGGCATGCCGCGGTACTGGTCGCCCTGCTTGTACACCACGGTGTTGTGCTGGCCATAGCTGCGGGCGGTGATCAGGCTGAGCACCAGGCCCCGCTCGCCCGGCGCCAGGCCGCCGAAGTGCTCCGGCTCGGGCAGGGTGAGATCCGGCAGGGGCGTGGCCGCCAGCCGGGCACGGCCGCTGGGGGTGGCGAAGCGGGGTTCGTGGAACACCCGGCCGCTCACCTCAAATTCGCGCCGGCTCGTGTCGATGCCCGCCATCGCCTTGTAACCGGGAACGGTGCAGGCGATCAGTTCGCGCACGTACACCGGATCCTGCAGGCGCCGCCAGTCGATCGGCGTGTCGCCGTGCAGGCGGTGGGCCAGCTCGGCCAGGAACGCCACCTCGCTGATCAGCTGGCCACTGCGCAGGTGGGTGCTGCCGGGCTCGTTGAGCCGCACCCAGTTGTTGCCCGATTCCACCGTGGTGCGGTGGGGTGTTTCGAAGCGGTTGTACACCGGCAGCAGCAGGGTGTGGCGGGCCGCCAGGCCGTGGAAGTGGCCGGTGTTGGGCTTGGTGGCCAGGTAGGCGATCGTGTCGATGCGGCCGAGGGCGCGGCGGGCCTGGGCGCTGTGGGGATTGGCGCCGAACAGGTTGCCGCCCAGGCACAGCAGCGTGTCAACCGTGCCGCGCTCGGCCGCCTCGATCAGGGCGCGGGTGTCGTAGCCGGGAACGCGGCTGAGGGGCCGGCCGAGCAGCTGCTCAAGGGCCAGCCGCATCGGCTCGCGCAGGTGCACCGTCACCCCCATCGAGCCGAAGCCCTGCACGTTGGAGTGGCCGCGGATCGGCATCGTGCCCGCCCCCGGCCGGGCCACGTTGCCGCTGAGCACGGCGGTGTTGGCGATCGCCTGCACGTTGGTGGTGCCGTTGGCATGGTGGGTGATGCCCATCGCCCAGGCGAACACCACGGCGCGGCAGGCGGCGAGGCGGGCGGCGGTGTGCTCCAGCTCCTCGCGGCTGAGGCCGCAGCAGGCGGTGATCGCCTCCCAGCCGGTGCTCTCGATCTGGGCGATCAGCTCCTGCCAGCCCTCGCTGTGGGCCTTCAGGAACTCCCAGGCGACGGCGCCGCGCTCCAGCAGGGCCTTCTGCAGGCCCAGAAACACCGCGGTGTCGGAGCCGGGGATGGGCTGCAGGAACAGCGAGGCGATCTCACTGCCGCCGCCGAGCATGGAGCGCACCGGGAAGGCCGGCGAGCCGAACTTCAGCAGCCCGGCCTCCAGCACCGGGTTGATCACGATCACCGTGCCGCCGCGCTCGCGCAGGCGGATCAGCTCGTTCATCAGGCGCGGGTGATTGGCCGGCGCGTTGGAGCCCACCAGCACCACGCCATCGGCGTGCTGGAGGCTCTCCAGGTTCACCATCGAGGTGCCGCTGCCGAACACGCGGCTGAGGCCGATGGTGGAGGGGGCGTGGCAGAGGTCGGAGCAATCGGCCAGGTTGTTGGTGCCCAGGGCGCGCAGCAGCAGCTGCAGCAGGTAGGCGGCCTCGTTGGAGGAGCGGCCGGAGCTGTAGGAGGCCACGCGCTCGGGCGGCGGGCTGCGGAAGGCCGCGGCGGTGAGGGCGTGCACCTCCTCCCAGCCGATCGGCTCGTAGTGCTCGCTGCCGGCGCGGCGGATCAGGGGCCGGTCGAGCCGGCCCAGCCGGTCGCACTCCGCGGAGGTGAGCTGCTGCAGCTCGGCGATGGTGCGGCCGGCGAACACCTCGCGGGGCACCGCCGCCTGCAGCTCGGCCCCGATCGCCTCCACGCTCTTGAGGCAGCGCTGCAGCGGCTCGCCCAGCTCATCGCGAAAGCCGCCGTTCTGGCCACCGGTGCCCCAGGCGCACGACAGGCAGGCGCTCTTGTGGGTGAGGGTCTGCCAGAGCCGGGGACCGGTGGGGGAGAGGGTGGCGCGGGCCCAGCCGTCGATCAGGGGCCAGCCGCCGCCGCCGCCGGCGTCTTCCGGCGCGGGTGGCTCCAGGGCGTGTGTCGGAGCGGGATCGGCGGGAGCCATGGCAGGAGCTTCCGGGGTGAACTCCAGTTAAGGAGTGCCGGCGCCCGGATTGGGGACGCGGGCCCCCGGCGGGGCGGGGAATCCTGAACCTGTGCCGCCGCCCCATCGATGACCACCCCAAGCCGACCGGCCGGGCTGATCCAGCGCTACCGCGAGGAACTGCAGGTGCGCCACTACGCCCGCCGCACGGTGACGACCTATGAGCAGTGGCTCAGGAGGTTTCAGCGCTTCCACGGGCTGCGCCATCCACGGAGTGGGTGCCGTCTGTGCTGCAGCAGCTGGAGGGGACCGAGGCGCTGGTGGCGGGCCTGCTCTACGGCAGCGGCCTGCGGCTGATGGAAGCGTTGCGGCTGCGGGTGCATGACCTGGAGTTCAGCCGGCAGGAACTCACGGTGCGCGACGGGAAGGGCGGCAAGGACCGTCGCACCCTGCTGCCCCGTCGCGTGGCGGATCCGCTGCGCTGCCATCTGCAGGAGGTGAGGACGATCCACCAACGGGATCTGGCCGATGGCTGGGGACGGGTGCAGCTGCCCCACGCCCTCGCCCGAAAATATCCAAATGCGCCTGTGGAATGGGGCTGGCAGTGGGCGTTCCCGCAACACAGCCGCTGGTGCAATCCGGCCACCGGTGAACAGGGACGCCACCACCTGGATCCCACCCTGATCCAGAAAGCGGTGCGCCAGGCTGTGCTGGCTGCGGGGATCAGCAAGCCGGCCACCTGCCACAGCCTGCGCCATTCCTTTGCCACCCACCTGTTGGAGCGCGGGCAGGACATCCGCACCATTCAGGAACTGCTGGGCCACAGCGACCTGAAGACCACGATGATCTACACCCACGTGCTGAATCGCGGCCCCCTGGGTGTCGCCAGCCCAGCCGACGAGCTTTGATTGTGTATCAGGACGAACAAGCCGTTATCGGATCCGCATAAAATCCTCGCCTGGGTAGCCCTGAAGCACGAAAACCGAAGCCCAGAACTGACTTTCACCCCATGAACGGAGGTCCCCAAGGATGTTTAGGCTGACCATAGGGACGGAAAACGGGCGGATACCGGACCCGCCCATTGAGCGTTAGGCAGTCAAAACCAATTCACATGCAACCATCTGAATCCGCGACTCAACTGCTTGCACGATATGAGCACCAACCAGTCCTTCGTGGATTGGTTCAACTGATTCCTTTCGGAATCGGAGCAGCGATCGAGTCTGCTCTGCTTGCCCAGCTGAATCGATATCGAGAAGAGCAGCTGCAGGTATTCTTTGATGAACTTGGCTCGGGGAGCGTGCCCCTAACAGAGGAACTGACTCGTAGTAATGATTTTTTGCACTGCTACTTCGCGACCCTTAGTGCTGTTCTACGAAGCCGTAGGCATGAAAAGATAAGGTTCTTAGCAAGGCTTTTACGTGGAAGCTTCGATGGAAGGGTGTCTGACGTAGACGAATATGAAGAGCTGATTGGGCTTACAGACGAACTATCGCATCGTGAACTGGTAATATTGGCTCTTCTAAATGAGCACGAAAAAGCCAATCCCATCGAAGAGGGCGAAAATGAGCTTCAGCGCGCATCGCGCTTCTGGCCGGGCTTCGTTGCCGATGTAAAATCCAAATTAGGCTTAGGCGAGCCTCTTCTCCGTGCATTGTTGGTTCGACTCCAGCGATCTGGTTGCTATGAAGAGTTCACAGGTTCTTATGTGAGTTATACGGGTGGAAGAGGGCGAACAACTGACCTCTATCTTCGGCTGACACGGGCTGCAAGTAGCATTAAAGATATTGTGCCCTAGCAACATCTAAGAGTGCGCCCCTCGCATGAATACCATCTTCTACCAAGCTCCTTGCCTCCCAATCAAGAAAAGAGTTAAACACAACCGCAAGGAAGCTCCTTAATGGAAACGAAAGACTTCCTAACGCTCATTGGCTGGCCTGTGTCATGCTTGCTCAGTATCTTGGCAGGTGGTTACATCATTCCAAAGCTTACCCGTAAACGCAGGGTGCTTTCTTGGGCAACCGTATCGGAGTCTGAACTCATCCCATCCGACCTGGCTGATACGTCAGCGATTCCAATCAAGGTCGAGATCAATGGCGTTTCACCCCGCTCTGTAACACTAGTAACAATCCGTGTAGGAAACTCTGGCAACGATGTGATGGAAAAGATTTCTGTAGCCATTTCGGCAAATCCCACATGCGCAATTCACTATCTTAAGCCAACCGAAGATCTAGGCGAGTTCTGGCAGCATATTGACTGTTTCGTTGAAGGCTCAAAGGGAAAGCTAGCCTTCGCATTTCTCAATCCTGGCACGGCAGCAGAGTTTGAATTACTTGTTAGTAATTATGACGAAGGTTCCATTGCTGTTGATTGCTCTGGACCAGGTATTGAAGTACGCCGACAACAATTAGAAAGATGGCAGGTCTCAACCTCAGTGCTGAGAAGCGTTGGTCTAAGCTTTATTGGTGTGCGGTACGACCCATCAGCCGCATCGCTGCTAGAAATCGCAACTGAGCTTAAGGCCATTCGTCGCAGTCTTCGTGACAAGTGAAGGATTGCCTAACAACCAGATCCAGAAGACGGGAGCTCAGGCTGTGTTCAACCCGCAAATCTATGCCCGCTTCTGATCTGGAGCGTTAGGCCGCTCAAACGCAGATTCCATGCGCATTCCACCGGGTTTCAATACCGTCACTCCGTACTTCTTCGTGGAAGGCGCTGACCGCTTTCTTCAATTCCTCGCTAAGGCATTTGGTGGTGTCGAGATAGGCCGCCACATGAACGGCGAGCGGATCGCAAACGCACAAGTGCAGATTGGAACATCAACTGTCATGGTCAGTGAGGCATCAACAGAGTTTCCTGCCATGGCGGCGTCGTACTACCTCTACG
Organism: Cyanobium sp. ATX 6A2; assembly: GCF_024346355.1. GTDB lineage: Bacteria > Cyanobacteriota > Cyanobacteriia > PCC-6307 > Cyanobiaceae > NIES-981. Next base: position 158,082 of record NZ_JAGQCU010000005.1, read on the forward strand.
TCGAGAGCGCTGATGAGGCGATGTTGAAGGCCATGTCTGCGGGGAGCGTAAAGATCATGGATGTAGCGAACATGCCATACAATGACAGGCAGGGCGGAATCAGAGACCCATTCGGCAATCTGTGGTGGTTGTCGGAGCGCCTGACAGATGGTCCGTACTGAAGGGCAGGCTGTACGTATGACCTTGCGGCACTGCCAACGACGTGCGGTCTACCCGTGGCTCGAGCGGACAGCCTGCCAGCGGTGCTGGCCGGCTCTCTCCGCGCTTCGCGCTACGGCTGCCGCTCAGCAACAGTGTTAGAAGGATGGGTGGGAGACTGTCGACTCAATCCCTTGGGTAGACATGCCCAGGCTCCCTTTGGCAAGCCAGGGGGAGGCTGTTCGATAATTTCCTGGCTAGGATGGAGCACGAATGCAAGGGAGATCCAAAGAAGGGAATGGAAAACCTCTATGAAGCTGTCGTTGAGCCTGACGGAAGAATACGGCTCAATACATCAGTTCACCTAGAAAAGGGCCTCAAGGTCTTGGTCGCAGTGCCACCAAGCGAGAAGGATTCAGCTTTCAGCGGAATTGCCTTAAGCGAACCCTCGCTTTCAAAAGATTGGCTCAATCAGGATGAAGAAGAAGCATGGGCGCACCTTCAGTAGGGGATGTTGTAATTATCCCATTTCCCTATTCTGATCTATCGCAATCCAAGCGCAGACCTGCTCTGGTTCTAGCTGAAGCGGGCAGAGGTGATTTCCTGCTATGCCAGATCACCAGCAAGCAATATGGCGATCTTCATGCCTTGTCCCTCAAAGAGACCGACTTCTTCTCCGGAGGCATCAAGCGAGACAGTTTCATCCGTGGCACCAAGCTCTTCACTGCCAATGAGGCTCTCATTCTTGGAGTTGCAGGCCATCTCACCCATTCCAAGCTTTCAGAAGTTGTTTCCCAACTTATTGATATCCTATCTGCTTGCCTGAAAGATGACACCTTCTAACATCCAGATACAGAAGGCGGGAGCGATGGCTGTCTTCTATGCCGAGATTCATGCCCGCTTCTGATCTGGAGCGTTATCCGTATCCAGCAAGCCGTTGAGAGGTAGCCGCATCTGGTACCGAGAGGCAGTACCATGATGGAATGAAGCGAAAGCACCACCGCACCCTTGAGCTGATCTTCTCCCGACCTGTAAGCGGCAGCTTGCCGTGGAGGGACATCGAAGCCCTGTTTCAGGAGCTTGGTGGGGAGGTAAGCGAGAGGGCGGGCAGCCGAGTCGCGGTCGTTCCGTTTGGCGAAGTCAGGGTCTTCCACAGACCCCACCCATCGCCCGATACAGACAAGGGTGCTGTTGCTTCAATCCGCAAATGGTTCGAAGAACACGGAGTGACACCATGAATCTGATGAATGTGGACGGCTACCACGCCAAGATTGAGTACGACGAGGAAACAGATCAGTTTCGCGGGGAGATTCTTGGGATCTCTGGAGGAGCGGACTTCTATGGATCAAGCCCAGATGAGCTTCGTCGAGAATTCAAGAAATCACTGGAGGTTTTTCTTGAAGTCTGCAAGGAGAAAGGAATCGAGCCACGTAGACAGTATTCTGGCAAGTTCAATCTTCGGATTCCTCCTGAACTGCATGAGAAGCTGGCGATGACTGCAGAGGTGCAGGGGAAGAGTCTGAACACCCTCGCTCAGGAAGCACTGCAGAGAAGTGTCACGGCATAGAGGAACGGATAACATGTCCTTCGAGTGGTCAGGCCACCATAAAGTTCTCACCCATAGCCCACTCTTCTTGCCTGCAATTCAGGGGCAGCGTTAGCCAAGGAACCTAGTGCGATGGCATCCGTTGTCGATCCGTAGCTCAGGGGCTACAGTAGGGAGATGAGGGTCGCCAAGACGGATGCCTACCAAAAGTGGATTGACAACCTCAAGGATCAAGTTGGAAGAGCACGCGTGCTCATGCGTGTTGATCGCCTCATCCATGGCAATCCTGGGGTTTTCCGAAATCTCACGGAAGGCGTTTCTGAATTGAAGATTGATGTTGGAACCGGCTACAGGGTTTACTACTCGATGCGGGGTGATCAACTCCTACTGCTTCTTGCTGGAGGCAGCAAATCAACTCAGTCAAAAGACATCGCAAAGGCCCTTGAGTTAAACCGGCAGTTTCAGAGTTTCTTTCAATGACCCAAGCACAACCAGCTTCCAATTCTCAAGCTGCCAGGATTACTCCCTATGACGTGGCGGAGCACCTTAGGACTCCTGAAGAAATGGCCGCCTATCTTGATGCTTGGCTAGAAGAAGCGCCTGAGGATGTTGCCGGTATTGCACGAGCTCTTGGAGATATTGCTCGCGCCAAGGGCATGTCACAAGTGGCAAAGGATGCTGGGCTGAGTCGAGAAAGCTTGTACAGGGCACTCAGCTCCGAAGGAAATCCAAGTTTCGCGACGGTTCTCAAAGTTGCCAAAGCTCTTGGGTTGCGGCTTCATGCTCAGCCAATTGAACAGGTTGGCTAACGAACAAGGATAGATCGTGCGCAGCCACGATCTTATCCGGTAGTTGGACTAGCCCTTTATCGCCATTGACGAGCAGCTTACGGTAGATACGTCGGCCCGAATCTCAGCTTTTCTTTTGATTTCCGGCTGGTTGAATCGTGCCGCCTGGCTTGCTCACCGTCGCCTCTGTTGAGGAACGTCCAATTTATCGCAGGGCAATGCCACGGCCCTTCGTGCTGCTGCCAAAGCAGCCGTCTTGTGCCCGGTTGAGAATGGCTTGGCGCTACGGATCTATCGGTATGATTGACACAACAGAGCGGTTCAGCACAGCCTGTGATGGCTGGGCTCTACCATTCGGGCGAGGATTGTCATCACCTGGCCGCAGCGATCACAGAGAACCGGAGGGCGTGGTGGCAGAGGCTCAGGGCGAGGTACCCGCATGTGCAGGGTCAGCTGCAGCAGCTGGATCAGGCGTTTGGCATTCGCATGGAGGAGGCCAAAGTCCCTTACCCGCCGGAAGCGGCGGGGCAGGACGTGCTTGAGCAGCAGCCAGAGAAACTCTCCGCCCGGCAGGGTGCGGACCTGGCGTTTTCCCTTGTTGTCCTGATAGCAGAAGCTGACCTTGCCATCACGGTCGGCGATGATGTTCTTCTCCGGCAGCACGCCGCGATAGAGGTAGCGGCCCAGATAGACCAGCGCCTGCTCACCCCGCCCCACCTTTTTGCAGTGCACCACCCATGCATCGGGCAAGGTCTCCTCGCAGCGCAGACCTGCCAAGCGCATGGCCTCAAACCACTTGGCCCTGAACACATCGGAGAGATTCCCTGCCCAGAAGAGAACCTTCTCTTTCTTCCTTTTCTGCTGCCATCTCTTGCTGCGCATGTTGATGGCCCCGGCGGGCACAATCAGATGCACATGGGGATGGTAATCGAGATTGCGGGAATGGGTGTGGAGCACAGCATGGGCACCGGTTCGGCCCTTTAGATGACGATCACGGCGGGCAAAGCTGTCGATCGTCTGCCAGGCGGTTTTTAGCAGCAGGTCATAGGCAATCCGTTGGTTAGCCCAGAACAATCCCCTCAGTTGCACCGGTACGGTGATGGTGACCATGAAATAGTCAACCGCCAGCAGTTTGGCCTTCTGCCGCTCCAGCCATTGCTGGCTTTCGTGGTGCTGGCAATGGGGACAGCTGCGGTGGCCGCAGGAATGGGGGAGAATGGCCTGATGGTGGCAGCCGTTGCATTCCAGCACCATGACGCGGCTGTGTTGATTGCGGCAGCGGCGCATGGCCTGCAGAGCTCGATAATGGCCAGGAAGCAGATGATGGCCGTGGCCTTGTTCCAGATCGCTGCCATAGCGATCGATCAGATCAGCAAGGAGGATCATCAGATCTCCTCCCAGCGCAGGGCAAAGCCGGCCACCAGATCCTCGATGCGATCCCTGGCCTGTTGCCGGTTCACCTCGGTGAGATGGGCATAGCGGGCCGTGGTTTCCGGTTTCTGGTGGCCCAGCACCACCTGGATCGAGCGCAGATCCACGCCCAGCTCCAGCAGATGGGTGGCGTAGGCATGGCGCAAGCTGTGCACCGTCAGGTGCTTGTGGATGCCGCAGCTGATCCGGGCCGCCTTGATCGCTGCCTGCACCCCGCCGCGATCCATGGGACTGGTGGCGGTGCGAGCTGAGGCCTCATTGCCACAGCCATTGGGAAACAGCAGCCGGGGATTCCTGTGGCTGCTCCAGAAGCGACGCAGGTGCTGCAGGGTGGCATCCGGAAGGGGCACGTAGCGATCTTTTCCTCCTTTGCCCTGGCGCACATGCACACGCTGATGGGCCGCATCAATGTCGCCGATCTCCAGGCCCAGACCTTCCCCCAGCCGCAGGCCCATGCTGTAGACCGCAAAGAAGTACACGCGGTAGCGCAGCCGATAGACACTGTTGATCAAACGCTGTACTTCCTCCCGTGTGGGAATATCAGGCAACGATCTGGAGTTGGGTGGCTTGATGATCTCCACCCACTCCATCGGTTGGCCAAGGACCTGGCGGAAGAAAAACGACAACCCCCAGAGATCCACCTTGACGCTGCTCCAGGAGTAGTTCTCCACCATCCAGGCGAAGTAGGTTTTCAGATCAGCGGCTGTGAGGTTGTCAGGGCAGCGGTTGAAGAAGCCTGCGATGCGGCGTACAGCCCTGGCGTAGCCGTCGATCGTCTTGCCCCGTTTTCCCTGCAGCGTGAGGGCCTGCAGGTGCTGGGCATAGAGCTGGTCGAATCGCTCCTGTTCGTGTTGTTCCATGGTGAGGTTCCTCCCCAATGGGATGGAAGAAATGACACACACCTGACGGTGTGCATCCTTCACTGTGGAACTGCGCAATCGACTGGCGAACGAGTCTGCTGCTACAGCCCAGGCTGCCCGCCAATCAACTCATCAGTTTCTGGCCATCTTGCATGGCTCTGGCTATGCTGGCTTTGAATCTGCCGCGCAGCGGCTTAGTCCAACAAGCCCCTCGCGTGGACAGGCCACCACATCTTCACTTCAGATATCAGACACACCTTGCTTTCCACTCAGGGGCAGCGCTAGGTGCACCGCTGAGACCGGCACAATTCTTTGATGACTGGCCTGCCGAATCAAGCCGATGGCATAATCGGCTGATTGTTACTTTGCGCGAGGTGATATGACCTAGCAGCATGCCGGAAGATACAGGGATCTGGCCTGGAAAAAGGGCGCATGAACGGCTATCTCATTCCTATGCACGGCGCCGATCGTGACCCTCATGCCGCAGGGAGGGTGGGGTAATCGGTGTAACCCGCCGGCCCGGGGCTGTAGAAGGTGGCCGGATCGGCAGCGTTGAGGGGAGCCCCGCGGCGGAAGTGGCGGCGGGCGGGGCTGAGCACGTCGCCCTGCTGACGGCCGAGGAAATCGCCGCTCATCAGGTGCAGATAGGCCAGGGGCAGATCGTTCAGGCGCCTGGCCAGCCAGGTGATCAGGCCGATCGGATCGCTGTCGGCCATGTCGTTGAAGCTGTTGATCGGTGACAGGCGCAGGCCCATCAGCGGCGTCTCCTCCGCCACCGCCTCCAGCACCTCCAGCAGCAGCCGCGCCCGGTTCTCGATCGGCCCCCCGTAGGGGCCGCTGCGCCGGTTGGTGCCGTCGCGCAGGAACTGATCGAGCAGATAGCCGTTGGCGCCGTGCACCTCCACCCCGTCGAAGCCGGCGGCCATCGCATTGCGGGCCGCCCGGCGGAACCCCTCCACAATGGGCGGGATTTCGTCATCGCCCAGTTCCCGGGGCACCACGTAGGGCTGCTTGCCCTCAGGCGTGTGCACCTCATCACCGCTGATCGCGATCGGGCTGGGCGCCACCGGCTGACGGCCGCCGTTGAGCAGGGGATGGCAGGCGCGGCCGCCGTGCCAGATCTGCAGCACGATCCGGCCACCGGCGCGGTGCACCGCCTCGGTGGTGAGCCGCCAGCCGTTCACCTGCGCCTGGCTGTGGATGCCGGGCTCATGCCAGAAGGCCGAATGGCCCTCCATCGCCATGGTGGCCTCGGCGACGATCAGCCCCGCGCTGGCCCGCTGGGCGTAGTGCTCGGCCATCAGCGGCCCGGGCACGTGGCCCTCCTCCGCCCGGCAGCGGGTGAGCGGCGCCATCCAGATGCGGTTCGGGAGCTCCAGCGCACCCAGAGCCAAGGGCGAGAAGAGACTGGGCATCGGAGATGGTGAGGCCGGGGGCGATTGTGGCGGGCCCGTTGCGCTCGTCACCCCAGACGGGCGGCGCCCGCCGGCTGATCGGCAGACTCCCCCAGCCGCGGCAGCAGCGCCACCAGATTGCAGGGGCGGGTGGTGGCGTCGAGCTGGGCACGGATCAGGCGGTCCCAGGCGGTTTCCACCGCATCCAGCGAACCGGGCAGCACGAAGATCACCGTGCCATTGGCCACCCCGGCCAGGCAGCGGCTCTGCAGGCTGCTGGTGCCGATCGTCTGGAACGACAGCACCCGGAACAGCTCGCCGAACCCCTCGATCGTCTTGTCCAGCAGAGGCGCCACCTCCGGCGCCGCCGGACCTCAGAGGATCGGCAGGCGCAGCAGCTGGGCCCAGAGCTCCGTTCCGGCCTCCAGGGCCCCCAGCTCGGCCGGGATCTCCAGCAGCAGATCGGCGGCGGCGAGAGAACCGATGCGCGAGGAGGCCTGGGAGCCGCTCACCCGCGCCAGCAGCGCCCCATCGGCAGCCACCACCAGCGCGGCACGGGCCAGCTCGGGCCGGCCGGCGCCCCGCTTCAGAGCCCCCTCCAGCCGCACCTTCAGGCGCGGCAGCCGCTGGATCCGGGCCCCCTCCAGCTGCTGCAGCGCCGGCCAGAGCAGCTGCAGGGCAGTGATCGCCGCCGCCACCGGGTTGCCCGGCAGCCCGAAGAACGGCAGCCGCCGCTCCCCCTGCTCCAGATGGCCATAGGCAAAGGGCCGGCCCGGCTTCAGAAACAGCTTCCAGAAGCCCACCTGCCCCAGCTCGGCCACCAGGGGGCGGATCCAGTCGCTGTCGCCGGCGGACACGCCGCCCGTGCTCACCACCACGTCGCAGCAGCCGGCCAGATCCCCCAGGGCCTGGCGCAGGGGCTGGGGCTGGTCGGCCACCACCCGCTGGGCGGTGACGCCGTAACCCAGGCGTTCCAGCAGGGCCCGCAGCAGGGTGGAGTTGCTCTCCCAGATCTGGCCCGGCCGCCGCGGGGCACCGGGCGGCACCAGCTCATCGCCGCTGATCAGCAGACCCAGCCGCGGCCGGGCCGCCACCGGCAGGCATTCCACGCCGCAGCTGGCCAGCCGGCCCAGCTCCGCCGCCCCCAGCCGGCAGCCGGCCGGCACCAGCAGCGCGCCGGCGGCGGTCTCCTCCTCGGGGGCCCGGATCCAGGGGTTGGGGCCGCAGTCGTCCGCCAGCTCGATCGCCTCGCCATCGCTCTCCTCCACCACGCGCACCAGCTCCTGGGGCAGCACCCGCGCGCTGCCCGCCGGCACCACGGCGCCGGTGAGGATGCGCACCGCCTGGCCGGCTGCGAGCGCGCCCGCGAACGGCTCTCCCGCCGCCGAGCGCCCCACCAGCCGCCAGCGCACACCCGGCTGGGGCACCTCCGCGCCGGCGATGGCGTAGCCGTCCATGATCGAGGCCCGGAATCCCGGCACCGACGCCGCGGCCTGCACCGGCGCCGCGGTGGTGCGGCCAAGGCAGGCTGCGAGCGGCAGCTCCTCACTCAGCCCCAGCGGCTGCAGCGTGTCAAGGATGCGGGCCAGGGCCTGCTCGAGCGGCAGGCCTTCGCGGCCGTAGGGCTCCGGGGAACCGCTGTCAGCCATCGGCCTGCACCTCTGGGTGACGCCAGTCGCCCTGGCGGCCGCCGCTCTTGCGCAGCACCCGCACCGGCCCGATGGTCATGGCCGGATCCACGGCCTTGAGCATGTCGTAGAGGGTGAGCAGCCCCACCTGCACGGCGGTGAGCGCCTCCATCTCCACCCCGGTGGGGCCGGTGGTGCGGGCACGGGCCACCAGCAGCAGGCCGCTGCCATCGGCGGCCGGTTCGATCGCCACCTCCAGACCGGAGAGGGCGATCGGGTGGCAGAGGGGAATCAGCTCCCAGGTGCGCTTGGCGGCCTGGATCGCCGCCACCCGAGCCACCGCCAGCACGTCGCCCTTGGGGGCCGCGCCGGCGAGCACCAGCGCCAGGGTCTGCGGCGCCATGGCGATCAGGCCCTCGGCCTCGGCCTCACGCCTGCTGGCCGGGCGGTCCCCCACCTCCACCATGCGCGCCTCCCCGGAGGCGTTGAGGTGACTGAGCTCCGGCACGGCACACCCATCCGCGGCGTGCCCACAGCATGGCGGATGCCTGCGGCCCTCAGGCCGCTGTCGTCGGCCGCCGTAGCACCAGGACCAGCGCCGCCAGGCCGAGGGCTGAACCGAACAGCCAGAGCGTCCCGGCCAGATCGTCCATCAGTTCGGGCCGCAGAGCCAGCGCCCCGGCCAGAGCCACCATCACGGTGCCACCCACCAGCTTCAGCGCCCGGCCATGACCCTCGCCCATCCGCCCCAGGCTCATGGTGGTGAAGGCGATCGTAAAGATGGCCAACTCATCGATCAGATAGATCAGCACATACAGCGCCAGCAGGCCCACAAACTGCGCCCGGCTCACATCCCGCTCGGCCAGGATCCCCGACCAGACCACGGGAAATCCCGCGGTGCACGGCAGTTCAACCAGCGAAATGCCCGCCGCCATGGCCACGCTGGCGGCGATCAGCACGGGCATGGTCATCGGCTGCTGCCGCAGACGGCGCAGGCGCCGATAGATGGCGGGCTTCTCGCGCTCGGGGATCGAGAAACTGATCCCCCGGCCAAACCAGAGGTAATCCTTGATGCTCACCAGCCCGAAGACGAGCGCGACCAGGGCCACCGCCCAGCGCACCCAGGGCAGGGCAAAGGCAAAGGCCAGCACGCTGAACAGCCCGGCGATGAAGGCGCCATAGATCAGGGCGGTGGTGAGCAGAAAGCTGATGCCCACAACGGCCACCCGCTGGCGCGACCCCGAGGCCAGAACCATGCCCAGCAGCAGGGTGAGCACCCACAGCGAGCAGGGGTTGAAGCCATCCACAAAGGCGATCAGCGCGGTGAGCCCCAGCAGCGAGGCCGCGGCGGGGTCGACCTCGCCCAGCAGGGGCAGGGTGAGGTTTTCGCGCGCGTCGGGCGCCGGGTCCTGGCCCGCCAGCTGCACCGCAATCGCCGTCTCGATCTCGGCGCGCTGGGCGGGGGTGTCCCCCACCCAGGCGCGCCGACCGAGCATCAGCGTGGGCACATAGCTGGCGGTCACGCCCCGCGCCTCAGCCATCTCCTCGAACCGCGCCTGGACACGGGGCGTCTGCGACAGCTCCATCTCCTCCACCTGAAGACCGGGGAAGCGCGCTTCCAGTTGCTCGATCCACGGCTTCTGGCGCACGCACACCGGGCAGCCGAGGCTCCAGAACACGTGCAGGACAGGGCCATTGCCCGGGGTGTCAGCCTGCGACGGGGCGGGGCTGGAGAGCGCCAGGGCCAGGGCCAGTCCAACTCCGGCAAGCACCACGGCAACGCGGCGACGCAGGTTTCGGGACAAGGCTGCGAGCAGAACGGTGGGGCTCATCGGCTCTCAGGATCCGGAAACAGAGGATCGACCCCGGGCATACAACCCTGCGGCGGGGGGTGTCTGTCGGCAAGGGCGGAGTGGGGTTGGTATCAGGGATCAGCAAGCCGGCCACATCTCACACCTTCCGCCATGCGTTGGCAACCCACCTACTGGTGCGCGGCACAAGACATCCGCGCGATCCAGGAGTTGATGGGACACAGCGACAGGACGACCACAGTGATCTGCACGCATGCCGAGCCGCGTCGTTGACGGTACGCGCGTTGGCCGACGGAAACACACAGCCATGAGCGACTGGCGATCGCGCAGCGGGCCCTGACCCTAAGGAACCTCTGGGCAACGAGCCCTGAAAGAGAGGCCAAGGTTCCAATTTGCTCGGAATGAACAATTTTTGGCGGATCTGAGCCTCGATTGGCCTGATTTCACCTTTCTGGGAGCCGAAACTTGCC
>NZ_JAGQCU010000006.1 GCF_024346355.1 Cyanobium sp. ATX 6A2
GCAAGTTTCGGCTCCCAGAAAGGTGAAATCAGGCCAATCGAGGCTCAGATCCGCCAAAAATTGTTCATTCCGAGCAAATTGGAACCTTGGCCTCTCTTTCAGGGCTCGTTGCCCAGAGGTTCCTTAAGCGACTGGTGTGCATTGCACATCCAGCGCTGGCAAGCGATCAAGAGGTTGTGCAAAAATCAAGGGGGCTGGGGAAAGGAATCGTGGTCGAAGGCATCGCAGAATAGATCGCCTACAATCCGGGAGCAGAATTCAAGTGTGCAAAACTCAGCCAATGAAGCCCACCTGCCCAAACCACCCTCTCTATCCTCATCAAGCAACAAGGGAAAGCCTTCATGAACGCTGGTAATCCTGCGAACATACAATCGCAGAGGGAACTGGATTCCTATATTGATCGAGCCATCCGGTCATACAGTTCCTCTCGACAGTTCTTCACGTCTCTGAATCAGCTTATCACCAGAACAACCAGGCCTAGAAAGCCTGAGCTGGCTCTGCATGGTATGGAGAGAATCCTGGCGGAGACAAGGCTTCCTGCTCATCTCGAGATTTATGTACTGATCAACAGCTGCTATACCTTTTTCAATACTTGCAGGCCCGTGGATTCGGCTGCCGAGAGAAACGTGGCCAGGCTTGAGGAAGCGGTAGGCCTTTACAGCCAATACGCTCCCCGAAACAACAGGAGGGACAAGGTGGCACTTACCGCATCTTGCTACATGGTAAGGATCCATCACAGGCTCTATTCCCAAGCTTACGAGAGCCTTGAGGAGACAGTGACTCAAGGACTAGACTGGATAAACCAGTTACCCGAAGAGCATCTGCATACCTATGCCTGCTGGAATGCCATGACAAACTTTATCCGGATTGGCGGCTGGGCTGCGGTCATGAAGCCGATCCTTGAGCGCCAAGAGAGCTATACTTGGCATGCTATCCAAGGCTGCATTCAAAGAATTACAATCATACCCGCCTATACGAAGCTTAACATCAAACGAAAAGCCAGGGAAATACCAGTTATCAATCGAGAGAATATAGCTGCATCAAGAATTGCTTTGCTAGTTCTGAGGTACATAGAGGCCTTGAAAGGAGGCCAAAGAGAAAAGTCTCGCATATCCGAAGCCATGTATGTTCTGGGCAGCCGATGCATACGCCCAGAAGGCAGAAGTGCAAAGAATAATGTTCTATACGGCAACATCCTGGCACTGATTTCAGCTCGCGGGCTTCCATCTATCCCCACCGAAAGAATGGGCTATTGTTCTGACTTCTGGGATGATCTTTGTGGCTACTCCTCATTGGAATGGCGTGGGGCCGACTAGAGTCAACCAGGCCATCCCTAAACTCCTTACAAGGAAGAGTTCATCGGCAAGTCTCAACATGAAGGAAGGCCAGACTTGGCCAGCCTTGTGGCCTATGGTAGCTGAGTCAATTACCCATGATAGCGACCACAGGTCTTGTTTTGCATTTTAATTTGATACAGTGTCAAAGGTAGAATGAACACCAGAATGATACTAGATAGCAACAGTTATAAGCCACTCTCCTGGAGGCAGCTGAAAAAAATAAGGCTCTGCAGCCACGGGAAAAGACTGATGGAGTCAGGAGAGTCTGTTCGGGCTTATATTATATTTGACTGGCTTATAGAACGACATTCAGAATGCGCTGAGTACCAGTATTGTCTCGCCCGTTGCAGAACAGAGCTCATCAGAGAATACAAGAATCTATCCAGCCAAGACAGGCTGTTTCGAACACGCCGACATTCAAGAGAATCTCTTGACGTGAGACTGGTGAGCATGTTAATACCGATTATAGACAGAGATTGCATGGAACTGCTTTTAGAGATAATACATGGTTTTAGGAACCCATGCTTTGCAGTTCCATTGGAGGCCAATTGGCATAGTCGACAACGAGATATAGACAGATGGACACACCTGATGACTAGATATCTGAACCTCTTTTCAACACCTGCTCAAGAGCTTGCTGTCACGAGAATAAGTTCAGCGAATGCAACACCAATGCATATCCTAGAATTACTGAACATTGAAACTAGCATTGCTCGTCGAGAATCATCACGGCCTGGCACGCAAATCAGTATCATCATGTCCGCATACAATGCGGAATACACAATAGCCTACGCAATCCAGTCTTTACTGAATCAGGTTTATACGGACTTTGAGCTGCTAATTGTTGATGACAGCAGCACCGATCAAACGCAGACTATAATCAGGAAGTTTGCACAGTCTGACCAGAGAATCATACCAATACTGCTTACAGAGAATAGGGGAGCCTACGCCTGTCGAAATATAGCTCTATCCAGGGCATCTGGCACTTTTATCACAACTCATGATGCCGATGACTTTTGCCATCCATTACGATTGAGCCTTCAAGCTGAGTTTCTTGAACAGGACGCGAATAGAGTGGCTGTCATCAGTCAATGGCTGCGCATCAAAGAGAACGGCGAAATCATTTATCACAATAAAAGGGGGGGCGACTTTCTCCATGGTGGACTTGCAACAATGATGTACCGACACGAAATTGTCGCTACGATTGGTTTTTATGATGAAGTCAGATATTCTGCCGATACGGAATATCTATTCCGTATCCGTTCTCTTTATGGGCATGATTCAGTGGGTATTCTTCGAAAGCCTTTGGTGCTAGCGGCAGCTAATAACTATAGTCTTACGACAGCCAGGGAATCCTATACCGATAGTTTTCTTGGGGACTGCAAGAGCCGATCAGAGTATCGACATTCCTGGGAACATTGGCACCAAGAAGAAAGCCCAAGACTCTATCTCTCGATGAATCCAGTCACCAGACCATTTCCTGCTCCGGAAGAGATGCTGTCAAAGCATAACTCCAGGAATAATTTGAATGCATAGGATAGGATCCCTGCGGACACAATCAAACATTACATTGCAATGATGGGTGCGACTGTAGTTCAATTGGCTTGAAAGAGAATGGAAGAGCTGCTATGGCCTGGAAGCAAAGACTAGGCGATTTAAAACATGGAGATCCGACCAGCTTGGTATCTCAACTTCAAGCGACCTGAGTACAGGCATTAGCATAGAGCAGGCAGATCTGGCATGGCAGTGATTATGGGGCTGATAATTCTCTAACAACTCTCTCTTTATAAACATAAATCTATTCAAAAGAAGGAGAGCCCAACATGCCTGGGACATATTCGCTTGTAGTCCAGGCTTAGACCACCATTCCGTCATAAACGACGGATGTATCGATCCAGCCCAGGAACCAGGAAGAGAATCTGGGAAGCATTTCTTACTAATGTTATCTTGAATATCCATCCGCAGCGACTCCATGGCAGCGAATGTATCTGTACATGGAAGATGTAAATGTTCAAATAGTGACGTGGCACTATAACCATTTTTGAGGACAAAACTGCAAAGCCCAAGCTCACCGTTCTTGATGGCGTAGTCACGGGCTTTCATCTTCGATTGTTGCACGGAAAGGCCTAACCAGTATCGCTTCAAGTAGTTGTCAAGATCTGACGAGCAGAATAGCCGCGCCGAAAAGCTATAGAAATAGCTCTGAATATGATAAGTACGCTGCTCAAAAGAAGATGTCACCCCCAGGAGATCAATATCATTCTCTGGCTCCGCGAGGCGATCTAGGATTGGGTCGTGGCCAAAGCCTTTACTGGCAATATTAATGAGACTGCTATTGATAATAACATAACGAGTATCAGTTAAGAGCCCATGCTTCGCGAGAGACTCTCTGGCATCTCTGAGGGCTCCAAAGTCATACCCTATGTTTTCTCGTTGGATGTAGACACACTCAAAATCACCTAGGTGTTTCTTGGCACGACTGGGCCTCGCACTTGAAACGACTAAAACCCGATAACCGCAGGCTTGGGCGGACTGAATCAGCTGAATATATCCAGGCGCAAAAAATTCACTTGGATGATAGTGAAGAAAGATAATCGTGGCTGGCGCGGGCCGCGTGGCTAGTTTGGCAAGTCCAATTGCCTTAATGACAGCACTCGTATTATTAGGTCCGCTTGGGTCACTGCCCCAAGTCCTCACATGCACAGAAGGAAGGGCTTTTCTTGCCCTCCCGATTAATCGCTTGAACAGCTTCCCTAGAGACATCGCCATTGAAATGATGTTACTCGCCATCTTAGAATGAAGGTCATTATCTTATCCATCGACCGATCTAGCCACTGGATAACGTTCGTGAATAGCAGCATCTCAGCATGGCCAATAACACGTAGCAATTGAACTCAACATAGAGAATGATAGGGATAGTTGATACTGGACGGGGGGAGATCGGCAGGAATGAATGCCTGAAGGTGTTGGTTGATCAGTTCGTGAGATGCAATGCAGCCAGTATAAGCTGCTCTTTGTTAGCTTGTCTTGGAGAGCAGCTATCAACTCTCAATCTGGCTCCGGCCTCGGCCTCAAGCTGTTTCGGGTAGGCTCGCCTTCACATGGCTCTGGCAATCACTCAGGCATCTAAGAACTCCGGATGACCCATGTTTACTGTAAGTGGCTCACGAATAACGGGCAACCCTCTCCATGGGAACTCAAGCCTAGTTGGCTGGCTGATGACTGAGCTTCAGTACGCTGTTGGAGCTCTCAGATTGGTCACTACAGCGATGCCAGTTGCTGAAGCGGAGCGGCCGCTTGCTCCCCCATCCCGGTCATGACAACTATTTTATGCCGTTACGACGGCGGCATGCGCTGTATCGCCGAACACGGACCATCCGGCAGCGTGCTCACTACCGACCCTCCCACCGACAACGCTGGTCGAGGGGAGTGCTTTTCACCCACCGACCTGGTGGCCACTGCCCTGGCCACTTGCCTGCTGACGGTGATGGGCATCGTGGCGGAGCGCCACGGTTGGCCGCTGGACGGGGCCGCTGCCCGGGTGACAAAAACGATGAGCAGTGAACCGCCACGGCGCATCGCCGCCCTAGAGGTGTGGGTGAGCCTGCCGAGGGGCCTGGATGTCAACCAGAGGCACGCTCTACAGCGGGCGGCAGAGGGCTGTCCGGTGAAGGCCAGCCTGGAGGAGGCAATCCACATGACTCTGCACTGGGAACTGATCTGAACGCAGAGACACCTGAGGAGGGCGAGGCGAACAGAGACAGGAGGATAGTCCCGGAGGCGCTGCGCCCCTGCCTGGCTGTCAGTGGAGGCCTGCGGCGGCTGGTGATCCTGATGGGACAGCTGGGGGGTTTTGACAGCCTCGAATACTCCCAGGCCCTCGTGCCGGCCTGCAGGTGATCGCCATCGGCAACGCCGCCTGCCGGGAGCTCTTCTGTGCCTTCACCGGCCCGCCCACAGGCCAGATGCAGATGGACCCGGAGCTGCATTGCGCCATGGGTGTGGAGGAAGGCCTGACGCCGCCCATCGGTCCCTGGACCAATCTGCTGCTGATGTGCGCCGGCGTCGGCTTCCCGGCACCCTGACCGAGGTGCTGTGCGGCTAACGGGGTGATCGCCGCGCTCCCCAGCGCGTCAGGGCCGGAGACAGCATCCACATCGTCGCCCTTCCGCCCCTACCGGGATCCCTGTTCAACAGTGCCGGCGGCATGGGCAACCAGCGGCCCCTCACACAGAGCGTGGGCACCTGGCTGCTCGATGCCCAAGACAGGATGCCATTGGAGCAGCGCGATCAGGGTCTGCTGGGCTTCTCGGCCAACCTGCACTAATCCTTGCAGTTCCTCGAACAACACCTCGCCGCCCCGGCAGGATGAGCCGCACTGCCCGGGGAGGCGCGTAGCCATGGGCCAGCGCCACCGTGCTCTGGTGATCGCCTTGGCGCTGACGCTCGTCGGGGCGGGTGCCCTGTGGCTGCGACTGCGCAACCAGCAGGGTCCGCCGGTGTTCGCCAGCGGCAATGGCCGCCTGGAGGCCGTGGAGGTGGATGTGGCCACCCGCAGCGCCGGCCGCCTGCTGCGGGTGGAGGTGCAGGAGGGCGACGCGGTGCAGGCCGGCCAGGTGCTGGCCCGCATGGACACCGCCAGCCTGGAGGCCCAGCTGCTGGAGGCCAGGGCCGAGCTGCTGCGGGAGCAGACACGCATCGCCACGGCCCGCAGCCTGGTGGAGCAGCGCCAGGCGCAGCGGCGCGCGGCGAGCCAGGTGATCGAGCAGCGCCTGGCCGAGCGCGACCTCGCCGAGTTGCGCTTCCAGCGCTCCAGCCAGCTGGTGCGCTCCGGAGCTCTGGCCCGCGAGGTGTTCGACAACGACCGCTCCCGCCTGGCGGGCGCCGAGGCGGCCCTCAGCCAGGCCCAGGCCGATACGGCCGCCGGCCGCGCGGCGGTGGCGGCGGCGACCGGTGAGGTGCTGGCCGCCGAGGCCGCCGTGGAGGCCGCCCGGGCCCGGATTCAGCGGCTGCAGAGCGACATCGCTGAGGCGCTGCTCACCGCACCGATCAGCGGCCGGGTGCAGATCCGCATCGCCGAACCGGGCGAGGTGCTGGCCGCGGGAGGTCGGGTGCTGAACCTGCTCGACCTCAGCGACCTGCACATGACCTTCTTCCTGCCCACGCGGGAGGCGGGCCAGCTGCGGCTCGGCGCCGAGGCGCGCCTGATCCTGGATGCGGCTCCCGATCTGGTGATCCCCGCCCGGATCACCTACGTGGCCAGCGGCTCCCAGTTCACGCCCCGCACGGTGGAAACCAGCAGCGAGCGGGAGAAGCTGATGTTCCGCGTCAAGGCTCAGGTGGATCCGGCGTTGGTGCAGCGCTACGCCAGTGCCGCCAAGAGCGGCCTGCCGGGGGTGGCCTGGGTGCGGCTGGATCCGGCTGTGCCCTGGCCCCGGCATCTGCAGGTGCGCCTGCCCGCGCCGGCGGCGCCATGAGCCAGCCCGTCGTGCGCTGCAGCAACCTGGCCCTGCGCTACGGCCGCAGGCAGGCCCTGGACGGCGTGGGCTTCGAGCTGGGGGCAGGGGAGCTGCTGGGGCTGATCGGCCCCGACGGCGTGGGCAAATCCAGCCTGCTGGGCCTGATCGCCGGGGCCCGGCGCCTGCAGCGCGGCCAGCTGCAGGTGTTCGGCGGCGACATGGCGCGAGGGGAACACCGGCGCGCCATCTGCCAGCGCATCGCCTACCTGCCCCAGGGGCTGGGTCGCCATCTCCACGCCAGCCTCACGGTGGAGGAAAACCTGCGCAGCTTCGCGGCCCTGTTCGGGCTGGCGCGACAGGAGCGAAACCGGCGCTGCACCGCCCTGCTGGCCAGCACCGGGCTGGCCCCGTTCCGCCACCGACGCGCCGGCCAGCTCTCGGGGGGAATGAAGCAGAAGCTGGGCCTGTGCTGCGCCTTGGTGCACGACCCCGACCTGCTGTTACTCGACGAGCCCACCACCGGCGTGGATCCGCTGGCGCGGCAGCAGTTCTGGCAGCTGATCGCCGGCATACGCCACGCCCAGCCGGCGCTGGCCGTGCTCGTGGCCACGGCCACCATGGAGGAGGCTGCCGACTTCGATCGGCTGCTGGCCCTCGATGGCGGGCGGGTACTGGCCGACGCCAGTCCGGCTGAGCTGCTCGCCCGCACCGCCAGCGCCAGCCTCGAGCAGGCCTTCATCGCCCTGCTGCCGCTCGAGCGGCGGCAACGGCACCGGCCCGTGCTGATCCCCCCTGCGCGACAGGGGGCGGCGGAGGTGGTGATCGCAGCCCGCGGCCTCAGCCGCCGGTTCGGGGAGTTCATGGCGGTGGACGGGGTGGACCTGCGCATCGAGCGCGGCGAAATCTTCGGCTTCGTGGGCTCCAACGGCTGCGGCAAAACCACCACCATGAAGATGCTCACGGGCCTGCTGCCGGCCTCCGGTGGCCAGGCCTGGCTGCTGGGCCGGCCCGTCCGCGCCGACGACCTCGACACCCGCCGCCGGGTGGGCTACGTGTCCCAGACCTTTTCGCTCTACGGCGAACTGAGCGTGCGCCAGAACCTGATGCTGCACGCCCGGCTGTTCGGCCTTCCCGCCACCGGGCGGCAGGCCCGGGTGCGGGATCTGCTGGAGCGGTTCGATCTGCTGGCCGTGGCCGACACACGTCCCACCGCCCTGCCCCAGGGCCACCGCCAGCGGCTGGCGCTGGCGGTGGCCCTGATCCAGCAGCCGGAGGTGCTGATCCTCGATGAACCCACCTCAGGGGTGGATCCGGTGGCTCGCGAGGCGTTCTGGCAGGAGCTGATCCAGCTCTCCCGCCAGGAGAAGGTCACGATCTTCATCTCCACCCACTTCGTCAACGAGGCAGCCCGCTGCGATCGGCTGTCGCTGATGCACGCCGGCCGCGTGCTGGTGAGCGCCACCCCGGCGGAGCTGGCGCGGCAGCGGGGCGGCGGCTCCCTGGAGCAGGCCTTCCTGGCGATCCTCAGGGACGCCAGCGACGCCACTGCAGGGGAACCGGCCGCAACCCCGTCAGCGTCGATACCGATGGCAGTCGGGTGGCGTGGGCAGGCCAGCGGCTTCAGCCTGCAGAGGCTGGCCAGCATCGCCGGGCGGGAGACGCTGGAGCTGCGCCGCGATCCGCTGCGGGCGGTGCTGGCCCTGGCGGGCAGCCTGCTGCTGATGGTGGTGATGGGGCTGGGGATCAGCTTCGACGTGGAGCAGCTTTCGTTTGCGGTGCTCGACCACGACGGCACCAGCCTCAGCCGCGATTACGCGGACACCCTGGCGGGCTCGCGCTACTTCTCCGCGACTCCTCCCCTGCGCGATCACCGGGATCTGGATCGTCGCCTGGAAAGCGGACGCCTCAGCCTGGCCCTGGAGTTCCCGCCGCGTTTCGGGCGGGCCATCCTGCGCAGCAGTCCGGCGTCGATCGGCGTGTGGATCGATGGCGCCATGCCCCAGCGGGCGGAAACGGCCCGCGGCTACCTGCAGGGCATGCATGGCCTGTGGCTGAGGGAGCTGGGCGAGCGGGAGGGGGCACGGGCCAGGCCGAGCGGCGAGCCTGTGAAGGTGGAGACGCGCTTCCGCTACAACCCGGAGCTGCGCAGCCTCACGGCCATGGTGCCGACGATGATCCCGCTGCTGCTGCTGTTGTTGCCGGCCATGCTCACCGCCCTCTCGGTGGTGCGCGAGAAGGAGCTGGGCTCGGTGGTGAACCTCTACGTCACGCCGCTGACGCGGCTGGAGTTTCTGCTGGGCAAGCAGTTGCCCTATGCAGTCCTGGGGCTGGTGAACTTCCTGCTGCTGGCCCTGGTGGCCACCACCGTGCTGGGGGTGCCGCTGCGCGGCAGCCTGGCCGCCGCCACGCTTGCCGCCGGGCTCTACGTGGGGGCAGCCACGGGCTTCGGGCTGCTGGTGTCGTCATTCATGCCCAGCCAGATCTCGGCGATCTTCGGCACGGCCGTGCTCACGATCCTGCCGGCCCTGTCCTTCTCAGGGGTGTTCGATCCTGTGAGTTCCCTCACCGGCCTCAGCGCCTGGATCAGCCGCGTCTACCCCACCACCCACTTCCTCACGATCACCCAGGGCACGTTCCTCAAGGGCCTGGGTTTCGATGGGCTGGCCGGAGCGTTCCTGCCGCTGCTGCTGGCGATTCCGGTGTTGCTGGGGCTGAGCGTGCTCTGTCTGCGGCCCCAGGAGGCCTGAGCGATGGGCCAACTCCGGCTGCGCTGGGATCACGTGCGTGACCTGGGCGTCAAGGAGTTCTGGAGCCTGGCCCGCGACCCTTTCCTGCTGGGCCTGATCCTGTTCGCCTTCACGGTGTCGGTGTTCGCCGGCACGAAGGTCTCGCCCGAAACGCTACAGCACACCCCGATCGCCATCGTCGACGAAGACCGCTCCCAGCTCTCCACCCGTCTGCGCGACGCGTTTCTGCCCCCCTACTTCCAGGCGCCGCGGCTGGTGGACGCCAAGGAGATGGACCGCCGCCTGGATGCCGGCCTCGACAGCTTCGCCCTCCGCATCCCCCCGCACTTCCAGCGCGACCTGCTGGCCGGCCGCCAGCCGTCGCTGCAGCTGCAGGTGGATGCCACGCGCATGGGCCAGGCCTTCAGCGGCAGTGGCTACGTGCAGCGGATCGTGCAGGGGGAGGTGCGCGATTTCCAGGTGGAACGCCCAGGCGCCTGGCGCGCCCCCGGAGCGGTGGTCGCCGCCCCCACCGAAGCGGTGGAGCTGGTGATCCGGGCCCGCTTCAACCCGGAGCTGAGTCGGGTGTGGTTCGGCTCGATCATGCAGGTGATCAACCAGGTCACCCTGCTCTCGCTGCTGCTCACCGGCGCGGCCCTGCTGCGCGAGCGCGAGCGGGGCACGCTCGAGCATCTGTTGGTGATGCCCGTCACCCCCCTGGAAATCATGCTGGCCAAGGTGTGGTCGATGGGGCTGGTGGTGCTGCTGGCCGCAAGCGCCTCGCTGCTGCTGGTGGTGCAGGGACTGCTGCAGGTGCCGATCGCCGGCTCACTGCCCCTGTTCCTGGCGGGCACGTCGCTGCACCTCTTCGCCACCACCTCCATGGGCATCTTTCTGGCCACGGTGGCCCGCTCGATGCCCCGCTTCGGCCTCACGTTGCTGATGGTGGTGCTGCCCCTGCAGATGCTTTCGGGGTCCATCACCCCGCGAGAGAGCATGCCCGTGTGGGTGCAGCTGGCCATGCTGGTGGCACCCAACACCCATTACGTGATCCTGGGCCAGGGGATCCTCTACCGATCCGCCGGGCTGGCCGCGGTGTGGCCACAGTTCATCTGGCTGGCCCTGATCGGCTCGGGGTTCTTTGGCCTCTCTCTGGCTCGCTTCCGGCGCACCCTCGGGGCCCTCAGCTGAACGCTCGTCAGCCTTGCACCACGGAGGATCGGCGCTGACTGAAGGCGAAGGCGGCTGCGGCTCCGGGGGCAGCGCGGAGAGGATCAGGAACTCTTCTGGTAGAGCTGCTCGAGGCGCTCGCGGTTGAGATCCACAACCATCACCATTTCGCCCGGCTCGGGAGCCTCAGGGTGGCGCCGAGGGCCGTCGCTCTGAAAGCGGCGATCGGAGGGAGCACCCATCGGCTGGTTGGCCACGCGGAAGCCCTGGCTCATCAACGAGAAGGCCCCCACCAGCAGCAGCGCAAAACAGACCAGATACAACGTGGTGAACAGCATGTGGGGGGATTTTCGGCGACTTCAACCCTAGTGTGACGAAGTGTTAACCGCGACCTGGAGACGCAGAGGTCCTGCGCCCCAGGCGCTTTCAGGACCGAATGGGGTCCCAGCTCAGCCTGAACCGCGCGAATGAGAGGCAGTGTTAACGTTCCGTAACAACTCCTGCACGGACCAGTCATGACGGTCGGCGAACTCTTCCTCGAGTCCCTGTCATCGGGAGTGATCACTCCCGGCGAACTCAACTGGATCACGGCCCAGCAGCCCCGCTTCTCCCGGGTGGAGGAGGCCACCGCCCTGCGCCTGGGACGGCTGCTCGATCAGGGCGCCATCCAGCTGGGCTGCCGTCTGCCGGCGGCCAACACCCGCTTCACAATCGCTTAAGATCTGATCACGTTTCTTAACGCGCTGAACCCATGACTGACTCCACCTCCCGCTTTGGTTTCGTGGCCTTCGCTGAAACCTGGAACGGCCGCCTGGCCATGATGGGCTTCGTGATCGGTCTGGCCACCGAACTGCTCACCGGCCAGAGCATCCTCGGCCAGATCGGTCTGGGCTGAACCGCTCTGGGCTGAAGCCCTCTGTGCTGAAGCGGCAGCTTCAAGGCTCGGGTGCAGCGGCATCCACCCTCACCGCCCCCGGCCTCCAGCCGGGGGTTTTTTGATGCCCTCAGAGCTCAGAGCTGAAGCCTCAGGCCACTGGTCTTCTGGCGATGCTGAGACAACCCTCCCTCCTCCGCCCATGCCCGAGCAGCCAGCTGCCCTGGTGCGCCTGCAGCGGCACCTGCACCACACGCGCCTGCTGGGCTCCATCAGCAGCGCCCTCTACTACGACCAGAACACCGTGATGCCGGCCGGCGGGGCGGCCTGGCGGGGCGAGCAGCTGGCCCTGCTGGCCAGCCAGCTGCACGCGCGCCAGAGCAGCACGGAATACACCGATCTACTGGCCGCCGCCGAAAGCACGTTGCCCAGCGATGCCCCGCCCCCCCTGCGGCGCAACCTGCAGCTGCTGCGGCTGGACCTGGAGCGGCAGCGCTGCCTCGATCCGGCCCTGGTGCAGGCTCTGGCCCTGGCCCAGTCGCGCGGCAATGCCCTCTGGCAGGAGGCCCGCCGCGCCGACGACTTCGCGGCCTTCGCGCCGGGCCTGAGCGAGCTGCTGCAGCTGCGCCGCGAGCAGGCCAGCCAGCTGGCGGCAGCCGAGCCGGTGGCCCGCAGCGTCTGGGAGATCCTGGCCCAGCCGTTCGAACCCGACATCAGCAAGGCCCAGCTGGATGCCCTGTTCACCCCGCTCAAGACCGTCCTTCCAAAGCTGCTGGAGCGGCTGGCCCCAGCCCCACCCCCTGGCGCTGCCGGCAGCACCGCGGAGCTGCCCGAAGAGCTGCAGGAACGCCTCTGCAGCCAGTTGCTGCAGAGCTGGGGCTACGACCCCAGCCGCTGTCAGCGCTCCCGCTCCGCCCATCCCTTCTCCTGCACCCTCGGTCCGGCCGACTACCGCATCACCACCCGGGTGGTGCCGGGCCAACCGTTCTCCGCTTTCCTGGCCACCGCCCACGAGTGGGGCCATTCCCTCTACGAACAGGGCCTGCCCCGTTCAGACGACCACTACTTCCCCTGGCCCCTGGGGGAGGCCACCTCGATGGGGGTGCATGAATCCCAGTCGCTGTTCTGGGAGTGCCGGGTGGCCCGGGGCCGCGCCTGCGCCGAGCGCTGGTATCCCCGCTTCCGCGATGGGCTGGGGGCCGACCCCTGGGGCAACGCGGCGCAGTTCTGGCGGCAGCTCAACCCCCTCCAGCCGGGGTTGATCCGCGTGGAGGCCGACGAACTCAGCTACGGCCTGCACATCGTGCTGCGCTACGAGCTGGAGCTGGCCCTGCTGGAGCAGGAGATGCCGGTGGCCGAGCTGCCCGCCGCCTGGAACCGGCGGATGCAGGAGCTGCTCGGCATCCAGCCAGCCAGCGACGCCGAGGGCTGCCTGCAGGACATCCACTGGGCCGAAGGTTTGTTCGGCTATTTCCCCTCCTACGCCCTGGGCCATCTGATCAGCGCCCAGCTGGCGGAGACGCTGGAGGCGGAGATCGGAGCGATCGAAACCCTGGTGGCCGCTGGCGAAGAGGCGGTGCTGCAGGCCTGGCTGGCCCGCCACGTCTGGGGTCTGGGCCGCAGCGTCAACGGCGCCGAGCTGGTGGAGCGGGTGAGCGGCAGGCCCCTCAGCGCCGCCCCGTTCCTTGGCTACCTGGAGCACAAGATCGAGCGGCTGCTGGAAGCAGGTTGAGCGGCGATGCCCTCCGTAGGATGCGCCCCGCCCGTCCAGCCCTTCATGGCGAACATCGACCACGCCCCCAGCCGCACGATGCTCAACCTCCTGCACGTGCTGCCGGCCTTCGCCGATGAAGCTGAGCTGAGGCTGAACGCGATCGTGGAGCTCAACTCGATGACGATCAACAAATACGAGCTGATCACGGAAACTGGCCAGCTCAAGCTCGATCGGGTGGGCTACTCGTCGCTGGCCTACCCGTTTGCCTACGGCTGCATCCCCCGCACCTGGGACGAGGACGGCGACCCCCTCGACATCGAGATCGTGGGTGTGACCGAGCCCCTGATCCCCGGCTCCCTGGTGGAGGCCCGCATCATCGGCGTGATGAAGTTCGACGACGGCGGTGAAGTGGACGACAAGGTGATCGCCGTGCTGGCCGATGACAAGCGCATGGACCACATCACCAGCGCCTCCCAGCTGGGTGCGCATTGGCTGAAGGAAACCACCTACTACTGGGAGCACTACAAAGACCTCAAGAAGCCAGGCACCTGCCGGGTGAACGGCTTCTTCGACGCCGAGGAGGCCGTGAAGGTGATCAAGGAGTGCGAGGCCCGCTACAACAGCGAGATCGCCCCGAAACTGGTGAACGGCCCCAGCACCTGAGCCGCTCCTCCACGCCCCCAACCGCCATGGCTCCGCGCCCCATGCCAAACCCATCCCGTCGGCGCCGGCCAGTCCCCTGGCTGTTGGCAGCCCTGCTCGGCGGCGCGGCCCTCGCCTGCGGCGGCGCCCTGGCCTCCAGCGAGCCTGGCGTGGCGCCCCAGGAGATGGAGTCAGCTGCTACGGCCGTCACCCCCGGCCCACCGCCGGTGCTCACCCGCGAGATCGTGCTGGAGCTGGGCCGGCGCCAGATTTCCCTGGTGGAAGCCGGCACGGTGCTGGGCAGCTGGCCGGTGGCCATCGGCGACCCCCGCACCCCCACGCCCACCGGGCGTTTCACGGTGGAGAACAAGGTGGTGAACCCCATCTACCAGAGCACCTCCAGCGGCAAGGTGAACAACAAGGTGGGCCCCCAGGCGCCCCTGGGCGATCGCTGGATCGGCTTCAAGCAGAGTGGCCTCAACCAGTTCGGCATCCACGGCACCCCGGATGCCTGGTCCTGGACTGTCACATCCCGGGCGGCGGTGTCCAACGGCTGCGTGCGCATGCTCACCCCGCACGTGCGCCAGCTGTTCGATCAGGTGGAGGTGGGCACGCCCGTGGTCGTCAAACCCTGATCAGCCGCGGATCAACGGCCAACCCGGAAGACTTTCTGCACTCTTCGGGCCCATGTGGTGCTAGGGATATCTTCATCCCCTAACTTGAGCACCCAACGCGCACCTCACCGCCGGCATGGCCAGCGATCACGGCCACTTCGCCCATCACTGCCAACACCAGGAGCTCCAGCACGAGGGTTCCACCACCCCCAGCACGGTGCTGAAGTGGTCGAGCGACGGTGAGCTCTCGGTGCTGGATCTGCAACGGCTGGTGGACCGCCTGCAGCAGACCGATCCGGTGGCGGAGGCCCTGCTGCACGCCTCCCACTTCACTGCCCTCAATCCCGAGCCCTGCTGAGGCGGCGGGCCAGGGCCCGGGCCAGGCCATCGCGACTGGCCAGACCACGCAATGCCGCCACCGGCAGCCCGGAGCCGGGAGGGCCCTGGGGCAGGGCCGGTGGATTCAGCCCCGGCAGCTCGAACACCGGCAACTGGCGCAGGCCGCTGGGGCGCAGCTGATCCTCGAGCCGGGCGAGCTGGCTGGCCAGCGGCAGCCACACCAGCTCGCTGCGCAGGCAGTCGATCAGCTGGATGTCGGCAAGAGCGCCGGTTTGGGCCTGCTCGCTGCGGGCGCTGAGCAGGCGCTGAAGGTCGGGCAGGGTCACCAGGCCCACCACCCGGGCACCCTCGCTCACCAGCAGGCAGTGGCCCCGGGTGTCCAGCAACCGCTCCAGGGCGTCTGGGGCCGGGCAATCGGCCGGCAACACCAACGGCTGCTCCGGGTCGAGGGCCTCCTCCAGCGGCACCGCGGCGAGCTGCCGGCGGCGGCGCTCCTCAGCCGTATCCGGCCCCAGCAGGCCGGGGTCGCTGAGGCCCTGCCGGCGCTCCACCAGGACGGCGCTGAGGCCGGCGGCGGCCATCAGCGGCAGCACGATGCGGATGTCGCGGGTGAGCTCGAACAGCAACAGCAGGGCGGTGAGCGGTGCGCGGGCGCTGCCGGCGAGCACCGCCGCCATGCCCACCATCGCGTAGGCGGGCGGTTCCGCCACCGGCAGACCCAGTCCGCCGTCCCCCAGCAGCTGGCCGTAGCAGTTGCCCAGCACCGCCCCCAGCACCAGGGCCGGAGCGAAGCCTCCGCCCACGAAACCGGTGGCCGCACTGATCCCCGTGGCCAGCAGCTTGGCCCCCAGCAGCAGCAGCAACACCAGCAGCGGGACGCCGCCATCGCGGCCCAGCAGGGCCTCGATCGTGTCGTAGCCCACGCCCAGCACCTGCGGAAAGGCCAGGGCCACCACCCCCACGGCCGCTCCCCCCAGGGCCGTGCCAAGGCCGGGCGGCAGGTCTGCCAGCCAGCCCTGCAGGCGGGCGCTGCGGCCCAGGGCCAGGGTGTGGAGCAGCAGCAGCGACAGACCGCTGGCCAGCACACCGAGCCCGAGGTAAAGGGGCAGCTCAAGGGGAGAGCGCACCTCGTAGGCCGGCAATCGCAGGATCGGCGCCTCGCCCAGCAGCAGCTGCACCACCAGGGTGGCACTCACCGCCGCCACCAGCACCGCGCGCAGGCTGGGACGGCCCTGGATCGTGCTGAAGCTGCCCTCAAAGGCGAAGAACACCCCAGCGATCGGGGCCTTGAAGCCGGCCGCAAGCCCGGCCGCCACCCCGGCGGCCACCAGGGCCTTCTGGCTCTGGGGAGGCAGGCGGGCACGCAGCGCCAGCCACAGACCAAGATTGCCACCGCTCTCCACGCTGGGGCCCTCCGGCCCCAGGGAGGCACCGCTGCCCAGGCTCAGCGAGGCCGCCAGCAGGCGCTGGAACGGCAACTGGGGTGCTGCAGGCACGGCCCCATCGGCCATGGCCATCAGGCTGGGAAGACCGGGCCCGGGATCGGTACGCCAGCGCCGCAACAGACCCACCGCCAGCCCACCCAGGCAGGGCACCACCACCACAGGCCACAGCTGCAGCCAGCGGGGCAGGCCGGCCAGCGGCGCGGGCGGCAGCTCAGCCGCGGGGGGCGGCGGCGGCAGGTAGCCCAGCCCGCCCAGTCCGATCTGCAACAGGGCCGTGAGCGGTGTCTGTTCGGGGAGTGATGGCAGTAGCGCGGGCGGCGTGGCGGGCGGCGGCGGCGGCAGCGGGGCGCGGCCGAGGCTCAGCAGACCCTCCACCAGCGGACCGAACAGGGCACTGTTGATCAGCCCCACCAGCTCGTGGAAGGCCACCACCGCAAGCCCGGTGAGCAAACCCACCAGGCCGGCCCAGGCCAACAGGCTCCACTGGAAGGGCACACTGCCGGGATCCCACTCCGCCAGGGGCGCCGACTGCAACTGCGGCGGCGGCTGGGGCTGCCGTTGGGGCTCAGGCCTGGGGCCGGACGCTGGCAAAGATCTCCTCCAGGATCTGGCCTGCCCCCTGCCCCCGCAGCCGCTGGGCGAGGGCAATGCCGAGAACCTCGGGATCCTCCTGGGGGCCGCGCACCTCGTCGCGCAGCAGGCGCAGGCCGTCCAGGCTGGCCACCATGCCTGTGAGAATCAGCTCACCGCTGTGATCGGGTTCGGCAAAGCGGGTGTTCACGCCGATCGGCACCTGGCAACCACCCTCCAGCTCCCGCAGGAAGGCCCGCTCGGCCAGGCAGCGCCGGGCTGTGGGGGTGTGCTCCAGCACCTTGATCTGCTCCAGCACGGCCGTGTCGCCATCGCGGCACTCGATGCCCAGGGCCCCCTGACCCACGGCGTGCAGGGAGATGGAGGGGTCGATCAGCTCGTGGATGCGATCACCCAGCCCCAGGCGCCCCAGCCCAGCGGCGGCCAGGATCAGGCAGTCGTACTCACCGCCATCCAGCTTCTCGAGCCGGGTGATCACGTTGCCGCGCACATCCTTGAAGCTGAGGTGCGGGAAGTGATGGCGCAGCTGGGCCAGACGCCGCAGCGAGCTGGTGCCCACCACCGAGCCGGCGGGCAGGGTGGCCAGGGTCTTGTCGCTGTGTCTGGCATGCACCACCAGGGCATCGGCGGGATCCTCCCGCTCGGTGATGCAGCCGAGCATCAGGCCCTCGGGCAGGTTGGTGGGCAGGTCCTTGAGGCTGTGGACGGCAATGTCGGCCCGGTCCACCAGCATCTGGGCCTCCAGTTCCTTGGTGAACAGACCCTTGTCGCCGATCTTGGCCAGGGCCACATCGAGGATCTTGTCGCCCTGGGTGGCCATGGCCTCGATCGAGATCTCCAGATCGGCATGGGCCCTGATCAGTTCGTCCCGCACCCAGTGGGTCTGCACCATGGCCAACTGGCTGCGGCGGGAGGCAATGCGCAGGGTGGGGGCCATGGCAGGCAGTTCACAGCGGGTCAGCCTAAGGAGCCGCTTGCTCCCTCCCGGCCGCGGCTGTCACAAACCTGCGGCAGGGATCGCCTGGGCCTGGAGGGCGAACAGATCCAGCGGCAGCGGGCCCCAGGTGTCCTCGGCGGCCGGATCGACCGGGCTGTGGCCGGTGATCAGCAGTCCCTCCCCCAGGCCCGTCTCGCGGCGCAGCAGGAAGCGTCCGCTGCTCTGATTGCCCTTGAGAAACACAGGACCCTCAATGGCGGCAGGGTCCTCACAGGCCCCATCCAGCTCCAGGGGGGGCCAGTGCAGGGCTGCCTCCAGCTGCCGCAGACACTGCAGCGCAGCCGAGGCACTGGGGGCCATCACCCCCAGCGTGAACCACTCACAGCCACGCAGCCGTGAGCGCAGCTCGGCCAGCAGGGCAGTGCGGCCGGCTCCATCGAGCTCGGGAGCACTGCGCAGACCGCGCAGTCCATCCAGGGTCACTTGATGTACTCCTTGAGCACGCCGTTGCGGTTGGGGTGGCGCAGCTTGCGCAGGGCCTTGGCTTCGATCTGGCGGATGCGTTCGCGGGTGACATCGAAGATCTGGCCGATCTCCTCGAGGGTCTTCATGCGGCCGTCATCGAGGCCATAGCGCAGCCGCAGCACGTCGCGCTCGCGCGGGCTGAGGGTGGACAGCACGCCTTCGAGGTCTTCGCGCAGCAGGTTCTTGGCCACATCCTGCTCGGGGTTCTCGATGTCGGCCTCGATGAAGTCGCCTAGGCGCGAATCCTCCTCCTTGCCGATGGGGGTTTCCAGGGAGATCGGCAACTGGGCGCTCTTGGCGATGAAGCGCAGCTTTTCGATGGTCATCTCCATCGATTCGGCGATCTCCTCCTCCGTGGGCTTGCGGCCAAACTCCTGGGAGAGGGTCTTGGTGGTTTTCTTGATCCGCGAGATCGTCTCGTAGAGGTGCACCGGCAGGCGGATGGTGCGGCTCTGATCAGCGATGGCGCGGGTGATCGCCTGACGGATCCACCAGGTGGCGTAGGTGGAAAACTTATAGCCCTTCTCATGGTCGAACTTCTCGGCCGCGCGGATCAGGCCCAGGGAGCCCTCCTGAATCAGGTCCTGAAAGCTCAGGCCCCGGTTCATGTACTTCTTGGCGATCGACACCACCAGGCGCAGGTTCGACTGCACCATCTTTTCCTTGGCTCGGCGGCCCAGCATCAGGCGGCGGCGGAACTTGATCGGCGGCATCTCCACCAGCACCGCCCATTCCTTGTTGTCGGGCTGGCGGCCATGGTCGCTCTCGAACTGGGCCGCCAGTTCCTCCAGATACAGCAGATCGGCGATCTTGCGCGCCAGTTCGATCTCCTCATCGGGCCGCAGCAGGCGGATGCGGCCGATCTCCTGGAGATAGACTCGGATCGAGTCTTCGGTGTAGACCCCCTTGGGCCCCACCTTGACCCCGGGCAGAGCCTTGCTGTCCTTGGCCGCCGCAGTGGGCTTGGCATCCGTGCTGGCCTTGCCGGCGGCCTCGCTGTTCTTGGCGTCGCCGGCTGTCTCGGCAGCTGCCAGCAGCTGGTCGGCCGCCTGCTGCAGATCGGCGCCCGCCTTGGCCCTGGGCTTGCCGCTGCCTGCGGCTGCGGTCTTGGCAGGTTTCGACTTGGCAGCCGCAGTCTTCGCAGCTGCGGTCTTCGCAGCCGGTGTCTTGGCAGAGGCAGTTTTGGCAGGCGCGGCCTTGGCCTTGGCAGCGGCGCCCTTGCCGGCCTTGGCGAGGGCGCTGCCGCCCTGGCTGGTGGCGGGGGTGGAGGTCGCCGCCACGGCCATCTCTTCACCAGCGGCCGTGGCCACCTTCAGGATTTCGACAGCAGGCTTGGACTTGGCGGCGGCTGGGCTCATCGCGGAACGGGACAACAGAACGGAAAGACAGGCAGGGAGGATCGCCGGAGAGGACGACCGGAGCAGGCGGCGGGGCTGACACGGGAAGGCGTCACCCGGCTGGAGTGGGCCGGGGACGGTCAGAGCTGTTCAGCGCGTCATGCTGCCGCAGGGAACGACGACGGCGCGGTAAACAGGCCGGAGAGGCAAGCCGAAAATGGGGTATGGGAAACCGGGTTGGCCGAGGCCGCAACAGGGTCGACAGGGGTGGTCGCAGACCGGAGCCGGATCGCAGGTTGGGGTAGCCGTGGACAGCAATGCCTCGAACAGCAGTGCCGTGAACAGCAAAACCTTGGCGGACTCTTCAAGTCTTCCCTCTGGACGGAACTCTGTTGGGTTCCGACGGCAGCCCTAGAGCTGCCCAACCCGCCAATCCTATGAACTCGAGGTGAGCTCCGCAAGTAAACCCACCCCTGGCTGGCTGCAGATCTGGCTGGAGGCAGGGCGTGAGGGGCAGGTGTTCACCTACGCCAACAGTGCCGGGCTGCCACTGGCCATCGGCGACCTGGTGGAGGTGCATCTGCAGGGCAGGCGCCACGGCGGACTGGTGGTGGAGCTGTTGAGCGCGCCGCCACCGGAGCTCGAGGGGCGGCGGCTGCAACCGGTGCTGCGGCAACTGCAGGCGGCGGCCGTGGATGACGGCTGGCAGCAGCTGATCACGGCCGTGGCGGAGGACTGCCACACCAGCCGCTTCAAAACTCTTAAAAGTGCCCTGCCTTCAGGATGGCTGGGGCAGCGCCGGCAGGCCGGTGGCGGCCCCCGGGTGCCGATCTGGTTTGTGCGCCCCTCCCCCCAGCCCCCCGGCCCGAGCGCGGAGGGGCTCAGCGATCGCCAGCGGCAGCTGCTCAACCACCTGCGCCAGGCAGCAGCCCCCTTGCCCCTGCGGCAGCTGTGCGGCCAGGACGGCTTCAGCCGCTCGGTGCTGCAGGCCCTGGAACGACGGGGCCTGGTGTGCCGCGAGCGGGGCGCCGACCCGGGCCCAGCGGCCAGCGCGAGCCCGGCGGCCGTTGCCCCCCGTCAGCTCACCGACGCCCAGCGCCAGGCACTGGAGGCGATTGAGGCGGCCCCGCCCGGCCAGAGCCTGCTGCTCTGGGGCGTCACCGGTGCGGGCAAGACGGAGGTGTACCTGCAGGCGGCGAGCCGGTGCCTGGAGCGCCGGCGCAGTGCCCTGATCCTGGCGCCCGAGATCGGCCTGATTCCCCAGCTGCTCGACCGCTGCCGCGAACGCTTCGGTGAGCGGGTGGTGGAGTTCCACAGCGGCCTGGGCGATGGCGAGCGCGTGGCCACCTGGCGCCGCTGCCTGCGCGGAGACCCGCTGCTGGCCGTGGGCACCCGTTCGGCCGTGTTCCTGCCGCTGCCGGAGCTGGGGTTGATCGTGCTCGACGAGGAGCACGACAGCTCGTACAAGCAGGAGAGCCCGATGCCCTGCTATCACGCTCGCGATGTGGCCAGACGGCGGGCTCAGCTCAGTGGCGCCCGCCTGCTGCTCGGCAGTGCCACGCCATCGCTGGAAAGCTGGCAGGCCTGCCACGGCCCGCAGGCCGACACCCGCCTGCTGCGGCTGCCCCAGCGCATCGGCGGCCGTCCCCTGCCGCCGGTGCGGGTGGTGGACATGCGCCAGGAGCTGGCCGAAGGGCACCGACGGCTGCTCAGCCGGCCGCTGATGGATCGCCTGGCGGTGCTGCGCGAGCAGGGGGAACAGGCCGTGGTGCTGGTGCCGCGCCGCGGCTACCACGCCTTCATGAGCTGCCGCAGCTGCGGTGAGGCGGTGCTCTGCCCCCACTGCGATGTGGCGATGACGGTGCACCGCAGCCGGGGGGGGCGGGAGTGGCTGCGCTGCCACTGGTGCGACCACCGCTCCGAGCTGGGGGAGCGCTGCGGCCACTGCGGCTCCACCGCCTTCAAGCCCTTCGGCGCCGGAACCCAGCGGGTACTGGAGCAGCTGGAGCGGGAGCTGGAGGGGCTGCGGGTGCTGCGCTTCGACCGCGACACCACCCGCGGCCGCGATGGCCACCGCCGCCTGCTGGAGCGCTTCGCCTCCGGCCAGGCCGATGTGCTGGTGGGCACCCAGATGCTCGCCAAGGGCATGGACCTGCCCCGGGTGACCCTGGCGGCGGTGCTGGCCGCCGACGGCCTGCTGCATCGGCCGGATCTGCGGGCCGCAGAACAGAGCCTGCAGCTGCTGCTGCAGCTGGCGGGCCGGGCGGGCCGGGGCGAACGCCCCGGGGAGGTGCTCGTGCAGACCTACAGCCCCGACCACCCGGTGATCCGCCATCTGGTGGATGGCCGCTACGACCGCTTTCTGGCGGAGGAAGGCGAGCTGCGGCGCCACGGCTCCCTGGTGCCCTTCAGCCGGGCCTGTCTGCTGCGCTTCAGCGGCCCCAGTGCCGCCGCCACCGCCACCGCCGCCAGCGCCGTGGCGGAGCGGATCCTGCCGGCGGCGCAGCTGCAGGGCTGGAGCGTGATCGGCCCCGCACCGGCGCCGGTGGCCCGGGTTGCGGGCCGCAGCCGCTGGCAGCTGCTGCTGCATGGACCCGCCGCCACAGCCCTGCCCCTGCCGCCGGAGGCGGAGCTGCGGCGGATGCTGCCGGCTGCCGTTGCCCTGGCCATCGATCCCGATCCCCAGATGCTCTGAGCAACCGGCTGCCCAGAGCAGCCGGTTCAGGCCGGCAGCTGGGGCCAGCCGAAGCCCAGCCGCTGACGCAGGCCGGCAAGCACCAGCACCAGGGCGAGCGCGAAGGCAATCGCCAGGGCGCCCAGCCCCAGGGGGCTCCAGCGCCAGCAGCGCAGCTCCAGCCGATTGCGCTCGCCCAGGCGCAGGGGCCAGTGCAGGCGCGGGCCGCTCCGGCCGCGCTGGCTGGGCAGCACCTGCACCGGCTCCGGCAGGGAGCGGCGCACGGCCCGCTGGCGCAGGGGCTGAAGGTCGAGGCTCAGGTCCACCCCGGGGACTCCCGCTGCTGCCCGCAGATCCAGCTCCAGCACCAACTCCTGGCGCACCCCCAGCAGCCAGTTGCGCTCCTGCCAGTGCAGCTGCGGTGGCGGCAGAGACACCCCCGCCAGCCGTGCCGCCAGCTGGACACTGGCCGCGAGAGTGTCCAGGGTGGCGGCGGCCGGTTGCATCGCCCCCTCCAGCCGCTCCACGCCGGGTCCCTGGCCGGAGGCTGGCAGAGGGCGCAGGCCCAGCTCCCGCAGCGCCCCGGCAAACTGACGTTGCCAGGGGCCGGGGGGCTGGCCCTGGCTGGGACTGAGCTGCTCCACCAGCTGTAACCGGCCGGGCGCGCCGAAGTGGAGCTCCACGCCCACCTGCACGCAACCGCCCAGCAGCAGCGTGAGCAGGAGCAGGATCGCCACCAGCACCGCCAGGCCCAGGGGTGCCCTGGTAGGACCCACAGGCGGCGGCGGCGGGTCCGGGGGGCCGGAGGCGCCGGCACGGCGCGAGCGCTGCAGAAAGCTGCCACTGATCGGCTCCACCCCCCCCAGCTCCGGCAGGGTCAGCGACCACTCGCGCGGACGGCTGAGCGCCGGGGCCTCCAGCACCTCCAGCAGCTCGCCGGCCTGCTGGCGCAGGGTGGCATCGGCACAGCACCTGGCCTGACGACAGCAGGCCAGGGCCGCCGCGCTGTCACCCCGGCCCATCCAGGCCGTGGCCCGCAGCAATTGCAGCCGGCCGCCCTCGGCGGTGGTGGGCGGGTAGCGGCGCTCGAGCGGCTCGAGCAGGCTCAGCACCTGGCCGTAGTCACCGCGATCGAGGGCCCGGCAGGCGGGGGCAAAGGGGTCGGGGGAAGACTCGCTCAAGGGATCGTGGGCTCTCAGCTGCGCAGCTGCCGGTCACTGCCCACCACCATCGTGCCGATGCCGGCATCGGTGAACACCTCCAGCAGCAGGGCGTGGGGCACGCGGCCGTCAACGATGTGGGCAGCCCCCACCCCCTGGGCCAGGGCGCGAATGCAGCATTCGGTCTTGGGGGTCATGCCCCCCTCCACCACCCCCCCGGCGATCAGCTCGCGGGCACCGGCCAGGCTCAGCTGGCGGATCAGCGAACCGGGATCGTCGCGGTCGCGCAGGATGCCGGGGGTGTCGGTGAGCAGGATCAGCTTCTCGGCCTGCAGGGCGGCGGCCAGCTCACCGGCCACCGTGTCGGCGTTGATGTTGTGGGCCTGGCCGTCGCGATCGGCGGCCACACTGGAGATCACCGGGATGTAGCCGGCCTCCAGCAGGGGATAGAGCAAGGCTGGATCCACCGCCTGCACGTCGCCCACCAGGCCGTGGTTGCCGTCGTCGTAGGGGCGGGCCACCACCAGGGAGCCATCGCTGCCGCACAGCCCCACGGCCCGGCCGCCCACGGTGTTGAGTCCGTTCACGATGTGCTTGTTGACGCGGCCCACCAGCACCATTT
The DNA here is from genome assembly GCF_024346355.1 of Cyanobium sp. ATX 6A2. GTDB lineage: Bacteria > Cyanobacteriota > Cyanobacteriia > PCC-6307 > Cyanobiaceae > NIES-981. Next base: position 24,167 of record NZ_JAGQCU010000006.1, read on the forward strand.
CCACCACATCCATGGTTTCCGGAGTGGTGACCCGCAGGCCGGAGCGGAATTCGGGCTGGATGTTGAGCCGCCCCAGCCAGTCGTTGATCTCAGGGCCGCCGCCGTGCACCACCACCGGCCGCACCCCCACCGAGGCGAGCAGCACCAGATCGCGATACACCGCATCGCGCAGATCGGCCCTGGCCATCGCCGCCCCGCCATACTTCACCACCACCCGGCGGCCGGAGAAGCGCTGGATGTAGGGCAGGGCCTCACTGAGCACCGACACGCGCAGGGCATCGGTATGGCTGATGGCGGGATCGGGGCTCAAGGCGATGGCTGGCGATCGGGTTGATGCTGGGCGCAGGGATCGGCGCTGGGAGCTGGGCGGGATGGCCGTTGGGGAGTCAGGCCGGGGCGGCGGCGCCAGAGAGCAGGGTGAGCTGCAGGCCGCCAGGGGGGCGCGACTCCAGCTCGGCGCTGAGGCCCGCACCGAAGAAGCGGCCGAGGCGATCGCACCGCTCCTGCCAGCGCTCGTAGGGCACCGCGCCACAGCGAAAGCGCAGGCGCAGGCCGTAGCGCCCGCCCTGATCCAGCTCCTCCACGCTGAGCAGCTCGGGCGGGTTGTCCTCGTCCCAGAGCTTGAGCACCTCCAGCGAGCTCTCGAGATGGGCCTTCTGGCCGTAGCGCCAGCGCAGCACATCGGCCAGCAGCTTGCGCAGCGGCTCGCTCTCGGGGCGCTCGCGCAGCTCCCGGAAGCGCTCGGGTGGTGTGAGCCGCTCAGCCGGCGGCAGCTCCGACGACTTCAGGGCCAGCCCGCCCAGCAGGATCGGGATGCCGTAGAAGATCGTCGGCAGGCTGAGGTTGGGATTGCCGCTGGCGTAGCCCAACCAGCCGATCACCGAGAGCGACGCACCGGCGATCGTCACCAGGCTGCCCGGAGAGAGAAGTGCTTGCATGGTGGCCATCTTCCTGTATGTCCATGTCCGACGCGAGCGCGGAACCGGCGCCCAGCGTGGCCGAGCTGGTACGCCAGCTTCAGGCCGACCGCCTGTGGCTGTTGCGCCACATCGACAGCGGCGCCTGGCCCCGCTGGCGACTCGACCTGGCCGCACTGGAGCGGGAGCTGGGCGAACTGCTCGACCGGGTGGGCGAACGCCCCGAAGCGCAGGACTGAGGGCCGACCTTTCGGCAGATCAGCTCGCCTGCACAGCCGCTCAGAAGGGAATGTCGTCGTCGCCCTCCGCCAGATCGGGCACCAGCGGTGCCGTGTTCCAGCTGGGTGCGGCGGCCTCCACGGCCCTCGGGGCCGTTGCCCGGGTGGGGGCCGGCGCACTGGCGGCCGGGGCTCCAGCGCTGGCACCGACGGGCTGCGGGGAGCCCCCCGGCGCCAGCGGGTGCAGGCGCGCGAGCGTGAATTCAGCCCGCTTCTCCTTGATGCCGTCCTGACGGGTCATGGTGCTCATGCGCAACCGGCCCTCCAGCACCAGGCGCTGGCCGGGCTGCACCCGGTTCTGCAGATCCTGGGCGAGGTTGCCCCAGCCCACAACCTTGAGCTGGCCGGGGGGATCATCGGGACGCAACCCCTCCACCTGCACCAGCATCTCAGCCACCGGCGTCTGGTTGTCCTGGGTGTAACGCACCTGGGGCGCCTCCAGCACGTCGACCTCCAGAAGACAGTGATTCACAGCCGCTGACCCTCGCAACGCCGCCCATCCTGATGCACGACACCCCGGCTCAGCAGAGAATCCGGCGGCTGTGGCTGTTCACCGGCACAGGCGAGGGACCGACCCTGGCGAGCCAGCTGCTGGCCCAGGGCTGGCGGCTGCGGGTGAGCGTGGTCACGGCCACCGCCGCCCGGGCCTACAGCCCCGATCCCGGCCTGGAGCTGCGGGTGGGGATGCTGGCCGGCGAGGGCAACCTCACCCGGGCACTGCTGGAGGCCCGCTGCCGGGGCGAGCCCTTCGCCGCTGTGGTGGATGCCACCCACCCTTTCGCCAGCACGGTCCACGGGGAGCTGGAGCGTGGCAGCGCCGCCGCCGGGGTGCCGCTGCTCCGCCTCGAGCGCACCCTCACACCAGCGCCGGCCGCTGCCGGGGTGGTTGAGCTGGTGGATCTGAACGCGCTGCGGGCCGTGCCCCTGGCCGGCACACGGCTGCTGCTGGCGATCGGCTCGCGGCAGCTGGGCCAGGCGCTGCGCTGCAGCCCGGCCGCCCTGCACCACGCCCGGGTGCTGCCCGCTCCGGAGGCCCTGCGCCAGGCTCTGGCGGCGGGCCTGCACCCCGAACAGCTGGCCCCCCTGCACCCGCGGCCGGGACCGGAGCTGCCGGCGGGGGCGGTGGAGGCGGCGCTGCTGCGGCGCTGGCGCATTGAGGCAGTCCTGGCGCGGGCCTCCGGGCCGCCCACGGAATCCCTCTGGCGCCGCCTCGCGGCGGCCCACGGCTGCCGCCTGCTGCTGCTGAGCCAGCCAGGGCGCAGCCCAACGGCCCTCGCCCTCGGCCAGGCCGCCCTGCTGCAGCGACTGGCAGCCTGGGTGGACTGAAGCCCACAGCCGCCATGCCCGCGGATGCTGAACTGGTGCTGGTGCTCACCACCGAGGCCGACCAGGAGCGTGCCGAAGCCCTGGCCCGGGTGCTGCTGGAGCGACGCCTGGCGGCCTGCGTGGCCCTGCGTCCGGTGCTGTCGCTCTACCACTGGGATGGACAACTGGAGCGCAGCGCAGAGGTGCAGCTGCTGATCAAGACCCTTGCTCACCACTTCGGGGCTCTGGAGGCGGCGGTGCGGGAGCTGCACAGCTACAGCACGCCGGAATGGATCCACTGGCCGGCCCGCTGCAGCGCCGACTACGGCGCCTGGCTGCTGGAGAGTGGCTCCCACGCCAACCCCAGCTGACGCCGGGCCAGCTCGCGCAGATCCACCTGAGAGCGGGGCCCGAGCTGGGTCACCACCTGACCGGCACACAGGGAGCCCAGCCGGCCGCAGGTCTGCAGATCCAGCCCCCGGGTGTAGGCATGCAGGAAGCCGGCGGCGTAGAGGTCACCGGCACCGGTGGTGTCCACCAGCGGACCCAGGGTCACCGGCTCGATCAGGTGGCTGTCACCACCGCCGAGCACCAGCGAACCCGATTCACTGCGGGTCAGCGCCGCCACCCGGCAGCGGCCGCGCACCTGCTCCACGGCCTCGGCAAAGCTGTTGACGCGGTAGAGGGCGGTGATCTCCACCTCGTTGGCGAACAGCAGATCGACGTGGCCATCCACCAGCTCCAGAAAGCTCTCGCGGTGGCGCTCCACACAGAAGGCGTCGGAGAGGCTCAGGGCCACCTCGCCACCTTGGGCCCGGGCCACCTCGGCGGCGGCGATGAAGGCGCGCTTGGCCGCCTCGCTGTCCCAGAGGTAGCCCTCCAGGTAGAGCACCCGGGCCCGGGCCACCATCTCCAGATCCAGATCGGCCGGATCCAGGCCCACCGAAGCACCGAGATAGGTGCACATGGTGCGCTGGGCATCCGGCGTCACCAGGATCAGGCAGCGGGCCGTGGAGGCCCCGGCCGTGGCTGGTGGCGTGTCGTAGCGGGCGCCCACCGCGCGGATGTCGTGGCTGAAGATGGCGCCGAGCTGGTCGTCCCGCACGCGGCCGATGAAACCGGCCCGGCCGCCCAGCTGGGCGATGCCCGCCACGGTGTTGGCCGCTGAACCGCCGGAGGTCTCCAGACCCGCACCCAGGCTCCCGTAGAGCCGCTGGGCCTGGTCCTCATCCACCAGGGCCATGGCGCCCTTGCTGAGGCCGTGGTCGTCGAGGAAGCGATCCTCGGCCTGCACGAGCACATCGACGATGGCGTTGCCGATGGCGACGACATCGAGGCGGTGATCCAGGCCCACAGGCGATCGGGATGGGGACATCAGGCGCTCAGCAGGGCCCGCTTGGGGCCGTGAATGGGATCCTCCACCACGATCGTCTGGTCGCGGCCGGCACCGAGCGACACAATCGCGATCGGCACCTCCATCAGCTCGGCGAGGAAACGCAGATAGCTCATGGCCGTGGCCGGCAACTCCTCCAGGCGGCGGCAGTGGGCCGTGGAGGTCTGCCAGCCCGGCAGGGTTTCGTAGATCGGCTGGCAGCGGGCGAAATCCTCGGCGCTGCTGGGGAAGTACTCGATGCGACTGCCGTCGAGCTCGTAGGCCACGCACACCTGGATGACATCGAGCTCATCGAGCACATCCAGCTTGGTGATGGCCAGGCAGTCGAGGCCGTTCACCTCCACCGCATAGCGGCCGATCACCCCGTCGAACCAGCCGCAGCGGCGGCGGCGGCCGGTGGTGGTGCCGTACTCACCGCCGCGGTCGCAGAGGTGGTCGTTGATGCTGCCCTCGAGCTCGGTGGGGAAGGGCCCCTCCCCCACCCGGGTGGTGTAGGCCTTGGCCACGCCGATCACCCGATCGATCAGGGTGGGGCCCACCCCGGCACCGATGCAGGCGCCGCCGCTCACGGGGTTGGAGGAGGTGACGTAGGGATAGGTGCCGTGGTCGAGGTCGAGCAGGGTGCCCTGGGCGCCTTCGAACAGGATGTTCTGACGGGCCCTGGCGGCCTGGTGAATGGCCCGGGTGCAATCCACCACATGGGGGGCCAGGCGCAGGCCGTAGTTCACGTATTCGGCCACCACCGCCTCGAAATCGAGCGGTTCGAGGCCGTAGAGCTTGGTGAGGATCTCGTTCTTCTCGGCCAGCACCCCGGCCAGGCGATCCCGCAGGCGCCCCTCATCGAGAATGTCGATGATGCGGATGCCGTTGCGTTCGGATTTATCGGCATAGGTGGGTCCGATCCCCCGGCCGGTGGTGCCGATGCGCCGCGAGCCCCGGCGCTGCTCCATCGCCTGATCCAGCAGGCGGTGGTAGGGCATCGTGACGTGGGCGGTGGAGGCCAGCTTGAGGCCACCCACCTCGATGCCCAGCTCCTGGAGCATGTCGAGCTCGCCGAGCATCACCTTGGGGTCCACCACCGTGCCCGAGCCGATCAGGCAGATGGTGTCGGAATAGAGAATCCCGGATGGGATCAGGTGCAGCTTCAACACCCGCCCATCCACCACGATGGTGTGGCCGGCATTCACCCCACCCTGGTAGCGCACCACCACATCGGCGGATCGGCTCAGAAGATCGGTGATCTTGCCTTTGCCCTCGTCACCCCACTGTGCACCGATGACGACGACGTTGGCCAAGGACACGGCGGCCGGAAGCCGCTTTTGAGCACAAGCGAAGAGCCTCTCATCCTGCAGGGGAATCCGTAAAGGCCGGCCGCCTCCACTGGCGGGTTCGGGGCTTCAGGCTCCCCGCGTCACACCCCGCTCAGCCTTCTGCAGCTCCTTGGTCAGGCGTTCGCGCAGGGCGTCGGGCAGAGGCCTGTTGGGGTAGTTGGCGTAGTGACCGGCCAGGGAGTTCACGGCCGTCTGCATGGTGGTGAAAGAGGCCAGACCATTCACGGCGGACCGCGGACGGTAGCGGGCCGTGTAGTCGTTGATCAGGCTGCGGGCGCGGGTCTCCGCCTCGCTGCGGCCCGGGTCGTCGGGCGCGAGGGCGATGGTGGCGATCAGGCTGTCAGCCACGGCCACGGTGTCGTCCACGTAGTTGCCGCTGAGGCTGGAGGTGCTGCTGCTGCAGGCGCCGAGCAGCAGACAGCCCACCAGGGCCAGGGCCGCCAGGGCGCTCCCCCAGCGCCCATGCCACCGCTGGAGCGACTCTCGCCACGGCTGGAGCGAGACGGAGAGGGCTCTGGCCATGGGGAGGATCGCGGGGGATTGGATCTTAAGGATGGCCCCGCATCAGGCCTCGAGCAGCCCCCAGCGCTGCTGCTCGATGCGGGGCAGCAACAGCGCAAGCAGACCGTCGGCCGGCAGCTCCTGGCTGTGGGCTGGGCTGCGCTCCACCAGCTCGATGCGGCCGTCGCCCGCACCGCGGCCGACCACCACCCGCCAGGGAATGCCGAGCAGATCGCCATCCTTGAACTTCACCCCGGCGCGCTCGGCGCGATCGTCGAGCAGCACCTCCACCCCGGCCTGCTGCAGCTCGCCGTACAGCCGTTGGGCCAGGGCCGCCTGCACAGGATCGGCGGCGTTGGCGGGCACCAGCAGCACCTCGAAGGGGGCGATCGCCAGGGGCCAGCAGATGCCGTTGGCGTCGTGGTGCTGCTCCACGGCCGCCTGGGCCAGCCGCGACACGCCGATGCCATAGCAGCCCATCCAGAAGGGCTCGCTGGTGCCGGCCTCGCTGGTGAAGCAGGCCTCCATCGCCGAGGAATACTTGCGGCCGAGCTGAAAGATGTGGCCCACCTCGATGCCGCGGCTGGCCTCCAGCCGCTGGAGGGGGTCGTGGCAGCAGCGGTCGCCGGGCTGGGCGGAACGCAGATCGAGGCCCTCCACGCTCAGGCCCAGGCCTGCCCAGCTGGCACCCAGCAGATGCAGATCCGGCTGGTTGGCCCCGCACACGAAGGACTCCAGCTCAGCCGCCGTGTGGTCCACCAGCCGCAGGAAGCAGGGGGCCCAGCTGCCGCTGCCGGCCAGCAGGCCATCGCCGAGCTGGGGGCCGAGGAAACCGAAGGGCAGGGGGGCCAGCCCCTGGCGCTCCAGCAGCGTGGGGGTAAGGGGGGTGAGCTCCAGCAGGGCCCCATGGCTGGCGCCCAGCCGGGTGGTCACGGCGTTGGCGAGTTTCACCTCATTGAGCTGCTGATCACCGCGCAGGGCCACCAGCAGGGGCTGATCGCTGCCGTCCTCAAGGCGGGCCAGCAACAGCAGCACCTTCACCACCTGACTGGGCTCGAGGCCGTGGCCGGCGCAGAGGTCATCGATCGTGGCCTGGGCGGGCGTGGCCAGCGGTTGGCCAGCTCCGCCGGCCAACACCCCCCCAGCCAGGGGGATGGCCTCAGCCGCCAGCGACTGGGCCCGTTCCTGGTTGGCGGCATAGCGGCCGTCGGCGCTGGCCAGGATCAGGTCCTCCCCGGCATCAGCCGTGACCATGAACTCCTGGCTGGCCGAGCCGCCGATGGCGCCGCTGTCCGCCTCCACGGCCACGGTGCGCAGCCCGCAGCGGTCGAAGATGCGCCGGTAGGCCAGGTCCATGGCCCCATAGGTCTCCGCCAGAGAAGCCTCATCGGCATGGAAGGAATAGGCATCCTTCATGATGAATTCCCTCCCCCGCATCAGGCCGAAGCGGGGTCGGATTTCATCGCGGAACTTGGTCTGAATCTGATAAAGATTCACCGGCAGCTGACGGTAGGAGCGCAGCAGATCGGCCGCCAGGGCGGTCACCACTTCTTCATGGGTGGGCCCCAGCCCCAGCTCCCGCTGCTGGCGGTCTTCAAGGTGAAACATGATCCCCTCACCGGCGGTGTAGCCAGCCCAGCGGCCGCTGCGGCGCCAGAGCTCGGCTGGCTGAAGCTGGGGCAGCAGGGTTTCGAGGGCGCCGGCGGCATCCATCTCCTCGCGCACCACCCGGGACACCTTGCGCAGCACCCGCCACATCAGCGGCATATAGGCGAAGATCCCCGGTGCCAGGCGGCGGATGTAGCCGGCCCGCAGCAGCAGTTTGTGGGAGGGAATCTCGGCTTCGGCCGGATCATCCCGCAGCGTCACCAGCATCAGGCGGGAGACGCGCATGGCCACTTGCGACGAGGGTGGGCGGAAGCTACCACTGCCTCTGGGAGCGGTCACCGAAGACACATCAGGGGCGCGGTGCACCTGCTAAGTTCAGCCTGAATTCCCAGTTGTCTCATTCGCGTCTCATGGTCTTCAGCCCAGGCAGTGCCGACCCCCTGGGCCGTTCCCCCATGCCCGCAGATCCGCTCGCTCCCGCTCCCTCCCGCGCCGACCTGGGCGGAGGCGAGCCCAGCACAGCAGGCGAATCTGGCTCGGGCCTGATCGGCATCGACGAGGTGCAGAGGGCACTCAACCGCTCCAGGGCCTCGGTGTATCGCTACAGCAACACCGATCCGCGCCAGCTCAACCCGCCCTTCAACCCCCGCCGGCTCAATCCCGAATACCGCAGCGACCAGAAAGACCCGCTGCTCTTCCACCCCGACGAGGTGGCCCGATTCGCCCGCGATGTGCTGCGCATCAAGGACGTGACCGTGGAGGTGCTCAATTCGCCCTCCACGGCCACCCAGCAGCTGCTCGGCGCAATCCTGGCCGAGCTGCAGGCAATCCGCCAGCGCCTCGACCGCCTCGATCCGCCGCAGCGCGATCCGCGGCCGGATGAACCCCTCAGGCGGGCACCCAACGGCAGCCGTTTCGAGCAGCACAACCGTCCCGCTGCCTGAGCCGGGGGGGAAATGGTGCCAGAATGGGGGGATCTATTTCCCGCCGAACAATTCCGGCATTTTCGATGCCATCACGGCTGCCCCCATCCGGCGGCAGCCAGGCATCTACTGCATGACCAGCACCTTTGAACCGGTCACCGCTCCAGGGCTGTCCCCTTCTGCGAGGCCATCCAGCGGCGAACCCCAATCGGGAGCTGCAGAGTCCAACGACGACGACCCCTACAGTCCGGGCCTGCTCACCCTTCTGGATGCCATCGGCGGCGTGCTCGGCGTCGTGGCCATCCTGCTCCCCCTGGCCACCGTGCTGGTGGCCCGCCCCCCGTCCCCGGATCCACCAACCCTCCATGGATCTGAGCCAGCTGCCGGCATCCCCAGCGCCCGGGCTCGTGAACCTGGTGGTGGAGATCCCCGCCGGCTCGCGCAATAAGTATGAATACGACGCCCTCGCCGGCGTCATGGCCCTCGACCGGATCCTGCACTCCTCGGTGCGCTATCCGTTCGACTACGGCTTCGTGCCCAACACCCTGGCCGAGGACGGATCCCCCCTGGATGCCCTGGTGATCATGGAGGAGCCCACCTTTGCGGGCTGCCTGATCCGGGCCCGGCCGATCGGCATCCTCGACATGGTCGACCGCGGCGCCCACGACGGCAAGTTGCTGTGCATGGCAGAGGCCGATATCCCCAATCGCCGGGTCACCTCCATCCGCCAGATCGCCAACGATCAGCTGGAGGAGGTGGCCGAATTCTTCCGCACCTACAAGAGCATCGAAGGACGGGTCACCGAAATCCTCGGTTGGCTCGACGTGGAGGCGGTGCCGGCCCTGCTGCAGCGCTGCATCGATGCCGCCCGCTAGGCGGGCCGCTGCAACAGAAATCCTTCGTAGCCCAGGGCCTGGAAGATGCGGGCGGGATCGCCGAAGCCAGCCGCATTCACCAACGCCGTGAGCCGGGACACGCCGATCGGGTGCAGCCCCTGGGTGAGGGCCGCCTGCCGGCTCTGCCGCTCACTCAGACCACTGGCCCGCTGAAAGCCGAGCCAGGCGGCCTGCACCTGGGACTGCAGAGGGGAGCGCTCGGGGGCCATCAGGTCCACCAGCACCAGCTGTCCCCCCGGTTGCAGACCGCGCGCCAGAGCGGTGAGGAAGGCCAGCTTGGTGCCGTCATCCGGCAGCGCCTGCAGCACCAGCACCGACAGCGCTCCGGCGAAGCAGGCCTCGGCCTCAAGGTCCTCCACCCGCGCCTGCTGCCAGCGAATCCCTTCGCTGCCCAGGCGACGCTGGGCCGCCTCCAGCATCGCCAGGGAGGGGTCGATGGCGGTGATCCGCCAGTCGGGACGCTGGGCCCGGGCCTCCACCAGCTCCGCCCCGGTGCCACAACCAGCCACCAGCACCCCAGCCCCGGCCTCCCCCGCCCGCGGGGATGCCGCCAGCAGGGCCACGGCGAGGCGGGCCAGGCTGGCGTAGCCGGGAATCAGCTGCTGCACCACCAGGTCGTAGCCCTGGGACTCGCTGAGCTGGCCGGAGCCGAGCTCAGCGGAAACGGCTGGTTGATGTTCTCCCACAGACCCGCAACAACTGGCGGCGATGCTAGGCATCGACCCCTGTGAGGACCTAAGTTCAAACCCGTGTTCATCCCCCGCTGGCCGTGCCCACCATCCGTTTCGAACAGGAAGGCCAGCAGGTCGGATGCATCGAAGGTGCAAACCTGCGCAAGGCGGCCCTCGATGCCGGCATCAACCCCTACAAGGGGCTGAACAACCTCAACAACTGCGGTGGGCTGGGCCAGTGCGGCACCTGCGTGATGGAGGTGGTGGAGGGCATGCAGAACCTCTCCCCCCGCAGTGACGTTGAGGAGGTATACCTGGCCGACCGCCCCGCCAACTTCCGCCTCAGCTGCCGCACCAGCGTCAATGGAGACGTCACGGTGCGCACCCGCCCGGAGGAGGGCGTGGGCAAGGGATCCAACAGCCTGATGGGGGCGATCAAGGCGCTGGTGGGCCGCAAGTGACCCGGGCGGCGGTGGTTCTGGGGCCGTGAAGCTCTACAGCTATTCCCGCTGCAGCACCTGCCGCAAGGCCATTGCCTGGTTGCAGGCCCACCACCTGGCGGTTGATCCCATCGACATCACGCTTCAGCCCCCCAGTCGTGAGGAGCTGGGCCTGGCGCTGGCGCAGCTGGGCCGCAAACGCCTGTTGAACACCAGCGGCCAGAGCTACCGGACCCTCGGCCCGGCAACCGTTCAGGCCATGGACGACGATCAGGCGCTGGCGGCCCTCGCCGCCGACGGCAGGCTGATCCGTCGTCCCTTTCTGCTCACCGCGGAGGGCCGGGTGCTCATCGGCTTCCGCCCCGAGGAGTGGCAGCAGCTGCTGCTGGAGTGAGTCGCCCTCATCCCCCCGGCTCCCCTGATGGCGACACAGAGACCATCAGCTGATCGAGTTCCTCGATCAGGGAGGTGATGCGGGCACGACTGATCTGACTGAGGTACGTGCTCTTCAGCCCCTCGATCAAGGCGCAGATGAGCTCCTGGGAGCGCTCCAGGGCCGGCCCGGTTTCCAGGCTCAGGGCCAGTTCATCCCAGAAGCGATCAATGCAGCGCTGCAGCATCTCCAGCTGGGCGTCATCGGTGCGGCCCAGCCGCTTGCCGGTGCTGCGCGAGAGGTCCAGCAGGCTGTCCACCATGCCCCCCGCCAGCTGGCTGCTGAGGCCGGATTCCAGCTGCAGCAGGGGCTTCAGTTGCCGCAGGGGTGGCGGCACCACGGTGCGATCGAGGCTCTGGCGCAGGCTGTAGCCCAGCAGGCTTTGCAGTTCGGGAGCCAGGCGCGGGGCCACCTCCGAGAGCAGCAGCGGCCCCCAGATGCGCAGCAGTTCCAGCAGCTGGCGCTCATCCTCGCTGCGGATCACCGCCTGATGGCTGCGCAGGGAGCGGATGCGCTGCGGCCAGCGCGGCGAGCGCACCAGGCCCTGCACGCCATCAATCAGCTGCAGGGCCAGCACCTCGAACAGTTCCAGGGCCAGCAGCGCCACCACGCCACGGCTCACCACCGCACGCAGGGGCTCGAAGTTCACGAGCCGGGAGGTCTGCAGCCGCTCCACCACCGGCACGATCCGCAACCAGCGCCAGAAGGGCAGCAGCAGCGGCAGGTCGATCCAGCGCCGCAGCAGGGCATCCCGCCAGCCCAGGCCGGGGATGCGGCGGCGCAGCCGCACCACCCGCAGCAGGATGTCGAGGAGGAACACCCACTGGAACAGCAGCAGATCGATGCGCCAGGCCTGATTGGTGGGCTGGGCGTTTTCCTCGATCGAGCGCCAGTAATTGGTTTGCACCAGCGGCAGCACCTGATCACGCCAGAAGAGCCGCTCCTGCTGCCAGGGCCGCTGCTCCAGCCAGGCCGGGCTGAGCAGCTGGGCGGCGGCCTGCTTGGAGGAGTCCTGGTCGGCCCGGTCACGCAGGCGGTTCTTGATCTTCTCCAGCGTGCCGCTCTGGTCCGACCCCTGGAAGGGATTGGTGTCGATCATCTGGTTCGTGAGCTCCACCTGCTGCTCCAGCAGACGCCGCTGCTCGGCACTGAACGGAACCGCGGCCCCGGCCAGGGCGGCATCGAGACGCTCGAACTGATCCAGATAGGCCTGGGTCTCCCGGTGGGGCTCGATTCCCTTGATCGGATCCACCCAGGGAGTGATGTCGGGCAGCACCTGCAGGGGCACGGTGAGCGGCACGCCGGGAATCAGCTGGAGATTGCGCTGCAGCCAGAACGGCCGCACGGCCACATAGGTGAGATCGAAGGCCACCCACACCAGGTTGAGGCTCGCCCATACCGCCACAAAGCGGCCCCAGCTGCGCTCCAGCCCACTGCGCGAGGGAGGACGGGGGCGCTGCCAGCGGGGGCGGACCATCGGCAGGGGCGTGGTGGAGGCCTGCCTAATCTGCCCTGGCCGCCGTTGCCGGCGGTGGCCCCTGGAGAAGACCGTGCCGTTGCCTGAACCCCATCTGAAGGACTCCGAGCTGGGGCGGGAGCAGGACGCAGCGTCCGCTGCGCCCTCCCACCGGGGCGAGAGCGCCTGGGGCTTCTGGCGCAGTGTGGTGATCACCCTGGCGGTGGCTCTGGGCATCCGCCATGTGCTGGTGGAGGCCCGCTACATCCCCTCCGGATCCATGCTGCCGGCCCTGCAGATCCAGGACCGTCTGCTGGTGGAAAAGCTCACGTACCGGAGACAGCCGCCGCAGCGCGGCGAGATCGTGGTGTTCCGCTCACCCCATCGCTTCGATCCGGTGCTGGCCGGCAGCAGCGACCAGAACCCGCTGCGCTGTCTGCTGGTGAACCTGCCCGTGGTGGGCAACCTGCCAGGCCTGGCCAGCCCCGCCTGCGACGCCTACATCAAACGGGTGGTGGCCCTGCCCGGCGAGCGGGTGGTGGTGGATCCCCTCGGCCAGATCAGCATCAATGGCCGCCGGCTCGATGAGCCCTACGTGCAGAACCTCTGCCCGGTGGACGCCCAGGGGATGGGTCCGTGCCGAACCATCAACGCCGTGGTGCCTCCCGACCACGTGCTGGCCCTGGGCGACAACCGCGCCAACAGCTGGGACGGGCGCTTCTGGCCAGGAGGCCCATTCATCCCCCGCAAGGAGATCATCGGCCGCGCCTTCTGGCGCTTCTACCCCTTCGACCAGGTCGGCAGCCTGGTGCCGATCAGGAGCGAGCCGTCAACCGCCAGCTCGCCGGGTCTGTGAGGCCAGTGGCCACCACCGCCCCGCGGATGCGCTGACCCAACCGGGGCTGGTTCGCCGCCAGCGACAGCGACGCGGCTCCGCTCCAGCTCCACGCGTAGCCGGGATCGAACAGCAGCCAGCGACGGCTGCCGGCCTCCAGGCGATCCGGGGGCAGGCCAAGAACGGTCGAGCCCCCCCAGCTGAGCAGCTGCCAGAGCTGCTCAACCCCGCAGCCCTGGCCCTCCACCAGCTCCTGCCACAGCAGCGGCAGCACCAGACCGTGACGGGCGCCGTGGCCGGCGAGACCGGGCCGGCGTTGATCCAGGGGCAACAACTGCTCCTCCGCATCGAGGGGCAGATGGTGCACGGCCACGGCGCTGATCAGCCCCTCCATCGCCGCCGCCCGCAGGGCCTGTCGGTCGCGGGGGGCCCCCAGGGAGGGCACCAGGCGCCAGCCCACCTCGGCGGGGGAGAGGCTGCCGCTGTCGGCCACCAGGTGCCACCAGCTCACCGTGCAGGGCAGGGCGGCGGGGCGGGCACGCAGCTGCTCCACGGCGGCGGCGGTGGAGAGGTTCATCACGGTGAGGCGGCTGTCCGGGCGGGCAGCGGCAAGGGCCAGCAGCGACTGCAGGGGCAGGATCTCGCTGAGCACCGAATCCGGTGGCCAGCCCGCCCGCAGGGTCTCCACCGCCTCGCGCACAAACCCACCGGCGCAGAGTGCGGCGCTGCGCGGGGGCACCAGCACCGGCCGATCGGCCAGCTCCCCCAGCAGCAGCCCCCGTTCCAGCAGGGGCAGCGGCGGGGCCTGCTCGCCGGCCGCCACCCCGATCGCCCCTGCCGCCAGCTGATCGCGGTGGGGGGCCAGCTCGGCATCGGCGCCCTCCAGGCTGAAGCTGCCCCACAGCACCAGCCGGAGGGGCGCGGGCCAGGTCAGGCCCTGCAGGCGCTCGGGCCGGTCCCGCCAGGGCCGGGCCCAGGGCAGCAGCGCCACGGTGCCGTAGCCGCCGGCGGCCGCGGCTCGGGCCAGGCTGTCGAGAGTCTCGGCCGTGCCCGCAAAGGGCTGCTCAAGCACGCTGTGGGGGTCTACCAGAGTGGGGGCGAGCAGCCAGCCATCGGCGGCCAGCGGCTCCAGACCCAGCTCACCGGCACGGCGGACGGCCGGCTCACCCCAGGCCTGCAGACGGCCCTCGCCATCGATCAGGGCATCCAGGCGCTGCAGGGCCTCACCAGGACCGGTGAGCAACTGAACCTGGCGCAGCCAGAGCGGGGGGGACAGCACCGGCCTAGAGGGCTCCGGCGGCGGTGCGGTCGAGCACGCCACCGAGGTGGGAGGTGAGATTCAGGGCCGCCACCACCGCCGTGCCGGCGGCTCCCTGGGGATAGTCGATCACGGTCACACCGCCATTGCCCTGCTTGATCATCCAGATGTCGGCGGGGGTGAGCCCCAGCAGGGCACAAAGGATTGTCTTGTTAACGGCGTCGTGGGCCACCACCAGCGCCGTTTCGGCGGCATCGAGGCTGGCCGCGATCGTGCTCCAGGTGGCCAGGGAGCGCTGCCACACGTCGTGGATGGTCTCCCCCTCGGGCATCTGCACCGTCTGCGGCGCCCGCTTCCAGTCGGCCAGCAGCTGGGGCCAGCCCTCGGCGATCTCCTGCTCCAGGCGCCCCTCCCAGAGGCCGTGGCCGATCTCCACCAGGCCGCTGGTGGCGGTGAGCGGCACCCCCGGGTGGGAGGCGAGGATCCGTTCGGCGGTCTGGCGGGGGCGGGCCATCGAACTGGTGTAGGCGCGATGAATGCTCACCGACGCCAGGAACGAGCCCGCGGCGTCGGCCTGGGCCAGCCCGTTGGCATTGAGGGGGATGTCGATCTGCCCCTGGAAGCGGCCCTGACGGTTCCAGTCGGTCTCCCCATGGCGCACGAGAAGCAGACGGGCTCCGCCTCCCCGCGGCGGCAGGGGCTCCCCGAGGTGGGCAGTGCCGTTGAGAGACTCCACCTGCACGGTCGGCTCGGCGCCCGGCCCGCAAGTGAGGTTGAGGACCGAAATCGAGCCGTTGTCCACCCGCAGCCGCCGGAAGCCGCTGGCGTCGAGACCCAGAAGGGTGAGCATCAGGCAGCGCAGGATCGCGTTGTGGGCCACCACAAGGACGCTCTGATCGCCGCCCTCCAGCGCCATCCCGTGGCGCTCCAGCAGCAGGGCGCGGAAGCGCGCCGCCTGGACCATCAGCTCCGGCAGGGGGGCGTAAGTGCTGCCGTCGCTGCGCCGCAGCTCCAGGGTGTGGGGAGCGGTGCGCCAGACGGCCTCCTGGCTCGGGAAGCGCTCGCGCAGCTCGCGGCGGAGCAGCCCGCTCCAGGGTTCCAGGTCAATCTCCAGCAGGTCGTCCTCAACCACGGAGCTGAGACCCCGGCCTTGGGCGTTGAGCAGATGGCCAGCCGTGGCGCGGGCCCGCTGGAGCGGGGAGCTGTAGGCGGCATCAAAGGGCAGATCGGCCAGGGCCGCACCGGCGGCAAGGGCTTGCTGTACGCCCTCCTCGGTGAGTGATGAGAGATCGTCGCGGCCTTGAATCCGGTGCTCGACGTTGAAGCTGCTGAGCCCATGGCGGACCAGCACAATCCGGAGGGACACGGACCCAGGGCTGCACCTTGGCATCGTATGGGAGCAAGTCTCAAGGGTCCGGCGGGTCCACGGAGCCGTCCGGCAGGGGGGAGAATCCAGGCCATTGCCTCCCTTCCCCCGCTGCGCTTGCCCCCTTCGACCGCCGCTCCTCCGCGCTGGAAGCAGCTCCTGGCCGTCCTCAGCCTGCTGCTCTGCGGCCTGCTGTGGATCAACGGCCTGCTCCAGAGCCTGGAGCGCCCCTCGGTGGGCAACGCCCTGGAGCTGCGTCAGCGGCAGCTCCAGGTGCTGGCGGCACCGGCCCTGCCGGAGCGGCTGAAACCACTGCTCGCCGGGCCCGACAGCCTGGAGCAGCTGACCATCCAGCTGGAGCAGTCCCTGGCTGCCGACCCCGGTCCCGGCAGCCCCGACCAGCTCCTGCAACTGGCCCTGCTGC
Source organism: Cyanobium sp. ATX 6A2 (assembly GCF_024346355.1). Lineage (GTDB taxonomy): Bacteria > Cyanobacteriota > Cyanobacteriia > PCC-6307 > Cyanobiaceae > NIES-981. The sequence continues at coordinate 40,202 of NZ_JAGQCU010000006.1, forward strand.
AGCTCCGCGGCCAGCAGCCTGAACGCAGCGCCCCCCTGCTGGAGCGGCTGCGCGCCCAGGTGCCCCCCGCGCGGCACGCGCTCGTGGCCATGCTCGAGAGCGGCCCATTGCCCCTCGCGGCCCAGCCGCCACGAATCGCCGCTCTGACAGACCCCTGGCAGGAGGATCTCAGCCCCCTCACCAGCCAGCTGCTCTGCCAGGCGCTGGAGCCAGGACGGCCTGACTGCGGCGACCCCCATCGGCAAGGCCGCGCCCTGGCGCGGCTGCTGGCGGTGAGCTGGCTGCCGGGGCTGCTGCTGCTGCTCGGGCTGGGTCTGCTGCTGCGGCCGGCCTGGCTGCTGATTCGCCACCGCGCCATGGCGACCCCGGCGCTGGTGGGTCCGCCGCTCGATCTTGTGGATGTGACCCTGCTGATCGCCGGCGGCTTCGTGGTACTGGGCGAGCTGAGCGTGCCGCTGCTGCTGGCGCCGGCGCTGCGGCCCCTGCTCGCCCCCCTGGACGCCACGCCGGTGCGGCAGCAGGGCCTGCAGGTGCTCCTGCTCTACCTGGGGTTGATGGTGCCTCCCCTGCTGATCCTTGCCGCCCAGTTGCGCCCCCTGGCCAGACAACAACCCGCAAACGGCTGGCTGCAATGGCGCTGGCGACCCGCCGGTTCGGCCAGCACCGCTGCCCTGGGCCATGTGCTGATGGTGCTGCCCCTGGTGGCCTTCTCGGGCTGGATGGTGAACCGCCTGCTGGGGGATCCGGGGGGCAGCAACCCCCTGCTGGAGCTGGTGCTCACCGCCCGCGACCCGGTTGCACTGCTGTGCTTCGGGTTCACCGCGATGGTGCTGGCGCCCCTGTTTGAGGAGACCCTGTTCCGCGGGGTGCTGCTGCCGGCTCTTGGAAGCCGCTGGGGGGGCACGGCGGGCGTGCTGGTCAGTGCCCTGGTGTTCGGCCTCGCCCATCTGAGCGTCGGGGAACTGCTGCCCCTGGTGGTTCTGGGGGTAGGCCTGGGCTGGTTGCGGCTGCGCAGCGGGCGGCTGGGGCCCTGCGTGCTGATGCACAGCCTCTGGAACGGCTTCACCTTCACCAATCTGTTGCTGCTGGCGATGTGAAAGCCCCGTAGAAGCCTTGCTGAGGGGCTGGACGGGTGGTTCACTTGCAAAGCGTTCGGCTCTCCCCGTGGTCGCCTCCAAATTCCCAGGGCCGGCCGCCGACAGCCTTCCGGCCCATCGGTCACTGCAACTGATCCACGGTTCGCTCAGCGGTCGTGCAGCCGGCCGCCGGGCCCCTTGGCTGATGGGCCTGCACCGGGCCGCCGACGGCACCCTGGCTGGGCTCGGCCTCTCCATGCTCGCCCTCAGCGGCCTTACGCTGCACTGGCAGAACGAATGGGGCCAGAGCTTTAAGGCCCTTGAATCCTCTCAAGTGCTCGAGCATCGCCTGCAGGAATCGGCCGCCCAGCTGGAGCGCCACCACCTCAAGCCAGCGGGCAAGCCGGGCCAGCTGGTACCCACCAGCAGCGACAGGCTGATCTTCATGCCGCCACCACCGGCGCCGCCCCAAGCATCCGCTGCCCTGCCGCTGGCCTCGCTGAGCTGGGATCCGGCCGCCTCCGGCTACTGAGTCGTTACCCATTGGCGGGATCCATGGCCCCCACATCGCTGCAACGCTCCCGCCGGCCGCTCCCCGAACAGCGCCCGGGAACGTCCCGCCAACATCGGGTGGTGTCCATTGAGCGTCTCAGCCCCGGACGGCTGCTGGCCGTCTACGGCCTGCTCTGCCTCGGCCTGGTGGGTCTTGCCGGCCGTCTGGCCTGGCTGCAGGTGATCGACACCGCCAACCTGGAGGCCAAGGCGCGGGCGATTCAGACCCAGTCGCAGACGCCCCTCGGCAAGCGCCGCACCATCGTGGATCGCAACGGCCGCCTTGTGGCCCTCGACGAGGAGCGCTTCACCCTCTGGGCCCACCCCCGCTACTTCAACTTTCCGGGTGACGACCCCCAGAAGCTGCGCAGCCGCGAGGATGTGTCCGCACGACTGGCTCCCGTTCTCGCCCAGCCGGCCGCGCTGCTCCACGAGCGCATGGTCGGCCGGGCCAGCGGCGTGAAGCTGGGCACCGACATCGATCCGGAAACCGCCGACCGCATCCGCCAGCTGGGCATCAGCGGCCTGGACCTCGAGGGCTATCCCCAGCGCATCTACCCCCAGGGCAGCCTGTTCGCCAACGTGGTGGGCTTCCTCAACCTGGAGCGGGTGCCGCAGGCGGGTTTGGAGCAGAGCCGCGACCGGGACCTCCGACGCCAGGAGAACACGCTCAGCATGCGGCGCGGCGCCGACGGCACGCCCCTGCCGGAGGGCCTCACGGCCGGCTCCCTGTACGGCGACGATCTGCGCCTGCAGCTGACCCTGGATGCGCGCCTGCAGCAGGTGAGCCAGCAGGCGCTGGCCAACCAGGTGGCCAAATGGAAGGCCAAGCGCGGCGCCGCTCTGGTGATGGATGTGCGCAACGGCGAGATGCTTGCCCTGGCCTCCTATCCCACCTACGACCCCAACCAGTTCTGGAAATTCAATCCGGGGCTCTTCCGTGAGTGGTCGGTGCAGGATCTCTACGAACCCGGATCCACCTTCAAGCCCATCAACCTGGCCATCGCCCTGCAGGAGAAGGCGATCGACCCGAAGGGCACGGTCAATGACCCGGGGCAGCTGAGCATCGGCGGCTGGCCGATCTTCAACCACAACCGCCAGGGCAATGGCGTGATCGACTTCGCCACGGTGCTGGAGGTATCCAGCAACGTGGGCATGGTGAATGCCATGGCCCAGGTGAAGCGGGAGCGCTTCTGGGAGTGGCTCGAGAAGATCGGCATCGACACCAGGCCCGACACCGATCTCCCCGGCGCGGTGGCCGGGGAACTCAAGCCGCGCAGCCTGTTCACCGGCCACGCCATCGAACCGGCGGTGGCGGCCTTCGGCCAGGGCTTCTCGCTCACCCCCCTCAAGCTGGCCCAGCTGCACGCCATGCTCGCGAATGGCGGCCGTCTGGTCAGTCCCCACATCACCCGCGGCCTGCGCTCCGGCGAGGCCCTGGCCAGCACCACCGGCCATTCCGGCATCCAGCTGCTGGATCCGGAGGTGACGCGCACCGTGCTGGGGTGGATGGAGCAAACGGTGGCCAACAGCGACAGCCTCGGCATCCAGGTGCCGGGCTACCGCATCGGCGGCAAGACGGGCACCGCCCAGAAGGCCGACCGGGGCGTGTACATCCCCGGTGCTCTGATCACCAGTTTCGTGGGTTTGCTGCCGATCGAAGAGCCGCGCTTCGTGGTGCTGGTGGTGCTGGACGAGCCCCAGGGCGGCAACGCCTATGGCTCCACCGTGGCAGCCCCTGTGGCCCGCCAGATCATCGACGCCCTGCTGGTGCTGGAGCAGATCCCCCCCTCCCGTCCAGTGGCCCAGCCCGCCAAAGCCGCTGGGCCCGCCACGCCGCCGGCCTGAAGCCCCCTGGCCATGTGGCCATTCGCGCAAGCGCCGGCCGCCAGGATGGGGAGCGGCAAGTCTCCTGGCTAGCGTTTGGGAAACTGGGAATGACGCCAGCGATGGCCAACCTGCTCGATCAACTCGCCGCCATGACCGTGGTTGTTGCCGATACCGGCGACATCGACGCGATCAAGCAGTTCACACCGCGCGACGCCACCACCAACCCCTCCCTGATCCTGGCCGCGGCCCAGATCCCCGCCTACCAGGATCTGATCGACCGCTCCCTGCGCGAGTCGCGCACTGAGATGGGCGCCGATGCCGGAGCCGATGCGGTGGTGCGCGAGGCCCTCGATGAGATCTGCGTGACCTTCGGCAAGGAGATCCTCAAGATCGTGCCGGGTCGGGTATCCACCGAGGTGGATGCGCGCCTGAGCTTCGACAGCGAGGCCACGATCGCCAAGGCCCGGCGGCTGATCCAGCTCTACAACCAGGCCGGTATCAGCAACGATCGGGTGCTGATCAAGGTGGCATCCACCTGGGAGGGCATCCGCGCCGCAGAACAGCTGGAGCAGGAGGGCATCCACTGCAACCTCACCCTGCTGTTCTCCTTCGCCCAGGCTGTGGCCGCCGCCGAGGCCGGCGTCACCCTGATCTCCCCCTTCGTGGGCCGCATCCTCGACTGGCACAAGAAGAACAGCGGACGCGAGAGCTATCCGGGGCCGGAAGATCCGGGCGTGGTTTCGGTGACCCAGATCTTCAACTACTACAAGACCTACGGCTACAAAACCGAGGTGATGGGGGCCAGCTTCCGCAACACCGAGGAGATCATCGAACTGGCCGGCTGCGACCTGCTCACGATCTCCCCGGCCCTGCTCAACGAGCTCCACAGCACCGAGGGCGTGCTGGAGCGCAAGCTCAACCCCTTCGATCCGGGGCCCACCGAAGCCCAGATCCACCTCGATGAAGAGCGCTTCCGCTCCATGCACGGCGCCGACCCGATGGCCACCGAGAAGCTCGACGAGGGCATCCGGGGGTTCTGCAAGGCGATCGAAACCCTCGAGGCCCAACTGGCCCATCGCCTGGCGGTGCTCGAGGGCGGCGCCGCCTTCGGCCATGCCGTGCACGAGATCTTTCTGCTCAACGACCTCGACGGTGACGGCTGCATCACCCGCGAGGAATGGCTGGGCAGCGACGCGGTATTCGATGCCCTCGACACCGACAACGATGGCCGCCTCGCCCCCGACGACGTGCGCGGCGGCCTGGGGGCTGCCCTGGCGGTGAGCGGGAGCTGAGCCAGCCCCAACCTCGCGGCCTTAATCGCCTCTTGACCTGGCTGGTCCACACTGGTCGGGTGATTCGCCCCGTCCCCCCTCTGCCGTGAACGCACTCGACACCATCCGCGCCCTGGCCAGTGAGGGCGAAGTGATCACGGTGCAGCCCGGTGAGCTGATCTTCCGCTCCGGCGAGAGCGGGGCGTGCATGTTCGGGGTGCTGGAGGGGGAGGTGCAGCTGAGCTGGAACAGCGATTCCGGCCATGAGCAGATCCATGCGGGGGACGTGTTCGGAGCTGGGGCTCTGGTGACCAGCGAGCACCGCCGCTACGGCGATGCCAAAGCACTCACCGCCTGCCGACTGCTGGTGATGAACCGGGAGAAATTCCTGTTCGCCGTGCAGGAATCACCGATGTTTGCGATTGAGCTCCTGGGCTCGATCGATCAGCGCCTGCGCAAACTCAAAGACTGCACCCGCATCGGCTGAGTGCCGCTCAGCCCCGCTGAAACAGCAGCCGGCGGATCACCCGCTGGGCGATGTCGCCGTAGCCCATCTCCCCCGAGAGGATCTGGGCAATGCGCTGGGGAGCGGTGGGTCGCTTGATGCCCAGCTGGTAGCCCACTCCCGGCACCCGGTAAAACACGCTGGCGATGCGCCGTCCCCAGGCCATCGATTCGCCCCAGTCGCGGCGCATCCCTTCGCTGTAGCCCGCCAGGGCATGGGCCTCGCCCGCCAGCCAGAGGTCGATGGCGGTGGCGGCCCTGCAGCCGCTCAGCAGGGCTGGCCGCAGGCCTTCGGCCAGGAAGGGATCACAGAGCGAAGCGGCATCACCGGCCACCACCACCCCCTCGCCATGGAGCGGATGGTGGCCGTCCCACACCCGCAGGCGATTGACCGTGCGCTGGCCGGCATCGGGGGCAAAGCCGAGACTGGGCAGCAGGCGCGCCAGCACGGCGTCGGCCTCGGAGCGGGCCGTGGCGGGATCGGCGGGCCGGCCGATGAAGCTGCCCAGTCCGATGCTCATGCCCCCCCGGCGGGGAAAGGCCCAGCAGAAGCCCTTGGGCACCAGCCCGAAGCCGAAATGGGCTGTGGCCGGATCGATCACCTCTCCCTCCAGCTCCACCGACATGGTGGTGGCGAAACGGGGTCGGCTGGGTCCCAGCCCCACCGATGCCGCCAGCCGCGACCCGGAGCCATCGGCAATCACCACGGCCCGGGTCTCCAGCCACCCCCCCTCCGGCTGTTCGCTGGCGCCAGGGGCCAGCTGCAGCCGCCAGCAGCCATCGCGGCGCTGCAGCCCCTGCACCGGGCATCCGGGGAGGAAGCGGGCACCGGCAAGGCTGGCCTGCTGCACCAGAAAGGCATCGAGGTTGGCGCGCTGCACGATCCAGAAGGGCGCCGCGCCCGGCAGTTCGGCCACCACCGGATCTCCCAGGTCCCAGGTGAAGCGCACCCGCTCAATCACCGCCTCCACCACCGGGCTGAGGTCGAAGGGAAACAAGGCCTGCACCGAGGCCGCCATGCCGCCCCCACAGGCCTTGGCGCGGGGGAAGGACGCGGCTCGGTCGACCACCAGCACGCGGCGCCCGGCCCGGGCCAGGTGGGCGGCGGCCGCGGCCCCGGCCGCCCCGGCCCCCACCACGATCACCTCCCACTGACCAGCTGTGGTGCTCAAACCTTGAGGATCTCTGCCTCCTTCTCGCTCAGGTGCTTCTCGAGCTCGGCGATGAAGCGGTCGGTGAGCTTCTGCACGTGGTCCTGTTCATCGCGGCTCTGGTCTTCGGAGAGCTCGCCGTCCTTCTCGCGCTTCTTGATGCGATCGATGCCGTCACGGCGGTTGTTGCGCAGGGCCACCTTGCCCTCTTCGGCGTAGCGGGCGGCGATCTTGCAGAGCTCCTTGCGGCGGTCCTCGGTGAGGGGAGGGATGTTGATGCGGATCACCTTGCCGTCGTTGTTGCAGGTGAGGCCCAGATCACTCGTGGCAATCGCCTTCTCGATCAGGCCCAGGGAGCTCTGATCGAAGGGCTGGATCTGGATCGTCTGGGAGTCGGGGGTGGTGAGGCTGGCCAGCGACTTCAGCGGCGTCTCGGCGCCGTAGTACTCCACGCTGATCTTGTCCAGCAGGGAGGCGTTGGCCCGCCCGGTGCGGATGGTGTTGAAGGTGCGCAAGGCGGCGTCCACCGACTTGCGCATCGCGGCTTCCAGATCCATGACGGAACTCAAAACGGTGGCTCAGAGACAGGGGCTTCGACTGTGGCTCAGGGGTGAATGCGGGTGCCGATCGGCTCACCGCGCACGGCCCGGCCAATGTTGCCGGGACCGAACAGATCAAACACCACGATGGGGATGGCGTTGTCCTTGCAGAGGGCAATGGCGGCGCCGTCCATCACCTCCAGCTCACCGCTGAGCACCTCCAGGAACGAGAGGGTCTCGTAGCGGCGGGCGTCGGCGTGCTTGGCCGGGTCGCGGTCGTAGACCCCATCCACCTTGGTGGCCTTGAACACCACGTCGGCATTGATCTCCGCGGCCCGCAGGGCGGCGGTGGTGTCGGTGGTGAAGAAGGGGTTGCCGGTGCCGGCAGCGAAGATCACCACCCGGCCTTTCTCCATGTGGCGGATCGCCCGACGACGGATGTAGGGCTCGGCCACCTCCTGCATGGAGATGGCGCTCTGCACCCGGGTGGGCACCCCGACCCGCTCCAAGCCATCCTGCAGGGTGATGGCATTCATCACCGTGGCCAGCATGCCCACGTAGTCGGCGGTGGCCCGATCCATGCCGGCGGCACTGCCCTTGAGGCCGCGGAAGATATTTCCCCCGCCCACCACGATCGCCAGCTGGGTGCCGTCGGCCACGCAGGCGGCCACATCAGCCGCAATCGACTGCACGATCGCCGGGTCGATGCCATAGCCCTGCTCACCCATCAGCGCTTCGCCGCTGAGCTTGAGGAGCACGCGCTTGAACCCCATCGACCCCTGTTGATCTGCGGCACCGTAGCAATGGCGCCGCCGGAGGCCCTCAGAACTCGATGCCGCGCTGGGCCTTCACTCCCTGCTCGCGGAAGGGATGGCGTACCAGCTTCATCTCCGTCACCAGATCGGCCCGCTCCAGCAGGGCCGAGGGGGCGCCACGGCCGGTGAGGGCCACGTGGGTGAGGGGGGGCCTGAGGGCCAGGCCCTCCAGCACCTGCTCCACCGCCAGATAGCCGAGTTTGAGGGCCACATTCACCTCATCGAGCACCACCAGATGGCGAAGGGGATCGGCGAGGTAATCGCAGGAGCGCTGCCAGGCGGACTGCACCAGGGCGCGGTCCCGCTCCCGGTTCTGGGTCTCCCAGGTGAACCCCTCCCCCAGGGCGTGCCAGGCCAGGGCATCGCCGAACAGCTCCAGGGCCCTGGCCTCGCCGGGTTGCCAGCCCCCCTTGATGAACTGCACCACCGCCACCCGCTCGCCGTGGCCGAGGCTGCGCAGCACCAACCCCAGCGCCGCGGTGGTCTTGCCCTTGCCGTCGCCGGTGAACACCAGCACCAGGCCCTTTTCCAGGTTGCGTTCACCGACGCGCTGCTGTTGCACGTCGCGGCGGCGGGCCATGCGGCGGCGGTAGGCCTCCTGGTCGCGCTCGGGGGCCAGTTCACCGCCGGGGCCGAGCTCTGCCGCGATCTGGTCGAGTTCCTGGGCGGAAGCTCCCGTGCTGGCGGCTGTGGCTGCGGCTGTCTCGATCTGCGGCAACGGACTCATGGGCAACGCTCCTCGGATTGAGCGCACTCTGGCGGCCTCACGCCGACCGCTGCCGGGCCAGGGCGGCGTCCACGGCCTGCTGCTGGTCGCGGCGGGTGATCCAGTGGTGATAGGTGCGGGTGTGGATCGCCACCGAGTGGCCCATCATCCGGGCCGCCACCGTGTCGGGCAGGCCGATGTGAATGGTGCGCACGGCCCAGGCATGGCGCAGGTCGTAGGGGGTGATCGGCAGCTGGTAGCGGCGGAACTGCTCCGCCACCCGGCGCCCCACCTGCTGCAGGGTGGTGCGGCGCAGATCGGTGCACACCGCCGGCAGCAGCTGCGGGCAGCCCCCCAGCCGCTCCAGCCCGAACTGCTCCACCCAGGCGGGTTGGAAGGGCCACACCTGATGCTCGCCGGTCTTGCTGGTGGGGAGCACCCGGATCACCCGGTCGCCGCCGGCGGCCAGGCTCGAGAGATCCGAGAAAAACACCTCGTGGTTGCGCAGGCCGTAGGTGGCCATCAGCCCGTAGGCCAGCCGCCAGGAGGGATTGGGGATCAGCTCCAGCAACTGCAGGATCGTGGCGTCGCTCGGCAGCTGGCGGAAGCGGGCGGCGTGCAGGCCGTAGCCCCCGGCGCGGGCGGCCCAGCCTGGAGGCAGCGACAGCCCGATGTGCCGGGCCAGGGCCGCCAGGGCGATGCCGCATTGCTGGCGGCTGCTGCTGCCGGGCTCGTAGCTTTCCAGCACCCGCTCCAGCAGGCGGCCCCAGGGCTCCTCGCCACCGCCAACACCAACGGCAACGAGCTGGCCGGTCGCGGCGAGGCTCAGCAGCCGCCGCAGATAGGGCCGGTAGGCGGCGCTCCAGGTGCTGCGGCTGCCGGCGGCGTTGCGGCGTCGCTGGGGGTCCTGGAAGAAGGCCTGCTCGAAGCCACCCAGCAGCGCCGAGAGATCCAGGCTGCCGGAGAGCGACGCGCCGAGGGCGGCCGGCCGGGCGGCCGGTTGCGACCGGCCGCCCGGCCAGTGGAAGCTGCCCTGCTCCAGCTGGCGCAACACGTCCCTCAGCCGCTGGCGGGCCTGCTCCAGCCCCGCCACGGTGGCGGGCAGGCCGAGGCTGAGGCGCTGCACCGGCCGGGTGTCGCCGCCGTGGCGGCAGGGCAGCGGACCCCGCAGCGCCAGCCTGCCGCCCCGGCGCTCAATCCTCAGGGCGATGCCGATCGCCGCCAGACGGGCGTTGTACTCGGCCAGGGCGGCGTCGATGGCGTCAGCTGTGGCGGGGGTGGCCGCGATCGCCCAACAGGTGGAAGAAGCCCGAAGGTATCGATGGGTGCGCAGCGGTGCTAGTGCCAGGGCGGCAGCGTTACGCTCTCGGTTGGTGCGCCGTACGGAAGCAGGGATGGCCAAGGAAGGCATGGCCAAAGTGGGCGTGCTGCTGCTGAACCTCGGGGGTCCGGAGCGGATCCAGGACGTCGGCCCCTTTCTGTACAACCTCTTTTCGGATCCGGAAATCATCCGGCTGCCGAACCCGGCGCTGCAGAAACCACTGGCCTGGCTGATCAGCAGCCTGCGAGCGGGTAAATCCCAGGAGGCCTACCGCTCCATCGGTGGCGGCTCCCCCCTGCGGCGCATCACCGAGCAGCAGGCACGGGAGTTGCAGAGCGTGCTGCGCCAGCGGGGCATCGAAGCCACCAGCTACGTGGCGATGCGCTACTGGCACCCGTTCACCGAATCGGCGGTAGCCGACATCAAGGCCGACGCCGTCGATGAAGTGGTGGTGCTGCCCCTCTACCCCCACTTCTCGATCAGCACCAGCGGCTCCAGCTTCCGGGAATTGCAGCGCCTGCGCCAGGCCGATCCCGCCTTCGCCGCCCTGCCGATCCGCTGCATCCGCAGCTACCACGACGATCCCGGTTACATCGGCGCCATGGCGGAGCTGATCGCCCGCGAAATCCAGGCCTGCCCCGACCCCGCCACGGCCCACGTGTTCTTCAGCGCCCACGGGGTGCCCAAGAGCTACGTGGAGGAAGCAGGCGATCCCTACCAGCGGGAAATCGAGGACTGCAGCCGGCTGATCATCGAGCGCCTGGAGCGCGACCTCGGCCACGCCAATCCCCACACCCTGGCCTACCAGAGCCGGGTGGGTCCGGTGGAGTGGCTGCGGCCCTACACCGATGAAGCCCTGCAGGAACTCGGGCAGCAAGGGGTGAAGGACCTGGTGGTGGTGCCGATCAGCTTCGTGAGCGAACACATCGAAACCCTCGAGGAGATCGACATCGAGTACCGCGAGATCGCCACCGAGGCGGGGATCACCAACTTCCGCCGGGTGCCTGCCCTCGACACCACCCCCTCCTTCATCGAAGGCCTGGCCCAGCTGGTGCAGCAGGCATTGGAGGGCCCGGAGGTGAACCTCGATCAGGCCGCCTCTCTGGCCACCAAGGTGAAGCTCTACCCCCAGGACCGCTGGGCCTGGGGCTGGAACAACAGCTCCGAAGTGTGGAACGGTCGCTTGGCGATGGTGGGATTTTCTGCTTTTCTGCTCGAGTTGATCAGTGGTCGGGGGCCCCTCCATGCGCTGGGTCTGCTCTGACTCCATGCCTGCGGAGTCCATGCCCGCGGGGTCCATGCCAGCGGGGTCCACGCCAGCGGGCCGTCGCAGCCGTCACCTCCTGCTGGGCGCCTGTCTGGGAGCGGCGGGTGCCGTCGCCATCGCCCTGCAGGGCGGCATTCTCGACCCCCAGCCCGCGCAGGCCAGCAGCGTGTGGAGCCGCGGCACGTTTCCGGTTGTGAACTTCGCCGGCTACACCAGCCACTTCGGCACCCGCACCGGCCCCTGGGGTGCGGTTGAGCCCCACTACGGCCTGGACATCGCCGCCCCCATGCACTCGCCGATCCGCAACTGGTGGGGCGGTGTTGTGGAGAGCGTGATCAACGACGGCACCTGCGGCCTCGGGCTGGTGATCCGCTCCGGCGAGTACGAGCACATCTACTGCCACCTCTCCGGCTCGGTCTCCGGCGGGGTCTACCGCAGCGGTCCGGTGGCGATCAGCGCCGGCCAGCGGCTGCGCACCGGCGAACTGATCGGCCACGTGGGGGTCAGCGGCCGCAGCACCGGCCCACACCTGCACTGGGGCATGCGCTTCCGCAACGAATGGGTTGACCCGGCCCTGGTGCTGCGGGCGATGGCCCGGGCCCGCGGCGGCGCCGTCTGAGGCGCCTGTTGCCGAGCCTCAGCTGAACCCCAGACGCGCGCTCAACCCCTAGTGTTGGCCTGACATCCAACCTGGCCAGGGTGCTTGGCCGCCGCAGCCGTGACGCTTTCGCCCCTCACCTCTGCCGCCCAGACGACCGCCCCTGACCGTGCGCTGGGCGTGGCCACCACCGCGGCCGGCGTCGGCCAGAGCCAGCGCGTCAATGGCGGCTATGCCCTGATGGACGCCCTGCGCCTGCACGGGGTGAAGCACATCTTCGGCTACCCGGGTGGGGCGATCCTGCCCATCTACGACGAACTGCACAAGGCCGAAGCCCGGGGCTGGCTGAAGCACATCCTGGTGCGCCACGAGCAGGGCGGCACCCACGCCGCCGACGCCTACGCCCGCGCCACCGGCCAGGTGGGCGTGTGTTTCGGCACCTCCGGCCCAGGTGCCACCAACCTGGTCACCGGCATCGCCACCGCCCACATGGATTCGGTGCCGATGGTGGTGATCAGCGGCCAGGTGCCGCGGGCCTCCATCGGCACGGACGCCTTCCAGGAAACCGACATCTTCGGCATCACCCTGCCGATCGTGAAGCACTCCTGGGTGGTGCGTGATCCCCGCGACATCGGCCGGATCGTGGCCGAGGCCTTCCTGATCGCCGCCAGCGGCCGGCCGGGCCCGGTGTTGATCGACGTGCCCAAGGATGTGGGCCTCGAGGAGTTCGACTACCTGCCGGTGGCGCCGGGCTCGTCGGTGCCCAAGGGCTTCCGGCTGCCGACACCACCGGCTGCCGAGGCGATCCAGGCGGCCCTCGAACTGATCCGCCAGGCGCGCCGGCCCCTGCTCTACGTGGGGGGCGGGGCGATCAGCAGCGGCGCCCACGAGGCCATCCTGCAGCTGGCGGAGCGGTTCCAGCTGCCGGTCACCACCACCTTGATGGGCAAGGGTGCCTTCGATGAAAAGCTCCCCCTGGCCCTGGGGATGCTGGGGATGCACGGCACCGCCTACGCCAACTTCGCGGTCACCGACTGTGACCTGCTGATCGCCACCGGCGCCCGCTTCGACGACCGCGTCACCGGCCGCCTGGACGGTTTCGCCCCCCGGGCCCAGGTGATCCACATCGACATCGACGCCGCGGAGGTGGGCAAGACCCGCGTGCCAGAAGTGCCGGTGGTGGGCGATGTGAAGCAGGCCGTCGAGGCCCTGCTCGCCGCCAGCAGCGGCGACAGCCCCGAGGGTCGCACCGAGGCCTGGCTGGAGCGCATCGCCTCCTGGAAGCACCACTACCCCCTGGTGGTGCCGGCGGCGGAGGGTGAGATCGCTCCCCAGGAGGTGGTGGTGGCCCTGCGGGAGCTGGCGCCCGACGCCTTCTACACCACCGATGTGGGGCAACACCAGATGTGGGCCGCCCAGTTCCTGCACAACGGGCCGCGGCGCTGGATCAGTTCCGCCGGCCTCGGCACGATGGGCTTCGGCCTGCCGGCCGCCATGGGGGTGCAGACGGCCTTCCCCGCTGAGCAGGTGATCTGCGTGGCGGGCGACGCCAGCATCCTGATGAACATCCAGGAACTGGGCACCCTGGCCCAGTACGGCCTGCCCGTGAAGGTGGTGGTGATCAACAACGGCTGGCAGGGGATGGTGCGGCAGTGGCAGGAGAGCTTCTACGGCGAGCGCTACTCGGCCTCGGAGATGACCAGCGGCATGCCCGACTTCGAGCGTCTGGCCGAATCGTTCGGGGTTCGGGGGGTGCTGATCAGCGACCGCGCCAGCCTGCATCAGCAACTGCGCGACGCCCTCGACCACCCCGGTCCGGCCTTCATCGATGTGAAGGTGCGCCGCAACGAGAACTGCTACCCGATGGTGCCCCCCGGCGCCAGCAACGCCCAGATGGTGGGGCTGCCCAGCCACCCGGAGCTGGCGATCGACACCACGCGCACCTGCGGCCACTGCGGCACCAACACCGCCAGCAGCCACCTCTTCTGTCCCAATTGCGGGGCCAAGCTCTGAACCCCGTCTTTGCCCTGCTGCCACGCCTGCTGCCACAGCTGCTGGGGGCCATGCTGATCGCTCTGATGGTGCTGCCGCCCCTGCTGCTGGGTCCCGCCGCCGTCGCCGCCGCCGAGGTGCGGCAAGTGCGTGGCGCCACCCTGCTGCAGGTGGGTGACAGCAACCGCAGCTACGCCGTGGTGCTGGCCTGTGTGGGCGTGGAGCCTGCCCAGGAAGCCGCGGCCACGGCCTGGCTGCGCCAGCAGGCCCCCCGGGGCACGCGGGTGAACCTGCGGCCGGTGGGCCAGCGCGATGGGGTGCTGCTGGCCCGGGTGCGCACCCAGCCCGAGCGCGGCCGGCCGGCCCTAGATCTGGGCGCGGCGCTGATGGCCGAGGGGCTGGCCACACCACTGGCGGACGCCGATCAGCTGGCCTGCAGCGACCGCCAGGCTGGAGACCCGAGCAGCGACTGACATGGGCATCAACCGCACCGCCAAGGGCATCGTGCTCGTGCCCTGCCTGCTGCTCGGGGGGGCCTTCCTGGCCGCCGCCGCCTGGGGCGGTGACGGAGCCGCCGCCGCCAACCGCAGCCTGGCCCTCAGCCTCGGGGGTGTGCTGATCGGCGGGGGGCTGCTGGCCCAGCTGCTGCCCGAACAGCCAGCCGAGAAAGGTGATAACCGTTAAGAAAACTAATCCAAAGCTTTCATCCAGCAGAATCAGCAAACGACTTCACTTTTGTTACTCATATCACCAGCCACTCCCTGTTCACACAAACGCATTGGCCACGCATAGCGCCCGGAGAATAGTTTGTTTCAGAACATTACAGGAGACCTACTCGGCTCGCATCCTGGCTAAAAAGAACTACTGAGAGCAAAGCAGTACTTTCCTGTATGGGCCGCAATAAAGAGCAGGCAATTCAACGATTGCCTTACAAGAGCCTTGCTATACTAACAACTATCTCTTTTGCATTCTTTCCCCATCTTGGCATTGCTAACACCTGTCGAACCGATGGGCCTCTCAGGGTTTGCATAGACCCACCATTTTTCTCAGTTGTCGACCTATCAGACGGGGCGACCATGACCGGTCAGTGCGGTGGCGGCGCTAGTTGGCATGGCTGGTCGGAATATTTTGCAAGAAGGCTTTATAGATACGCATGCGGATCTGACCTTGAATTTAGAAGATATTAATTCATTCAAATCACCTTACTACGCTTACATTGTCTTAACCGTGATTACGAAGAAGCGTTCTCGCGCATAGGAGAGCTAAGACCATGAATCTGTTCAATAAGTCACTGCCAGCTGTGATCGCCGCTGGATTAGCACTTTCTGTCCTAGGCTCAAAGGCAACGGCGCAGATTATCAGCCAGAGGTATGTAGAGTTGGACATGATATTCACCTTCAATACACCCGCCAGTAGCACACACGTCGGCGGCGGGCAAACAAATTGCTACAACACCGGTTTCGGCAATGTGAGCTGTGTGACCACTCCTCCCGTTTACATTAATACTCCTGCTTCTACTAGGCAGAAAGTTCTTAGGGTAAAAATAGATTGTATTGATCAGACTTTTGACGCCAAAGGGGATGGACAGCCTTGGAGAAGCATTAGGGAGGACGCCGCGGTATTTCAAGCAGCTATGCGGCTCTGCCGCAGATAGCCAGTAACAACACAGCACAGCACAGCAGCTGTTCAGGATAGTTTTAATCAGAAGCGTTCCTTCATATCGAATAATCTTGTTTTTAAAGTCATTTTCTAGACCAGACTTAATTGCCAAATAAAGAGTATGATTTGCGAAACAAACGGGAGCCATTGCAAAGCAAAAAGTCCGCAGGCCAGCACGATCTGGGCTCGCTGCACGATCGAATGGGGCAAAGATCGTGACCAGGCAAGGGCCTGGAGTTACTGAATCACGTCCTCGCTGATGACCAGCGGAGGCATCGGGCGGCCAAGCGTCAAGAGAAACCTCGGCAAGAGACCTGATTCTAGCTGCTATCTCCCCTGACAGCAGTAGATTTCGGCAACCAAGCAACCTTCACTCAATAGGATTGATCAAGTTTTTACCGTGGCAAGGGATGCTTAACTCTCAAAAGTCCACAATCCACAAAAAGTGCTTGTCATTACTTTGACTGCAATGATCTTACCTGCTTTTCAATATTTGCAAGATTCTCGTCAATAAATTTCTTATCACTAGCACTTAGATTCTGGTAACAGAGAGCTTTCACTCTCGCAATCGTATCGATACCAACACCGTTAACCAGTTGAGTATCGCTGAGCTTGCCATCTCCAACTCCCGATATCATTGAGCCATGAACTTCTCGAAGAACAACTACAACCATGTTAATATTTGGGCCAATTGTCTTTTCTAGTGGCACTTTCTGATCAATTGCCATGGAGCAAGAGGAAAAGGCGCCCATCTGGGAGTATTTTGCAAGATCGTCTCTTGTTGCAGGCCTTGACGCTGCGCCTGTCTGGGCTTGGGCTGGCTCGAGCGAGATAGAGGCTGCTAAAGCCAAGGATGCTGATGCGATCAGGAATTGGGAGAGACGGGACACTGATTTCAGTGGATTGGCGCTTGCCCACTGTGCCACCTGTCTCCGGTCTGTCCCAGTGCGTCGTGCCGTTCACAGTTGCGGCCACCCGGGGCACGGCGCGGCAAGAGTGGGGATGGTCGCCGCCTGAGCATGTCCACACTCCAGAGCTCCGGGTCCAGCCCTCTGGTGCTGCCCTTCAGCGCCGTGGGTATCGAGGCCATCGACCGGGTGGGCGGCAAGAACGCGTCGCTGGGGGAGATGATCCGGGAACTCGGCAGCAAGGGCGTGCGTGTGCCGGATGGCTTCGCCACCACCGCCGAGGCCTACCGCCACTTCATCGCGGACAGCGGCCTGGGCGAGAGGCTGCATGAGCTGCTCGACGGCCTCGACGGCGACGACATCGCCGCCCTGCAGTCGGCCGGCGCCTCGGCCCGCTCCCTGCTGCTGAACGCTCCACTGCCGGACGACCTGCAGGAGCAGATCCTGACGGCCTACCGCCAGCTGGCCGCCGGCAGCGGGTTGGCGGACGGGGCCCAGCTGTCGGTGGCGGTGCGTTCCAGTGCCACCGCGGAAGACCTGCCCGATGCCTCCTTCGCCGGCCAGCAGGAAACGTTTCTGAACGTGCAGGGCGAGGCGGCCCTGCTGGCGGCCTGCCGGCGCTGCTTCGCCTCCCTGTTCACCGACCGGGCGATCTCCTACCGCCAGATGAACGGCTTCGATCACTTTGACGTGGCCCTCTCGATCGGCGTGCAGCGGATGGTGCGCGCCGACCTGGCCGCCTCCGGGGTGATGTTCAGCATTGACACCGAAACCGGCTTCCGCGACGCGGTGCTGATCACCGCCGCCTATGGCCTCGGCGAGAACGTGGTGCAGGGCACGGTGAACCCCGATGAAGTCCTGATCTTCAAGCCCACTCTGGAGCAGGGCTTCGAGCCGATCATCCATCGGCGGCTGGGCAGCAAGGCGATCCGCATGGTCTATGCCGAAGCCAGCGAAGGCGGCCGCCGGCACCACGAGCCCGGGCAGGGGGCCACCCGCAATGTGCCGGTGCCCCTCGAGGAGCAGGGGCGCTTCGCCATCAGCAACGCTGAGGCCCTGCAGCTGGCCCGCTGGGCCTGCACGATCGAGCGTCACTACAGCCTGCGCCGCGGCAGCCCCACACCGATGGACATCGAGTGGGCCAAGGACGGCCAGAGCGGAGAGCTGTTCATCCTCCAGGCCCGGCCCGAGACCGTGGAGTCACGGCGTTCGGCCACGGTGCTGCGCAGCTGGCACCTGGAACCCCACCAGGAGCAGCCGATCGCGCGCGGCCGGGCCATCGGCGCGTCCGTGAGCAGCGGCCGGGCCCGGATCATCCGCGACCCCGGCGAGATCCAGCGCTTCCAACCGGGCGATCTGCTGGTGACCGAGCGCACCGATCCCGACTGGGAGCCGATCCTCAAGCGCGCCAGCGGGGTGATCACCAACCAGGGTGGACGCACCTGCCACGCGGCGATCATCGCCCGCGAGATGGGGATCACCGCGATCGTGGGCGCCGGGGATGCCACCGAGTGCATCACCGATGGCGATCTGATCACCGCCAGCTGCTGCGAAGGCGATGAGGGCCGCGTGTACCGCGGCGAGCTGCCCTTCCGGCTGGAGGAGCAGGAACTCGGCGACCTGCCCGACACCCGCACCCGCATCCTGATGAACGTGGGCAATCCGGAGGAGGCCTTCAAGCTGGCCGCCATCCCCTGCGACGGCGTGGGCCTGGCCCGGCTGGAATTCATCATCGCCAATCACATCCGCGTCCACCCCCTGGCCCTGCTGGAGCCCGGGCGGGTGCGCGACGCCAGCGAGCGGCACGCCATCGCCGAACTCACCCGCGGTTACGACACCCCGGCGGAGTACTACGTGGATCTGCTGGCCCAGGGGATGGGGCGGATCGCCGCCGCATTCTTCCCCAGGCCGGTGATCCTGCGCTTCTCCGACTTCAAGAGCAACGAGTACGCCAAGTTGCTGGGCGGGCGCCACTTCGAACCCAGCGAAGAGAACCCGATGCTCGGCTGGCGGGGGGCCTCCAGGTATTACGCCCCGGCCTTCCGCGAGGCGTTTGCTCTGGAGTGCCAGGCCCTCAAGCGCGTACGCGAGCGGATGGGACTGGTCAACGTGATCCCCATGGTGCCCTTCTGCCGCACACCCGAGGAGGGCGACAAGGTGCTGGCGGAGATGGCCCGCCACGGGCTGGAGCGGGGGCGCGCCGGGCTGGAGGTGTACGTGATGTGTGAACTGCCCAGCAATGTGATCGGCGCCGAGGCCTTCGCCGAGCGCTTCGACGGCTTCTCGATCGGCTCCAACGACCTCACCCAGCTCACCCTGGGCCTGGACCGCGATTCAGCCCTGGTGGCCGACCTGTTTGACGAGCGCAATGCCGCCGTCAAGGCGATGATCTCCATGGCCATCGCCACGGCCCGGCGCTGCGGCCGCAAGGTGGGCATCTGCGGCCAGGCCCCCAGCGACCATCCGGACTTCGCTGAATTCCTGCTGGCCGAAGGCATTGATTCCATCAGCCTCAATCCCGATGCGGTGATCTCCACCCGCATCGCCGTGGCGAAGCTGGAGGAACGCCTGCTGAAGCAGCCTCAGGCGGCGATCCGGTAGGCCTGCCCGGGCACTGGATCGATGAGACGGGCAGAGGCACGGCCAGCGGACCCGCCAGCGGCGGCCACAGCGGCCGCGTCCTCGGTGCTGCCCTGCTGGCTCAGCGCGCGGGTGAGCAGGCCTTCGTAGCGGGCCTCGCCACCGGCGGTGCTGGCCAGCACCAGCGAGGGATGGAAGCGCTCCAGCAACTGGGGCAGCACCTGGCGGCCGCGCACGAAGGCCCCGGCCAGGGGCAGGGAGAGATCCACCACCGGGGTGATCACCGCGTCGAGGGGATCGGCCGGCAGATCGGGATCGAGATAGCCGTGGGGTTCGAGGTAGAGGCTGCCGCCGGGATGGTCGAGGCGGTAGCCGTTCTCCACCTGGGGCACGGGCGCGCCGGCCGTGGCCAGGATCCTGAGCGCCCCCAGCTGGTGGCTCTGGCCCGGGCTCAGCGCGGTGACGTGGCGGAAGCCCAGTTCCCGTACCCGGCTGGCGGCCGTGGCGGAACCCACCACCGGCAGGTCACGGTCGAGCAGCTCCAGGCTGGGGGGATGGCAGTGGTCGGGCAGTCCCTGGGTGAGCAGCAGCAGGTCGAGGTCGGGGGGCACGGGCCAGGGCCTGGGCAGGCTGGCGGCAAACAGCCAGCGGCCGGGCGGAAACACCAGGTCGCCGCACAGCCAGGGGTCGACGAGCACGCGCAGGCCGTCGAAGTCGAGCAACCAGCCGTTGGCACCGAAGTAGGTGGCGGCAACCATCAGAACAGCGACGAGGGAACCAGGGTGACCATCAGCGGGCGGGCGGCGTCAGGCGGCGGCCAGGGAGGGGCGGCTGCGGCCCGCCAGGCTACGGCCCGCCAGGCTGCGGCCCGCCAGCAGCTGCCAAACCTGCAGGCCGTGGCTCAGGCCGCGGGCGGCACTGACCACCGCCAGCAGCATGCAGAGGGGGCAGTGGGTGAGAGACACAGGGCCCCCGCAGACGCAGACCAACCCTGGCAGAGCCGGGAGGGCAGCGGTGGCTGCTGAAATGAATTCCCCACCGCTCACCGTTGGAGACCCCCCGTGCTGCGGCTGAGCGAGCTGAAGCTGCCCCTCGACCACGCCGAAGCCGACCTGGCGGCGGCCATCTGCCGGCGGCTGCGCCTGCGGCCGGAGCAGCTGCACCGCCAGCGGTTGGTGAAACGCAGCGTCGATGCCCGCAAGGCCGGTGCGATCCAACTGGTGTACAGCCTGGATCTGGAGCTCGATCCCGCCGCCGAGGCCCGGCTGCGGGGCCGCTCCGGCACCGACCCCCACCTGCGCTCCAGCCCCGATGAGCGCCATCAGCTGCCGCTTGAGCTGGCGCCGGCGCAGGCGCCGATGCCCAGACCTGTGGTGGTGGGAGCCGGCCCCTGCGGCTACTTCGCCGCGCTGATGCTGGCGCGCATGGGCCTGCGCCCCCTGCTGCTGGAGCGGGGCCAGCCGGTGAAACAGCGCAGCGCCGACACCTTCGGCTTCTGGAAGGGGCAGCGCCCGTTGAATCCAGAGTCGAACGCCCAGTTCGGCGAGGGCGGTGCCGGCACCTTCTCCGACGGCAAGCTCTACAGCCAGGTGAGCGAAGCCAAGGCCTACGTGCGGCGGGTGCTGGAAGAACTGGTGGAAGCCGGGGCCAATCCGGAGATCCTCACCCTGCACCGGCCCCACATCGGCACCTTCAAGCTGGCCACGGTGGTGCGCGGCCTGCGCAGCCGCATCGAGAGCCTCGGCGGTGAGGTGTGGTTCGGCTGCCGGGTGAGCGGCCTGGAGCTCGATCCCGCCAGCCGCCTAGTGGGCGCGGTGCAGCTGGCCGATGGCCGGCGCCTGCCCGCTGTAGCGGTGGTGCTGGCGGTGGGCCACAGCGCCCGCGACACCTTCAGCTGGCTGCGGCAGGCGGGGGTGGCGATGCAGGTCAAGCCGTTCGCAGTGGGCCTGCGCATCGAGCATCCCCAGCCCCTGATCGATCGCGCCCGTTGGGGGGAGCAGGCGGGCCATCCCCGGCTGGGGGCCGCCGAATACAAGCTCGTGCACCACTGCTGCGGGCCTGGGCTCAGCGGCCGCAGCGTCTACAGCTTTTGCATGTGCCCCGGCGGGCTGGTGGTTGGGGCCACGTCGGAGCCGGAGGCCGTGGTCACCAATGGCATGAGTCAGCACTCACGCAACGAGCGCAACGCCAACAGCGCTCTGGTGGTGAATGTGGAGCTGGCCGACCTGGAGCCCTACGGCAGCGAACCCGCCGATCCCCTGGCGGGGGTGGCCTTCCAGCGGCACTGGGAGCGGCAGGCCTTCGAGGCCGGCGGCCGCAGCCTCCGGGCCCCGGCCCAGCGGCTGGACGACTTTCTGGCCGGCCGGCCCAGCACCGCTGGGCCCGGCCCCGCCGCGGCGATCAGCGTGGCTCCCTCGTACCAGCCCGGGGTGGTGTTCAGCGATCTGGGCCCCTGCCTGCCCCCCTTCGTGGTGGCGGCCCTGCGCGAAGCCCTGCCCGCCTTCGAGCGGCGGATCCCGGGCTTCTGCCGTGGGGATGCGGTGCTCACGGGCGTGGAGACGCGCACCTCCTCACCGATCCGGCTGCCGCGGGATGCCACCAGCCTGCAGTCGCTGAACACACCTGGACTGTTCCCTGCGGGCGAGGGAGCCGGCTACGCCGGCGGCATCCTGTCAGCGGCGATCGATGGCATCAAGGTGGCCGAGCGGCTGGCGCAGTGGGCCGTGGCAGCTGACCCCACTGATCTGCATTGATCGTTCGCACCAAGCCGTGCAGGTGCTGTGGTTCCGGCGTGATCTGCGCCTCGACGACCACCCGGGCCAGCGGGCCAGTCCACCCGCCATGGCCGCCGACCCTCAGGCCTGGGAGACGATGCCACTCCACTGCACCGCCTTCACCTGATCCCGTCGCCAGGAGTGGAACAGCTCCGGTTCCGACACGGTGCACAGGGGACAGACGCTGATGCGCTCCTCCGCCAGCCCCAGCTGCAGCAGCTGCAGCCTTGCGGCGACACGGATGTCGAGCCGCTCGCGGTCGGGATCGGGGTCCTCGAAGAGGGCACCGGCCCGGCGCAGGGCCGCCTTGCCACCACCGCCGGGAAGGGCGGCGGCCACCTGCTCGCTCACCGGTCGCTCCACCTGGTAGCGGGCGCCGCTCACAGCCGGACCCAAGGCCACGCAGAGATCGGCTCGGCGGCTGCCCGCCGCCTCCAGGGCCTCCACCGCCGCAGACAGGATGGCGCCGGCAACCCCGCGCCAGCCCGCATGGCAGGCGGCCACGGCCCCGCGCACCGGGTCGGCCAGCAACACAGGTGTGCAGTCGGCCCCGCACACCCACAGGCTCTGGCCGCCGCCATCGCTGCAGAGGCCATCGGCCTGGGGCCAGGGGGCCAGCCGGGCGGCGGAGGCGGGCAGCACGGCGTTGCCGTGCACCTGCGAGGGCCGGTGCACACTCACCCCGGCGCTGAGATAGCCGGCCAGCACCTCCGGCTCCCGCCCCTGCCACTGGCGGGTGAAGAAGCCGTGCTCAAACCCCGCCAGCAACTCGGCCTGCAGGTAATAGCCGCCGTAGCAGCCCACCCAGGTCCAGCCCGGGAGGTCGTTGAAGCCCACATCGGGGCGGTCGAAGGGTGGATCAGCGGCCTCAGCCATGGTCAGGCGTCGGGGAGATCGCGCAGCAGCCAGAGGCCCTCGAAGCGCTGGTCGCTCTCACTTCCCTGCACGGCCAGAAACTGCAGGCCGCCCACCTGCTCGCGGGCGGCGGCAAAGGCGACGTTGGCGGCTTCGGCCTCCTCTCTGGAGAGGCCGCCGAGCAGCCAGCGATCCTCCAGACCGGCTTCCAGCACCAGTCTGTCGGCCTCAATCTCCAGCCGCACCGGCTCCAGGCCCGCCAGCCAACCGGCGATGGCCAGGGCCCGCCCCGCCCCGAACAGGCGAATCCCCGGCACCAGGGCCTGCGGATCGGCCCCCTCGGGCAGGGGCACCAGAGAGGCGAACCCCGCCTCCCAGCCACCCGCGCCCGCCAGCACCTCCAGGGGCAGGCTGGCCCAAGTCCAGCTCTGACCGCGGGCCGCTTCCGGCAGGGGCACGGGCACCGGCCGGATCGCGGCCGGCGGTGGTGCCAGCGGCCCGGCCAGAAAGCCCTCTTCACCGGGATAAACTTCCCGTTCGCGCTCCTGCAGCCAGTTCACCAGGGCGTAGGTGCGGCGGCTGGGCACCAACTCCAAACCCAGGCCCTCCGCCGCACGCTGCACCATGGTGCGCATCGACGCCCGCCAGCAGCGCAGCCGGCGCGGCATCCCCAGTCCGGCTGCCTCGGCCTCGGCAAGGGCCTGCTCGAGGGCCTCGCGCAGCCAGATCGAATTGACGCTGGTGGCGGGACAGGCCCGCAGCCAGCGGAACTCCGCACCCAGCTGGCGACCGTCCGGCCCCACCACAGGGGTGGAGCAGATCAGCAGTTCCCAGCGTTTCTTGCCGTCGGGGTCGAGGATCGGCCGGGAATAGAAATCGAGCTCCCAGTCCGGTGCCAGGGCCTGGCCAGTCACGGGGGTCGCCATCATCCGGCCTGCTGCTCCTGCTGGCGGAGCAGCGAGCGGGCGCGATGGGCCCGATCGGCCGCCTCCGCCATCACCGTCTGGCGATCCACCAGCAGCTCTCCGGGTTCTCCCTCCAGCAGGGCGGTATTGAGGGCGATGCGACCCCGGCCCGGGTCGAGGCTGGTGACCAGGGCCTGGAGGCGATCCCCCTGGTCGAACACCTCACGCAGGGAGCGCAGCTGGCCGCCGGTGATGCAGCTCTGATGCAACAGGCCGCTCACGCCCCCCAGATCCACAAACAACCCGTAGGGCTTGACGGCCACCACCACGCCCTCCACGAGCTGCCCCACCTCCAGCTCGGCAAACCGGGCAGCGCCGGCAGCACGCTTCTCCGAGAGCACCAGCTTGCGGGCCTCGGCATTGACCTCCAGGAAGGTGACCCCAAGGGTTCGGCCCACCAGGGCCTCGTGGTTGTCACCATCGACCAGCTGGGAGCGGGGCACAAATCCACGCAGCCCCTCCAGGTCGCAGGTCACCCCACCGCGGTTGAAGCCATTCACCTTCACCTGCACCACCTTGCCCTCCTTCTCCATGGTCCGCACGGTCTCCCAGCTCTGGCGCAGGGCCAGGGCCCTGGCACTCACCGTGACCATGCCATCGGCGTTCTGCTCGCGGGTGACGAGCACCTCCACCTCCAGCCCCATCGGGAAGCGCTCCTTGAGGTTGGTGATCACCCCCAGCCCGCTCTCCTTCTTGGGCATGAAACCGGGGGCCTTGCCGCCGATGTCCACATACACCCCGTCGCCTTCCAAGCCCACCACCGTGCCGCGCACCACCTCACCGGCACTGCCCACAAAGTCCTGTTCCTCGAGGGCGGCCAGGAAGGCCTCCTCGTCAAAGTCAAAGTCGTCGACGCTGCGGGACACCCCGGCCGCGGCCTGAGGGGCACTGCCGGCCGAGCGGGAGCGGCCGCGGCCAGGCTCGGGGCCCATCAGGTCGGCCATCGACAGGCCCTCGAGCGACCCCATGCCGAAGCGTTCCTCGTCGGAGCCCCCTGGGGCGCGAGCCGGGGGGGCGGCTGGGGCAGACGGCGCTGGCGCGGGCGTCGCCTCGGGGGCGGTCGCGGTCGCGGCCGCGGGCTGCGCCTCTGCGGCCGCGGAGTCGTCCTTCTTGATCATCAGCACCTGGGGCGGCCTGCGCACAGGGGCCGATGCCTGGGGACGGGAGGGACCGGGAGGCACCGGGCGAGCGGAGGACGAGGGCGGTTGCTTGCCGGATCCTGCCATCGGCACCTCGGACTGGGGACCGCACACTGTAGAGATCGGATCTGAACCCCATGCCGCCTCAGCGCCAGCTCGCCCGCCTTGCCTGGCCCCAGGTGCAGGAGGCGGCACAACGCCCGGGAAGCACCGTGGTGTGGCCCTGGGGGGCGGTGGAGCAGCACGGCCCCCAGCTGCCCCTGGCCACCGATGGCCTGTTCGCCGAGCAGCTGCTGGATGCGGTGCTCGAGGAGCTGGCTGAGCACCAACCGATCTGGCGCTTGCCCCTGCAGGCGATCGGTTTCTCACCCGAACACCTGGGCTTTCCCGGCAGCCTCAGCCTGCCGCCGGAGCTGCTGATCCAGACGGTGTGCAGCGTCGGCCGGCAGCTGGCCGACTGCGGCTTTCAGCGGCTGGTGCTGTTCAACGCCCACGGTGGTCAGATCGCCCTGCTGCAGACCGCCGCGCGGGAGCTGCGCCAGCAGGTGCCCGCCCTCGGGGTGCTGCCCTGTTTCCTGTGGAGCGGCATTGCCGGCCTGGCTGAACTGCTGCCGGCCTCGGAGCGACAGGGAGGTCTCCACGCCGGTCTGGCGGAGACCAGCCTGATGATGCACCTGGCAGCGGAGCTGGTGGGCCCGCAGCGCCCCTGCGACGGACAGCCGGCGGCGGTCCCTTCGGGCTGGAGTCTGGAGGGGGCGGCACCGTGTGCCTGGTTGATGGCCGACCTCAGCCGCAGCGGCGTGGTGGGGGATGCCCGCGGCTCCGATGCCTCCCTGGGCCGCGCCCTGGCCGAGCGGCTGGTGCAGGGCTGGAGACAGCGCTTCGACACCCTGCTGGCCAGCGACTGGCCACCCGGTTGTGCGATCCGCACCCCGGCACCGCCTGAACCCGGATGACGCTGGTTACAGTCCGATGATCTGTACACGCTGCTGCGTCCACCATGGTGATGCTGTCCTCCAACACCCCCAACGCGGCCACCCCCACCGCGAATCAGGACACAGCCCAGAGCGGTGGCCCCAGCTCCGCTGACGAGCAGTCGGCTCTGCCTGACTTCACCACCGCCAGCTACAAGGACGCCTACAGCCGCATCAACGCGATCGTGCTCGAGGGCGAACAGGAAGCCCACGACAACTACATCGCCCTGGGAACCTTGCTCAGCGACCAGGCCGAGGAGCTGGCCGGCCTGGCCCGCATGGAGCTCAAGCACAAGAAAGGCTTCACCGCCTGCGCCAAGAACCTGGGCGTGACGGCCGACATGGACTTCGCCAGGGAGTTCTTCGCTCCCCTGCACAACAACTTCCAGCAGGCCCTGGCCGCAGGCAAGGTCACCACCTGCCTGCTGATTCAGGCCATCCTGATTGAAGCCTTCGCCATCTCCGCCTACCACATCTACATCCCCGTAGCTGATCCCTTCGCCCGCAAGATCACCGAAGGCGTGGTGAAGGATGAGTACACCCACCTCAACTACGGACAGGAGTGGCTCAAGGCCAACCTCGAGACCGTGCGCGAGGAGCTGATGCAGGCCAACCGCGACAATCTGCCCCTGGTGCGCCGCATGCTGGAGCAGGTGTCGGCCGATGCCGCCGTGCTGCACATGGAGCAGGAAGATCTGATGGCCGACTTCCTCAGCTGTTACCAGGAAACCCTGATGGATATCGGCCTGACCAGCCGGGAGATCGCCCGCATGGCGGCCTCAGCCCTCACCGCCTGATCCGGTTCGCCTGGTTTGGCTGGCAGGCCGTGGGAGGATGTAGCGTCCGCCACACCTGCCAACCTGCCGCATGTTCGGGCTGATCGGTCACTCCACCAGTTTTGAGGAGGCCCGCTACAAGGCCCGGACCCTGGGATTCGACGCCTTCGCCGACGGCGACCTCGACATGTGGTGTGCAGCACCGCCCCAGCTGGTGGAGCGCATCGAGATCACCAGCCGCACGGGCCAGACCATCCAGGGCGCCTACATCGATTCGGTGTTTGTGCCCGAGATGCTGCGGCGGTTCAAGACGGCCAAGCGCAAGGTGCTCAAGGCCATGGAACTGGCTCAGCGCTCCGGCATCGACATCACAGCACTGGGGGGGTTCACCTCAATCATTTTTGAGGACATGAACCTGCTGCGCGAACAGCGGGTGAGTGCCGTGGAACTCGACTGGCAGCGGTTCACCACGGGCAACACCCACACCGCCTGGGTGATCTGCCAGCAGGTTGAAACCAATGCTCCCCGGCTTGGCATCGAGCTCGCCCGGGCCAGGGTGGCTGTGGTGGGTGCCACCGGTGACATCGGCAGCGCCGTGTGCCGCTGGCTGCAGCGCCGGGGGGTGGGCGAACTGCTGCTGGTGGCGCGGCGGCCCCAGCCCCTGGCCGAACTGCGCGAAAGCCTGGGCGAAGGGCGTGTTCTGGGCCTCGATGAGGCGCTGGCTGAGGCCGACGTGGTGGTGTGGGTCGCCAGCCTGCCCCAGAGCCTGGAGATCGACAGCGCCAGGCTGCCCAAGCCCTGCCTGATGATCGACGGCGGTTACCCCAAGAATCTGGATACCAAGGCCGCCGCACCGGGTGTGCATGTGCTCAAGGGCGGCATTGTGGAGTTCTGGCAGGACATCGGCTGGCAGATGATGGAGCTGGCCGAGATGGCTGTTCCCCAGCGGCAGATGTTTGCCTGCTTCGCCGAGGCCATCCTCCTCGACTTCGAGAAGATCCACACCAATTTCAGCTGGGGCCGCAACAACATCAGCCTCGAGGCCATGGACCGGATCGGTGCAGCCTCCCTGCGCCATGGTTTCAAGGTGTTGGAGCTGGAGCCGGCCGATCACTCAGCGCCGGTGCTCGCCGGCGCCTGAGGCCCTCAGCCCCGGCCGCCCCAGCGCCACACAACCCGTTCTCCCGCCTGCTTCCACGCCATGGCACGTCGCGCCCTGCTGGATTTTGAAAAGCCACTCGTGGAACTGGAGGAGCAGATCGAGCAGATCCGCCAGCTCGCCCGCGACTCCGAAGTGGATGTGAGCCAGCAGCTGCTGCAACTGGAGACCCTGGCCACGCGGCGGCGCAAGGAGATCTTCGACTCGCTCAGCCCCTCCCAGAAGATCCAGGTGGCGCGCCATCCCCAGAGGCCCAGCACCCTGGATTACATCCAGGTGATCTGCGATGAGTTCATCGAACTGCACGGCGATCGCTGCGGCGGTGACGATCAGGCCCTGGTGGGAGGCATCGGCCGGATCGGTGAGCGCGGCGTGATGCTGCTTGGCCATCAGAAGGGCCGAGACACCAAGGAGAACGTGGCTCGCAACTTCGGCATGGCCTCCCCCGGGGGATACCGCAAGGCGATGCGGCTGATGGACCATGCCGAACGCTTCCGGCTGCCGATCTTCAGCTTCATTGACACCCCTGGTGCCTACGCCGGTGTGCTGGCTGAGGAGCAGGGGCAAGGTGAGGCCATCGCCAAGAACCTGCGCGAGATGTTCCGGCTTCGGGTGCCGATCGTGGCCACGGTGATCGGCGAAGGGGGCTCCGGAGGAGCCCTGGGCATCGGCGTGGCCGACCGGCTGCTGATGTTTGAGCACAGCGTGTACACGGTGGCCAGCCCGGAAGCCTGCGCCTCGATCCTCTGGCGGGATGCCGCCCAGGCCTCGGTGGCGGCCGAGGCCCTGAAGATCACCGGCGCCGACCTTCTGCAGCTGGGAATCGTGGATCAGGTGCTGCCCGAACCCTCCGGTGGCAATCACTGGGCACCCCTGGATGCCGCCGATACCCTCAAGACCGCCCTGCTGGAGCAGCTGGAGCAGCTGGACCGCTGCAGTGAGACGGAACTGCTCGAAGGCCGCTATCAGAAATACCGGCGCATCGGTCGATTCGCTGAGGAGGCAACCCCAGACACCGCCCTCACCTCTTAAGGTTCTCACTGGGATCAGCGCCTTGCGCGGTTCCTGCTTTCCGCCCGATTCCGTTTGCCCACCGCCCTGATCACTGGAGCCTCACGAGGTATCGGTGCCGCCACGGCTCGTCGCTTCGCGACTGCCGGCTATCAGCTCATGCTCCTCGCCAGGCCCTCCAGCGACCTCACCCAGCTCTGCGACGACCTCACCACCAGCGGCTGTGCTGTCGCAGGTGTCGGTGCCGACCTCAGTGATCCCGAAGCCGTCCAACCAGCGCTGCTCTCCCTTGTTCGGCAGGGTGGCACGCCGAACGTGGTGATCAACAACGCCGGCATGGCCTACACCGGAAGCCTGGCGGCGATGCCACTCGGCCAGTGGCTCACCCTCATGCAGCTCAACCTCACGGCTGTGTTTCAGGTGTGCCAAGCCCTGATCCCAAGTCTGCGGACCCAGGGTGGCGGGCACATCATCAATGTGAGCAGCCACGCCGCTCACAACGCTTTTCCCAACTGGGGAGCCTATTGCGTCAGCAAGGCTGCGCTGTCGTCCTTCAGCCGCTGTCTGGCGGCTGAGGAACGCAGCCACGGCATCCGCGTGAGTACCCTCACCCTCGGTGCGGTAAATACGCCCCTCTGGGATAGCGAAACAGTCGACAGTTCCTTTGATCGGCATGC
The DNA here is from genome assembly GCF_024346355.1 of Cyanobium sp. ATX 6A2. Lineage (GTDB taxonomy): Bacteria > Cyanobacteriota > Cyanobacteriia > PCC-6307 > Cyanobiaceae > NIES-981. The sequence continues at coordinate 69,301 of NZ_JAGQCU010000006.1, forward strand.
CATGCTTGATGCGGGGCGAGTTGCCGATGCCCTGCTCTTCCTGGCTGAACAACCCGCCACTCAGGTGGTGGAAGATCTCACCCTCATGCCCGCCGCTGGCGCGCTCTGAGTTCTATCATGACGTCCATCCTCCCCTCCAGTTTCAGCTCCGCTGAAACCATGCCCGACGCTGCTCCCCGTCCTGTGAGCCTGCGCATCCGCGATCGGCTTGACGCGGCTGATGTTCCCTACCTCGCCAACGACAACATTGCCGATCACCTGCTTGACGGCGAGCTCGACCAGCTGGAGATCGAGGTGGCCGGCAAGGTGCGGGAGCTGCTGCGCAGCCTCGTGATCGACATCGACAACGACCACAACACCGAGGAGACGGCCGAGCGGGTTGCGCGGATGTACCTCCATGAGGTTTTCAAGGGTCGCTACCACGAACAGCCCAAGATTGCAAGCTTCCCCAACGTAAAAAAGCTTGACGAGATCTACACTGTGGGGCCGATCACCGTGCGTTCTGCCTGCTCTCACCACCTGGTGCCCATCCTCGGCAACTGCTGGATCGGCATCAAGCCAGGCTCCCGGGTAATAGGCCTTTCCAAATTCACCCGTGTGGCCGACTGGGTATTCTCCAGGCCCCACATCCAGGAAGAGGCCGTGATGATCCTGGCCGATGAGATTGAGAGGCTGTGTGAGCCCCAGGGTCTCGCCATCCTGGTGAAAGCCCAGCACTACTGCATGAAGTGGCGTGGGGTGAAGGAACCCCAAACCAGCATGGTGAATTCGGTGGTGCGAGGCGATTTCCGCCGCGATCCCAGCCTCAAGGCCGAATTCTTCGAACTGGTGAAGCAACAGACCGCCCTGCTCACCACCTGATCTCCTGCGGCTCGCGCCTCGGCAGGCATGCGAGCAGCTCACGCACCCGCTCCAGATCCTTGTCGCCCGGGCTGCGCTCCACCCCGCTGGAGACATCCAATCCGGTTGGCTGCACCCGCTGCAGCAGTGCGGCCACCCGGTCGGCCCGCACGCCTCCAGCCAGCCACCAGGGCAGCGGCGCCTGCCAGCCCTGCAACCACTCAAGCGGCACGGCATGGCCAGTGCCGCCGAGCTGGTCGGGAACCCAGGCGTCAAGCAACAGTGCGTCCACGGCATCGGCATAGGCCTCGGCCCGCTGCAGATCCCCGGGGCTGCGCAGGCGCAGCGCTTTCCACACCTGGCAGCCCAGCCGCTGCCGCAGGTGGCGGCAGGTGTGGGGCGATTCCTCGCCGTGCAGCTGAATCACCTGATGCCCGCGGGCCGGATCCAGTTCCGGCAACAGCTCGGCACCGGGATCGGCCACCACCAGCACCCGCTGGCAGGCCGGTGCCGCCGCCTGCACCGCCGCGAACAGCCCCGGCCGATCTTGCCCGGCCAGGTACCGAGGGGAGCTGGCCACGGCGATCACGCCGATGGCATCGACACCGAGAGCGGCCACCTCAGCCGCCTGAAGCGGTTGGCGCAGGCCGCAGATCTTCAGCAGGGGCGAGGTGGGCACCAGAGTTCGTGGGCACTGCGTGCCGTTTCTAGGATCAGTGTGCGGATGGATCGCCCTGCACGGGGAACCACCGCCCATCGTCAACACCGCCAAGCATCAAGGGGCACCGCGTGGGAGAAGGCTGGCAACTGTTCAAGATCCGCGGCATCCCCCTGCGCATCCATCCCAGCTGGTTCGTGATCCTGGCAGTGGCCACCCTGGCCTTCCAGCAGTACTACAGCCTCAACCTGGACGCGGCCGACCTGCCAGCCGGAGGCGGCACGGCCGCGCTCTGGGCCCTGGGGCTGGCCACGGCCGTGCTCCTGTTCGTGTCCGTGCTGCTGCATGAACTGGGCCATTCGCTGGTGGCCCTCAGCCAGGGGGTGAAGGTGCGCAGCATCACCCTGTTCCTGCTCGGCGGTGTGGCCAGCGTGGAGCGGGAATCCAGCACGGCCATCGGCGCCCTGCTGGTGGCGGCGGCGGGGCCGGCGGTGAGCCTGGCCCTCGGGATCGGCCTGCTGGCCAGCACCCATGCAGCCGCCCACCTCTCGCCACTGCTCGGGGCGATGGTGAGGGAACTGGGCACCCTCAACCTCATCCTGGCCCTGTTCAACCTGCTGCCCGGACTCCCCCTCGACGGCGGCCTGATCGTCAAGGCGCTGGTGTGGCAGATCAGCGGCAGCCAGCGGCGGGGGGTGGAGGTGGCCAACGCCAGCGGCCGTCTGCTGGCCTACCTGGCCATCGGCATGGGCACCCTGGTGCTGCTGCGCGGTGGCGGCCTGAGCGGAGCCTGGCTGATCCTGCTGGGCTGGTTCGGCCTCGGGGCGGTGCGCAATCAGCAGCAACTGCTGAGCCTCCAGAGCGCCCTCACCAGCCTGCAGGTGAAGGATGCGGCCGGCCGCCGCTTCCGGGTGCTGGAAGCCAGCGACAGCCTGCGCCAGCTCAGCTACGCCCGCATCAAGGAACCGAGCCCGGTGGGCCCGGCCGACTGGCTGTTGGTGTGCGACCAGGGGCGCTGGCGGGGGCTGATCGACGACACCGCCCTGCAGGACCTGCCGGTGCAGCGCTGGGACCATGACCGGGTGGGCGATCACCTCAAGCCCCTCGACAGTCTCACTTCGATCACCGATGACGCCCCGCTGTGGCAGGCCGTGCAGCGACTGGAGGACAACAACAGCGACCGCCTGCTGGTGCTGAGTCCGGCCGGGCTGCCCAGCGGCACCATCGATCGCCCCGGGCTCGGTGAAGCGGTGCTGGGCAAGCTGGGCCTCAAGCTGCCGGCCCCGCTGCTGGAGACGGCCCGCCGTCACAACACCTACCCCCTGGGCTTGGCCCTGCCGCAGGTGGTGCGCTCCATGCTGGCCTCCGGCGAAGTGCAGGAGGCACCGGCCGCAGGCGACGCAAGCACAGCGGGTACGACACGCGTCTGAGCCAGCCCGGCGGCGATGGCCGCCAGCTCGGCGGCGCTGCAGGGCTGCTGGCGCAGGGGCGGCAGGGGTAACCAGCGGGCTGCCGCCGCCATCAGCGCGGCTTCGATCTGGGCTTCCCCGCCCGGCAGCGTCGGCCACTCAGGCGGCAGGCTGCCGAACAGCTGCAGCCAGAGCCCGGGATCGGGAGCCAGCTGAATCGACCCGTGCTGCAACAGGCAGCCCGCCCGCCAGAGCTGGGCGCTGCCGATGCGCTTGCTGCCACTGCCCTGCACCAGGTCGGCCGCCGTGGAGGTGGCGAAGCAGCTTGCCGCCGCCAGGGTGGCGGGCTGATCGCCGAACCGCAGGGGCTGGCCGAAGGACTCAAAGGCCACCTGCAACCAGCGGCAGGCCTGGCGATAGGCCTGGGGGCGGTTCGGAGGAGGGTCTGGCCAGACCAGGGCATAGGCGAGATCACCACCATGCAGCACTGCGGCACCGCCCGTGGGCCGGCGCACCAGCTCGATGGCGCCCCTGGCGGCCAGCTCCAGCCAATGCGCTGGCAGGCGCCTCTGGTGACGCCCCACCGAAAGGCAGGGCCGCGGCCAGCGGTAGAGCCGCAGCGCCGGCTGTCCCTGCTCCAGCAGCCAGGCATCGATGGCCATCTGCCAGCTGCCCCCGAGGCAGGCCAGCGGCAGCACGCGCGTCCAGCTGTGCGGCGGGCCCGCGGGTTGGCCTTCAGCCATCGGGCCCATCGAGCTGCTGCCAGAAACTGGCATCCAGCTCCAGGCCCAGCACTGCCGCCATCTGCGCCAGTCCCTGGCGGCAGTTGAGGCCGTTCCCGGCAGACCAGTGATCCAGCAGGTAGAGGCGGTGGGTGAGCCACAGCTCCAGGGCCTCGGGAGCGAAACGGATGCCTTCGCTGCGGCTGAAGCCATGGGGCAGGAGCATGGCCACATGGCGGGTGAGCTGCCCGCTGCTCCGCTCGATCAGCAACGGCAGCCAGGGGTGGTGCGCATCGGCCCGCAGGGTCCAGAGGCGCGGTTCCGGGATCTCGGAGAGTTCGCGGGGATCGTCATCCGCCCGCGGCCAGTCGTACTGAAGCTCCAGTGTGCCGGCGGCGTTCAGCAGATCAGCCGGTGCCAGGGCGGCCCAGCCGGCCAGGGGGGAGAGATCGAGGCTGCGGATCGCCGCGGCGGGAACACGCAGGGATCGATCCGCAGAGGACGGGTCGCATTCAGCGGACACGGCGGACGGATGGCAAAACGGGAGGAGGGCAGTGCGGGATGGGACCTGCAGGGACTGGAGACCCAGGCCCTGCCACAGCATCAAGAGCTGTGACAGGGCCGCAGCCGGAGGTGGACCGTAGCGGGGTGGGGCCGAAGAATGGTGCCGGTCTCCTGTTCATCGCCCCCCATGGTCTCCACCCTCAGCCAGACCCAGATTCTGATCGCCCTGGTGGTCGCTGCCCACGCCGGGGTGCTGGCGGTGCGCCTGAGCGTCAGCCTGTTCAAGGCCTGATCACGCTCCTGCATCAGGCGCGGTCCCCTTGGCAGAGCCGCCCCGGAGCGCTAGAAGCGTGGGGAACTCCGTCTTCCAGTGCCTTGCGGGCCACTCAACGGCGATCCTCCACCGGGGCCCCTGCCTCCCCGGTCCAACCCTGGCCGGCGGGCTCCAGCGAGCCGGCGAGTCCCGCCCTCACGGCTCGCCCCGCTCTGATTGAAGCCGGGGCCGCCGCCAGTCTCTCCAGCGAGCGCCGCGACCTGATCTGCAGCCTGATCGGTCTCACGGTGAAGCTGGGGCTGGTGGCGGTGGCGGGCATCAGCCTGGTGCGGCTGGCCGGCGCCTACCAGGAGCGCATGGATCGCCAGGGCGAGCTGGCGGCAGTGCTCCAGCTCGAGCAGGGCAAGCTGGCCCGGGCGCGGGATCGCTTCGATGCGCTGTTCACCGTGGACGGAGAACAGCGCCTGATCCGCGAGCAGAATCAGTGGATCGCCCCAGACCGCCTGCGGGTGGTGTGGAAGCAGCCCGCTGTCGAAGCGTCCCCTGCCGTCGCAGCCCAGCCCGTCCAGGATCCCGGCGAGGCGGACTGACGGTCGAGGGGGGGAGGGAGCCAACGTCTTTCTCTGTGTTGAGCGGAGCCCGTTGCAGGCGGAGTTGACCACGGCTCCTCCGTAGGTTGGGCTGCAGCCTCAACGCTCCGCGCTCCATGGCCCCATCCGCTTCCGGTGAAGCTTCCCCAGGCACGGTGCTGATCACCGGCACCACCTCGGGGGTCGGGCTCCATGCCACCAGGGCCCTGACGGCACGGGGCTGGACCGTGATCACGGCCAACCGCGACCCGGTGAGGGCCGGAGCGGCCGCCGACAGCCTCGGCATTCCCCACAGCCAGCTGCACCATCTGCGCATCGATCTGGGCGATCTCGACAGCGTGCGCGCCGGGGTGGAAACCCTGGTCGACTCGATCGGCGGCGACCTCGATGCCCTGGTGGTGAACGCAGCGGTGTACAAACCGCGGCTGAAACAGCCCGAGCGCTCTCCCCAGGGCTATGAGCTCTCGATGGCCACCAACCACCTGGGGCACTTCCTGTTGATCCAGATGCTGCTGCCGAAACTGCAGCAATCCAGCCATCCCTCCAGGCGGCTGGTGATCCTGGGCACCGTGACGGCCAATTCCAAGGAACTGGGCGGCAAGATCCCCATCCCCGCTCCGGCGGACCTGGGTGATCTCAGTGGCTTCGCCGCCGGCTTCCACGCCCCGATCGCCATGGCCGACGGCAAGCCGTTCAAGCCCGGCAAGGCCTACAAGGACAGCAAGCTCTGCAACATGATCACCAGCCAGGAGCTTCACCGCCGGCTGCATGGGGGCACGGGCATCGTGTTCAGCTCCCTGTATCCCGGCTGCGTGGCCGACTCACCCCTGTTCCGCAACACCCCGCGGCTCTTCCAGAAGGTGTTCCCCTGGTTCCAGAAGACGATCACCGGCGGCTACGTCACCCAGAGCCTGGCCGGAGAGCGGGTGGCCCAGGTGGTGGCTGACCCTGAGTTCGCCGTCTCAGGGGTGCACTGGAGCTGGGGCAACCGCCAGAAAAAAGACGGCAAACAGTTCAGCCAGCAACTCTCGGAGAAGGCCAGCAATCCCGACACCGCCGCCAAGGTATGGGACACCTCCATGCAGCTGGTGGGCCTGAGCTGAACGCCAGGCGGAGGTCCCAGAGGGATCCGATCAGAGGCTATGGCTCAGAGGTGGCGACGGAATCCACTGCCGAAACCACCTCCAAAGCCTCCATCCCGGCCGTCGTCGCCGTCGTGGGAGTCCTCAGCCTGGCTCAGCTTCCAGACATTGCGGCTGAGGCGGCGGGCGCGCAGGCCACCGCGCTCGACCACCGCGCTGCCCGGGCGGGCGCCCAGCAGAGCCGTGACCTCAGCGGTGCTCAGGGGCGCGCCCGTCTGAATCGCCAGGCGGGTGAGCTCCAGCCGCTGGCGCAGGGAGGCGAGATCGGCACTGCCGCCGTCCTCGGCTTCAGTCCAGAACCAGTCGGGGGTGTCGCCGGAACTGCGCAGCCTCTGGAACAGACCGAAGCCGATCAGGGCCAGGGCCTGTTCAGGCTTGATGCCACGGGCACTGGCCTCGGCAAGCCAGTCGGCCATCGGCGGGAGACCGAAGTCGTGGGGGAGGGTTTGCGTGACCATGGTGCTCCGCCAGCCGCTGCCGCGACGCTACCGGCTATGGCGGCAGGAGCAAGGGGGAAACCAGGTCGGACGGTAAGATCCGCGCCAGGGCAGGTCTGCCCAGGCACCACTGACTCCGCCCACCCTCGCCCACTGCCACCCTCCACTTGCCTTCGCCCAGCCGTTCACGAGAGGACCTGGCGATCCGGCGGCGCAGGGGCCTGGAGCGGTCTGGTTCCTCCCTCTCCAGCGGACCCCAGATCACCGGCACCGTGATCGGTGCCCGCAGCGACGGGGCCAGCTGCGTGATCACCACCGACAGCGAGGGCATCCGGCTGGCGCGGCTGGACAGCCACGTGCAGTCGATCGAGCTGCGCACCTATGTGTTCCTCGATTCGCTCCAGCCCCAGCTGGCCGCCTACATGGGCACCGTGAGCCAGGGGTTCCTGCCCATCCCCGGCGACGCCTGCCTGTGGCTGGAGGTGGCGCCGGGGATGGCGGTGCACCGTGTCACCGACATCGCGCTCAAGGCCAGCACGGTGCGGCTCGGCCAGATGATCGTGGAAAGGGCCTTCGGCTCCCTGGCGCTCTACCACCGCGACCAGAGCAATGTGCTCCACTCGGGCGATGTGGTGCTCGAGGCGATCGGCAACACGGTGCAGCAGCGCAGCCGCTGCGAGGTGAGCTGGACCGAGATCATCCGGGCGATCACCCCCGACCACGCCGTGCTGATCAACCGGCAGAACCGCAGGGGCTCGATGATCCAGGCGGGGATGAGCATGTTCATCCTCGAGACCGAGCCGGCCGGCTACGTGCTGATCGCCGCCAACGAGGCCGAGAAGGCCTCCAACATCACGGTGGTGGATGTGAAGGCGGTGGGTGCCTTCGGCCGACTCACCCTCGCAGGCCGCGAGGGTGACGTGGAGGAAGCGGCGGCGGCGGCCATGCGAGCCATCCACCACATCAACGCCACCGCCCTGGGCTGAGCCGATGCTCAGCCCTCCAAGTGCAGCAGGCGGCGCAGGCCGGGGGCCAGCTGGCGGGCGGCCTTGCCGCGACTGCCGAGGCGGTTTCTGAGGTGCTGACCCATGCGGGCGTAGCTGCTGCCTGCCGCTCGCACGTGGAAGATCGGGTCGTAACCGGCGCCGACGCCATCGGGTTCGTGCAGCACCAGTCCATGGCACACCCCTTCCGACTCCAGCACCGTGGTGCCGCCGGGTTCGGCCAGGGCCATGGCGGTCACGAAGCGGCCGCCGCGGTAGAGCGAATCACCCAGTTCAGCGAGGAGCCGGTGGAGGCGTTCACGGTCGCTGGGGGCGTAGCGAGCCGAATAAATGCCCGGGGCGCCGCCGAGGGCATCCACCTCCAGGCCGGAGTCGTCGGCCAAGGCCCACTGGCCCGTGAGAGCAGCCACGGTTTCGGCCTTCAGCCGGGCGTTTTCAGCGTAGGTACGGCCCGTCTCCTCGATCTCCAGGCCCCTGGGCTGCTGACGCACCTGGAGATTCACACCCTCAAACATCGCTCCCAGCTCGGCCACCTTGTGGGGGTTGCCACTGGCGATGACCAACACCGGCATCAGCAACCTGCAACGGAGGCCATTGTGTCTCAGGGCCCACACACGCTGGCGCCCAAGCATTCGCTAACGATTTGTGTGGCACTGATCGGCTCTGCTTATCAATGACCTCGAAAACGGTGATGGACTTGACAGCTCCCATGGCTTGACGGGGGGTCACGCCGAGACCGAGGGTTACCTCGACCCCCTCCCCCCCTCCATCCGGAGCAGGACATGGCTAACGAAACCATGGGCATCGCCCTCGGCATGATCGAAACCCGCGGTCTGGTGCCGGCCATCGAAGCGGCCGACGCCATGACCAAGGCCGCCGAGGTGCGCCTGATCGCCCGCGAGTTCGTCGGTGGCGGCTACGTCACCGTGATGGTACGCGGTGAAACCGGTGCCGTGAACGCCGCGGTGCGCGCCGGCGCCGATGCCTGCGAGCGCGTGGGCGACGGCCTGGTGGCCGCCCACATCATTGCCCGTCCTCACCGCGAAGTGGAGCCTGCCCTGGGCAGCAGCGCCGGTTTCGTCGGTTCCAAGGACTGAGTCGTCTGAGGCCTGAATCCGCCGGGGCCTGAAACGCCCGTTCAGGCCAGACCCTCTGTCATTCCCGTTCCCGACCCAATCGCACCATCCCCATGAGCAAGAAGTACGACGCCGGGGTTAAGGAGTACCGCGACACGTATTGGACTCCTGATTACGTCCCCCTCGACACCGACCTGCTGGCCTGCTTCAAGTGCACCGGCCAGGAAGGTGTGCCCAAGGAAGAGGTCGCCGCCGCTGTGGCTGCTGAATCCTCCACCGGCACCTGGTCCACTGTGTGGTCCGAGCTCCTCACCGACCTCGACTTCTACAAGGGCCGCTGCTACCGCATTGAAGACGTTCCTGGCGACAAGGAAGCCTTCTATGCCTTCATCGCCTACCCCCTCGACCTGTTCGAGGAAGGCTCGATCACCAACGTGCTCACCTCCCTGGTGGGCAACGTCTTCGGCTTCAAGGCCCTGCGCCACCTGCGCCTGGAGGACATCCGCTTCCCCGTGGCCTTCATCAAGACCTGCATGGGTCCGCCGAACGGCATTGCCGTCGAGCGCGACCGCATGAACAAGTACGGCCGTCCGCTGCTGGGCTGCACGATCAAGCCAAAGCTCGGCCTGAGCGGCAAGAACTACGGCCGGGTTGTGTATGAGTGCCTCCGCGGTGGTCTCGACTTCACCAAGGACGACGAGAACATCAACTCCCAGCCATTCCAGCGCTGGCAGAACCGTTTCGAGTTCGTGGCCGAAGCCGTGAAGCTGGCTGAACAGGAAACCGGCGAGAAGAAGGGGCACTACCTCAACTGCACCGCCGCCACTCCTGAGGACATGTACGAGCGGGCCGAGTTCGCCAAGGAACTCGGACAGCCGATCATCATGCATGACTACATCACCGGTGGCTTCACCGCCAACACCGGTCTGGCGAAGTGGTGCCGCAAGAACGGCATGCTCCTGCACATCCACCGCGCCATGCACGCGGTGATCGACCGCCATCCCAAGCACGGCATCCACTTCCGGGTGCTGGCCAAGTGCCTGCGCCTCTCCGGCGGCGACCAGCTGCACACCGGCACGGTGGTGGGCAAGCTGGAAGGGGATCGTCAGACCACCCTGGGCTTCATCGATCAGCTGCGCGAGTCGTTCGTGCCTGAAGACCGCAGCCGCGGCAACTTCTTCGATCAGGACTGGGGCTCGATGCCCGGCGTGTTCGCCGTCGCCTCCGGCGGCATCCACGTGTGGCACATGCCTGCCCTGGTGGCGATCTTCGGTGACGATTCCGTGCTCCAGTTCGGTGGTGGCACCCACGGCCACCCCTGGGGCTCCGCCGCCGGCGCCGCTGCCAACCGGGTGGCGCTGGAAGCCTGCGTGAAGGCCCGCAACGCCGGCCGAGAGATCGAGAAGGAGTCACGCGACATCCTCATGGAAGCCGCGAAGCACAGCCCCGAACTGGCGATCGCCCTCGAAACCTGGAAGGAGATCAAGTTCGAATTCGACACCGTCGACAAGCTCGACGTGCAGTGATCGCCTGCACCAATGGAACGGGACGACGGCGTTGAGCCTCGTCCCGGCCAGCGGTGATCCACAGACATCCGGCTTCATTCATTCCATTCCTCAAGGATCCCCATGCCCTTCAAGAGCACCGTGGGTGACTATCAAACAGTCGCCACCCTGGAGACCTTCGGCTTCCTCCCGCCGATGACCCAGGACGAGATCTACGACCAGATCGCCTACATCATCGCCCAGGGTTGGACGCCCCTGGTTGAGCACGTTCACCCCAGCCGCTCGATGTCGACCTACTGGTCGTACTGGAAGCTGCCCTTCTTCGGTGAGAAGGATCTCGGTGTGATCGTGAGTGAGCTGGAGGCCTGCCACCGCGCCTATCCCGACCACCACGTGCGCCTGGTGGGATACGACGCCTACACCCAGAGCCAGGGTTCCTGCTTCGTGGTGTTCGAAGGCCGCTGAGCCCTCAGAGCTGAGCACTGAAACCAGGGCTCAGGATCTTCACTCCGATCCGCCTCTGATCACTCCGGGTCCCGGCCTCGGCCGGGACCCCTCCCCATCCACCAGATCTCCACCAGACGGGCGCCCATGGCCAGCACATCCAGCCGTGAAGCAGCACTCGAGCGCCGCCGGGCCCTCACCACAGCGGGCAAGAAGGCCGTCAGCCGCTACAGCTCCTCCGCCGGCAGGGTGCGCAGCGCCGCCGATGCCCGTGCCAGCCGCACCGAGATGACGGCAAGCCCGTCGCCGCTCCCCGCCGCCTCCCGTCCTTCACCGGAACGCGCCCGCGCTCCCCAACCGCTGAGCGCCATGGCCGCCACCCCCAGCCCCCAGCCCCGCAGCAACGTCCGGCGGGTCAGCAACCCCTGCCGCGACCTGGCCCTGACCCGGCGGGAAGCCATGAGCCGCAACGGCAAGCGGGCCAACACCTCCCGGGACCGCAACCGCGCCGATGTGGTGCGCACGCCCACCCCGGCCGCAGCTCCCGCCGCTGCAGCCGCCCAGCCCACGACCGGCACCAGCGCCTCCCAGGCCGAAACAGCCCGCCCGACGCTGAGCCTGGGATCGCTGAGCCATGGCGGCCACAGCGGCCTCGAGCGGCGCAACCAGCAGCGCCGGGTCCCGGCCCGGCACAACCCCAGTCGCTCCCTGGTGATGGCCAGGCGGGAAGCCCTGTCAAAACGGGGCAAATCGGCTGCCCTGCCCGGCAATGGCGCCGCAGCTGCGGTGGCCCGGCAGAACCACCCCGACCTCAGCACCCGGGAACTGGGCCAGAAGCTGCGGGAGCTCAAAAGCAAGGTGGGCAGTGCCGGCAGCGCCCGCGGCGGCCCAGTCCGGCCCACCGGCCCCAACCGCAACGGCGCCCGTCAGGCCGCCGCCGCAGACGCCCACTGGAAGGTGGGTGTGAGTGAAACCACAGGTGGTCAGGTGGTGACCGGCACCCAGGCCAACCGTTCGCTGAAGACCACCGGCAACGAGGCCGCCACCTGTCGGCCGATCACCGGCACCGAATACCTCGGCGCCGAAGTGTTCCAGACCTTCTGCCAGAGCGAAGCTCCCGCCCGCCAGCCGGACAAGGTGCGCGTCAGCGCCACCAGCCACGGCAACCGGGTCACCGGCAACGAGGTGGGGCGCTCCGACAAGGTGACCGGCGATGAGCCCGGCACCTGCAAGACGATCACCGGCACCGAATACATCTCCGCCAACCAGTCGGCCACCTATTGCGGCACGGTGTCATCCCCGCCGCGCAAGGTGGGCCGCAGCGAAACCCTTGGCGGTCAGGCGGTGTCGGGGGTGATGGTGGGCCGCTCGCCGCGGGTCACGGGGGATGAACCCGGCTCCGGCCTGCAGCTCACGGGGGATCAGTACCTCGGCGCTGATCCCCTGATCGCCGGCCAGGCGCCCGCAAAGGTGGAGACCCTGCAGACCCTGCGCGGCACCAGCGTCACCGGCACCGCGGTGGGCCGCAGTGAGCGGGTGACCGGCAATGAGCCGGGCAGCTGCCGCAACATCACCGGTGACGAGTACATCGGCAGCCAGCAGTACGAAGGTTTCTGCGGCGCCAAACCGGCTCCCGAGGCCCCCAAGGTGGGCTTCAGCGTGACCAACAAGGCCCAGGTGGTGAGCGGCACCCGCACCGGTCGCAGCAGCAAGGTCACCGGCGATGAACCCGGCACCTGCAAGGTGGTCACCGGCACTCCCTATGCCGGCCTGGAGCAGGCCTCCGATTACTGCAGCACCAGCGCTGTGCGCAGCATCCGCGAACGCACACCGGTGCGGGGCGGCAGCCGCATGAGCGGCATCCAACCCGGCATCGGCGGGGTGATGACCGGTGCTGAACGGGGCGCTTGCGAGAACGTGAGCGGAACCCCCTACGTGGGCGCCGACCAGCAGCAACTGGCCTGCGGTGCCGCAGCCCTCGGCGATGCCGACTTCCCCCAGTCGCTCGATGGCAGTCAGCCCTGGCAGCACTTCAGTGTGAAGTCGCCGGCGCGGGTCGCCCAGATCTCCCGTGAGCGGGGGGGTGGCGTCACCGGCACCAGCTATGAACAGGGCAACCGGGTCACCGGCCCCTTCGACCTGGCTGGCGGCAAGGTGACGGGCACCGAGCAGTTTCGCTTTGATCACCGTGCCGCCAGGATCTCCCGTGGTCCGATCGCCATGGCCACGCCCACGGGCGGCGAAGCGGAGGCCGCCCCTGGCCGGCCCACCTCACGGGTCACCGGTGAAGGGATCTCCAGCGGCCTGAAGATCACAGGTAATGACTGGGATCGGGGCGATCACGTCACCGGCACCGAGGGGGCGTCAGCCCGCCGGCGCAACCCCAGCCGCACCGGCCCGATGACTGCCGTGCCCGGCTTCCAGTCCAAGCGCAACGAGGACGTGCCGGAACCCGTGAGCCGGGTCACCGGCTCCAGCGGCAACACCAGCACCGGATCCCTGATCACGGTCTCCGGCGGCGCCCGCGGCTGAGCCGAGCATGACCCGCCGTCCGGCTGCAGCCACCCGCCCCCTTGCACCCACGGCGCCCCGTCGGCGTCCTGGGGCTGCGGCCGAAACCAATCCGGCTCAGGCCTCCACGGATGGGGCCGCAAGTCTGGACGGCAGTGCGGACGCGCCGGTGCTGCGCGGCACAAGGGCGCGGGCCGCCTATCAGCAGGCCCGCAGCCTCAGTCCTCTCACGCCGGCGCGCAACCAACCCCTGCGGCGGGCCCGCGCCAGCCGCCCCCAGGTCAACGGGATCGGCGCCAGGCCGCCCATCAGCCGGCGCGACGCGCTCGGTGGTGAGGGGAGGGAGCACCACCCGCTCACGAACGCGGCCGCCAACGCCGCCCTGCGCGGCTACGACGAGCAGGTGAAGCACCGCTTTGATCGCATCGTGCCCGTGCTCAAGCAGATCGCCGCTCTCCAGCACGAGGATCACTTCGAGGAGCGCGCCCAGGAGCTGGCGCGGGCGGAACTCGGACACGAACTGCCGCCACCGGTACTGGAGGCTGCCTGGGTGAGTCAGCTGGACATGCGCACCCTGTTCGCCTGGTGTGTGTTCGAGGCCTACGAACACACCAGCGCCGAATTCTTTGCCAGCGATCCGCTCAGCGGCCAGCCCGGCCGGGAGCCAGCCGACACCTTCAACGCCTTCCTGCTCTCCTGCGGCTTCCATCTGCTCGACATCACCCCCTGCGCCGATGGCCGGCTGGCCCATGCCATCGCCTATGCCCTGCGGCTGCCCTTCAGCTCGGTGCGCCGCCGTCCCCACGCCGGTGCCCTGTTTGACGTGGAGACCACGGTGAACCGCTGGGTGAAGACCGAGCACAACCGCTACCGGGAAGGGGTGCCCAACCCCGCCCACGAGCCCACCCGCTACCTGAAGGTGGTGCTGTACCACTTCAGTTCCCTCGATCCCAGCCACGAGGGCTGTGCCGCCCACGGCAGCGACGACACCCTGGCGGCCTCCTGCGGCCTGGCCCGCCTGCATGACTTTCAGGAGGCGGTGGAGAACAGCTTCTGCTGCGGCGCCTCGGTGGATCTGCTGCTGATGGGGATCGACACCGACACCGACGCCATCCGGGTGCATGTGCCCGGGATGGATGGCAGCACCCATCTGGATCGCTGGCTGGATGCGGCCGATGTCTACGACACCACCAGGGGCCTGGATCCCGATGCCGCCCGCGAGCGCATCGCCGCCATGGTGCTGGAGAACGCCGCCGCCAGCCCCGATCCCGGCATGGTGAAGCTCGTGAGCCGGCTACTGGAGAACAACATCTCGCAGATCGACTACGTGCGCCGCTACCACGGTGGGCATTACAGCGACGAGGGCCATGCCGAGCGCTTCATCGGCGTGGGCATCGGCTTCAAGGAGATCCATCTGCGCAACCTCACCTATTTCGCCTACATGGACACCGTCGAAGAGGGGGCCCCTGATCTGGATGTGGGCGTGAAGATCTTCAAGGGGCTGAATGTCACCAGGGGCCTGCCGGTGCCGGTGGTGGTGCGCTTCGACTACCACGGCCAGGTGCCAGGGGCCCGTGAGCGAGCGATCCGTCACTGCGAGCGGGTACAGGCCGCAATCGAGATCCGCTACGGCGATCTGTTCGAGCAGGGCCTCCTGCACGCCCTGCTCACCGTGCGCGACCAGGACCGTCACATCCCGGCCGAGACGATCGGTTCCACAATCACGTTCGCAACCGGAGGAGGGCACTGAAATGCTGATCTGCAAGGTGGTGAAACCCCTGGTGTCCACAAACCGCATCTCCGATTTCCAGCACAAGCACCTGCAGGTGGTGCTTGATGGCAGCACCCAGAAAGTGGCGGTGGATGCCGTGGGAGCGATTCCCGGCGACTGGGTGATCTGTGTGGGAAGTTCCGCGGCCCGGGAAGCGGCGGGCAGCAAGTCGTATCCCAGTGATCTGACGATTGTGGGCATCATCGATCACTGGGATCCCGAATCGGCCAAGACTGACGCAGAGCGCCTCGGCGGAGGTGGGGGGTGATGGAGATCATGCAGGTGATCACATCGCTGGTGTGCACCGAACGGGTGGGCGGCCTCAACCACTGCAACCTGCGGGTGCTGCGCAACAACAAGGGCAAGATGAGTGTGGCCGTGGATCCGGTGGGTGCCGCACCCGGCAACTGGGTGTTCACCGCCAGCGGCTCCGCCGCCCGCTTCGCCTGCCCTGATCCCGCCGTGCTCACCGATCTGACGATCGGCGGAATCATCGATTTCTGGGAGCCCGACGGCTAGAGATCGCCATCTAGCACCCCCCTGCTCCCCCCGGGTGTCCGCCCGCCTGAGCCTCCCGTCCTCCCCCGTCTTTCCTCCCTCGCCATGGCCACCAGTCCCCGCCCCTCCTCCAGCGTGCGGCCCGCCGAATCCACCCCTGCGGGGGCCAGCCCGGAGGCAGCCCCGGCGACCCCGGTTCCCGCCCAGGCCCCGGCGACGCCTGCAGCCAGCGGCAGCGCCGGCAGCGCGGCGCGGGCCCTTCCCGCCGCCGGCAGCGCCCGCAGCAGCAGCACCCGCAGCGCAGCCTCGCGTCCCGCGGCCAGCCGCACCACCACCAGGAGGGCAACCCCCGCAACGGCCAGCGGCCGCACGGGCGGCAGGGGGCGTAGCGCAGGGGGCAGCGGGGGCTCCAGCCAGGCGGCGGCAGCGGCCCGCAGTGAGGAGCCGGCCGTGAGGGGAATCGCCCTGGGCATGATCGAAACCCGCGGCCTCGTGCCGGCGATCGAGGCCGCCGACGCCATGACCAAGGCTGCTGAGGTCGCCCTGGTGGCTCGTGAATTCGTGGGCGGCGGCTATGTGACCGTGCTGGTGCGTGGGGAGACCGGTGCGGTCAACGCCGCCGTGCGCGCCGGTGCCGATGCCTGCGAACGGGTGGGCGACGGCCTGGTGGCGGCCCACATCATTGCCCGGCCCCACACTGAACTTGAACCGGCCCTGCGCCCCAGCGGCACCACCCGTCGTCTCTGATGCCCATGGACGCCGCGCATCCGCGCGTCCTCGGCTATCTCGGACGTGCCCTCAGCCTCGAACTCAGCGCCGTTCAGCAGTACATGACCCAGGCCTCCCTGGTGGAGGGCTGGGGAGACGCCGACGCCGCACAGCGCTTCCGCCAGGAAACGGTGCAGGAGATGCGCCATGCCGAAACGATCGTGAAGCGGATGCTGGCCCTGGGCGTGGCCCCCGGCTCGTCCCAGCTGCGGCCACCCGGCCATGGCCGTGACCTGGAGGCTCTGCTGCGTCAGAACATGGTTCTGGAGGAGGAGCTGGTGAACCTGTATGCCGAGGCCGTGCGCTTCTGCCTGCTGGTCGGTGACCGGGACAGTGAGGCCTTCTTCCGCCAGCTCTGGACTGACGAGCAGCACCATGCCGAGGACCTGGCGGGCTGGCTGCAGAGCCTGGGGGGCTGGCGCGCGCACCATCTGGAGCGGGCAACGTTTTAGGGCCAACGGGCCAAAAGCCAGCCTGGCCAAGGGGCACGCCCCTAGAGTCCGGCCCCAAACCCGTATCCACCACCACATTCTCGGCTCCTGCCCTTGCCTGTCCCACTGCCCCTGTCGCTGCAGCTGGCCTGGCTGATCCCGCTGTACGGCTTCAGCGGGCTGCTGCTGGCCCTGCCCTGGGCCTGCGGCCTGTTCCGCCGCAACGGCCAGCGGCCTGCCGCCTACCTCAACATCGTCGTCACCCTGCTGGCGGTGCTGCACGGCAGCCTGGCCCTGCGCGACGTCTGGCTGAGCGGTCCCCACCACATCAGCCTGTCCTGGTTCGCGGTGGCCGATCTCAACCTGCGCATCGGCCTCGACCTCTCGCTCTACACCCTGGCGGCCCTGGAGCTGGTGACGTTCATGAGCCTGCTGGCCCAGGTGTTCGCCCTCGGCTACATGGACAAGGAGTGGGCTCTGGCCCGTTTCTTCGGCCTGCTGGGATTCTTCGAAGGGGCACTCTCCGGGGTGGTGCTGAGCAGCAACCTGTTCCTGAGCTACTTCCTGCTGGAGATGCTCACCCTCTCCACCTATCTGCTGGTGGGCTTCTGGTATGCCCAGCCCCTGGTGGTCACCGCCGCCCGCGACGCCTTTCTCACCAAGCGCGTCGGCGACGTGCTGCTGCTGATGAGCGTGGTGGCTCTGGCGTCCTGGGCAGGCTCAATGGAATTCACCGACCTCTACAGCTGGATGGCTGACGCGCGCCTGAACGGCAGCGTCAGCCCCCTGGCCGGCACCTTGCTGGGTCTTGGGCTGATCGCAGGGCCGATGGGCAAATGTGCCCAGTTCCCCATGCATCTCTGGCTGGATGAGGCGATGGAGGGGCCCAACCCGGCCTCGATTCTGCGCAACTCGGTGGTGGTGACGGCCGGCGCCCTGGTGCTGATGAAGCTGATGCCGCTGCTGCAGCTCTCGCTGATCGCCAACGACGTGCTGCTGGTGGTGGGCACGATCAGCGCCCTGGCCGGCGCCCTGGTGGCCATCGCCCAGGTGGATCTCAAGCGCGCCTTCTCGTACTCCACCACCTCCTACATGGGGCTGGTGTTCGTGGCCATCGCCCTGCAGCAGCCGGCCATCGCCCTGTTGCTGCTGCTCTGCCACGGGCTGGCCAAGGCCCTGTTGTTCATGAGCGTGGGGGGGGTGATCGCCACCACCAACTGCCAGGACCTCACCGAGCTGGGCGGCATCGGCCGACGCATGCCCGCCACCCTCAGCGCCTACCTGGTGGCGGCAGCGGGGCTGGTGGGCCTGCTGCCGCTGGGCTGCTACTGGTGCTACGGCCAGATGGTGGAGGCCCTGAGCCCCGCTGCCCTGCCGTTCGCGGGGGTGTTCCTGCTCACCAACCTGCTCACTGCGGCCAACCTCACCCGCGTGTTCCGCTCCCTGTTCCTGGGGGCGGCGATGCCCAAGACGCGCCGCACCCCGGAGGTGAACTGGCTGATGGCCCTGCCGATGGTGAGCCTCAGCGTGATCGTGCTGCTCACGCCACTGCTGATGCAGCGCATCGATCCGGTGCCCGGCATCGCCGCCTTCTCCCTGCCCGTGGGCCTGGCCGTGGCGGCCAGCGGACTGGTGGGGGTGCTGGTGGGGGTGCTGATCCCCCTCAATCGTTTCCGCGCCCGACCGATCGCCGATCCCCTGCGCTCGCTGCAGAACCTGCTCTCCTACGACTTCTACACCGAGCGTTTCTACACAGCCACGGTGGTGGCCTTCGTGGCCGGGGCAGCCCGCTTCACCGACTGGGTGGATCAGCGGCTCGTGAACGGCCTGGTGAACGGCGTCGGCCGACTGTCCCTGCAGAGCGCCGAGAGCCTGCGGCTCAGCGTCAGCGGCCAGTTGCAGTCGTACGTGCTCACGGTGGTGGTGGCGATCGTGCTGCTACTCACAGGCCTCAGCTGGTGGGGCGGCCTTCCGGAGCTGCTCCCCAACGGGCTCGCTGCGGCCCCGCCGGAGGTGCTGAGATGAACCTGGCCGACCTACCCCTGCTGTCGCTGCTGCTGGCCATTCCCCTGGCGGGCAGCCTGGCCACCATCCTCTGGCCCGGCACACCGCTGCCGGAGCAGCTGCGCCGCGTGGCGATCGTGGTGATGGTGCTGCAGATCCTCACCAGCCTGCTGGTGCTGGTGCCCTTCGATCCCAGTGATCCGGAGCTGCAACTGCGCGAGATCCACAGCTGGGTGCCGGGCATCGGCCTCGACTATCGCCTCGGGGTCGATGGTCTGTCGCTGCCGCTGGTGCTCATCAACGGTGCTCTGACCCTGGTGTCGGTGGTGTGCACGCGGGAGTTCAGCCGCCGGCCGCGCATCTACTTCTCACTGCTGCTGCTGATCAGCGCGGCGGTGAATGGGGCCTTCCTGGCCGACAACCTGCTGCTGTTCTTCCTCTTCTATGAACTGGAGCTGATTCCCCTGTGGCTGCTGATCTCGATCTGGGGGGGTGCCGGTAGGTCCTACGCGGCCACCAAGTTTCTGATCTTCACGGCCATCTCCGGGATGCTGATCCTGGGTGCCTTCCTGGGTCTGGCCCTGCTCACCGGCAGCGTGGATTTCAGCCTCACGCCCGTCACCAGCGAGCGACTGGCGATGGGCAGCCAGCTGGTGTTGCTCGGGGCACTGCTGGTGGGCTTCGGCATCAAGATGCCACTGGTGCCGTTCCACACCTGGCTGCCGGATGCCCACACCCAGGCCTCCACCCCGGTGTCGGTGCTGCTGGCCGGCGTGCTGCTCAAGCTCGGCACCTACGGCCTGCTGCGCTTCGGCATGGGGCTGTTTCCCGAAGCCTGGGCCAGGCTGGCCCCGGCACTGGCCATCTGGGCGGCGGTGTCGGTGCTGTTCGGCTCCCTGGCCGCCATCGCCCAGCGCGACATGAAGCGGATGGTGGCCTACAGCTCGGTGGGGCACATGGGCTACGTGCTGCTGGCCGCAGCCGCCGCCACGCCGGTGGCGCTGCTGGGGGCCACATTCCAGATGGTGAGCCACGGCCTGATCTCGGCCCTGCTGTTCCTGCTGGTGGGCACCGTGTACCGCAAAACCGGCAGCCGCGATCTCGATGTGCTGCGGGGATTGCTGAACCCGGAGCGCGGCCTGCCCCTCACCGGCAGCCTGATGATCCTGGCGGTGATGGCCAGTGCCGGGCTCCCTGGAATGGCGGGCTTCATCTCCGAATTTCTCGTGTTCCGCGGCAGCCTCAATGCCTTCCCCCTGGCCACCCTGCTGTGCATGGTGGGCTCCGGTCTCACCGCCGTGTACTTCCTGCTGCTGGTGAACCGGGCCTTCTTCGGCCGGCTGGCGATCACGCCGGTGGATGATCCCCTGCGCCACGCCCGGCTGGACATCCAGCTGCCCAGCGTGGCCACGCGCGAAACGGTGCCGGCCATGGCCCTGGCGGCGGGAGTGGTGGTTCTGGGCCTGCTGCCATCCACCCTGGGCTATCTCAGTGAAGCCACCAGCACCGCCATGGCGCAATTGCCGGTGCTGCTGGCGGCCATCGGCGAGGGGGGTGCGAGCTGATGCCGGTGATGCCCGCCGAACTCACCATCGACGGCGGCATGCCGCCGGCCGAAGAGCTGGTGCAGCGCCTGCTCAGCGGTGAGACCCTGCTGGCCGACTCCCCCGATCACCTGCTGGAGGTGGTGGGAGTGCTGGAGAGCTATGGGGAGGTGCTGGATGCCTACAGCATCAACCTGATCTATCAGGCGGAGCGTCAGTTCCTCAATCCATTTCCGGTGTTCAAGTATTTCAACGGGGAGATCACACCGGGAAAGATCTGGCGCTATCTCAACCACGACCGCATCAATTTCGAATATGCCGAATACTGCATGAAGGCCATGCTCTGGCATGGCACCGGCGGGCTCGACGCCTATCTCGACAGTGATGCCTTCACCGCCTCCTGTAAGGCGATCATCGCCTGCAAGTGCCGCCGGGATCCTCTGCTGGGCCTGCTCCATCCCCTGGCTCCGAGCTTCCTGCCAGAGCTGATCCGCAGCGCCGCCACCACCCACGCCCTCGGCCAGTTCTGGCGGGTGATGAGCGATCTGTTCCTGGATCTGGCCAGCGCCGAGCGCGACGGCCGCGTGCGCTCGATCCCGGCAGTGGTGGCATTCATCAAGGATGGGCTGGTGGCCGCCGCCGCCAATCCGATCACCTATGCCGTGGAGATCGGCAGCCAGCCGCACTGGGTGCTGCCGCCCGAGGCCGGCCTCAGCTTCCTGGTGGATGTGGCGGTTCCCTACGTGGAGGCGGTGTTCCTGCGGGGCATGCCGTTCTTCGGCACCGTGAGCTTCAACGCCCAGGCCCGCCAGATCTCCACCGATCAGGGACGCTTCGCCTACGGGGCCCTCTACGCCGATCCCCTGCCCACCATGGGAGCCGGGATTCCCCCCAGCCTGCTGATGCAGGACATGCTCCGCCACCTACCGGAACCCCTGCACCAGTGGTACCGCCAGCGCAGCCGGGGCGACGGTGACGTGCGGGTGAAGATCTGCCGCAGCTTTCAGAAATCGATGTTCTGCGTCACCAACGCCGCCATCGACGGCACCATGCCCCACCCCCTCGATGCCGGCGAGCCCACCCAGCGGCAGGCCAACCGGGCCCACGCCGAGGCCTGGGCGGCGCGTTTGGCCGTGGCCCGTACCGACTGCCTGGACGGCGATCGGCCAGTGAGGGCCTAGGGTCGACCCATGGAGCAGCCGTGGACCCCCCGCCCCAAGCCCGAGCAGGCCGAGTGGCTGGAGCGGCGCCTGGAGTTCAGCGATTACGCCGGCACCCGCAGCTTCCTCGAGCGCCTCAACGCGCTCTGTGAGAGCGAGCAGCGCTTCCCCGACATCAGCTTCGGCCGCACCTACGTGAACCTCACCCTGCGGCCCGAGGCCGAGGGCGAGGGGGTGGGAACGCTGGAGCACGATTTCGCGGCCGCCATCGACGCCCTGGCGGCCAGCGCCCCGCGACCATGACAGAAGCCCCAGGGCCCCAATCCAGGCCCGACGGGGCGGTGGATCTGCGGGCGGAGTACGAGAGAGCGGGGGTGCAGGCGGTGCTCGATCAGCTTGATCGTGAGCTGGTGGGGCTCAAACCGGTGAAGGCCCGCATCCGCGAGATTGCCGCCCTGCTGGTGGTGAACCGGGCCCGCGAGCTGGTGGGGCTGGAAACGGCGCCGCCCAGTCTGCACATGTCGTTCACGGGACGGCCCGGCACTGGCAAGACCACAGTGGCCGAGCGCATGAGCAAGATCCTGCACGGGCTGGGCTACGTGCGCCAGGGCCATGTGGTCACGGCCACCCGCGATGACCTGGTGGGGCAGTACATCGGCCACACCGCCCCCAAGACCCGGGAGATGCTCAAACGGGCGATGGGCGGGGTGCTGTTCATCGACGAGGCCTATTACCTCTACCGGCCGGAGAACGAGCGCGACTATGGAGCCGAGGCGATCGAGATCCTGCTGCAGGTGATGGAAAGCAACCGCGACGATCTGGTGGTGATCTTTGCCGGCTACAAGGAGCGCATGGATGTGTTCTACCAGAGCAATCCTGGCCTCTCCTCGCGGGTTGCCAACCACATCGACTTCCCCGACTACAGCGCCGAGGAGCTGCTGGCCATCGCCCAGCTGATTCTGGCGGCTGAAAATTACCGCTTCAGCGACGAGGCCCGATTCGCCTTCGGCGACTACATCCAGCGGCGCATGCAGCTGCCCTTCTTCGCCAACGCCCGCTCGATCCGCAATGCCATCGATCGGGCCCGCATGCGCCAGGCCAACCGTCTGTTCAGCCGCATGGGCTCTGCGGTGACCAAGCTCGATCTGATGACGATCGAAGCGGAGGACATCACCGCCAGCCGGGTGTTCCAGGGTGAAGTGGAGGGCCTCGATCCCGCCAGACCGCTGATCTAGGCTCGCCGTGAACAATTAATCGAGCCCATGCCTCTGGCGTCCTTCTGCAGATCTCTGCTGACCCGATCACAGCTGGCGGCTCTCGCCCTGGCCTGTGGCCTGCCCCTGGCGGGCACCACTGCCGCGCGTGCTGAAACCTGCACCTTTCTGCGGCCGATCGGTGGCGACAGGGAGAGCAACATCGTGTCCAAGCGTGTTGAACGGCCGAAGGTGATGCCCATGGGCATGCTGCTTGGCCAGACCAACTGGAACACCGATTTCATCGTTGATCAGCCCTACAGCAGATACAAGTTTTTCTTCACAGCCAACTCATCCGATCCCAACGCCACCTATCCGGTGGAGGGATTCATGAAATTCACTGATGGGACGAGCTTGAAGGTCATTGATCAGGAGATGAGCCCGCCGACCGGCACCGGCAAGATGTTCGGCCCCTTCCTGGCCGTGCCCGGCAAGCAGGCCAGCCAGATGAACTTCAAGGTGGGTGCCAGCAAGAACCCGGAAGCGACAGGCTTCAGCTACCGCATCTCCGTGCAGGGCTGCAACTGATCAGCCGCCACGGGATCAGCCGCCAGTAGGTCAGCGCCGGCGGCGGCAGTCGATCTGCAGCAGGTCACGCACCTGCTGCACCTGGCGGGCAAGCACTGGATCAGTGTGGACCTTCTTCTCGATCTGCTCCACCGCGTACATCACCGTGGAGTGATCCTTGCCGCCGAACACCTCGCCAATGCGCGGCAGGGACAGGTTGGTGTTCTGGCGCATCAGGTACATGCCCACCTGGCGGGCCTGGCTCACGGCCCGCTTGCGGCTGGGACTGCGCATCTCATCGGCCCCCACGCCGAACACCTCTGACACCTTGGCCAGCACCTGATCCGGTTTCACCTCCACATCGCCACCGGCCGGATCGAGCATCGGCGCCACCGACTCCACCGTCATCGGCAGGCCGGTGATCGAAGCGAAGGCCACCGCCCGGGTGAGCGCCCCCTCCAGTTCGCGGATGTTGGAGGTGAAGCGACCGGCGATGAACTGGATCAGCTCCCGCGGCAAACGCATCTGTTCCTGCTCCGCTTTCTTGTGCAGGATCGCCATGCGGGTTTCCAGGTCAGGGACCTGGATGTCGGCGATCAGGCCCATGGAGAAGCGCGAGATCAGGCGCTCCTGCAAGCGGGGAATCTGGCTGGGGGGGCGGTCGGAGGCGATCACGATCTGCCGGCCGGCCTCATGCAGGGCATTGAAGGTATGGAAGAACTCCTCCTGGGTGTATTCCTTGCCCTCAATGAACTGGATGTCATCCACCAGGATGAGATCGGCGGCGCGGTAGCGGTCGCGGAAGCTCTGCATGGCGTCCTTGCGGATCGCCTGGATCAGGTCGTTGGTGAAGCTCTCGGTGGACACATAAAACACCCGCGCCTCGGGGTCGATCTCCAGCCGGTAGTGGCCGATCGCCTGCATCAGGTGGGTCTTGCCCAGACCCACGCCACCGCACACGAACAGGGGGTTGAACTCCCTGCCCGGCGCTTCGGCCACCGCCAGGGCCGCCGCATGGGCCATGCGGCTGTTGGGGCCCACCACGAAGCGGTTGAACACGTAGCGCGGGTTCAACCCGGATCCCACCGGGCGCGGTGGCGCCACGGACTGGGAGCGGGAGCCGGTCGGCGACGCGCCGCGGGCTGCGGGCGCGATGGATGCCGGGGCCAGCAGCGTGTCGTCGCCAATGGCCGCCGACACCTCCACCTGCACCGCGGTGCCGGTGATCTGTCCCGCAGCCGCCTCAATGGTGCCGAGGTAATTCTTGCGCAGCCACCCGCAGGCAAAGCTGTTGGGGGCCTCGAGCGCCAGCCGCTGGCCATCGAAGCCCAGGCAGCGTGCCGGCCGGATCCAGGTTTCGAAGGTGGGCTTGCTGAGGTTGGCCTGGAGCGTCTGCTGAATCTGGTGCCACAGCTGGTCGTCCTGCTGCACCGATCCCACGCCTCTCCGGTCGCGAACTCTACGCAGAGCCAACCCACCGCACCGTCTTTAATAAAGCGGAATGCCCGCGCAGCTGCCGCTCGCCACCCTCCCCCATGCCACGCACCGCTCCCTGCTCCCGCAGCGCCGGCCTCGCCGGCCTGATCGCCGCAGTGGCGTTGCTGGCCGGCTGCGGCGGCCGCACCATCCCCGGCCTGCCGCGCCTGCCGGGAGAGAACGGCGGCGAGACGGTGCGCATCAGCGACGCGCCACCGGCGGCGCCGCTGCAGGCCAGCAGCAACGTGAT
Organism: Cyanobium sp. ATX 6A2; assembly: GCF_024346355.1. Lineage (GTDB taxonomy): Bacteria > Cyanobacteriota > Cyanobacteriia > PCC-6307 > Cyanobiaceae > NIES-981. The sequence continues at coordinate 94,079 of NZ_JAGQCU010000006.1, forward strand.
CGTGGAGGCTGTGGAGAAGGTGGGGCCGGCCGTGGTGCGGATCGACACCACAAAGCGGGTGATCAATCCCCTCGGCGGCCTCTTCGGCCGCGGGCCCACGATTCAGCAACAGCAGGGCCAGGGTTCGGGCTTCATCACCCGCTCCGACGGGGTGATCCTCACCAACGCCCACGTGGTGGAGGGCGCCAGTGATGTGTCGATCACCCTTCCCGATGGCCGCAGCTTCAGCGGCAAGGTGCTGGGCACCGACCCGCTCACCGACGTGGGGTTGGTGAAGGTGGTGGCCAGCAAGCTGCCCGTGGCGCCGCTGGGGGACTCCAGCCGCGTGCGGCCGGGTGAATGGGCGATCGCCATCGGCAACCCCCTCGGCCTCGACAACACCGTGACCGCCGGGATCATCAGCGCCATCCAGCGCACCAATGCCGTGGGTGAGGGCCAGCGGGTGCCCTACATCCAAACCGACGCCGCCGTGAATCCAGGCAACAGCGGCGGTCCGCTGATCAATGACCGCGGCCAGGTGATCGGCATCAACACCGCCATCCGCCAGGCTCCCGGCGCCGGCCTGAGCTTCGCGATCCCGATCGATGTGGCCCGCCAGATCGCTGCCCAGATCCTCGAGCGGGGCTACGCCAGTCACCCCTACATCGGTGTGCGGCTGCAGGCGATCACGCCCCAGCTGGCCCGCGAGATCAACGCCAGCACCGACGAGTGCCGCCTGCCCGAGGTGAATGGGGTGGTGGTGGTGGACGTGATGCCCGACAGCCCGGCCGACCGGGGTGGCATCCGATCCTGCGACCTGATCGAAAAGGTGGGCGGCGACGCGGTGCGCAACCCCTCCGAGGTGCAGCTGGGCGTGGACAAGGTGCGGGTGGGCGAGGATCTGGAGATCGTGGTGCGCCGCGGTAACGAGAGCCGCACCCTCACCGTGAAGCCCGCCGAACTGCCACGCCAGGGTTGAGCAGCACCCGGGAGCTGGTGGTGATGGCGCGCTGGCCCGCCCCCGGCCGCTGCAAGAGCCGCCTGGCTGCCGGTATCGGCAGGCGCCGAGCCGCGGCCGTGCAGGAGGGGTTGTGCCTGCACACCTGCGCCGTGGCCCGGCAGGCGCAGCGGCGCCTGGCCTTTGGCCTGGTGCTGGCGGTGCAGGGGCTGGGGCCGCGGGCCCGGCGGCGCTGGGGCACCGCCCTGGGCTGCGACCGGGCCGTGGCCCAGGGCGGCGGCAGCCTGGGCCTGCGCCTGCAGCGCCAGCTGCTGGCTGCCAGGCGCCGGGGGGCCCGGCAGGTGGTGCTGGTGGGCAGCGATCTGCCGCTGCTGGAGGCCGCTGAACTGGAACGGGCCTTCCGGGCCCTGGACAGGGCACCGCTGGTGCTGGGTCCGGCCGCAGACGGGGGCTACTGGCTGATCGGCCTGCGCGGCTCCTGGCCGGCGCTGTTCAGCGGCATCCCCTGGGGCAGCGGCGGGGTACTGGAGCACACCAGCCGCACGGCGGCCCGGCTGGGGCTGGAGCCCGAGTGGCTCAGCTGCCGCCACGACCTCGACTGGCCGGCCGACCTGGCCAGCTGGCGCTGAAGTCGGATGGATGGGCTGAGCGTGGTGATCGCCGCCCGCAACGAGAGCGCCCGCCTGCCGGCTCTGCTGGCCCAGCTGGCGGAGCAGCCCGCACTGGTGCGGGAGGTGCTGGTGGTGGATGGCGGCAGCAGGGACGCCACCGCCCTGGTGGCCCGGCTGGCCGGTGCCCGGCTGCTGCGCTGCACCCCGGGACGGGGCCGGCAGCTGGCCCTGGGCGCCGCCGAGGCGCGGGGTGCCTGGCTGATGCTTCTCCATGCCGACGTGCGCCTGCCGCGGCACTGGAGCGCCCGCATCGCCCGCGCGATCGGAGCCCACAGCGTTCAACCCGCCGCTGCGCCGGCCCGGGCCTGGTATTTCGATCTGGCCATCGAGGGCCGCAACCCCGCCCTGCGGCTGGTGGAACTGGGGACAGCACTGCGCAGCCGCTGGCTGCAGCTGCCCTACGGCGATCAGGGCCTGCTGCTCAGCCGCGACCTCTACGACGCCGTGGGCGGGATGCGGCCACTGCCGCTGATGGAGGATCTGGAGCTGGTCCAGCGCCTGCGCCGGCAGGCCCGGCTGCGCAGCCTCGGGGCAGATCTGCAGGTGGACGGGAGCCGCTGGCGGCGGCTGGGGGTCTGGCGCACCACCCTGACCAATGCCCGCCTGCGCCGTGCCTGGCGCCGTGGTGAACCGCTGGAGCTGCTGGAGCGGCGCTACTACGGCCGCTGATTAAGGGCTCCACAGGCCGGCGGGGTCAGGGGGCGTACCAGAAGGCACAGCGGCGCTGCAGGGGCTCCAGCTCCCAGCCCTGGTTCTGGTAGAACCCCACCACCCCCGGGTCGGCGAACAGGCTCACCCGCTCCACCTCCAGCTCGCGCAACTGATCGAGCACGTAGGCCATCAGGGAGCGGCCGAGCCCGGCCCCCTGGTAGTGGGGATGGACGGCCACATCCCACACGGTGGCCTCGACCACCCCATCGCCGGTGCAGCGGGCAAAGCCCACCAGCCGGGGCACGCGCGGATCATGGCGCCACAGACCCACCCGCAGCAGGCTGTGCTGCAGGGCCTTGCGCACCCGCCGCAGCGGGCGGCGACTCCAGCCCACGGCATCGCAGAGCTGCTCGAGCTCGAACAGATCAATGGCCCGCTCCCTGCTCAGCACCAGGCTCAACTCCTGGTTGGGCGTCTCGCAGAGGCGATGGCCGGGCCCGTAGAGATCGCTGAGCAGGTCCACCGGGGGCACGCCTGTGCAGACGGGGTGGCACGATCCTGACTGATGGACAGCCCCGCCCGCGACGCTCCCAGTACCCAGCGGCCGCTGCTGGTGGGGTTGCATGGCTGGCTGCTGTCCGGGCGGCTGTGGCAGCCGCTGGCCAGGGAGCTGGCACCGCGCTGGCAGCTCTGGGCCCCGGACCTGCCGGGGTTCGGCGGCAGCCCGCGGCCTCGGGGCCTGCAGCCCAGCCTGGCCAGCTACGGCGCCTGGGTGGCGCGGGAGTGCCGGCACCGCCACCAGGGGCCGGTGGTGCTGGTGGGCCATTCCCTGGGGGGCACGATCGGCCTGCACGCGGCACGGCAACTGGGCGACCAGCTGGCAGGGGTGGTGCAGATCGGCACCGGCGGGGGGGTGTATCAGCCGCGGCCGTTCGCACGGGTGCGACGGGGCGGCTGCCTGGTGTTGCGCTGGCGACCGCGCTGGCTGCTGCAGGTGCCCGGCAGCGACGCCCTGCGCAGCCCGCTGCTCGCCGACCTGCACGCCGCCCGCGGCCTGCTGGCCTGCAGCATGCGCCGCAGCGCCGTGAGCGCCCTGCCGCGGATCACCGCCGGGCTCACCGTGCCGAGTCTGTGGATCGCCGGCAGCCGAGACACCGTGATGGAGCCGCGCTACGTGCGCCATCTGGCGGGCTACGCACCGCGGCACCAGGTGACCGTGCTGGAGGGAGCGGGCCATCTGCCGATGCTGCAGATGCCGGCGCGGCTGGCGGACACCCTCACCAGCTGGCTGGAGGAGCTGCCGGCAGCCACCGCAGCGGGAGAGCTGGAGCGCTGATCGCAGCCCGGCAGGGCCGATCAGAGTGCCGCCAGACCCCGCTCCTGCAGGTCGGCCAACTGGGCGTAGAGGCCACCGGCAGCCCGCAGCTGGAGGTGGTTGCCCTGCTCGATCAGGCGGCCGCGGCGCAGCACCAGGATGCGGTCGGCGGCCTCCACGGTGGCCAGGCGGTGGGCGATCACCACGGCGGTGCGCTGCTGCAGCAAGCGCTCCAGATCCGCCTGCAGGGTGGCCTCGGTGGAGGGATCCATGAAGGCGGTGGCCTCATCCATCACCAGCACCGAGGGATCACGGATCGCCACCCGGGCCACCGCCAGCAGCTGGCGTTCGCCGGAGGAGAGGTTGGCCCCACGCTCGCGCAGCTCGGTGGCCAGGCCGTCGGGCAGCCGGGCCAGCAGGGGGGAGAGCCCCAGCTCGCTGCAGAGACGGCGCAGGGCGTCGCTGGGGATGGCGGCGTCGAGGCGCAGGTTGTCGGCCACGGTGCCGCTGAACAGGAAGGTGTCCTGGAGCACCACCCCCAGGCGGCGGCGCAGGGTGTCGATCGGCAGCTCGCGGATGTCGACGCCATCGAGCAGGATCCGCCCCTGCTGGGGCTCATAGAGCCGGCAGAGCAGGCGGATCACCGTGGTCTTGCCGGAGCCGGTTGGACCCACCAGGGCCACGTGTTCCCCGGGGGCGATCCGGAAGCAGAGATCGGTGAGGATTGGCTCGTCGGGGCGATAGGAGAAGGACACGTTCTCGAAGATCACCTCGCCGGCACTGCGGCGCTCAGCGCCGGTGCGCAGGGCCAGGGCCGAGCGCTGCTCCCGGGGCAGGTCGTGGATCTCGATCGGCTGCTCCAGCAGCTCCCCGATCCGCTCCACCGCCGTCAGCCCCCCCTGGATCTGGGTGAAGCGCTCCGCCAACTGGCGCAGGGGATCGAACAGGCGCTGGGAGAAAAGGATGAAGGTAGTGAGCGTGCCCAGGCCGAGGGCACCGGCGGTGACCATGGTGCCCCCCAGGGCCAGCACGGCGGCCACCGCCACCAGGGCCACCCACTCGATGTAGGCGGAGATGGCGCTGTCGTAGAAGATCGTTCCGGTCACCGCCTTGCGGTAGCGGTCGGTGGTGTGAGCGAAGCGGGCGCTGTTCTCGGCTTCGCGGCGGAACATCTGCACCACCTCCAGCCCCTGGAGGTTCTCCTGCAGGTCGGCGTTGAGCTGACTGAGCTCCTCGCGGACCCGGTAGTTGGCCCGGCGGTAGCGCCGCTGCAGCCAGAGCATGCCCAGCACCACCGGCACCTGGGCGGCGAGCAGCAACAGGCCCAGACGCCACTCGATCAACAGCATGGTGACGGCGATCACCGCCAGGGTCACCAGGTCGGCCAGCACCCCCACGGCGCCGCTGCCGAACACCTCGGCCAGGGCGTCCACGTCACTGGTGAGCCGGGTGAGCAACTTGCCCACCGGGGTGCGGTCGTGGAAGCGCAGCGACAGCGCCATGGCATGGGCGAACAGGTCGTCGCGGATGCGGGCGGTGAGCCGCTGACCCACGGCCTGCACGTTGAAGGTCTGCACGCCCTGGAGGCCAAGACGCACCAGCACCGCCGCCAGCAGCGTCAGCACCAGCAGGCGCAGGGCAGCCGGCACCGCCAGGCCCTGCAGCCAGGGCAGGGTGGGCTCCCCGCGCAGCACCGAGATCGCCTGGCCCACCAGCAGCGGCTGCACCGCCGCCGCCGCCGCCACCGGGATCAGCAGCAGCATGGTGAGCAGCAGACGCTTGCGGTCGCCGGCCACGTAGGGGAGCAGCCGCAGCAGGCGCTGGCGATCGAGGGTGGCCATCAGGCGCTCAGGGCCGCAGGCACGGCCCTTGAGGCGGCCGGGACGACACCGGCGGCGGCCACCCGATCAACGATCGCCTGCAGCCGGCCGTCGTCGAGGCGCAGGGCCAGGGGATGGGCCACCAGGCGGGCGGTGGAATGGAACAGGTCTTCGATGGCGATGAGTCCGTTCTCCTCCAGGGTGCGGCCGGTGGCCACCAGATCCACGATCGCCTCGCTCATGCCGGTGATCGGCCCCAGCTCCACCGAGCCGGCCAGGTGGATCAGCTCCACCGGCAGGTCGAGGGCCTCGAAGAACGCCTCAGCGCAGCGGGTGAACTTGCTGGCGATGCGGCAGTGGGCAGGCAGGTCGGCGGCCCTGCGGTAGGGGCTGCTGGCCTTCACCGCCACACTCATGCGGCAGCCGCCGAAGCCCAGGTCAACGAGCTGGGCCACCGGCAGTTGGTGCTCGCGCAGCACGTCGTAGCCCACCACCCCCAGCTGGGCCTGGCCGTAGGCCACGTACACCGGCACATCGGCATTGCGCACCAGCAGAGCCCGGGCGCGGCCGCAACGGCTCGGCACCATCAGCTGACGGTTGTCGGGCTCGAGCACCGCCGCGAAATCGAGCCCGGCGGCGGCGAAACGTTGCACTGTGTGGCGAAGCAGGGCCCCTTTGGCCAGGGCCACGGTGATGGGGGCCGGAGCTGGAGCCGGTGCGCTCATGCGGGGGCGGGAGCGGTGAACATGGAACTGGACCGCTGAGCGGACTGTAACGATGAGAACGTCGCATCACGAGCCGCACCCCCGCCCACCACTGGCGGTGTGGCTGATCCCGGTGCTGCACGACAACTACGTGATGGTGCTGCAACGCGGCAACCGGGCCGCCGTGGTGGACCCTGCCGTGGCCGAGCCGGTGGTGGCCGCCCTTGAGGAGCGCCAGCTGGAGCTGGAGGCGATCCTGCACACCCACCACCACAGCGATCACATCGGCGGCGCCCCCGGGCTGCTCCGGCGCTGGCCCAAGGCGGCGGTGATCGCCGCGGCGGCCGATGGCGAGCGCATTCCCCTGCAGACCTGGGGCGTAGCCGGCGGCGAACACCTGGAGGTGCTGGGAGAGCCGGTGGAGGTGATCGACGTGCCCGGCCACACCCGCGCCCACATCGCCTACTGGCTCCCGCAGAGCGGCCATCTGTTCTGTGGCGACACGCTGTTCGTTGGGGGCTGCGGGCGGCTGTTCGAGGGCAGCCCGGCCCAGATGCACAGTTCCCTGCAGCGGCTGGGGGCCCTGCCGGAGAGCACCCGCGTGTGGTGCGCCCATGAATACACGGAAGCCAACCTGCGCTGGGCGGCGGCGATCGCCCCGGAGGACGGGGCGATCGCCCGCCGGCTGAGCGCGGTGCTGGCTGAGCGGGCCGCCGGCCAGGCCACCGTGCCCAGCAGCATCGGCCTGGAGCGGAGCACCAATCTGTTCATGCGGGCCGCCGATGCCGCCGAGCTGGCCCGGCTGTGCCACAGCAAGGACAACTGGCGGGCATAGGCTCAGCCCAGCCAGCCACACACCGCTCCAGCCGATGCCTGCAAGCTCAGGCCCCCGGGCCGTGAACACCACCGCTGCACCGGCGCCGGTGGGCCCCTACAACCAGGCCGTGAAGGCCGGCGGACTGGTGTTCTGCTCCGGCCAGATCGCCCTCGATCCCAGCACCGGCTTGATGGTGGGAGAAGGGGATGTGGAGGCCGAAACCCGCCAGGTGCTCGACAATCTCGAGGCCGTGCTGGCGGAGGCGGGCGTGTCGGCAGCTCAGGTGGTGCGCACCACGGTGTTTCTCGTGGACCTGGCGGATTTCGCCAGGGTCAACGCGATCTACGCCGAGCGCTTCGGTGCGGGGGTGGCACCGGCCCGGGCCTGTGTGCAGGTGGCGGCCCTGCCGAAGGGGGCCCGGGTGGAGATCGACTGCATCGCCGTGGCGCCCTGAGCGCTACCAGGGCAGGGGCGCGTTGCCCTGAACAGCGTTGCAGCCCATCTGGGAGCCGAGCAGGGCACCGAGGGGAGTGGCCCACACCCGGTCGTTGCCCTTGGCGAGCACATAGCCGGCACCGCCGCCCATCAGGCCACCTACCAGACGGCCCTGGTTGCAGCGCCTGGCCCGTTCGTCCACGCCGTAGACCACGCGCTGGCCGCCATAGGCATTGATGGTGGGGTCGTCATAGATCACCCGCTGCTGGGGCACGTAAACCGGCGCCTGGTGACGCACCGGCAGGCGCTGGTAACCGGGCTGCCAACCGCCGCCGAAGGCCTGGGCCTGGGCGGGCGCCAGGAGGCTGAGCAGCATCCCGGCGGCCAGAGCCACACGGGCGGCGGGCAGGCGCCGCCGCTGGCCAGTTTTCGCCTGCTTGGTGTTGAGGATGGTCATGGTTCGAGCTGCGTGAGGAACGCCCCTCTGAGGGGGTGATCCAACACAAGCGAACCGGTGTGACAGAGCCATGACCGCTGGAGGCCAAAGGTCTTACCGAATCTTTCCGTCCGTATGCTGGGCGCGATCGGGGCGTGGCGCAGCTTGGTAGCGCGGGTGCTTTGGGAGCACTAGGTCGCAGGTTCGAATCCTGTCGCCCCGACTGACTTCTCAGGGATTGGCCAATCCGGTTCCGCGCAAAATCCGCGCAAAACCGGCCCAATCGGAGGGCGTGCCCCCGCTGCGCGGGGTCGCCGCTTCCGCGGCTGGCTGGCCGCTCGGCCCTCCGGGCTGCGCCTTGCGCACCGCTCAAGCGGCTCACGCGACACCACCCCAGCGGAAGCACCTGCCGGCCGACCCGGCCTCTCCGGGCAGGGTCAGAGCAGCCGCGCCCCGCTGCGGATCGTTCTCCAGCTCATCCACCGGGGCCAGCCCTCAGCATCGCCACCACGGCGGCGGGGTCGGGCCGTTCCCCGGCGGAGGCGCCATGGAGATCACGATCGGCAAGGCACGGCGCGGCCAGCCTTCTGATGCCCTGCCCGGCCAGGCCTATGTGGGCCGGCCCAGCCCGCTCGGCAATCCCTTCCAGCTCGGCCGCCATGGCAGCCGCGCTCAGGTGATTGCCCGCTATCGGCGCTGGCTCTGGCGCCGGCTGCAGGAGCCGGGCTCGATCCAGCGCCGCGAGCTGGAGCGGCTGCTGGGCCGGGCCCAGGCCGGCCGGCTGGAGCTGTTGTGCTGGTGCGCGCCGCTGCCCTGCCACGCCGAGGTGATTCGCTCCGCTCTCCACTGGCTCGCAGAGCAGCAGCGCTGAGGCCCTGGCGGGCCATCGGCGGCCGCCGTACTTGACGGGCACTTGACGGGCATTTGATCGCCCTGGCGGGCTCCCTGAGTCCTGGGGGTTGGGCGCGCAGGTTGCCTCAGTGTGCGCGGGGTGGCGCAAGGGCTGCGCAAGCGGCTCCGCTGCGCTCCACCGCCCTTGCGCTCACCCGCGCGGTCACTTCGGCGTCCTTTGCGCCCTGTCCCATGGCCGCATCCACCACCACCCGCCGCCGCAAGAAGTTCGATGGCCCCTCGCCCGAGGAGGCGATGGTGCGCGATCTGATCGAGCTCCTCGAGGCCGGTGTCACGCCCTGGCGCAAGCCCTGGGATTGCCACGGCGGTGGCGTCCACATCAATTTCCTCACCGGCCGGGCCTATCGCGGCGGCAATCCGATCCTGCTGGAGCTGGGGATGGCCATGCGCGGTGCCTCCCTGCCCTTCTGGTGCGGCTTCGCCGACGCCAGGAAGCTCGGCATCGTTCCCCGCAAGGGCACCAAGTCGGTGCGCATCCTCCGGCCCCAGCTGCACTCCCGCGAGGAGGAGAGCGAGGGCGGCGAGAAGGTGCTGCACAGCTGGGCCAGCTATCGCCCGGTGCCGGTGTTCAATGCCTGCGATCTGGAGGGCGAGGCGCTCGCGGGGCTGATCGCGGCCCGCATGCCCGAGGCCACAGAGCGGCCGGCCATCGAGCCGATCGCCACTGCCGAGCAGGTGCTGCAGGCCTGGCCCGTGCCGGTGGGCTGGGGCGGTGAGCGGGCCTGCTACAGCCCGAGCCTCGATGCCATCAAGCTCCCCGAGCGGCAGAGCTTCCACGGGGCCGCGGCGCTCTATGCCACCTGGGCCCACGAATGCATCCACTCCACCGGCCACGAGTCGCGGCTCAAGCGCGATCTCTCCGGCAGCTTCGGGTCCAGGCTCTATGCCCGCGAGGAGCTGGTGGCCGAGCTGGGCAGCGTGCTGATCGGCCAGCGCCTGCAGATCGGCTGTGAGCTCAGCAATCACGCGGCCTATCTGGAGCACTGGATCGCCGCCCTGCGCGAGTCCCCCAGGGTGCTGCTGCAGGTGATCAGCGAGGCGCGGCGTGCGGTCGATCTGATCTGCCCAGAGGCGCCGGCCCCCGATCGGGAGCCCGAGGCCGCGGCGGCTGAGGCCGAGGCCATCGCCGCCTGAGGCCCAGGGCCCCGCAGGGGCGGGCCCGCCGGGAGCCCTGATCCCGGCCGTCACCACCACCACCCACTCCCCATGGATCCAGAGCAGCTACAGGCCATCGTCGATCAACTGCGCGGCGAGCTCGACCGCGAGCACGGCCAGGAGCCCGGATGGTCGGGGCCGATCACCAGCGCCTATCTGCGCAGCTACGGCACCCAGCCCCGCTCAGAGGAGCACAGGGAGCGGCGGGCCTACCAGGAAGCGCATTGGGAGCACGGCTGGTACTGATCGCCCATCAGCCGTGCCGCATTGCAGCTCGGCGCTCCAGCTCGCGCAGCTCCCGCCACGCACGCACCACGTCCGCTGATCGCCGGTCCAGGTTGTGGAGGGTGCGCGAGTGCGGCCGGCGACCGCCGGCCTGCATGCGCTCCACCATGAAGGCCCAGTGCTCGCGCTGCGCGCGCAACCGGGCCAGCCGATGCCGCGCAGCCGTGAGCTGTGATCGCAGCTGCTGGCGCTCGCTGCGGCTGGCTGCAGCAGGGCGAGCTGGTGGCGGGGGAAGAGCAGGCGCTGGCCGCACCGACCGGGCCTGCCCGAGCAGGGCCCCGGGCTGCAGGGTCAGGCCGACCGCGACCATCAGCAGCGGCAGGAAGCCAAGCAGGACAAACAGCGCCAGCACCAGCCGGGCCAGATCCCTTGCCTGGGGCAGGGCGATCGAGCCCGGCACTCAGTTGGGCTCCTCGATCACCTCCCAACCCCGCAGCCGGAACCAGGCCGCGATCGGTGCCGCCAGGTGCGGCGGCACATCGAACAGCCGGTGGTCGGGCTGGGGCCAGAACGGGATCTCACCCGCAAGGGCGCCAAAGCGGCGCTCACAGCGCAGGCGCACCAGGCCGCAGCTCATGCTCGCCTCGGCCACAGCACACCAGCGCCAGGGCGGCTGGAGCCCCCGCCGTCGCCGTCACCGCCGCCAGAGAGCAAGGGGCTCTGGCTCACCAGTGGATGGTTCAGGGCGCCGAACAGGCCGCGGCTGATGGGCGCCCACTCGCTCACCTCATCGATCGGGTTGGCGCCGCCGATGAAGTGCTCGACCATCGGCTCAGCCCTGAGCAGCTCTGCCGTGGAGGCCCAGGGCGTCCAGGGGAAGGTGGCCGCCCAGGTGCCAAAGCCGTCCAGCTGCTGCGGCTCGGGATCGGCCTCATAGAACAGCATCGGATGATCCGTGCCCTGCTCATTGAGGACGTAGAACGTCACCCCCTGATCGCTGGTAATCAGGCAGGTGCTGAGGTTGAACAGGCGGCCGATCCACAGCGGCCCCTGGCAGACGATCACAGGTGAGAGCTGGAAGCGGTCGAACACACCATCGGCCGCGGGCGGGAAACACAGCAGCACCGGGTGGTTGATGTAGCGGCCGCGCTGGCCATAGCGCTGAGGGGTGTAATCACCGACCAGGGACTCGCCATTGCGCACCATGCCGCAGGCGAGGGTGCCGCCGCTGTCGCGCAGCATCACCACCCAGCGCTGCGTCACCTGATCAAAGAACAGCACGATCACAGAACTGTTGACGAGGTGGTGGCGGAGCAGCAGGAACTCGGTGCCGGGGGTGGTGTCGAACGCCACCGACAAGGAGCCGTTGCCGTTGTCACCCGAATAGGAGCCGTAGCGGTAGCTCCAGGTCCGCATCCGGTAGGTCAGCAGGTTCGGCGCTGTGCCATAGCCACCGTTGCTGGCGTCGTCCAGGTAGTCGGCAGCAGGGCAGATGAACCAGCGCCCGTCAAGCGTGAACACCGCACCAGTGCCGCTGGGCATCGTGTGAACGCCAAAGACCGCTGGATCCTGCGGGTGGCCGAGGGACAGCACGATCCCGAAGGCGCCGGCCGCGGCGGAGCTGTCGTGATCGCGCAGCACCTGCAGCGGGTAGTCCTGCTGCACCGGGTTGCCCGCGATCGCAGCCACAAAGGCATGGACGGCATCAGTGACCCGGCGGCCGGTGGTGCCCGGCTCCGCCGAGAGCCATTCGTAGGTGCCGGGCCCGTAGTTGATGGCCCCCTCGCTGCGGGGCATCAATCAGGCCTTCGGGGATAGAGCACGCCAGTGGCCGGGCGGCTGCTGCCCCCTCCCCCGCCGCCGCCACCTCCTCCGCCAGCGGCCTGCAGCTGCCTGCGGTAGAGGGGGTTCTGGAGCACACCAGCGGCGCCGAGCACATCAACGTCGAACTCGTGCAGACCCTCAATCGTCGCGCCGCTGATCGTGAAGATCTCCGGCTGCTCCGCATACGGGGCACGGAACAGATCGAGGGGCTCACCCACTGGTGTTTCATGCCATGCCATTAACGGCTCCTCAAGAGGAAACCAGCCCGGTGGCACCACCACCGAGGCCGGCTCTGGTGCCTCGTACCAAAGATCCCAGCCGTGAACAGGAAACGTCGCAGTGGATCTGCCCACCAGTTGATACAGGCCGCTCGGCAGCTCAGGCAGCACAAACCGCCTGCGGTGGCCGCCGTATTGATCGACATAGCCAACCCAGAACGGCTCCGGCAGCAGCGTCAACGGCCAACGGCTGTAGAGCGGAGAGATTGTGTTCAAGACATTGGCGCTGAACCCAAAGCGGAGGTAGCCGGGGTGCATCAGGTAGTTGCAGGCTCCCAGCTCCGTCGACTGGAGCTGGTCGAACAGGGTGAGAACCGCAGGATTGACAGTCACGACTCCATTGCGAACGGAGGAGGACTGGACGCTGCTGTTGCCGCGCTGCATCCGATGCGACACCCAGGCCTGCAGCGCCTCGCTCCAATGCACCAGCACGATGAGCACCTCCGCCGTTTGGTAGATGCACAGCAGGAAGAATTCAGCGCCCGGATCGTCCTCGGCAATGATCCGAATGTCGGTATCAACCGATGGGCCGTAGTTGAGATGCAGCGTCATGTTCTGCCCCCAATGCTGCAGACAGGCATTCGTGTTGCCAGTGCTCACAGACCCATAGCCACCATTGCTGGTGTCGTTGGTGTAGTCACTCCAGAAGCGCGCGAAGTAACGGCCCGATGAGAAGCGATTGGGCTCTGCCGTGATGTTGTGGAAACCAAAGACCTGGGCTGAATCCGGGTGGCCGAGCTTCCACACGAAGCCATGGCGCAGCCCATCCGTGGAGCTGCTGTGATCGCGGATCACCTCGATCTGGTGCTGCTCCTTGCCCGGGTTGGTATTCACCGCAGCGGCCCAGGCCGCAAAGCGTTGATCGAGCATGAAGCCAGCCGAATCAGGCGCGTTCGTGCACCAGTCCCACTCGAGCAGAGGCCATCCCCGGGTGCACTGAACGCGGGTCATGGCAGCGCCGGAGAACCGTCCCTGTAGCGGAGGGCCAGGCCGGTGTTGCTCACCAGCACCCACTCGGCGCCATCCGCCGTGCGCAGCACCACGCCCACGTTGTAGGTGCGGGTGTAGCTGGCAAGCGGCAGCGGCGGCAGCAGCGGGAGGATCACGCGGGGGCTCAGCAGCGCCGGGTCCGTGCTGTGAACGGCGTTCAGCACCCAGTGCGGGCGCGGCAGCAGGGCGTGCAGCGTGCCGCCGCTGTAGCGGTAGAGCTGCATCGCCGTGCGCCACTGCTGGATCGAGGCCGCCCAGCCAATGAACAGGCAGATCTCCCGCAGGTGGGCGGAGTGATCGCTGCCCGCGAACAGATCACTGCAGAGGGTCCAGTGCCCGGTGTTCGCATCCTTGGCGATGTAGAGCACCATCCCGCGGCCGCGGGTGTCGGTGCTGCGGTTGAAGCAGAAGCAGAAGAACTCCTGGCCCGGATCCAGGCTCCAGCCCGCATAGGCGATCACCGGCAGGGAGCTGTAGAAGCGGGCGGTGCGGAACTGGTTGAGCGGCCCGTCAACCAGGCCGTGGGGGGCGCCGTAGCCGGCTTCTGGATCCCAGGTGCTGGCCAGGCCCACCGCCTGGCGGATGGTCTGGGCCGAGAGGGAGGTGAGCCACTGGAGCATGAACTGCAGCGGGGCACCCTCGACCTCCACATCGAGGGTGGCGCGGATCGTCCAGCCGATCACTCCCTCCTGCGCGTCCGGGGCCACCACCACCTCGAGCAGCTGCTGGGGGTTCTGGAGATTGGCCGCCGCCATCCAGGTGAGCAGGTGGCCGTGCACCTCCATCAGCAGGGGGTAGAGGGGATCGCCCAGATCGCCCCGGCGGCTCAGGTCGCGGAAGGTGATCGCCATCAGGCCGCCAGCACCAGGGCATCGACGCTCAAAGAGGCCTCGGCCGGCACCGCGAGCGTGGTTCTCAGCAGTGCCAGCAGCAGGGGGCTGGGGACCAGCTCAGCGCTGGCCCAGCTGATCCCTGGCGGCAACAGCAGCTGGGGCACTCCTGCGGTGAACAGCAGATCGGCCACCACCCCGGAGCTGGGCTGCGGGTCCTGCTCCATCGGCCGGCCGGCATCCAGCAGCCGGGCCGCATCCGAGACGTAGAAGCTCAGCCAGCCCGGCACGCTGCAGGCCACCTCCAGCAGCAGCCCGGCGCTGCCCAGGGCAGTGAACTGCAGGGGAGTCACCGCCGGCCCGGCCGCCACGGTTGCTGTCAGCTGCTGCTGCCGGCGAGCGCTGGCCGTCCTCTCAACCCACATCGCCATCAGCTGGGCCTCAAGGGATCACAGCCACCCGGCGGATCGCACGGGTCGGCCTGGAGACGTTCTTGTTGCCGGCCAACAGCATCCCGTTGTCGAAGAACACACCGCGGATCTGGGTCGCCGTCGGGGCCTGCGTGGAGCTGGCGTAGGTGGCAGCATCAAAGGCCTGCACCTGGCCATCGCGGAAGGCGAGAACGCTGGTCTGGCTGGGGTTGGAGTCAAAGAACCCTCCAGCGCCGTATTCACCAGCAGGCGGAACCATGTGGGGGTTCACGCCATCACCCGGCTCCTCGGAGTTGAAGGCCTCGCTCGCATCGCCGGGCTTGAACTGGCGGTAGAGCGCGATGAGCTCGTAGCGCGACGGCACGTACCAGTCGTCGTAGCCGCCGATCGCCAGCCCCCGCGCCCAGGCCGCTGCCGGGTAGAGGGCAGCGCCGGCCGCCAGCGCGGCCTCGGTATTGGTGAAGCCGTCGAACTCGCTGGCGTAGCCGCTGCCAGCGGTGTTGGTGGTGCGCCAGACCAGGGACGTTTGGCCGCCAGACTTCGGCGCCACGACCAGTGCATGGGTCGCGATGCCGTCGGCGCTGTCAGACCACAGGCCGGCGTAGAAGCCGCCCTCAAACGCGCCACCGAGTGCCGGCAGATCGCCGATCGGGATCCCAGCAGGCGCCTCGCCCAGGGAGTACACATCGCCCGTCGCCATGTCGAGGTACAGGTCGCCGGGAAGTGAGCCCTCGATCACGGCAGGCGGAGCACCGGTGCCGACGAACCAGCCGGTGCCACGCGGGCCCGCTCCGCCAGCCGGGCCAGGCGGCCCCTGGATCGAGCCGCCCTCCACCCAGGCAGTGGTGGCGGCATCCCAGACGTAGAGCTTGTCGTTCTCGTCCGCGACGATGTAGGAGTCGCCCTGCTGCTGGCCAGAAGCAGGCAGGTCGGCAAAGGTCGGCACGGAGCCGTGGAAAACCAGGCCCATCCCGGCTGGACCAGCTGGGCCCGGTGGCCCGTCCGCGCCGGGGCCGCCGGGAGGCCCCGGGAGGCCCTGGGGTCCACGGATCGATCCGGTGTTGGTCCAGCTCATCAGCACAAGGGGCCGCTCTGATCCCTATTGCCATTGATGATTTGGGAACCCCACCAGCACGGGCCTGACCCGCCTGTTGCTGTTGAGCGCCCACAGCTCAGGGCAGGGCTGCAGCCCGCATCCTCACGGAATTGGGTGCCCAGTTGGCAATGCGCTGGTTCGCCGAGAAGTCCCATGGATTCGGGGCCGGGTCCGCGAACGCCACCGTGCGGCGCAGCACCGTGAAGTAGTTGGCGGCGTTGCTGCCATTGCAGCCGAGGTTCACCGCCGAGGAGAGATTGAGAGCGCGCAGAGTGGCAGTGGAGCTATGGCGCACCCCAAGCCAGTACTGCCGCCCGCTGTCAAACGTGAAATCAAGCCCCTCGAACTTGTAGCCAACCGTCGCAGAGGAGAGCGGCAGCGACTCAAACAGCAGTTCGTCAGGCCAGCCCTCGTCGGTGGAGCCATAGATCACCAGCTTGAGTTCTGAGCCATTGACCGCCGTGCTCACCGAGACACCGATCTCGTCAATCCGCAGCGGTTGGGAGGTGTAATAAGGTGCCAGGTTGATCTCATTGGCGACACCGGCTCGCGTTGCATTTGCTGTGCCGTGAAAGGCGTTGTCGTAATACTCGCCGGCGATCACGCCACCAGCATTGGGACTGGCGAAGTTCGAGATAGCGCTGATGCGTCGATTGAGGTCGCTCCGGTTGCCTCGGGCCGCAACAACCTCGGCCTCCAGCTGATCGAAACTGGCCTGCGGCACACCGCCACCCTCGCCAGCAGGCCCGGGCGGCCCGGGTGGGCCCATCGGCCCTTTGATCGAGTGCCCCAGGGGCCACCAGCCCATGCCCAGCCCTTCCCCATCTGCTGGCTGTTACCAGCAGCAGGGGGGGCTGCTCAGCCCACCAGCTCGTAGACGCTGCCGCTGAGGCGGTCCAGATAGAAGTCGCCCGGTGCCGGCGGCGGTTGGGCGGCGGCCTGCCATTCCGGCGTCGGCGCGCCATCGCCGCCGTACCAGCGCACGCCGCGGCTGGCGGCACCGGAGCCGTGCATCACCGTCAGCGCCGGCTGGCCGTCCACCGGGCTGGGCAACAACGCCAGGCCGCCCTCAGGGTGGAGGCGCAGCTGCCACTGCTCGTTGCGGCTGCCATCGAAGGCGTTGCCGATCAGGCCCGCACCAGGCACCAGGGCCATGCCAGGCCCCACCGACGGCGCATCCTGCCCAGGCCTCGGCGCCATCACCGGCAGCGGGCAGCCAAACAGGGCCACCTCGAGGCTGGCCACCAGCAGCCCCACCTGGACCGTGGCGATCATGTCCTCGGGGAAGGGATACAGATGCCGGGGTTCGGGCACGCGTGGATCGAATGGCGACCACGGCACCGTCTCGCTGCTGCCATCGCCCCAGGTGATCTGGATCGGCTGGGGCGGCAGCGATCGCGGGTTGATCGTCAGCACCACACCACGGCTCAGCGCCGGCTCGTCCCAGCGCCGTGGTGACGGCATCCAGTACAGCTCCAGGTCGAGCTGGGGCACCGGTGCCTCCCGAAAGCCAAGCGCCAGCCAGCGCGGCACCTCATGGGGCACGACCCAGTCACCACGGCCCGGGCAACCCACAGGGGGAAGCACGCGCACCCGATCGCCGTACTGCTGCGCGCCCGGGGCCAGGGGGTAGGGCATCAGCAACACTCCGCGCTACTGGCCTTTGCCAGCGGCCATGCAAAAGCGCCAGCCACAGGCCGAAAGACCCAAGGCTGGCGCTCGGCAAACAAGCGGCAGGGATCAGATCTGGAGATCAGGGACCACAGCCTGATCGGCACCACCAGGGTCAAGCACCTCAGCGTCCAGGGCGGCCTCGCCATCGACCACAGCAGCAGCGGAGGAGCCGTCCGGTTCAGCAGGGCCACCCAATGCGGCCGCTTCCAGGGCTTCTGCCTGCAGGGCCTCGACCTCCCGCAGCAACCCATCCTTGTTCTTCCTGCCGTCGAGCTTGACCCCGAAGTGCAGCTCGGCCGCCTCCAGGATCTCGGGCTTGGTCAGGCCCTCAAAGTCGAGCACATCAACCACGGCCCCATCACCTGCAGCCTCATCGGCAGCAGGCAGGAGTTCGGAACCATCCACTCCGAGATATGGCGGCTGGTCCTCCTCCTCCAGCTCCCTCACCGGCGGGTGCACCGTCCAGCCCAGAGTCCGCCAGCCATCGGCATGGACCGGATACACCACCCGATCCGTTTCGCCCCCCTTGGAGATCCGCAGCATCCCACTCGGAACCACAATCGCGCTCATGGGTTACTCCGTTCAGGATCAGTAGGTGAGGCCGACGTAAGCGCCAGCCGGGGCACCAGGAACCTCCGGCACCAGCACCCGCGCATAGACCATGCAGTGCGGGTTCACGTTCAGCGCATCAGGAGCAGCCACCTGCAGCAGCGAGCCGCTGATCGGCGCCTCCACATGGCCGCCGGCGGCCGGGATCGCCACCTCGGCCGCCGGCACCCAGGTGCCCATGGTGCCGTCCTTCAGTTCCGGCGCCACCTCCAGGGTGAAGGTCACAGCAGCGCTGTGACCCGGGTGCGACGCCGTGAAGGTGAACACATCCGCCGCATCCAGCGGCGTGCTCAGTTTCACGGTGGTGCCAGCAGCAATCACCCGCTCCTCCTGGTCCGTGGCGGTGTAATTGATCCACCCCAGCAAGGTGGTGGTGGCGTCAAGAAGTCGGTTGGCCATGGTCATGTCCTCAGCAGAAAGGTGGTCAGAAATGGCGGTCAGCCCGCCTCAGTTCACGGCCGGGCCGATGTTGAACAGCCGCCCCACAGAGCGGTCATGGCAGACGGCAAAGCCCACGTACCAATCCACCCGGGTGCGGAACACCGGGGCGTCCTGCACTTCGCCGAAGTCCCGCACCGAGATGCCGTAGCGGTTCTCGAACGGGCCCTGCAGGCCCGTCACCATCTCGTCGCCCATGGCGCAGACGTAGAAGCTGGTCGTGCTGCCGGCCTCCCCGAACCCGAGTACCGGGTAGCCGTTGGCGTCCTCATCCAGCACCAGGATCTCGGTGTCCTCGAACCAGTGCCGGCCGTCGATCACCTGATACAGATCACCGCCGGCCTCACGGCTGGCGTGGCTGATCTGGCGCCGGCCGGGCTTGCTGGTGATCAGCACCTTCTCGCCGCCGTTGGCGTTCACCGAATCCACCAACTGCTCCAGCCGGGTGAGGTTGACGGTGCCGCCGCCGTTGTCGATGGTCTGCGGGCCGCCGGGCTCCAGCCGCTTGCTCAGACCATCGAAGGCACGCGGGTCAAAGCTCGCGTCGCCGTTGATGATCGCCGCCTCCAGCGTCAGCCGCATCGAGCGCACCTTCTGCTCGGTCTGGCTGGCTCTGGCCTCCGGGCCGTTGAGGTCCACGATCGAGCGGTCCACATCGAGATCGCCACCGAACAGGTGCACGAACTCGGTGTCGTTCTTGATCGCGCCCACGCTCCGGCGGTAGCCCTCGTTCACCGCCCGGAAACCGACGCGGGGGAGCTTGACCTCCTTGGCGAACTTCAGGGCACCACCGGCGAGGTTGCGGAACGGCAGCCGGCTCAGCAGTTGACCCTCAGCGAAGGTCTTGGTGACAGCGAGCCGATCCACCCGCGTCTCGTGCTTCATCGCCTCGATCAGGGTCAGGCCCATGCTCACTCCAGGGGCTACAGCCCCAGCAACGTCACCAGCTATTGCCAGCACGGCTGAGCGGGGGACTGGTAACAGACCTGAAAGGGGCTGGCGGCGGCCTTCCTCACGGTCTGCGGCGGCGCAAGGGCTGCGCAAGTCGGCTCGCTGCGCTCCCCGACCCTTGCCCTCGCCGCAGCGGCGTTCGGCGTCCGTCGCTGCGCCGTCCATGGCACCGCACACACTGCTCATCGATCGAGGGGAGGCCCACTGCGGTGGCGTCCACCTCGCCTGGCCCCGCATCAAGCGCGTCATCGCCCACCAGTGGGAGCTGGGCCGGCCTGAGATGGCCTGGCTCTGTTTCTGCCCTCCAGAAGCCGTGCGCATCAGCAGGGTGGGGCCCATTCATCTGGCCCATGGCGGCGAGTGGGCACGCTGCCGTGAGCTCGAATCCCTCTGCTGGGATCTGCCCCCACTGCAGGGCACGCTGAGGATCCGGGGCAAGGCCATCGCGCTCAGGCCCGATTTCGAGCGGCCGGGTCGCTGGCGGGCCCTCACGGAACGGGAGGCGATCAATGCTGAGCGGGTGCTGCCGGCCTATGCGCCGGTGCTCACCCAGCCATGCAGTGATCGCTGGAGTGGGCTGCTGCGGGAGATCAGTGGCGAGCCCCTGATGCGCATCGGGCATGCCAGCCAGGCAGGGCGCGAGCGGATCCTGCTGGATTACGCACAGCGGCGAGCCGAGGCCAGGCGCGCCATCGAGGCGGCAGTCGCCTGAGGGCTGCCGGGGGGGCTGCGGCCAGCGCCGCAGCCCCCTTCCCATCCGACAGGGTTTTGCAGAGGGGATTGGCGCCAGGCAGGCCGCTGCAGCGTGCGGGGTGGCCTCAAGGGCTGACGCGAGCGGCTGCGCCGCCCTTGACCCCACCCCGCGATCCGCTGGCGTCCTTCCCGTCGCCGGCCATGGCCTCCACTTTCCGCATCCGCTCCCTCTCCCGCCACAGCTCCGAGTCGCTGGAGCGGCTCAGCTTCTGCTGCCGCACCGCCCTGGTTCCCCTGCCGCGCCTGGCGGCGCTGGCCGAGGAGCTGCTGCTCGAGCGGCAGCTGCTCAATCCACCCTCCTGCCCGGCCTGGATCCGGCCCGAGCAGCTGCCCTTCTGAAGCTTGCAAGCCTCAGCGGCCCGGCTCTGCCGGGCCAGGCGGCTCCCAATCGACAGGCCTTGTGCGCGCCTGCTGGCAAGAGGGAGCAGCAGCCACAGAGCCCATGGCCACCATGTCTCCGCAGCGGTTCCTCGACCGCTTCCTTCACTTCAAAGGCCAGGAACAGCAGGGGCGCGGCGTGCTGCTGCTCCACCAGGCGATCAGCCAGCTGGAGGGCAGCGAGGCGATCCTGCGCGAGGACGCGCCCTGGGCCCTCGCGTTCAGCACCACCCCCGCGCAGCCGGCGAGCACCACCATCGCGCCGCTCGATCCCCGCGGCAGCGAGGAGGCCGGCATGGCAGGTCCGGCCATCAAAGCGCCGGTGAAGGTCGGTGACTCCTACCTGCTCGTCAACGACCGCGACCAGGACATGGAGGCCTACGACCACACCGGCAAGCTCCTGTGGAAGGTGCCGGCGTTGGCCCGCGGCCAGGGCGCCGACACCGAGTGGCGCCACGTCGGCACCGACACCCCGCCGGGCCTGTACAAGCTCGGCACCGTCTATCGGGACTACGAGGCCAATCCCAACCCGCCCAGGGACGCCACCCTGCAGGCCTACGGCTGGTTCAGCTTTGAGATGATCGAGCTGGAGGGCCAGAAGTCCAGCATCGGCCGCGCCGGGATCATGCTCCACGGCGGCGGCACCGCCAACGGCTGGCCTGGGGCCTGGGCACCGCAGCAGAAACTCCTGCCCACCCGGGGCTGCATCCGCGTCCACAACATCGTGCTGCGGGACAAGGTTCTGCCCCTCTACGAGCAGGGCACCGTCTACGTCGGGGTGTTTCAGGAAAAAAAGTAGGCAGCGGGCCAGCCCTCAGGCCCGAGCACACCAACCTGCAGAGCTGGTTCGCCTTCCTCACAGGTCCGGATGTGGAAACCGCCAGCAAGGGCCGCATCCGGCCGCTCACCGCCGCCGAGGCCTGCGGCTTCATCGCCTGCGTCATCGTCGAGACCGGCAGGCCCGATCTCGATCAGCTGGATGTGATCGAGGCCGGCAGCCGCCGCGGTCGCGGCGCCATGCAGTACACCGGCCCGCGTCGTCTCGCCTATGACCGTGCCCGTGAGCAGGCGGCTGCCTGCGGGATCGACACCACCGGCAACAGCTGGCAGCAGCGGTATTTCGCTGAGGAATACGCAGGGCTGCACGATCCGCCCCAGGGCTCGCTGATCGGCTGGACCCGCATCTTTGAGCAGCGCCCCCAGGGCCTGGACCCGGCTGCAGCGGCGGCCTACTGGACTGGTTCAGCAGCATCCCGCACCGGCTACTTCCGTCCCGGGGTGCCGCACCTGCAGCGCCGACAGCAAGAGGCCGGGCGGCTGTGGGCGCTGCACCAGGGCGGGCAGCTGCAGCTCAGTGCCCGGCCCATGAATTGAACACCCGCCGCCACAGCGGTGGGCGCAGCATCCGCGCCCGAACCACCCGGCTCAGCTCCTGATACAGGTGCTCCATCTCCTCGAGGTGGGGCATCTCGTGGTGATGCAGGGGCAAGGACGCTGGATCGTCGAACTGAACATTGATCACCCCGATCGGCAGCCCCTCCAGCATCACCAGCCGGCCGTAGAGAAAGGCGATGCGATTGCGCATCAGGTAGTCACGGCAGGGCGTCGGCAGGTGCACACCGGCCCTGACAAATCGCCAGTGGCCCTGACTGTTGGCGATCAGATCGTCCAGGTCGTTCCTGATCCGCTCCATCGGCATGTCCCGTGCCTCAACGTCCAGCGGCAGACGGCCTGGCGCCACGTAGCAGCTCACGAGCGTCGCCCGCGTAAAGCCGTAGCCACCCGACGCCAGCTGGGGGTTGTAGAAGGTGCCCAGCGCCACCCGCTGAGCACCCGTCATCACCGCCATCTGGGCGAGCAGCTCCACCACGTAGCGGGCGTCCTGGGCTGAACCGAGCAGCGCACCCACGCGCTGCATGACCAGCCCGCGCAACACCTTCCGCCACAGCAGCCAGCCAGCCACACCGAGGAAGACCAGGCCATCGGCTGAAAAGGTCAGGTTCACCGGTGGCGCGGGCGTCCTCGGCACGATCGGCAGCGGTCCCACCCGGGCCGGGGTCTCAGAGAGGGGAGCTGCAGGCAGCCCGGTGCTCTGCTGCGCCGCAGTTTGCTGCCCCGCAGGCGGATCGGGAATCGCAGCGCTCATCGGATCAGGGCGGACGGCTGGCGCGAGGGCGGGGACAGCAGGGGCAGAGGGCCCGATGCGGGCAGGGCTCGCCACACCAGCGATTACCAGCAACCCGGCGGATCCAGCTCGATCACCACCAGCGGCGGCTGCCAGCGCTGCTCGGCAGAGGGCGACTGCAGATCAGGGGCGGCCGGGTGGGGCGGGGCAGCCCGCGGCTCGGTCTGCGCTCAGCTTGGCCACTCGTTCCTCGTGGCCTGGGTGCGCGCGTTCTTCGCGGCACGGGCCATGCCCCGCACCCACTCCAGGGCCGATGCCCTGTTCCACCAGTTCCAGCCCCTCGCCGAGTCCATCGCCCTGGGCTTCCACCACAAGGGCGGCCGCTTGATCGAGCTCGAGGATTGCCGCCAGGTCGCACGCATGGCGCTCTGGCTCGCCTGCCAGCGCATCGAGGATCCGATCTCCGCTCCCGCCTATCTCTCGCGCTCCATCCGCGGCGCCCTGCTCCATCACGCCCGCGATCTCGGCCGTGCCATCCGCGTGCCGCGGCGGGAGCAGGAAAAGCCCGGGGCCAGGCACCCCTGGGTGCTCACCTCCCTCGATGCACCGCTGCCCAGCGGCGAGGGCACGCTGCTCGATCTTGTTGCCGATGAGGCGCCGCAGCCCGCCCCGCTCAGCGCTGAGGCCGAGGCGCTGGAGCAGCTGCTCGATCAGCTGCCGGCCCGCCAGGCGGCCGTGATCCGGCTGCGGCACCTGCAGGGCCTCAGCTGCAGGGAGGTCGGCGCCCAGCTCGGCGTCAGTGCCATGAGCATCTGCCGCGATGAGCGCAAGGCCCTCGCCCAGCTGCGGCAGCAGCTGCAGGCCTGAGGGCCCTGGGCCCAGGGCACCAGGCGCTGGGGGCTTCAGGCCTGGGGGCTCTGCCCCCTCAGGCCGGGCTCTGGTCCGGGGCAGCCACAACAGCGGCACCGTTGCCAGACGCCGCACCAGGGAGGTAGTGCGCGGGTGCCGTGTGATCGCAAGCAAGGCGCGGATCGTAAAGGCGAAAGAACAGGCTCAGGTCCTCTCCCGCCCAGCTCTCGCGGGTCAGCACCTCCAGCTTGGTGCGCACGATCTGCTCGAGCTGCGCACCGCTGCACTGCTGCAGCAGCGCCGGCATGAACGGGTCCAGCTGGGCGAACACCAGTGGTGCCGCCCGCAGGATCCGGCGCTGAACGACGTGTTTGGCGATCGGCTTCACCACCGCCTCCATCAGCCCCAGCAGCAGGAAGGCGAGCAGCGCATCAATCAGAACTCTCATCGTCCCCAGGGCGGCGGCGGGTGTACTGGCCCAGCGCATTGCGCCGCGGGGCTGGAGCAGGCTCCGGCCCACTCGGACCGCGGCCGCTGTCCATGAAGTAGGTGGCGGCCGACTGGCCCACCAGCGCCACCGACGGCAGCACCAAAGCCCAGCGCTGCTCGCAGGTCTGCAGGTTCGCTGCACGCACCTCGCAGATGCCCACAAAGGCCAGCAGCACGCTGATCTCAGCTGCCACCAGCACCAGGATCGGCGTGGTGTTGGTGGACCTGCTGGCGGTCATGGCCTCAGCGGCGGAGGGCTCTACCTCCTCTTGCCAGCAACTCAGCGAACAGGCATCACGGCGGGGCCGTGGCCGCGCAGATACACCTCCACCTGCTCCTTGGGCACCACCCGGCTCTCCAGGTTGTTGCTGATCTGCACCTGGCCGCTGCTCACCCTGGCGCTCACGCGCCAGGGGCCGGGGGCCTGATCGGCTGGCTGCTTGGCCTTGGGGTATGGGCTCGGTAGGGGCCTGGAGGCAGGCGGAGTGGCAGCAGGGATCGGGGCACAGGCGGTTGCACTCGGCGGCAACTCCCCCAGGACAGAGGCCAGGAGATCGCGGGTGGAAGGAGGCATACCGCGTTGGGGGATAGGGATCGACAGGACAAAGGTAGAAAGCCTGAGGGTTCGGGACCAGACATTGGGCGCCCTCCCCGCTACGCGGAGACCAGGCCCCTGGCGCCGGGAGGACTCGCTGGCAAGAGCTGGTGACAGCCAGCAGACGCCATGGCCACGCGCAGGAGCAGCAGCACCCGCAAGGCAGGCAGCACCAGGACGAGAGGCACCACCAGAGCGTCGCCCGAGGTGGCCATGGCCGCACCCCGGATCTCCGCTGCCGAGCGGCGCAGGATCGCCGCGGAGGAAGCACGCTGGCGCGCCGAAAGCGATCTGCGCACCCTCAGGCAGGCCGAGGAAATCCGGCGGGATAACGCCCGCCTGCAGAGGGCATCGAAGGTGGCCGCCGAGGAGATGAGGGCGCTCCAGGCCATCCGCGCCATCAAGCGGGCCCGCTGAGGGGGGCCTCGCTGAGGCGGGGGCAGCTCAGACAGCTCTTCTCGCTGCGCTCCCCTTCAGCAGGGGCCTGCGGCCCGGCTCAGATCAGATCGGATGGTGAGCTGGAGCCGCAGTGGGGCGATCACGGGCTGGCGGGGCAAGGCGTCTCGTTTCCTTGTGCACCCGTGCCGTCGCGGATCTTGGGGCAACCACCGCCTGGGGATCGGGGTGGCACTCGAACGCACAGCAGCCGGACGGCAGGGCCACCGGAGCCGATGGGAGGGGAACAGCAGTGGGCCACAGCACGGTGCCCCGCGACTTGGCTTGGCAAGGGCTGCGCAAGTGCTCGCTGCGCTCACACCCTTGCCGGCGCCGACGCCGCGAGGCGCGGTCGTGGTGTCCCACGCCTCTCCTGCCATGGCTGCTCCTCAAGGCCCCTCCTGCCCCGTCCGCTTCCTGGTCGAGCATCACTACCCAGAAGGCCCCAAGGGCGGCGCTTCCCCCTGCGAAGTCCGCTTCTTTGGCCGCCGCGGCAAGCCCGTCAAGAAGATGCGCCTCATCCCCGCCGCCAAGGCCTTCGCGATCGCCCGCAAGCTGCAGGGCGCCAAGGGCAGCACCATCTCGGTGATCTGAGTCCGGGGGCCTGCGGGCCCCTTTCACCCTGATCGAATGCAGCCCTCAGCCGGTATCAAGGCATTCATGCTCACGCTCCACCGCTCCAGCCCTGGCG
The DNA here is from genome assembly GCF_024346355.1 of Cyanobium sp. ATX 6A2. Taxonomy (GTDB): domain Bacteria; phylum Cyanobacteriota; class Cyanobacteriia; order PCC-6307; family Cyanobiaceae; genus NIES-981. The sequence goes on from NZ_JAGQCU010000006.1 coordinate 119,593, forward strand.
CGCTGACGGATCGGGCCGTCGCGGTCGGAGCGGAACAGCACCCGTGATCCAGGTGCCGCCGCCTGCAGGCCGGCCAGCAACTGCTCCAGCACCGCAGTGCTCAGCGGTGCGCGATTGCCCATCCCCTCGCGGCTGCTCAGCAGCAGCTCCAGTTCCGCACCGGCACGCAACTCCAGCAATACCTGCACCAAAAGGGCCCGCGGGCCTGCCGTCAGGGCGATCGAGGCGTTGCGGCCATCCAGCCAGGTGAAGGTGCCGCCCATCTCCCTGGCCAGCGCCGCCAGCGCAGCCCGAAACCCCTCGCCATCGGCGACAGGCGCGAGCAGGGCTTCCAGGCGGGCCATGGCTGCGGGTGGGTGCCTTGATTCTGGACCGGCGCTTCCTGGCCAGGGCCCTTGGCAGGCATGACGTCAAAGCCACTCGCCCGCCTCGGTCGCTTCTCCATCAACGCCCTGCGCATCGGCGCCAGCCCTGCGGCCGTTGTGGAGCTGCTGCGCCAGCACTGGATCTCGGCGGCCTGACTGCTGGCGATCCAGGCCCAGACACGGGTTCCTGTGCCCCAGGTCGCCCCAGGCAGCCGGTGAGCGAGGGCGGCGGCCGTCGTCCAAGACACCGACAGACCCGGCACCCTTTGCTAGTACAGGTGTACGCGTGGAGAAGGGTGATGGGCAGCCGATTGCGACGAGCCGCCGGGGACGCCGCCGGGACGCTGGATCAGCCCGTTGAGGAGTGGCCCTTCCTCGATCAGCAGGTGCTGGTGCCAAGCCGCAGCCGCAAGGTCTGCATGACCTGCCACTGGTTCAGGCACCACAGCGGCGTCAACTGCATCCCCCTGCTGACCTGCCAGTTGCACCAGAGCCTCCTCGCCCAAGGCGAGCACCTCACCCACCGCTGCCAGGGCTGGACCGACGACATGGCCCAGCAGCGGGGCTGGGCACCGGAAGCGGGCTGAGCCGGCCATGGCCGCCAGCAAGCGTCCTCCGCTCTCGCCACGGGAAGGCTGGCTCAGCGATGGCCGCCAGGTGCTGCACTTCCGGCCCAGCCGCTGGACCCGCCACAACCAGGTACTGGAGGTGACCTCCGGCGAGCTGCTGCCGGGCGAACCGGTGCCGCTGCTCAAGAGGCGGCGGGAGCTGACCCGGGAGGAGGCCATCCGGCTTTGGCGCCAGAAGCGTGAGCAGGGCTGGACGGTGTGCGCGCCGCAGTGGCAGCTGCCGGCACCGTGAGAGCTCAGGTCCCAAGGCGCGGAACAGGACGAACCGGCGGGGATGGAGGGCTGGGCCCAAGGCCCTAGACAGATCCGTTACATACTGTTACAGTGCTCTTAACACTGCGTAACAAGCATGTCCGACACCACTCCCCGCTTTGGTTTTGTCGCTTTCGCCGAAACCTGGAACGGCCGTCTGGCCATGCTCGGCTTCGTGATCGGCCTCGGCACCGAGCTGCTCACCGGCCAGGGCATCCTCTCCCAGATCGGTCTGGGCTGATCGCCATGAGCACCGACTACTCCGCCGCCATTGCCGGCGTCACCGGCCTGGTCATCCTGCTCACAGGACTGGTGGCCTTTGTTCTCTCCCGCCCCAGCGACCTCGCCCCCTACGAGCCCCGATGATCGCCACCCTCTCCGTTCTCCTGTTCGGCGCCTGGCTCGTCGGCGCACTGCTCCAGCCGGATCTCGCGAGCTGAGCGGGTCACGACGCAACACACGATCCAGCTCCACTCACCCATCACATCCATGACCAACACCCCCGCCAGCGACAAGTGGCTGCAGGAACGCACCACCGAGCAGATCCACATGGATCAGCTCAAGCGCGCTGAACTGTTCAACGGCCGCGCCGCCATGCTGGGCCTGGTGATCGGCGTCATCGTCGAAGGCCTCACGGGCTTCGGGATCGCCCACCAGATCGGCCTCGGAGCCCTGGTGGACGGCTACACCGCCTGCCGCACCCAGTTCCTGCCCTTCTGCTTCTGACGGTCCCGCCAGCGCGAACTGTCCATCAACCTCCGGGCCCGGCCTGGGGGTTTTCTCTTGGCCTCGCATCTCTGGCATTCGTCTCCCTGAGCTTGATCCGGCGAGGCTTCTGAGCCGTGTCGATCAGCAGGTTGTGCAGCAGCGCCGCACCGCTGATCAGCAGATGGGCCATCCAGCTCCCGCTGAGCCGCGACTCCGCCTGCCGATCACCGCGGTCTGCTCTGCGACGGCGCGTAGACCTCGAGCCAACCACCGGCCGGTCAGAGCACACGCCAGTGGCTGGCGCTCAACCCCGGCTGCGGCTCCACCTCCAGCAGGGCGCCATAGAAGGACGCCAGCGCAACCGGGTCATCGGCCGCCAGCACGAGCGTGCCCGTCATCCCCATCGCCGCCACCAGGGCCTGCAGCTCAGAGCCAGGGGTGGGGGCAGTCGGCTCGGGCATGAGGATCAGCCCTCCCGTTGGGGCCCGATCCCAGTCTGGGGAGGTTTCAGCTGCAGGAAGCAGGCAGGCGCCGGAGCGACCGGATCACGCTCACCGCTGGGCTCTGGCTGCGACGCACGCGCACCCGAACGGTGCAGTGGGCAGGCCCGAAGTGGTTGATCAGGGCCTCACGAGCCTCATGCTGCAGCTCCTCGAGGGTGGGAGCCGCAATGCGGATGGGCAGGGTTTCGGCCTGGGCGTCCAGCTGACCAGGGCGTTCGCGTACAACCCGGAACACAACCTCACGCATGCAGGGGTATCGCTCTCGTTCCGGATCCATCCTTGGGCCGCCAAAAGCTCTGCGGGGGTGATGCTTGATACGCGGAACCCGCCCAATCCGCCACAGTGAAGTCAGACATTGCACTGGAACGAGAGATGGTCGAACACCAGCCCAGCGGTACGCCTCACCGCGACGACGGCCACCAGGCACCAACGAGCGGCACGTCCGATCTGCGAGGCACACTGCGGCAGATGGAGGAACGGCTGCTCCGGCATTCCGCCCTGGAAGATCTGGGCCCTCTGTTTGGGCCGGAAGCGCAAGGAAGGGTGCCCTCAGCCCAGCCAGCCCCGCCCAACTGCCAGCCGTGAGGCCTCCTCCGCCGCCTCGATGCAGCGGCGGGCCCGGCGTTTCGCGTCGTCCTGGCTGCGGGCCCGGCTGATGTAGTCGGCCATCGCTTCCGGCGTTTCGATCACCGCCAGCAGCCCGGCCAGACGGCCGCCGAGGGAGCCATCGACCAGCAGCCGGCTCACCAGGCCCTGCTCCCAGAGCCGCTGACCCGGTGTTCCAGGCCCGAACACCTTCGTCTGCAGTACACCCAGCACGCTGCTGCGGAACGCTTCCAGCTGGCCTGGCAGCAGCCGGCGGCTATTGGGCAGTCCCGCCGCCGCGCCGGCGGGGGCCTCCACACTGCAGCTCAGACCGGTGCCCGGTATGCCAACGGTGGTACGGGCCAGGCCCGGCCGGGCCACCGGAATGTTGAAGGACGCCCCGCGACCGCCCACCGAGATCGAGCTCAACCCACTCTTGGCGAAGTTGAAGCGCAGGGGCCCGAGGCGGGCGGAACGTCGGAAGCGAAAGCTCATCGGAATCAGCAGGCCGTCCAGCATCCAAGTGCAGCCGACCTCCGTCACATCAGATCCCAGCAGAATGGCGTCGGCTGCATCGGAGGCGTTCAGGCCCATGCCCACGAATGTGCAGATGGAGCGCTGCATCGCCCGGGAACGCGGGGCGCTGTTGTTCTGGTCGCCCGATGGCACCGGGCGGAGGCCCACCTCGCGGGTGCAGATCCTCGATGTGTTCTCCCTGCAGGTGGCCACCGGCTACACCCGTGATCCCCAAGGCCGGCTGCTGCTGGAGGCACAGCCCTCACTCGCGGCGGGGGGCAGCTGGAGCCTGGCCAAGGCGGCGCAGCTGATCCGCAACGACGTGCGCCCCCACCGCTGGGTGGCGCTGCAGCAGGACCGACGGGCCTGGGGTCTGTTCTGGGCTGGCGGCGGGCTGCAGCACTGCCGCGACCTGCTCCTCGCTCAGGCTGGTGAGGCGGAAACCGCCTCCGGACCGATGACCTCGGCGCTGGTGCCGGTGACACCGGAAGCCTTGCTGCGGGTGCTGCTGGATCTGGAGGCCGAGCAGCCCGGCGCAGGCCGCACTTCACCTCCCACCAGGCCATGGCGGCCAGCACTGGCGGCCAACCCCTGGAAGCTGGTGGCCTGGACTTCGATGGCCTGGCTGGTGGTGCTCGGCATCACCGTGGCGGGGTTCATGGCGGTGCTGGAGCGCCAGGACCGCCAACTGGAGCTTCTGTTGGAGCGCACCACGCCAGCTTCCAGGCAGCCTTGAGCCGCAAGGCGGCGCATTGGCTGTTCGGGCCAATGGCCTGGCTGAGCGTGCTCCTCACGGTGCCATCCCTGGCAGGAGCCCAGCCCCAACGCACCACGGTGATCTCGATCGGCGATGGCGACACCATCCGGGTGCAGCAAGACGGCCGGAAGATCACCGTGCGGCTGGCCTGTATCGACGCCCCGGAGATGGCCCAGAACCCCCACGGCCAACGGGCCCGCGACTACCTGCAGCTGCGCGTACCGATCGGCTCCCAGGTGCAGCTGGATGTGAAAACCACCGACCGCTACGGCCGCACCGTGGCTGAGGTGATCACCGGTACCAACATCAACCTGGCCATGGTGGAAGACGGCCAGGCCTTTGCCTACCGCCAGTACCTGGATCAGTGCAACGGGCGGGAGTACCTGGAAGCAGAAGATCGGGCCAGCAGGCGGCGCCTTGGCGTCTGGCAGGTGCCGGGGGGCATCACCAAGCCCTGGGACTTCCGGCGCACTCGGAGGTCAGGCCAACCATCCTCAAGAAACTCTGCCGGATCCCCTCCAGGCGGCCGCCGGTACACCTGCAGCGAGATCAGCTCCCATGCCAGAGCCCAGGAACTTCTGCACCAGGGGCACACCTACCTCGATGGGAACAGGGATGGTGAGGCCTGCGAGAGCCTGCGGCCATAGCTGAGGTCATCCCCCTTCACGGCATAGCAAGGCGGTGACGGTGAACATGTGGCAATCGCCCTCCATTGACCCGTCCCGGCTATGCACTAGGGTATGTAGAGTGCGATTAACAGCCATGCTCACCGGTCCCGAACTGCTCGCCAAGGTCAAGGAATGTGGCGACGCCACCAAGTCTGAACTGGTTCGCGAGTGCGGCTATGTGAGCACCAAGAAGGACGGCAGCGATCGGTTGAACTTCACCGCCTTCTATGAAGCCCTGCTGGAAGCCAAGGGCGTGAGCCTCGGTGAACCAGGGCAGGGTCGGGGCAAGGGCGGGCGCAAGCTCAGCTATGAGACCAAGGTGCAGTTCAACGGCAACCTGCTGGTGGGCAAGGCCTATACCGCCCAGCTGGGTCTACAGCCTGGCGATGAGTTCGCGATCAAGCTCGGTCGCAAGCAGATCAAGCTGATGCCCATCGGTGCACCTGACGAGGACGAGTGAGTCGGCAGAGGCCGCCCACCAGCCTGTTGGCGCCCTTGTGGGGGGCGCCTTTTTGTTGCGTTCCTGCCGGCGGATCAGAGCTCGGGATAGCGGCGCTGGCGTTCCTTGCTGTAGGCCCACCACGGCTGCGGTTCCTCGCCGGCCAGGAAGCGCTGGATCGAGAGCAAGACATCAAAAATGCAGGGATCCTGCCGGCAGCCTCGCTGCCGGCAGAGGCGCTGGTACAGCTCGAAGGCATCGCAGCCGATCAGATCAGCCGGCACCTGGTAGCCGAGGGACTGCAGGGCGGCGGCAAGCGCCGGGCCCACATTGGGCAGGTCGGTGAGCTGCTCCAGCTGGTGGCGGTTGCAGCGGCGTGGATTCACGGGCGTCAGCGCCGCTGGGGTGATCGAGCCCATGGCAAGCCCGATGGCAGGGCCACCGGTCTTGCTCTTGAACGAAGTGAGGGCGGAACTGCCGTAGGCAACTTCGGAATCACTTGCACATCGCCAGCCTGCGCTGGGAAGCACTCTCCTGGCAGTGGCTAACTTACCCCTGCCAGCCATCTCTTGCCATGAAGCATTTTTTCGGTGTGGTCTTTGTCTACGGCCTGATCTGGTCTGGCATTCAGGCCAGCTGGACCCTCTCGGAGTACGACATGACGATCAAAGCCTTCAGGGCCGGAAGCAACCACGCCGAGCTACGGCACCGGATCAACGGACAGGCCGGTCAGATCTGCTTTTTTCTGGCAAACATCATCACGGTCGGTGGCGCCATTGGCATGACCTTGACTTCCAAAAAGCAACCCTCAGACCAGGCGTGATCAGGTTTGGGCTGATCACGCTGGCCGTGGCCGCTGCCGGGATCAGGCGGCCGCAGTGCTGGGGCGCTGATCGCCAACCAGGCCCTGGAGATTGACGCCAGCCTCCATCGCCACGGCCAGTAGCTCGGCCCGCTGCACCTCATCGAGACCATCCCAGAAGGCATGGAACAGATCAAGCGACGCCTTGCCGATTCCCACCAAGCCCAGCAGCGAGAGGGGGCCAGCCAGCCATGGGCACACCAGCAGCACCACCGCCAGCACAAGGCTGACTGCCGCACCCTGCTTGGTGGAGGCCCACACGGTGCTGGCGATCATCTGCATCTGTACCGCCCGGGTGATGGCACCGCGGCGGCGCAGGGCCTCGGTGCGCAGGCTGGTGAGCAGGGCTTGGTAGATGGCGTAGACCATCACCCCGCCCAGGGTGGATTCGGCGAGAAACTCACCGCTGAAACCTTCGCTGGCGGCGCTGATGTCCACTGAGGCCAACCCCGCCAGCGGGGCTGTTTCCAGCCCGGCACGGGGAATGCGGAATGGATCGTGCTGGCGGCTCATGGCTCAGAGATGCGGAGAAACGTGAAAACGTGAACAGGGGATGGAAGCGGCACGGCCAGATCAGCCGTTGGCTCTGTTCAGGGCCGGCGCTCCCTGCTGGTTGGCCCGGCCGTAGGCGCTGACGATCGAGTACCCCGCCAGCCCCAGCCAGCCCACCGGACCAGCGCACACCAGCACCGTGGCCAGGGCGCCCTTGCCCACAACGCCGGCGGCCCTCTGGTTGTATTCGGCCTGGCTGAGCGTGTTCTTCTCGCTCAGCAGCATCACCACATCGGGGGCCACCAGGCCGATGCCGGCGGTGAGGGGATTGGCGCCCAGCACGGCCTGGGTCACAGCCATCGAGGTGCCACGGACCATGCCGTTGATGGCGCCGTTGGTGGCGTCCTGGGCGATCTGCGCCTCAGCCAGTTCCGCCAGGTCGTGGCGGCCGGCATCGCGGAACCCCTGGGCCTGGGCAACGCGATGGGCCACGGCGATGCCGCCGCCCAGCACCCCACCGAGGGCACCGGTTTCCAGCGTGTCGCCCACCACTTCGGTGAGGTCGCCGGTGACACCAGGTGTGGCCTGCTCAGCCACCTGGAGGGTGTAGGCCTCGGCTTCTCCGATGTCAGCCTCGCTCATCGGGGTGTCCCGGAGGCGGCTGTTCAGCGACTCCGGCCCGTAGACGATGTTGCTGGCATCGCTGCTGCCGCCATGGTGATGGGGTTTGATGTGCATGGCGTCGATGGTCGGGTCGTTGACCACGGCCTCGACGCCATCGATCGAGCCTCTGGCATCTGCGTTGACCCCCTGCTCGAACAGCTCGCGTGCCTCTGCATCCGAGCGACGGGGGCCGTTGTGGGTGCCGTCGGTGCGGAGCTGCTCCTTGAGGTGCGAGGGCAGATCGTCGTAGCTCACCCGCCGGAAGGCCTCCACCCCCACCACACCATTGGCAGCGGCGGCAGCCGGCATGGCGGCGGAGGCGGGCACCTGCTCGAAGGATTCGCGGGCGATGCGCCGCAGCTCGGCGATTTGTCTGGCGGTATCGCGGTAGGACATGGCTGATGCGGTGGTCTGGAGGGGACAGAGACTCTTCGTTCGGAGCAGTGGACAGTGATTCCGCGCTGCTCTGCTGCTGCGTGCGGTGCAGCCCAGCAAAAAGCCGCCCGGTGGGCGGCTGGGGGATTCGACACAGATCCGAAGTTGCCATTACCGGCAGTTCACGAAGCTCGAGCTGCCGATCCTGGTGGTGGTGCACCGGGTGGAGCCGTAGTTGTCGCGGTAGTTGGAGAAGCCGAAGTTGCCGATCTGCTGGCGCTGATAGGTGCCGCTGTAGCCACCGGGTCCGGTGACCCGACCGAAGCCAGCGGGACCGATCCGCTGGTAGGTGGAGTTCCACATCTGGGCCTGCGCCGGAGCTGTGGCAGCCACCAGCAGCGGGGCGGTGAGCAGCAGGGTGGTGAGGAGGTGTCGCATGGGTCGAGAGGCAGTGCAGGGATGGAGCCCGGCGTTGATCGCCTCTCGTTCCAGCTGCTCTGGACTGATTCCAGTCCATCATTTCTGGGACTTGGGGTCCTTGGGGCTGCCCAGCTTGAGCTGGTCGTAGGCCACACCGCAGAGCAGGTGGCAGCCGCCATAGGTCAGTGAAAGCCCTCCGGTGAAAGGGGCGAGAACGACTCCGATGCCCAGGGCAAAGAGTCCTTGCTGTGTGTAGCTCATCGTGCCCTCGCGGGCGGCTTGAGGGTTCAGCATGACGAAAGGGAGCGATGGGGATGGGAGGAACAGGCTTGCTGTCCTTGCTCACCTCTCGTTCCAGCCCCTACGGGCTGATTCCATCCCGACCCCTCAGCAGCGGCTGAGGCCTCAGAGCCCTTCGATCGGCCGCCAGTCCCCCACCAGCTGCCAGGCCGCCCAGTAGTAGGGGCGGCTCCAGTCCTCGCCGGATGGGCTTGGCACCTGGCCTTTGTGGAACTCAGCCTGCACCGCCGCCAAGGCATCAGCGCGGCCCTCGCCGGCTTTCAGCCGGCGGTAAAAGCGCACCATGAATTCCGCTGTTGCGGCGTCATCCACCTTCCAGAGGCTCAGAAGAGTGCTGCGGGCACCGGCCACCGTGAGGGCGCGCTGCAGGCCGTAGAGTCCTTCGCCAGTACGAAAGTCACCCTGGGCTGTCGAACAAGCTGAGAGAACAACAAGCTCAGTTCCATCCAACTGAAGAGCCAAAACTTCCTGAGCAGTAAGTAGACCGTCATCACCTGGATCGAAACCAGGCTGATTTGCACCAGCCAAGACAATGCCACTACGCAGGAGAGGGTCCTCCGCCTGGTACTGCTTTACGAAAGATCCTGAGTACTGGTTTGCGAGGTAGTACATTTCGGGAGCGGGGCCTTGACCCGCCTCGAACTCTTGCTGGGGCAAAAAGAATCCATGAGAAGCAATATGAAGTACACGCGGACCTTTTTGAGACTCGAGAAAGCCAACAGAGGCTTGCTGTCCGGTAATTGGCTGTACGTTAAAGAGGGCGGCAATCTGTTTAACCTCAGTGTCGGTTGCTGGCAATTCGTTCCAGGTCTCACCTTCAGGGTGGGCTGTTCGCTGCTTTGCAAAAGGGGCGCTTGGGGGTAGAGATATTTGACTGGGATGACGACTGAAATCAGGATTGCCAAGAATCACAGGAAGCCCAGCAGGGGGAGACAAGTCCTTAAAGCGCAGAAGGTCTCGACCGCTTGTTAAGAGATGAATATTCAAGACAGAGGCATATGGATGGTATGAGGCGGAAAGTGTTGATAAGGCAGCGAAAGGAACACGCGATAGTTCACCGTCGGCCGTGACGAAGAGGGTATGAGTCCGAGAGATTCTTTCCCCAAGTGGCTGCATGAGCAAACTGGAGAGTTGAGCCCATGCGGTTGGTGCATCATCAAGATTAGCTGCCGACAAAGAGATAGATTTTGCGACTGCTTGATCAATTTCATCGGCACTGCCAATGGGAAGAGCGACTACTGGCTGGCCCGCTTCGACCACAAAGGCGAGATAGTGTTGGCGCCCCCATGCCTTATCGGGCGTAGTCTCGTCACCGAGAAAGTCGCTATAACGCTGAAAATGGACATAAACCACACCAGCTGGAAGAGTACTAGACAACTTATCAATACTCAAGCGAGAGCGATTGAGAAGAGGCAACTGCTCAAAAAGGCGCTCCTCGACCAGGCCGTACTCTCGACGCAGAAAAAGGCGCTGGTCACTTGAAATAGTTACATTTGATAGTTCTCGAGAGAGATCCCTAAGCCTGCCCAGATCCTCACGCTTGCCGGCACTTGCAGAGGCAAGAGAAATCTGCGAGCGATAGAGGTCAGCAAGCTGCCCCTGGCTATTCAAAATATGGAGAAACGCAGCCTCAGTCGCTGGTGGGTATTCGAGTGTCCACCAGTAAATCCACTTTGCCGCCTCCCCCTGCGAGGCAACTGCTGATAGAAGAGTCGATCGGCGTGCGTCAGAAAGAAATGGTAGCTGAGCGCGAATGAATCCAGCCTGTGCAGCCAAGCCAAGCTCGGTATATTTTAGAGTTTGCTCAGGATCATTTCGAGCATAGTAATAGAAAGCTCCAGTATTATAGTGGAGTGTAGCCGTAGCAGGATGGGAATCGCCAAAGACGTCTGATGCAATCGACCGCATGCGCCCTAGCATCTGTTCGGCGACATCCAGATCTCCCTCTAGCAGGTTGACAAAGTATAGATTGTTTACTGCAGCAAAGAGATTAGCACCACCACGTGTGTCCTGCTCCAGGATTTCAAGGCTTCTCTCGAGGTACTCTCTTGCTGATACGAGTGAACGCCTTTCGAGGTAGAGGGTGCCAAGGGAAAGAAGAGCCTCTGCGTGGGCAATTCGCAGCGGGCCCTGCATGCCTTCAGTTAATCTTATCACTTGATGAAAAGAAGCTTCCGAAGACTCGAACTGTGCCTCCAGGCGGTACACATGACCGAGACCGTTCAGGACTTGTGCTAGTAACGGCCTATGATCACTCGACAAGTTTTGAGTCTCTTTATACGCACGCATAAAGAGCAAACGAGCCTGCTTGACATCCCCAAGTCCTATGTATAGATATCCCAGGTCGTTAAGTGCTGAAACACGTACGCGGGGATCCACGTGTTCATTCAATAGCTCGTTTAGTCTTTTAATGGCATCAATAAAGTTTCCTTCACTTGCAAGTGCCTGAACCTTGTTTTTTGTTTCGACGTAAGCCTCAGCACGGCCTGACAAGTCAAGACGGCTGCCATCGCGAGCACCCACGGGCTTCTGGCCAGAGTATTTTCGTGCAGACTGATTCTGAGCAGCGAAGATAAGAATCGGGCTGACAGTTATCGACAAGCCAACCACAAGAAGGGATAAGACTTTAGATAATTGCCGGCTTCTCAAAGCCCAAGAAGCCAGTTGTCGCCCCATGCTGGCCATGCCTTCAGGATTCTTCTAGGAGGATAGGCGGCATGTGTCAAACATTATTAAGCTCCCGCAAAATCTATGTCTATGATGCGAGAATCTACTCTGGCAAAGAGAGCAAAATTATATACAAGCCAGTTCCCGCATGCTGAGTACTTCTCTGTACACCTGGATATAATCAACCAGCTCAGGAGTGGGCAAGTTTCCAGCGCGATCGGCGGTCCTTTACTTTCCCAGCCTCCTTCGCTGCCAAGCCGTTACACCAGCCAGCCCGCTCGCCAGTACCGCCAGCACCCACACCGCCTGGGCGTAGATCGCTGCCCCGCTCACCCCAGTGAGCAGCAGCAGGACGATGAGTTTGCGCAGCCGGTCCCGGCGGATCAGCTGCTGAAGCCGCTGGAAATCACTTGTGGTCGTGGTCGGAGTTGTCATGGCGAAACTCAGTAGATGGAGTGGTGGGGGATGGGCGCAGCCATCACCAGCACGTTCCCGGCGTCGGTGGGCACCAGTTCCAGGGGGCGTTGGCAGCCATCGCTGCAGGGCCAGGGGGCCAGCCGTTGCGCTGCCTGATGGGGGTCAGGCATCAGACCCATGCCATTGAGGTGGCGCACGCCATTCACCAGCGGCATGTCGCCGACCAGGGGCTCGATGGCAAACAAAGCGATGTAGCCATCGCAGAAGCGCACCCCCTGGGTGCTAAGCCATGGTTCACCCGCTCCGGCGGGGGCTATCACCAACACCCGCTCGCGGGGCAGGCCGTGGCGGCGGCGGTGGAACAGGAAGCTGCCGGGTTCCGTCGCCCAGGAGAAGCCGTTGGCCTTGAGCTCCTCGTCGCTGAAGTGATTGAGCCCATCAGCGGCCAGGCCGCCCATGGCGCCGGTCACAAAGCCGGTGGTGAGGTCACCGGCATCGAACCCGTCGACCATGCCACCAAAGAACAGTCCGATGCCGGCACCAATGGCACGACCGATCCAGCGGTCGCGCTGCTGTTGCCGTTCCCGTTCCTCGAGTTCGGCCTTGATGAGCATCTCTTCATCGAGGCTGCGGAACTGCAGGCGCTCGATGCGGATCACGGCCTGCTCATCAGCGTCACGGCCGCCATCCGCGGAGCGGCTGGTGGCGAGGACATCGGTGAGAGCAGGCACCAGGGTGGACGAGGACATGGCAGATCGAAGGTGCTGCCTGCTTCTCGTTCTGCCTTCTGAAGGGTGATTCCGCCTGCTCACTCAGCAGGGCTCAGAGCCCCTCGATCGGCCGCCAGTCGCCCACCAGCTGCCAGGCGGCCCAGTAGAAAGTCCCGCTCCAGTCCTCACCGGCCGGGCCCTTCACCTCGCCTGCGCGGAACTCCGCCTGAACCGCCGCCAAGGCGTCCGCGCGACCCTCGCCGGCCTTGAGGCGACGGTAGAAGCGCACCATGAACTCGGCCGTGGCGGCGTCATCCACCTTCCAGAGGCTCAGCAGCGTGGAGCGGGCACCCGCCACCGTGAGGGCGCGCTGCAATCCGTAGAGGCCCTCACCGCTCTGGATGTCACCGCTGCCGGTCGAGCAGGCCGACAGCACCACCATTTCGGTGCCATCGAGCTGCAGGGCTGTGGCCTCCAGAGCGGTGAGCAGGCCATCGTCATTGGGGTCGAGATCCGGGTTGTTGGCCCCAGCCAGGACGATGCCGCTGCGCAGCAGCGGGTCTTCTCCCTGGAAGCGTGCCACCTCACCACCGCCCGCAAAGGAGGTGGTGAGGGGATCTTGTAGAGGGATGTCCTGATCTCCCACAAAGAACCCATGGCTGGCGATGTGCAGCACTCGTGGGCCGATGCTGCGCTGCAACACGCCAACGGTGGCGGCATCACCAGAGAGGGGGTTGGCGCCGAGCAGCGTGGCGACTTGCTCCCCCTCCTGCGCAGTGGCTGGCAGTGAATCCCAAGGTTGATTACTCAGGTCACCGGAGCGCTGTTGGGATTGAGGGGTGCCGGCGATCAGGGCAGGGGGAGCAGGCCGTCCGCGATCAAAGTTGGGGTTGGCGAGAACCACAGGGGGCTTCCCGGAAGGGACAGGTTTCTGGAAGCGCACCAGATCCCGCCCGGTGGTAAGCAGTCGTAGCTGGACAGCACTGGCCAGGGGCACTCCTGGACGGGAGGGAGACGGCAAGGCCGCAAAAGGAACGCGGTGGAGTTCGCCATCGGGGGAGAAGAACCATTGGCGACTGCCGGCCAGATGCGGGGCCAGGGGTTCCAGCACGAGACTGGAAACCTCGCCCCACCGCTCCTCTGCATCGCTCTGCCCCTGCACAGAGGCACTCAGTGCCTGCCGGATCGCTTCATCGATCGGTTTGGCTTCACCCAGCTGAACCGCGCGGATGGCCCCGTTGGGATTGAGCGTCAGGGCCAGATAGAGCTCAGGCCCCCAGCGCTTGGTTCGATTAGCTCCACTCTGCCAGGGGCGGTATCGCTGAAACTCCACTAGCACCCCATCTTTGGGAAGGGCAGCTGCAGTCTGCTCGGGAGTAATCCGCTGGAGCTGCAGATCGGGCGACTGGCGGAAGAGATGAGATTCCAATCCATTTCGCTGTTGACGCAGCGCCATGCGTCGCTCCGGCGGGAGCTGAACATCACTGATGCGGTTGTTCAACGCAGCCACCTGCTGGGCTAGCTCCCGTGTAGGGCCTGGAGCACGGCTAAGGGATGCTTGGGCCTGCTCGATCTCCAGCAACAGGCCGTGCCGCAGCAATCGTGTGGAAAGGGCCAAATATGGACCTGCCTCGGAGCGGCCGGCCAAAGAATGGGTGGCCTCCCATGCAACACCAATAGTATTGTAGAGAGCAGTTCGATAGACGCGTGGCTGAAGTGTGGCTTCACGAAGTAGCCAGCTGGCTTCGATCTTCATGCTCTGTGATAGGAGCCTTAGGGCAGTATCAGGCTTGTCAGCATCTAGATTGAGCAAACCCAGGTTGTTGAGGCTGAGCGCGGTATCAGGATGATCTGGGCCTAGGGCCTGCTCTCGGATTGCCAAGGAGCGACTGTAGAGCGGTTCAGCCTGGCTGTAGAGGCCCTGTTTAGTGTATAGCAAAGCCAGGTTGTTAAGGCTGACTGCGGTGAAAGGATGATCTGGACCCAGGGCTTTCTCATGGATTGCAAGGGCGCGTTTGTAAAGCGGTTCGGCCTGGCTGTAGAGGCCTTGGTCGCTGTACGACATGCCCAGGTTGTTGAGGCTGAGCGCGGTGTCGGGATGATCAGGGCCCAGGGCTTTCTCCTTGATTGCAAGGGCGCGTTTGTAGAGCGATTCGGCCTGGCTGTAGAGGCCCTGTTTGGTGTATAGCAAAGCCAGGTTGTTAAGGCTGACTGCGGTGAAAGGATGATCTGGACCCAGGGCCTTCTCACGGATCGCAAGGGCGCGTTTGTAAAGCGGTTCGGCCTGGCTGTAGAGGCCTTGATTGCTGTACAGATAGGCCAGGTTGTTGAGACTGTTGGCGGTATCAAGATGATCTGGGCCAAGGGCCTTCTCACGGATCGCCAGGGCGCGTTTGTAGAGCGGTTCGGCACGGCTGTAGAGGCCCTGATTACTGTATAGGCCGGCCAGGTTGTTAAGGCTGGAAGCGGTGAAAGGATGATCTGGACCCAGGGCTTTCTCATGGATTGCAAGGGCGCGTTTGTAAAGCGGTTCGGCCTGGCTGTAGAGGCCCTGATTGCTGTACAGATAGGCCAGGTTGTTGAGACCGTTGGCAGTATCGGGATGATCTGCGCCTTGGACCTTCCTACGGATTACCAGGGCACGTTGCAATAGGGGTTCGGCCTGGCTGTAGAGACCTTGTTTGCTGTATAGAGAGGCCAGGTTGTTGAGGCTGTCTGCGGTGAAAGGATGATCTGGACCTAGGGCCTTCTCACGGATCGCCAGGGCGCGTTTGTAAAGCGGTTCGGCCTGGCTGTAAAGGCCCTGATTGCTGTACAGATAGGCCAGGTTGTTGAGAGTGTTGGCGGTACCGGGATGATCTGGGCCTAGGACCTTCTCATGGATCGCCAGGGCGCGTTTGTGGAGCGGTTTGGCCAGGCTGTAGAGGCCCTGATCGCTGTATAGAGAGGCCAGGTTGTTGAGACTATTGGCGGTATCAGGATGATCTGGGCCTAGGGCCTTCTCACGGATCGCCAGGGCGCGTTTGTAGAGCGATTCGGCCTGGCTGTAGAGGCCATGCTGACTGAAGAGATTAGCTAGGCTATGGATAAAAAAGGCGATATCGGGGTGATCCGAGCCATAAGCACCTTCCAAGAGCACAAGTAATTCTTCAAGAACTAGAGCTGCTTCTTCAAGCCTGCCGGCATCCCTGAGAGCGCCCGCTTCCTTAATTAGCGTTTCAAGTTCTTCGTGATTTAGGGTTTTTCCCACGGTGTTCTGCCCTTGAGCCAGACTGCCATCCGTGTCGATCACACTTCGTTGCATAGGGAGTGCCAATACCCCGTGCCCGTGGACACAGATAGAGCTCAGAAGGCATGTTGTCACCAGTGCCACAGCCTGTCTGATCTATTTGTCAGGGTCGCTCCTGCTCACCGAGATCAATTCACCGTTTTTTCAATCTACTGATTCCAACGGGATTCAACCGCGCCCGTTTCAACGTTTTGCAACGAGCCGCTACCAATGGTATCTCCTGGCATTCTGTGCATAGAACACGGCGGCGGTTTGAGCAGCAGTTACGTCCAGCTCCGCGCCCTGGTAAGCAGCCCGCAGAGCCGCTCTGCCATCACCATCGGCAGCCTTCATCCCGCTGCTGCTGCATCTGCTGCTGCCCAACACGGCCTCCAGGAACCCTCGGCCGCCGCTGACCGGCGGCTACTCGCTGCTTGCTACACCGGCGACGACGACGCATTCCTCTGCCTGCGCTGCCGCATCAGCCACCCGATCGAGCAGAGGCTCCGCGACCTGCACCGCCGCTTTGCTGACACCTACGGCCTGGATCTGATCGAGCTGGCCAGCTACGGCCTCGACGACGACGGCCGCACCCTCAGCTATCAAGCCCTCTCAGCGCTGCCTGCAGCCAGGATCACCCCCTTCACCGCCCAGGCGATCTGCAGCTACGACGCCAGCCGTGGCGCTGGCCTGCCCCACTGGGCCCGCACCAAGCTCCAGGCTCACAACGGACTCAAGGCCTACCTGCTTGAGCACGGTCTGCTCCTGATCTCCAACTGGGCCCTGCTGGCCGACAGCGCCCCACGCCGCGTGCGCCACGCCTGGGAGACCTTTGGCGCCGGCTCGCTCACCGTTGAGGCGGCCCTGGCGCTCCATGCCGCCTACCGCAGCCACTACCGCGAGGCCAAGGCCGCCTACCGCCGTCGCACCGGCAAGGCCTCCGGCTGGGAGCCGGACGATGCCTTCCTGAGCTCCATCAGCCCAGCCACCGATCCGAAATCCACCTGCTCGCAGCTGATCCAGATCGCTGATGCCATCCGCATGGCGCGCAGCGGCCGCTGGCAGTGGATGCAGCAGCCGCAAGCAGACGACGGCGAGGGCACTGAGGTCGAGATCGCCGATCCATCCACCCTCACCGGCACCATCGAGCCCGACGGACCCTCAGCCGCTGAGCAGTTGGCCTTGATCCACGCGGCCCTGGATCGCGCCACCGTTGCCGTCATGCCCGCCGTGCTCGCCCCCGCCAGCACCAACCCCCAGCTCCAGTGCCTCTGGCAAGGCTTTGGCGAGGGCCTCACCAACACCCCCCTTGCCGAGCGTTGCGGCTGCGCCCGCGGCACTGTGAGCAAAAAGCTCCGCTCCGAGCACCACGCCGCCACCATCGCCCGCCAGGCCACCACCGAACTGCTCCGCGATCCCGCCTTCTCCTCCCTCGCCTCCTCCCTGGAGGATCTCGAGCGGATGGTGGAGGCCCTGCGGAATCACCTCCTGCACCCAGAACGAGAGGAGGACATCGCCCCCCTGCGCCGCTGGGTGCACCAGCATCTGCCCGTGTCATGACCAGCTCTCCCGCCACCCCCGCACCGCTTGAGCCCCTTGAGGCGCTCGACGTTCTCCCCCTGCCCGCCGATGCCATCCGCCTGGCGGACCAGGGGAGTGCCAGCAGCAGCGATTCGCAGCTGACGGCCGAGCAGGACCTGCGCCGGCTGGGCGTGGCGGCCCTGCGCCAGGCGATGGCCGAGCGGCAGCTCGATCTCCCCATCGGCCCTCAGACCGATCTGCTCGATCCCGATCGCCTGCTCGCGCTCAACCGCTTTGCGGTGCAGCTGCTCACCACCGGGCTGCTGAGTGAGGCCGTCGACGTGCCCCTGGCCCCCTGGCGCCAGGCCGGCCGTGCACCCCAGCTGCTGGTGGTGGCCGCCATCGATGACGAGAGCGCCGTCGTGCACATCGCCGGGGTGCTCACTGGGCCGGAGTTCATCCGCGCTGTCAGCGCCGAAACGCCCGTAGACCCGGCTGCTGATCACCTCTCGCTGCCCCTCTCCGCTCTGCCTGGCGACATCGAGCGGCTGTTCAACCTGGTGGCGCTGCTCCATCCAGCCGCCATCCCCCGTGATGGCCTGGCCCCAGCCGATCAGTCCTCCCAGCTGGTGCCGTCAGCAGAGCTGGTGCTCGATTGGCTCACCGGTCTGCTCAGCCCCGCCCTTGAGCAGCTCGGCGGCCAGCTGCGCCCCGTCACCGCCGGTGCCTTCCGCGCAGCCACGGCCCAGGCCGGTGCCCCCATCCCCAACGCCCTGGCGGTCCTCGCCATTCCCCTTGGCCTCACCGCCAGCGGTGAACTGGTCAGCGGCGAGGCGGCCCAGGGGTGCGTCGAGCGTTTTGAGCTCCGCCTCATCCCAACCGCGGCACCGCCCTCAGCCGCACGCAGCTTGGTGGCAGCGCAGCCCAGATCAGAGCCCACGGCCGAGCGCCTCACCCTTCAGCTCCTCGGTGACCTGGACGGTGACCTGTTGCCCGATGGCCTGGTGCTAGAAGCGGTCCAGGGGAGCCGGCGGCTGAGCGTCACGACCGAGGACAGCACCCTGCTGGAGCTGGTGCTTCCCGCCGCTGATCAGTTGATCGAGGTCACCCTCACCCCACCAAGTGGCCCCGCGCTGGTGCTGCCTCCCCTGCAGTTGCCGGCCGGCTGAGATGGAGAGCATCGATCTCACCCTCCAGCCAGCAGACGCTGACGATCAGCTCACCGCCTTCCTGATCAGCCCCGCCGGCACCGCGGCCTTCGCTGTGCCGCTGCCCGCCCAGCTGGGCCAGCTCCACCAGGTGTGGCTGCGGCGCTTTCTCGCCCACCACGATTCTGGTGGCGACAAGATCCCTCCCGCCACGGTGCGCGAGTACGGCAACGGCCTGTGCTCTGCCATGGCCAGCTGGCTGCAGCAGCCCCAGTGGCAGCCACTGCGCACCGCCCTCGAGCAGCTCCCCGATCTGCCCCTGCGTCTGCGCTGCAGCGGCACGGCGCCGCTGATCGAGCGGCTGCCCTGGGAGGCCCTGCCCCTGGGTCGCCCGATCTGGCGCCTCGATGGCCCCCCTGCCGCAGCGGCCCCATCCGCTCCGCAGCGCACCATGCGCCGTCCCCGCCTGCTGCTGCTGGTGGGCGATGAACACGACCTCGACCTCAGCGCCGACATCGCCCAGCTGGAGCGGCTCAGCCGCCAGCGCCGCATCGAGCTGGTGAGCCTGCGCGGCCAGGCCTGCAGCCTCGCCGGCCTGCGCACGGCCCTGCATGACCCTCAGGGTTGGGACGTGCTGGTGTTCATCGGCCATTCCGCCGGTGACCCTCAGGGCGGCGGTCGCCTCCAGCTCGGCGATGCCAGCTGGCTCGGCGGCCATGCCCTGCAGAGCGAACTGCAGCAGGCCGGCAGTCATGGCCTTTCCCTGGTGCTGCTCAACAGCTGCGCCGGCTTGGATCTGGCCCGTTGCTGCACCTCAGCCGGCATCCCCTGGGCTCTCTGCTTCCGCGAGGCCGTTCCTACCCATGCCGCATCGCTGGCCTTCACGGCGCTGCTGGAGCAGCTGGAGCAGGGGATGGAATTCACCGCCGCCCTCGAGCAGGTGCGCCGCACACTGGCCGCCTCGGGCCCAGTGGGCAGTGAGCTCCTGCTCAGCGCCATGGGCGCCGCCAATGCCACCGAACTGGTGCTGCCCCTCAGCGCTCGCCAGCGCTTCTGGCTGCGCCTGGCGGCCAGCAAGCGCACCCAGGCCATCGCCGCTGCTGCCCTGGTGAGCCTTGGCGCGGTGGGGGAGCTGCTGCCCGGCAACCCGCTGAGCACCTACCTGCTGGATCGCCGCCTCTATGTCCAGCGCCTCTGGCGGCAGGCCACCAGCCAGGGCAGCCCCACCGGGCCGCCCCTGGCGGTGCTGCTGCTCGATGAACGCCGCGCCTATCCCGCCCTCGGCGTTACACCCACCCCCGGCCGTGTGGCGCGCGCGGCCCTGGCCGAGGTGCTGCGCCGCACATCCCCCACGGCCGTGCCGGTGGTGGGGCTGGATGTGGTCTTTGATGAGCAGGCGCCCAACACCGATCAGCTGGCAGATGTCATTCGCCAGCAGCAGCGCCAGCGCGTCGTTGGCGGCTGGTTCGGCGCCGACACCATCGCACCCAAACCAGGCTTCATCTCCAAGCCTCTGGGGGAGCTCAGCCAGGCCGGGCTGCTCGCCGGCAACCTGGCCGTCGGCACCACCGGAGCGGCCGGCCGCGACCGCCAGCCCATGCCCCTGCGCCTCACTGAGGCGATCACCGCCGACAACTTCGCCGCTGCCCTCACCACCCTCTCCAATCCCCGCCTGCCGCCAGAAGCGGTGATCGACTGGTCGATCGACTGGCTGCCCCTGATCACCCTCATCAACGTGGAGGATCTGCCGGCCCTCCAGGCCCAGGCCCTGGTGGTGGGCACCGATGGCCGCATCGACACCGATCAGGCCGACCTCTTCCAGGCACCGGGTGCCATTCGCCCCGACCTGCCCAGCTGGGGCGGTGCCGGTGATGTGCTCCCCGGTGCCCTGGTGCAGGCGGTGCTGGCCCAGAGCATGACCCTCGGCCACTGGCTCACACCCAGCCCCCTGCCCGCGGTCTCCGCCCTCAGCGCCGGCCTTGGGGTGCTGCTCGCCGCCGCCGTGCCCCGCCGGCGTCAACGCATCCCCTACCTGCTCACCACCGCTGCGCTCACCATTCCCCTCTGCCTGCAGGTCGCCATCAGCCGCCGCATCCTGATCCCCATCGCCCTGCCCCTCACCGCCGCTGCCACCACTGCCCTGATCCGCCGTGACTGATCCCTCCCTCCGCCGCACCCTGCTCAAGCCATCGGCCCTTGCCGCCAGCACCGCCCTGGCGGCCCTGGTGGCCCTCACCCTCGCTGCCGCGCCACCTGAGGCCATGGCCCAGGGGCAGCGCACCCTGCTCCAGCAGCTGCGGGAACTGATCCGTCCCAATCCGCCCCAGGCCGTCGGCGGCAGCCGCGGGGGCGCTGCCCTCAGCGTCTGCCTGGTCACGCCGCTCTTCCAACAAGACCCTGGCGGCACTGCCACCGCTGAGGTGGCCCTGCCCCGGCCCACCCTGCTGGCCGCCCAGCCGCTCAACGAGCTGCGGCTGCTCAGAGATGGCCGCATCGTCTGGCAGCAGCTGGCCTCCTCCACCCAGGCGATCGAGGGGCCCATCCCCTGGCCCCTCGACGACCCCCTCGCCCCTGGCGACACCCTGCTGCTGCGCCTGCGCCCCCGCGGTGCGGCCGGCAGCGACTTCGCCGACATCCAGCTCATCGCCGCCGGCGCCAGCGAGCAACAACGCGCCCAGGCCCTCCTCGCTGATTCCGCCGCTCGCCTGGCCGCCATCGAGGCCGAGGCCCGTGCCGGCCGAGCCGCCCTGGCCTCTGAACTCCTCTTTGCTCACCTCGATCCCACGCCGCCCGCCATCAGCGAGCTGCGCGCGGCGCTGATCGCGCAGGGCTGCGGAATCACCCCAGCGGCGCCCTAACGAAAGGACGACAGAGTTCCCGCTCT
The DNA here is from genome assembly GCF_024346355.1 of Cyanobium sp. ATX 6A2. Taxonomy (GTDB): domain Bacteria; phylum Cyanobacteriota; class Cyanobacteriia; order PCC-6307; family Cyanobiaceae; genus NIES-981. The sequence continues at coordinate 140,742 of NZ_JAGQCU010000006.1, forward strand.
GTCGATGATCCGCAAGCTCTTCCACCTCACCCACCTCCACAACGTTCCCGGTATCGCCCGGCGCGGGCTGCTCTGCCGCACCCGCATCCACAGCGAGGCCCTGCCCTACGTGGACCTCTCCGAGCCCACCTGTCAGGCCCGCCGCACCCACCGCCAGGTGGGCGAGCAGAGCGTGGACCTGCACCGCTACGTGCCGCTGTTCCTCAATCCACGCAACCCGATGCTGTTCCGGCTGCTGCGCAGCCTGCGCGAGAGCGGTCACGCCGGCGAGCTGGCGATCCTGGAGGTCAGTGGCGAGCCGGCCCAGTGGCACGCCAGCCTGGTGGCCGATGGCATCGCCTCCAGCGCCGACACCCAGCTCTTCCATGCCGATGATCCCGCCGCTGATCAGGCCCTCGACTGGTGGTCGATCCGCTGCTCCTCCTGGGGTGATGCCCCGCGCGATGTGCGCCGCAAGACCATGGCCGAAGTGCTCGTGAACGGCACCCTCGCCCCACGGCACATCCGCAAGGTGTGGGTACAGCAGCCCTCCGCCCTCAAGACGCTGGTCGGCCGGCTCACACCCGCCGATCTGGCCCACTGCCAGGTGGATGAGCGCAACGATCTCTTCTACGCATGATTCACCTCAGCGAGCAGAGCGTCTTCAACAGCCCGGCGGCGGTGATCACCAACACCGTCAACTGCCAGGGGGTGATGGGCGCCGGCCTGGCGCTGGAGATGGCCCTGCGCCACCCCGATCTTGAGGCCTACTACCAGCTGCGCTGCCAGGCCGGCGCGGTGCAGCTCGGCCGCCCGTACCTGTTCCCGGTGTCGGGGTGCCCCTACCGGGCGGTGCTCAACTTTCCCACCAAGCAGCACTGGCGCTTCCCCTCCCGTCTGGCCTGGATCGAGCAGGGCCTGGCCTACGTGGCTTCGCACTACAACCAGGCCACACCAGCGATCACCTCCCTGGCCCTGCCGCGGCTGGGCTGTGACAAGGGCGGCCTGGAGTGGCAGCAGGTGCAGCCCCTGATCGAGAAACACCTGGCAGACATCCCCGATCTCACCGTCTACCTCTGCGCCGACACCGCCCCCGCCAGTGGCACCGAGGCGGTGATGCTCAACGCCTTCGCCCGCGATCAGCAGGCCCAGGAGCTGCCGCCGTTCCTCAAGGGCAAGGCCCGCCAGGCCCTCCAATCCGCATCCCCACCCCCACGCTTTCGCCAGCTGGCCGCCATCAGCGGCGTGGGCAAGGCGAGCTATGCGCGCCTGTTTCAGCACTACTACCGCCTTGGGGAGAGCGCCCAGCTCAGCCTGCTGACGCTCGGCGACGGTTGAGCAGACTCGTCGAGTATGAAATGGATGAGCAATCCCTGTGCTTCTGCGACCCTTAGCTACACGGGACTGGCATGACCGTGTGTAAACAGTGGATGGCGATTGCCAGCGCACTTGCCAGATTGAGAGAAAGATCCCTTTGTGGACCGAAATCCTTTCGTGGGCAGATCAGATATGGCACTTATTGACGGTTCATCCCTGCCCTTCGGGTTCACCGTTGGTGTTCGCACCAACGCCCCGCTTGTCCGCGTTGAGGATGCACGGCTGGGCAAGCGCCGGATCTATGTCCGCGGCACCACAAAAATCGAGGGCAAGACCTACAGGGCTGACTTTTATTACTACGGCAACTTCCAGTACTCACGTGACAGCGTGACCGGAACCGTCCGGAGGTGGGCGATGTTCCCAGATCTAGGGGGCGCGTTCCGGGTCAGTGACATCCAGCTAAACGTCAAGGACCTGGTCAAAAAGACCCCCTGGGAGATTGAGCGGCAGATTCTGCGCGGTGGCGACAAGATCATCGGCAGCAACTTTGACGATGTGCTCAAAGGCCGCGAGGGCAATGATGTGCTCATCGGCCGTGGTGGCGTCAACCGCCTCACCGGTGGAGGCGGCAAGGACACCTTTGTTCTCTCCATGCGAGGGCGCCAGATCGTCACCGATTTCAACGTGAAAGAGGATCGCATTCGCCTGCCTGGTCCTACGTCTGCCTACGACCGCTATGAATGGTTCAGCCAGGGCGGCAGGAGCTTGGTCACCCGCGATGATCGGGTGCTGGGCGAGTTCCTCGGTGCTCCCAACCTCAACAACGCCACCTTCGTGTTAAGTCCACTGGCGGGCTATCAGGGGGCTGAGGGATTGAGCGCTCTGTAGCTCAGCCCCCCTCCCCGCAGCCGGATGCGAATCAGCGCATGGGGCCCGGAACGACAGGTTGTCGTCCTTCCGCAGGCCACCCATGAGCCAGCAACGCCTTCATCTCCTCGCCGCCCGCGATCCGTTCCTCCAGCACACCCCTGAGGTGCTGCTGCTCGGCACCAGGGACGACCCCACCCATGCCCAGCGCCGCTGCCAGCAGCGCGGCATTTCGATCACCAAGATCCGCATCGCCCTGGCCTACGGCCGCCACGAGATTCACCACCAGCTCGAGCGCTGGACCCTGCTCTCGCGCCAGCTTCGCCGCTCCCCCTACGCCCGCTTTGCTGGCGAGCTCAACGGCCTGCACTCGTCGGCCGTCGGCTGATCCATCCCGCTGACGGCAACGCGGTGGTGCAGCTCAAGACCTGCAAGTGGAACTTCCGTCTCCGCCGCCACTGAGCGGCGAGCCCCACGCCACCGCCTGCACCACCGCTTGCCCCGTCATGTTGCTGTTCTTCGATACGGAAACCTCCGGCCTGCCCCGCTCCCACCACGCGCCGATCACCGATCTGGACAACTGGCCTCGCGTCGTCCAGATCGCCTGGCTGCTCACCGACCCCAAAGGCCGGCCGGTTCAGGCCGTTGAGGCGATCATCCGCCCGGAGGGTTTCGTGATCCCCGCCGGTGCCGCCCGCGTCCACCGCATCACCACAGAGCGCGCCACCCGTGAGGGCCAGCCCCTGCCCCAGGTACTGCAGCGCTTCCTGGCCGACCTGCGCCACGCCGACACCCTCATCGCCCACAACATCGCCTTCGATGAAAAGGTGCTGGGCGCCGAACTGCTGCGCTGCCAGCTGCCCAATCCGCTCCCCAGCCTGCCGCGTCTCTGCACCATGGCCGCCTCCACCGAGCTGTGCCAACTGCCCGGTCCCTACGGCTACAAGTGGCCCAAGCTCGATGAGCTGCACCGCCATCTCTTTGCTCGCGGGATGGGCGCGGCCCACAACGCCCTGGTGGATGTGGAGGCCACCGCCCGCTGCTTCTTTGAGCTGCAGCGCCGGGGTGTGATCGCCTGATTGACCTGCCGGCCGAATCACCGCCACGCACCTGGAACGAGAGGAGTCCACCCCCCTCGCTCCGCCATGGCCACCTACCGCTACAGCCGCCCCGAGCCCGACGCCGCCAGTTCCAGCGCACACCAGGTCACGGACGCCAGCTCCGGCCAGCCCCCCAGCATCACCTCAGCTACCGAGGTCATCGGCGATGACACCGCCGCCCCCGATGTCGCCCCCATGCCGGTCGCCACCGGCTCCGCCATGGCCTTCCTGCGCTGGCTGGAGAGCGCCGGCAATGCCCGCTCGCTGCGCATTGAGGCCGGCCAGCATCTCTTCAATCAACCGACCACACCCCAGCCCCACATCCACCTGCTGCGCCGCGCCGTTGCTCTTTCGGGCCTGTGGGTGTTCGCCGATGAACTCCACGGTCACCAGGCGGTCTCGCAAGACCTGCGCCAGCGCTCGATCGCCGCCTCCGTTCTGCTTTCGGGGAGTTCGCTGATCGACTACATCAGCTCCCTGGGCCTGTTCAGCTTCATCTTTCGCCTCGCCCCAGCTGGGCCCTTCCCCTACACCCTGGGGCTCTCCACCCTGCTGCTGCTGTTCGGCAACTGGAGCGGCCGGGCGATGGTCGATCGCCACAAGGGCCAGGCGATCCCCAACATCTCCCTGGGGATCTTCATCGCCCTCTCGATCTTCCAGTCCGTCACCGCCGGCATCGGTGTGTTCCTGTTCAACGGCCAGGCGCGGGTGGTGGAGGCCCGCGCCGAGGTGCTGATCGAGGACGACCTCAGCGAGCGGCGCAAACGCATCGAGGGCCTGCTCGATCCCGCCAATCCCGCCATCGCCAACGACCAGGAGGCCTGCAACGCCAACCGCCTCCAGCTCAGCCAGATCGGCGCCAACAACGCCGCCTACCAGCAGCTCTCGGTGGAGACCTTCGGGCGCTGGGACGACCGCCGGGTGCCCCCCTCCAACCGCCCCCGCTGGGAACTGGCGAACTGGCCCCTGGCCCAGTGGCCCCTCTGCCCCCGCGTTGAGCAGCAGCGCGCTGCCCTGCAGCAGCAGGCCGAACAGCAACGCGCCGAACTGGCGCTGCTTGAGGCCCAGGTGCAGCAGGCCCCCAGCCGCGCCGAGTTCCTGGCGGCCAACCGGCCCCAGGTGTTCGAGCAGGTGTTCCTGCGCAGCGACGACGGCCGCATCGAGCTCAAGGACGGTGTTCAGGCCTTCGGGGCGGCGTGGGAGTTCTTCTGGAACCCGCCGGCCCAGCACCGCAGTGATCTGATCCTCAGCTGGGTGTACATGGGCGTGTCGATCATCACCTCCGCCGGTGCCATCGCCCTGCTGCACTGGCAGTCGCGGGCCGACAACACCCGCATGTCGTTTGCCGTGCCCTGCGGCCAGTACCGCTTCAAGTTGCTCAGCGAACTGCGCGACCGGCTGCCCGTTGAGGTGCAGCAGTTCTTCCTCGAGCGGCAGCGCCAGCGCCTCGAGCAGCGCATCCCGCCCGCCAGTGGGGTGGCGATCGAGGACATCTCCAACCTCAACCCCGACTTCCAGACCCTCGCCTACTTGATGCAGCGCGGCGATGAAACCACTCAGCAGGAGGCCCAGCGCCAGTACTGGCAGCACCTGATCAACCTCTACATCAACGACACCAGTGACAGTGGCGACATCGATTACGACTACCTCTACAACAACGTGATCGGCTTCTGGCGCAACCTCAAATCCGCCAGCAACGTCCAGGCCGCACCCGCCCGCTTCATCGATCCGCCTGCAGGGCGCTGACCCTCCACAGCCATCTCCACCCGCCGCAACTCCTCAGCGCCCCAATCCCTTGACCACACCACCGCTCCAGCAGCGCCTGCTCGCCAACCTCCACGAGCTCGCCCGGCCCCGCCACGCCCAGTGGGACCCGCTCGGCCTGATGAGCGTGCGCGCCTTCATCCATGAGCAGCTCGCCGCCCTGGGCCCGGTGGAGGAGCACCACTTCAACGAGGGCCGTGAGGCCGGCTCCAACCTGATCTTCAGGCTCCCCGGCCAGAACCCCAGGCTCGAGCCGCTGCTGATCGGCGCCCACTACGACGGGCCCCTGCACTCCATCGGCGCCGATGACAACGCCACCGGTGTGGCCGCCCTGCTGGAGCTCGCCCGGCGCTGGAGCGCTACTCCGCCCCGGCGGCCGGTGTGGCTGGTGGCCTTTGATCAGGAGGAGTGGGGGATGCTCGGCAGCAAGGCCCTGGCCACAGAGCTCCACCAGGGGGGCCAGCAGCTGCGGCTGATGGTGAGCCTGGAGATGCTCGGTTACACCAGCCCCACCCAGGACTACCCGCTGCCGGCGATGCGGCAGATCTACGGCGAGGTGGGTGACTTCATCGCCGTGGTGGGCAACGCCGGTGCTGCCCTCACCCTGCCGAAGCTGGCGCGGGGCCTGGGCGCTCACGTCAAAACCAAGGTGCTGCCGGTGCCCAACGGCGGTCGCGCCATCCCCGATGTGCGGCTGTCGGATCACAGCCCCTTCTGGGATGCGGGCTACGACGCGGTGATGGTCACCGACACCTCCTTCCTACGCAATCCCCACTACCACCAGATGAGTGACACGATCGACACGCTCGATCTGCCCTTTCTGGCGGCTGTCACCGAGGGGCTCGATGCAGCTTTGAGCAGGCTTTGAGGCAAGAGGGCATCGAGCCACCACCCGAGTTCAGCGGCCAGGTCCTGAACCCATCCCCCCTCCACCGCCCCATCGCCAGCGCCAAAGCCCGCCCAGCCCTGGCCACCGCCGGATCGGGGGCCGCTTCTCGAGCTGAGGCCGGGTGAGCTGCGGGCCGCCCCACCACTGCAGCAGCTGGGCCAGCTCCGGCCGCTCCGCCTCGCCCCGGCGCAGCAACACCCACAACGATTCGATCAGCGGCTGCAACGGCTGGCGCAGCACCAGCCCCCCATCACACCAGCCCGGCAGGTGAAGCACCGTCGGGTGGGCCGGCAGCAGCAGCAGTTCGCCCCGCAGCTGCTGCAGCCAGCTGCGGTGGTCGAGCTCGGCGCAGCTGTGCAGCAGCAGCCCGCCCTCGCGCTCCAGCGCCCGATGCAGCAGCGGCATCGGCCCGGGCGGCGGCAGCAGGTAGCCCATCCGCTGCCGGCCCAAAGGGGGCAAGCCCCCCACCTGATGGCTGTCCCGCTGCAACGGCGCCGGGTGGTAGAGGAGCACCAGCTCGCGCTGCCCCAGGCCGATGGCCTCCACACCCGGGTGCTGCAAGGGCGGCCGCAGCACCGCTGGGTCCCAGCTGGCATCCCCGGCCACGCTCACCAGCACCGCATCGATGCGGCCGGCGAGGAGTTGCTCCGCCCACAGCTCCGGCGGCAGGAAGGCCAGCTGGGGCGGAATTGAAGACAGCGCGGTTTGCAGCAGCGGCAGGTGCAGGGGATCACCGGCGATGCGCAGTGGATCTCCTCCTGCAGCATCACCGGGAGGTGTGCCTGCGGGGATGGCGGGATGGATGGGCGGGTCGATGGCAACAGCAGCTCGACTGGCTGAACGTGGCGCCGCTCACTGTGTAGAGAACGCAACCGCTGCGGATGCAACAAACAGGCAACGACGGCAGATGTTGGCTGGAGGCGCTGGTGTGAACACTCCAGATACAACCTCAATCCGCTGCCCGTCATGGCCCAACAGGATTCACAGGCGCCGCTGCGCTTCCACCTGATGATCGGTGCGGCCTGCAGCGGCAAGAGCACCGCGGCGCGGATCCTCGCCCGCTACCTGCAGGGGGAGAGTCAGCAGCAGGTGCGCTACATCTGCAGCAGCGCGATCCGCCGGGAGCTCTATGGCGATCGCAGCGTCCTCGGGCGCTGGGCGGACGTGGAGGCGGTGATCGAGGAGCAGCTGCTGGCGGCGATCGCACAGCGCGACACGGTGATCCTCGAGGCCAGTTACGTGCGCCGTGCCTTTCGCCTCGCGATCACCCAGGCGCTGCTGCTGCCGGTGCCGGTGCAGTGGATCGGCTGGTGGCTCGATACCCCAGTTGAGCAATGTCTGGCCTGGAACCGGCAGCGCGGTCATCAGCTGCCTGAGGCGGTGATCCGCAAGCACTGCGCCCAGCTGCTCCAGTCCGCCCAGGTGCCGCAGCGCCAGGAGGGTTTCGCTCTGGTGGTGCGGCTGCAGGCCGGCCAGGGTGTGCCGCTGGACAGCCTGATCAGCGCAGCCCTGGGGCGGCTGGAGGGGCGGTTGCAGCGCGGCGCCAACCGTGATGCCGCCTACCGGCTGCATGGCTACTCGCGCCTGCTGGATCTCGAGCGGCTCCTGTACCTGATCCGGCTGCTGAGCAGCCATCCGAAACTGACCACGACGGATTCACCCCTGGATGGCGCCGTTGATGGCGCCGTCGATGGGGCAGTGGATGGGGAGCTCACTCAGCTGCTCTCTCCCCTGCCAGCTGGTGGCATAGCGGAGCGGGCGGCGGCACTGCTGGGGCGTCTGCATGGCGCCTGCTATGCCGATCCGGTGGCGGTGGCCACCGATCTGAGCTGGCTGGATCAGCAGGGTTTCTCCCACAGCTGGCTGGCCAGCGGCAGGGGCGAACTGCCGCCGATCGAGCCGCCGCCCTGGCCACCGGAGCGCGGCAGGCCCCTGAGCGGTCTGCCGCGCTCGGGCGATCGGCCGGTGTTTGTGCGCACCTTCTCCCTGCTGCGCCATCTGCTGCTCCATCCCCACGACCTGCAGGCGGACGAGCGGGTGGCGGAACACCTGGCCCGCAGCCTCAGCGCCGGCAGCAGCGCCACCCCAGAAGAAACCTGGACGGCGCGCAAGATCCATGCCGCGCTGCACGAGACGCTGGTGCCCTACGGCTTCCGGCTGCCGGGCCAAAGCGGCCGGCGGGGCTACGCCCTCGGCACCGCCCTGTTGTCGCTCGATGACTTGCGGGAGGCCTGCGCACTGCTGGAGCTACAGGCCGAGCAGCTCGGTGATGGCCAGGCGGCAGCGATCAGCACCGTGCTGCGCCAGCGGCTGGATGGAATCGGTGTGCAGCCCGGGCCCACGCCGCGGCGGCGTTGGATCACGGCTGCAGCGCCGCTGCCGGTGGCCGCCGCCACGGAGGGCTCAGGCCATGGCACTGGAGAAGGGCATGGGAGTACTCGCCAGATCGAGCTGATCGAAGCCGCCATCGCCAGACGCCAGCGGCTGCTGCTCTCAGAGCACCGCGCCACCCGTCGCAGGCAGCCAACGGAGCAGAACGGATGGGATGCGGGCCCCCGCGCCCAGCCGCTGTGGCCGCTGCAGCTGGTGCTCTACGCCGGCCGCTGGTGGCTGCTGGTGGAGCACGAGGCCATGGGCCAGCCCCACGGGTTGCTGCGCTGCCTGGAGCTGGAGACGGTGCATGTCTTCCAGCGCGAGCGGCTGCGGGGACGGGATGGGCAGCGCCACCAGCAGGCCCTGGAGCGGGCACGCATCCTTGAGCAGCGTTGCGGGGGGCTGTGTTTCGGGCATGAGCTGGCGGCGCAGCAGGCCCTCTGCAGCACGGCTGGGGCATTCGATCGGGAGTGGATGGAGACGCTGCGGTTGCGCTGCAGTGCGGCGGTGATGGCCCAGCTGCGGCGGGAACTGGATCGGTTCCCGCCCGCAGCGGTGCGGCTCGCAGCGGCCCTGCCGGGCGACAGCTGGGGCCGCGCTGAGCGCGGCAGCCGGGGCCTGGTGGCCAGCGGCGACCCCCGCCATCCCTACCCGCTGGAGATCGACCTGCCCCGCTGGGTGCTGGCGCGCGACCCCGAACTGCGCCGCTGGCTGTTCGCCTACGGGCCCGCGCTGCGGATCGAGGGCCCCGCAGCGCTGGTGACGGAACACCAGCGCTGGCTGCTCCGGGCGCTGCAGGGCTATGCCCAAGCCGGGCAGACGGCCGGCCGTCTGGGTGAGGGCACAGAGCCGGACCTCAACCGCAGCTGGATCAGGAAGAAGGCGGTGGGGCGGCAAGCCACGCGCCAGCTGGGCGATCCAACCGCCTGAGCGAGGCCGGGCCAGCATCCACTCAGGCGCGCCGATCAGAGGAAGGAATCCAGCACCATGAGCGACAAATCACCAGTCCACAGCCCCCGCTACATCGAGGCCCTGCAGTGGGCGGGCCAGCTGCACGGCACCCAATGCCGCAAGGGGAAGGAAGTGCCCTACATCTCCCACCTGATCGCCGTCAGCGCCCTGGTGTGGGAAGACGGCGGCGACGAGGAGGAGGCGATTGCCGCCCTGCTGCACGACGCGATCGAGGATTGCGAGGTCAGCACAGAGCAGATCGCCGAGCGCTTCGGGGAACGGGTAGCCCGGATCGTGCGCGACTGCACCGACACCGCCGGGCCCGTTGCAGAAGGTGGCGAGAAGGAGGCCTGGCTGGTGCGCAAGCAGCGCTACCTCAAGCACCTGGAGGTGGCGGAGCTGGACTCCGTGCGGGTGAGCGCGGCCGACAAGGCCCACAACGCCCGCGACCAGATGCTCGATGCCCGCCGCGACCCCAAGAGCTGGAGCCGGTTCAACGCCGGGATCGACGGCACGGCCTGGTACCAGCTGCGCATCCACCAGACCCTGAAGCGGCGGCTGCCCGGCAGCCGTTCCACCGAGCTGCTGGGGGAGGCCCTGCAGGAGCTGCTCGACAGCCAGGCCTACCGGCAGGAGGTGCCGGCGGGCATCGCGCCGGCGGTGTGGGCTGCGGGGTACGCCGAGAGGCAGGAAGCCACGCCTGAGTGATGAGCCGCTACGGCGGCAGGTGCAGGGGCGAGCCTGCCCAGGCGCTGGATCCGGCCGAAACTGAACGGATTGGATCGGCTCCATGACCAGCTCGGCCGCCCAGCCAGCACTTGGCCTCGAGCAGATCCTCGCCCTCCTGCGAACCCACCGGGGCGAGTGGCAGCAGCGCTACCAGCTGCAGCGCATCGGTCTGTTCGGTTCCACCGCCCGCAACCAGGTCACGGCGGGCAGTGATGTGGATGTGTGGGTGGAACTGGATCCCCTCACACCCTTCGCCACGGTGCACCTCAAACAGGAGCTGGAGGAGCTGCTGCTGCGCCCGGTTGATCTGGTGCGCCTGCGGGAGCACATGAACCCGGCCCTGCGCCAGGCGATCCTCCAGGAAGGCGTCAGCGCGTGATCAGTGATCTGCTTGTGCTGCTGATCTGCCAGGAGGCCTTACCGGGCGTTCTGGCCGCGATTCGTGCCCTGGAGGAATGCAGCGGGGAGACCCGCTGACCAGCTCCCTCCATCGGGTTTGATCCCTACCGATCCACCAGATCCGGCCTGAGTTTGCGGTGGCGGCCCCGGGCCTTGGCCCACCACCACAGGGCCGTATTCACCGCCCGACGATCGAAGCGCTCGGGATCGACGTCGCCTCCCCACTCGAGCATGCGCACGTGGTCCTCATGGTTGGGATCGCTGATCGCCTCCAGAAACTCCGCGTAGCCGCCAGTGCCGCCCACATCCTCGGGGGGAGCGGCACGGCGGCCGTCGAGGCACCACGGCAGCCACTGTTCCCTCGGGTCCAACAGCACCACCCGCTCCAGCAGCAGGGTGTGCTCTCAGCTGTCGCCCAGGTCGTACTCATAGGTGGCCGAATCGCGCACCAGCGGCAGCAGGGTGCGGGCCTTGACGCGGGTAGCGCCCCTCCGAGTGGTGTAACTCAGGAGGTCCTGTGACCCTCTCCGGAGGGTGAACAGGAGCAGTCAGGGGATGACTGCCTGGAAGCTGATTGCGCAGCTCCGTTTATCCACTATGAACCCT
>NZ_JAGQCU010000007.1 GCF_024346355.1 Cyanobium sp. ATX 6A2
GACGCAGAGCACCATTGCCTTGTCCGGTGGGTTCAGGTAGAGACCGAGGATGTCGCGGACCTTCTCCACAAAGAACGGGTCGGTGGAGAGCTTGAAATGCTTCTGCCTGTGGGGCTGCACTGAGAAGGTCTGCAACCAGCGATGGACGGTGGTTTTTGAGATGCCAGTCGCCGCAGCCAGAGAGCGGGCACTCCACTGGGTACCGCCATCGGCGGGCTTGGTCTGGAGGGTCCGGTTGATCACCTCAGCCACGGTGTCGTCCTCGTAGGTGCGCGGTCGGCCGGGTCTGAGTTCGTCGTGCAGCCCTTCCAGGCCCAGCTCCCGATACCGCTTGCGCCACTTGCCGACCGTCATCCCCGTCAGCCCCATTCGCTTGGCGATGGCCGTGTTGGTTTCGCCAGCAGCGCAGGCCAGCACGATCTGGGCACGCTGAACAATGGAGTGAGGCAGTGAACGGGAGCTGGCGAGGGCCTGGAGCTGCTGAACCTCGTCGTCGCTGAGAACCAGCGGTGGCATCGGACGTCCAAGCGCCACGGAGCACCTCAGGTGACACTCCTGATTCAAGCTGTTATTTCCGGGACGGCACACTAGGGAGACCCTGGAAAACCCAGCCTGACCACGGGACAATGGTGCTGTGATCACACGCCAGGACTGGGGTGATGGGGCGTAAGCAGCTGGGATTTGGCGATTACGAGCAGACCACCGCCAAGAAGCGCACCAATCGGGAGAAGTTCCTGGCTGAGATGGACCAGGTGGTGCCCTGGGGAGCACTGATCGAATTGATCGAGCCCCACTACCCCAAGACCGGCAGCAAAGGCGGCCAGCCGCCCTACCCGCTGGCCACCATGCTGCGGGTCCACCTGATGCAGCAGCGGTACTCGCTGAGCGATCCAGCGATGGAGGATGCCTTGATCGAGGTGCCGACGATGCGGTGGTTTGCGGGCATCGACATGCTCAGCAATCGGATCCCCGATGAGACGACGATCCTGGCGTTCCGGCACCTGCTGGAGAAGAACAAACTGGGCGAGCAGATCTTTGAAACGGTCAAGGGCCATCTCAAGGACCGAGGGATGGCCATGAAGCAGGCCACGATCATCGATACCACCTTGATCGCCGCGCCCAGTTCCACAAAGAACAAGGCTCATGACCGGGATCCGGAGATGCACCAGACCAAAAAGGGCAACCAGTGGTATTTCGGGATGAAGATCCATGCGGGCGTGGACAAGGACACGGGCCTGATCAACACCATCGTCACCACTGCCGCCAAGGCCCAGGGCTGATTCAAAGTCTCGGCCTGGTTTCGGTTCTGGTTGCCGCAGCCCAACCCATGCTGAAACTTTGAATCAGCCCTGGGTGCAAGGTAGCGACAAGGGGCATAAGATCACCTTGATTGGGCACAGATCAATCTCTGAGAACATCTGGTGGAGCAATCCGGCGATGTCTGATCTCAGGAGACGCTCAAGCCCTTGTTGCCCAGAGCTTCCTTAACCCTGGACGGAAGGAACAGTGTTCAGCCTCAATGTAGACCTCACTTGGATGCCTGCCCTCCCTTTACACTGTACTGTCTTACATGAAAGACCTCCACAGGAAGCGGGCCAGGCTGATTTCAGCATCCCAGCCATCGCTGTAGGCACGCGATAGTGTTCCTCTTACTGCTCGTTCGCGACTGGAGGAGGCCCTTACAATGTAAAGGCCCAGCGTCTTGGGCTTCACTCCAGCAGCCTTTCCCGCTTGGTGCGCCAGGCCCGCATCGACCTCGGCCAGGCCGGTCCCCGCCACCAAGGTCTGCTTAGCAGCGAGGAGCGCGCTGAACTCAACAGGCTCTGCAATGTCTGTGGACAATCTGATTGAATACTGTTCAACCTGACTGACACGGGACAACCACTGCTGGGACAGCGACATCACCTACCTTCGCACCACAGCGGGCTGGCGATACCTGGCTGTCTGGATCGACCTGTTCAGCCGTCGTGTCGTCGGCTGGACGCTGGATCAGCGGAAGGATGCCGCTCTGGTGGTCGAGGCCCTCCACAGTCCCCTCGCTCACCGTCTGGTGGAACCGGAGCAGCTGCTCCGGCACGTGGATCAGGGCAGCCTGTACCGGGCCACTGACTACCGAGATCTGCTCAGGGAGCAGAAGATTGTTTGCAGCATGTCCGCTAAGGACTGCTGCTGTGACAACTCGGCGGTGGAGAGCTTTTTCCTACTCTGAATCTGGAACTGCAGCTCAATGACACTCCTTGAGTGCCCATAAGTCCTCTGCAACTGTAGCAGGATCTGGCCTGCTGGATTGAGGCTTATTCCAATCGAAAATTACGGCACTCATTGATCGATTGCGTTAGCAAAATCCTCTACAAGCTGAAGTTCTTTGCTGCCTTTGCATTTAGGCCTATGAACCCTGACCGCTATCCACGAAATCGGGGGTAACCAGACTTCTAGGCAGAGCCTAGTAGCGATGTGCCTTCGCGCCAACATCGGTGGCCGTGAAGCTGAGATCAGCCCTGCCCTCCTTCTGTAGAGGCAGAACAATGCAGGAGCCCCATAGTGCAGTGGGAGGCAGAACTCCACATCGGATCTACACCAAGACCGAACGCTGTTCCTGTCGTGCAGGGTTGACGATGTCGGCAGGCAAAACTATCGATCAAAAAGCTCACATCGTGCACTTCTTCTTATGCTTGGTGAGCTTTGGCGGGGACCTGCTCCAATCGCCGTATACAGCCGATTGTCGTGCATCTATACATTTCTGTCCTTTTATCTGAGAAGAGTTGTGCCATCATTGGCTAACATCTGCAGATCTTTTTGGCCGGGGGCGCATAATTCATACTCCTATACCCAGGGAGGCCGTCCAGGGTCAGATGCTTATTGACCGGACTCAGCTTCATGAAAAGCATCCATAAGTGCGGCCTTGGCTTTTATGCCAATAGTCCAATTAGCGTGGAAGAGGATAGGATCTCTTTTCCTCTTTGTGGCTTCAGTAGCCGGCTTGAATCTTGCGTAGATAGGCCCCATGTAACCCACTGGAAACATGACCTGAGACAAGAAATAAACCTTTTTGTAAACGTCGATACAACCTGATATATGCTTATAGAAGGTGGCTTGATCGTGCTGGCCCTCCCCTGAGATTATGGCGGCACATTGCTCTTTATGCAATGTTTCAAGTAGCGTGATATTGGTCTCGCAGTATTTGAACCCCATAAACCCGGTGCATGGATGCTTGGGAAATATGTGACTGCCTTCATCTTGAACCAATATGTCATAAGCCTTCCATATCTTGCCAAACGATGCCAATGGGATGGCCGATAGTACTTTGATATCGGCATCAATAAAGATCGCATCATCTGATTTCGATTTCATCGCTTCAAGCAAAGCAATCCACTTGAAGGACGACTTGATGTTGAAGTCAAACGAGTTGTAAAGCGAATATTTCGACGGTGAGATCGCGTTAAGCATCTCTGGCCTGCCTAAATCAACAGCTTCCACTCCAAGTCCGGACAGTGTTGATAGAATGCTGTCCTTGTCAAGGGAATAGTAAATGACGATAGCCTGCTCTGGGTGGGCGGATCGAATTGACTTGACGCTTCTTTCCTGAAGCTCCCATGTTTCGTTTCCGATTAATAGGCCAACAAAAACTGTCATTTCAAAGGTTGCTCGGGGTGGCTATCTTGACTGGTGGGGAAAGAGGCTTGAGTGCTCTGAGCTTGAGAGCGAACAGGGTGGAGTGACGGGCAATCATTCCCGAGGCGATGAATCGCCATATTGATCCACATTTAATGGTCAGAAATCTTCTGTCAAGTTATCCGTTTACGGGGTTGCTGGTGATGGAGATCGGTGGGGTGCCAGCCCCGCCCCCGCGGAGGCGAGGCACGGGGGCGTCCCCCTTCAACTAGACGGCCACGGCGCATTCAATCAGAAAAGCCAGCTACCTTTCTCGGAAATCTCCGGGGCGGCACAACAGGTCTCGGATTCTCTCTCATCAGCCGCCTCACCTCCCCAGCGTGGTAGCTGCTGCGCGTCAGCGGTGAGCTCACCACCTGCAGAAAGCCCATTTCCTGCTCCCCATGCCGGCGGTAGCCTTCGAACTGCTCCGGCGTCACGAAGCGGTCCACCGGCAGGTGCTTCGGGCCGGGCGAGAGGTACTGACCGATGGTCACGATGTCCACGGCGTGACGCCGCAGGTCAGCCATCACCTCCAGCACCTCCTCATCGCTCTCTCCTAGCCCCACCATCAGCCCGGACTTGGTGAAGGCGCGTGGCCAACCCTCGCGCACCCGCTGCAGCAGCTCCAGCGACCGTTCATAGATGGCCTGAGGCCGGGCCCGCCTGTAGAGCCTGGGCACTGTTTCGATGTTGTGGTTGAACACGTGGGGCGCTGCCTCCATCACGGCGGCCAGGGCGTCCCAGTTGCCGCAGAAGTCGGGGATCAACAGTTCGATCGTGGTGTCCGGCGAGCGGCGGCGCACCGCCTCGATGCAGGCCACGAACTGGCTGGCGCCGCCGTCGGCCAAGTCGTCGCGGTTCACGGCGGTGATCACCACGTGGCGCAGGCCCAGGCGCTCCACCGCTTCCCCCAGCCTCTGGGGCTCGGTGGAATCGAGGGCCCGCACGCTTTTGTCGAAGTCGATGTCGCAGTAGGGGCAGGCCCGGGTGCAGCCGGGCCCCATGATCAAAAAGGTAGCGGTGCCGCCGGCGAAGCACTCGCCGATGTTGGGGCAGCTGGCCTCCTGGCACACCGTGTTCAGCTTGAGGTCCGCCAGCAGGTCGGCCACCGCCCCGATGCGCTCCCGCTGGGGGGCCTTGACGCGCAGCCAGTCGGGTTTCAACACGGCGGCAGGGACCCGGATCGGGCCGGCGGGAGGGCAGGAGCTGACTTTAGAAATATCACGCCAGGCATGGTCTGCGACCAGCCCAGTTTCAGGGGGGGGGAGGCGGCTCCAGGCTTCTCCTTGCGGGCCATCCCCTAAAGTCCAGCCATCGGGATGTAGCGCAGCTTGGTAGCGCACTTCGTTCGGGACGAAGGGGCCGCAGGTTCGAATCCTGTCATCCCGACTTGTCAGTGAGCTCGGCACCCGGGTAACCCCTTGGTGTCACCACCCAGCCCTCCTGCTCTCTGGTGCTGCTGTTGCCCATCAGCACCAGGGTGAGCATGTCCACCTGGTCGAGCGGCAGAGCATCCAGTCGGTGCACGCTCACCCGCTCGGCGTCCCGTCCCAGCTGCCGGGCCAGCACCACCGGGGTGGAACCGGGACGTTCGCCCAGCAGGATCTCTCGGGCCCGCTCCAGCTGCCAGTGGCGATCCCGCGAGCGCGGGTTGTAGAGCGCCACCACGAAATCGCCCGCCGCGGCCGCCCGCAGCCGTTGTTCGATCACGGCCCAGGGGGTGAGCCTGTCGCTGAGGCTGATGGTGCAGAAGTCGTGCATCAGCGGAGCGCCCACCCGGGCGGCCGCCAGCTGCAGCGCGGAGATGCCGGGGTGCACCGTGAAACCGGGCCGGCCATCGCCGGGTTGCTGGAGCCACAGCTCCAGGGCCAGGCCCGCCATGGCGTAGATGCCGCTGTCTCCCGAGGACACCAGGGCCACGTTCAGCCCCTGGCTCGCCAGCTCCAGCGCCAGCTCGCAGCGCGCCCGCTCTTCGGTGAGCTGGCCGTCGCAGCGCAGCTGGTCGGGCCGGCGCAGGGGCTCCAGCAGATCGAGATAGAGCCCGTAGCCCACCCACACCGTGGCTTCAGCGAGGGCCCTGCGGGCATCGGGGGTGAGCAGATCGAGCCGCCCCGGGCCGCTGCCCACCAGGTGCAGATGTCCGCGCTGCGGAGCCCACTGCCCATCGGCCTGGGCAATCGCCAGGGTGGCGGCGCCCTGCTCCCCGCCTGCGCCATGGAGCACCTGCTTCCCCGCCAGCAGCCCTGCCTTGGGACCGGCCGCCAGCAGCGCGGCCGCCTCGGCCACGCTGGCCGTGCCCATCTCGGCCGCCACCACCGCTGAGGGGTTGGGCACCGATACCGCGTCCAGGTGGGCGGCTGAGAACCAGCGCAGGGGCCAGTGGCGGCGCCGGGCCAGCTCCAGCAGGGCGGGTTCGTCGGCCTTGCGATCGATGCTGGCCAGCCCTGCCACGGCCTCGGGGGCCAGCTGCAGCTGCTCCAGTCGCCCGTCCACCAGCCGCTCCAGCAGCTCTAGGCAGGTGTGGCGCTCACAGCCGAGCCCCAACCACAGCCCGGGGGGGTGCCAACGGCAGCCGGGTCCGGCGTGGATGGTGATCAGCAGATCCGCCTCACCCTCGCTGTGCGGATCGCTGCACGCCCGCAGGCTCAGCCCGGTGGCGGCCTGCAGCTGCTGCCAGCGCCGGTTGCCGGCGCTCTGGCTCACCACCGGGGCCGCCCGCGGTGCCGTCTCAGCCTGGGCCGCCCGTTTCATCAGTGCCGTCCAGTCGCCGCCCGAGCCCCGCCGCCAGCCCCAGGCCCGGCCGAAGCTGTCCAGCGCCAGCCGTTGCCGACCGCCGCTGCTGCCGGTGCTCACCAGCTGGGCTCCCAGCACGGCGGCCACCTGCTGGCCGAGCGCTTCGGCCCCGGCCTGATGGCCCCCCAGCAGCGGGATCACAAAGCGCCCCTGGGGATCGAGCACCACCACGGCCGGATCCCGGTGCTTGCCCGCCAGCAACGGGGCCACCAGCCGCACCACCAGTCCGCAGGCACCCACCACCACAAATCCCCGCGCGCCCGTCCAGTGCTCCCGAAGCCAGCCAGGCAGGGGGGGATCGCCGCAGAGAACCGGCGGCGCTGTCAGCAGCCCCGCCTGCAGCAGGGGCATCAGCAGAGCCTCCCCCCCGGCACTGAAGCTGAGCCCCCAGAGGCCGCCGTTGTTGCTCATGCCGCCGACTCCGGCTGCCCGTTCGGGGACAGCCCGTTCACGCTGGTGCCCTCGCTCTCCTGGGGCGCCTCCTCGGTGGGCAGCGCTTCCGCCGGATCAGGCCCATCCCCATGCCCGCGTGGCTCGGCATCGGCTTGCGCAGCGGCTGCGGGCGCAGTCTCTGCAGCGGCTGGTTCGGCCGGTTCTGCAGGCTCCTCTTGCGCAGGCTCCTCAGCGGTGGCGGCCTCGGGGTCTGCAGCCGGGGCCGTGCCCAGCACCTGCGCCAGTTCCTCCTCGCTCAACGCTCCCCCCAGCCAGCGGGGCCGCGGGCCGGCGGCCCCCAGGGTCACCTCCCGCACCAGCGTGTTGAACGGGGGATTGAGAGGCTCGCCGCGCTCATCCACCAGTTCCATCAAGAGGCTGTTGCTGCCGGTGCGCCAGCCCTTGAGCCACAGCGGGGCGTTCTGGTCCACCAGGAAACTGTCGCCGTTGATCGTCACCCGCAGCCGCCAGCGGGCGTCCCCCTCGCGCAGTCCCTGCAGGGGCGCATCCTGCAGCAACCAGTCGAGCAGCACCGGCTCGGCGCCTGCCAGCTCCGCTGGACTGGCCACGATCAGCTGCGGCGTGCCCGGTGCCGGCACGCCCAGCGGATTGATGGCCACCCGGTGCAGCCGGATCTGGGCGGAAGCCCCCGGGTTCTTCACCACCTCCCCCCAGGGCCGAACGGCCGTGACGGTGATGCGGTGGCTGCCCGGGGCCAAAGGGTCCATCGGCACGGCCAGATCGAAGCGCTCGGCGGTGGCGCCGTCTCCTGTGAGGCGCAGGGGCGGTTCGTCATCCACCTGCACGGCCAGATGGGCCCCAAGGCCAAGCGGGCCGGCATCGGTGAGTGGCCAGTCGCTGCCGCGGATACGCAGGGTCCAGCTCCCGGCAGGGAGCAGGCTGCCGTCCTCAGGGGCGGTGATGGCCAGCTGCGGCCTGTGCTGATCGAGGGCTTGCCGCAGCTGCTGCACCGGCGGCGGTGGCGCCACCTCCTGCAGGCGGCCGGCCGCTCCGGCCGCGCCCAGGGGCAGGGGCTCAGGGGCGCCGCTGTTGCGGCTGAGCCGGGAGCAGCCGGAGGGCGCCAGCAGCACCAGCAGCAGGGCTCCGCTGAGCAGCACCCGCAGCAGCCGGCGCCATTGTTTGCCAGCTCCGCCGGCCCGCACCACCCTCACCCGCCCTGTCCCCATGGATCTGGAGGCATTCTGCTGGCCCGGACGGCTTGCCTCCAGTCCGGCCGTCAACCGCACCAGTAACGGTAGGGATATGATTCAAATGACGCGAATGAAGACTAGTCGATATAGCTTTCTTTCCTTCAGGTGCCAGTCGTGCACTGGGGATCGGGGGTATTGAACCTTTGTTACTGAGCCCAGAAGCATCTTGAGCGTGGCTCTTATGCTGCGCCGAGCGGTCCCCTATCTGGGGCCTGGCCCCAGCCTCCACAGCGGTTTTGCGAATCCTCGCCTTTGGCGAGCCCTCGCTGAAGCCGCTGCGGCTGGAGCCCATGGACGGCCCCGGTTCGCCCGGTCCGTCCATGGGGCCCGATCACGGCGCCTCCCTCGCTGGTTTCCAGTTCCTGGTTTCCAGCGGATGAGGCCTCGCTCCCCAGGGGTGGGGACCCCCACCTCGACTCTGTCCCTCGAGGAAACACTCGATGACCATCAGCCCACCAGAGCGTGGGAAAAAGGCTGAGGCCATGGTCGACCGGAACCGCGTTCCGGCCACGTTCGAGCTTTTTGAAAAGCCCGGGCATTTCGACCGCAGCCTGGCCAAAGGTCCCAAAACCACAACCTGGATTTGGAACCTCCACGCCAACGCTCACGACTTCGACAGCCACACGAGCGACCTCGAAGAGGTCTCTCGCAAGATCTTCTCGGCTCACTTCGGCCATCTGGCCGTCATTTTCATCTGGCTGAGCGGCGCCTTCTATCACGGTGCCCGCTTCTCCAATTACACCGGCTGGCTGGCTGACCCCCTGCACGTCAAGCCTTCAGCTCAGGTGGTCTGGCCGATCTTTGGCCAGGAAATTCTCAACGGCGATGTGGGTGCCGGGTTCAACGGCATTCAGATCACCTCCGGTCTCTTCCATGTCTGGAGGGCATGGGGCTTCACCAACGAGTACCAGCTGCTCGTCACCGCCATCGGCGCACTGGTAATGGCTGGCCTGATGCTCAACGCCGGGGTCTTCCATTACCACAGAGCCGCCCCGAAGCTGGAGTGGTTCCAGAACGTTGAGTCCATGCTCAACCACCACCTGGCTGGCCTGCTGGGTCTGGGCTCCCTCTCCTGGACAGGACACCTCCTGCACGTGTCCCTGCCCACCACGGCCCTGATGGATGCCATCGATGCCGGTGAGCCCCTGGCCATCAACGGCCAGACCATCGCCTCCTATGGCGATATTCCGCTCCCCCACGAGTTCCTCAACCAGGACGTCATTTCCCAGCTGTATCCAGGTTTCGGTGCCGGCATTTCTGCCTTCTTCACCGGCAACTGGGCGGCTTACAGCGACTTCCTCACCTTCAAGGGCGGCCTCAACCCCGTCACTGGAAGCCTATGGATGACCGATATCGCCCACCACCACTTGGCGATCGCGGTGCTGTTCATCGTTGCCGGTCACATGTACCGGACCAACTGGGGCATCGGCCACAGCATCAAGGAAATCCTGGAAGGTCAGAAGGGTGATCCCCTGCTGTTCCCTGCCACCAATGGGCACGACGGCCTGTTCGAGTTCATGACCACCAGCTGGCATGCCCAACTGGGTGTGAACCTGGCTCTGTTCGGCTCGCTCACCATCATCGTGGCGCATCACATGTATGCGATGCCGCCCTATCCCTACATTGGGATCGATTACCCCACCCAGGTGTCGCTATTCACCCACCACATGTGGATCGGCGGCTTCCTGATCGTCGGAGCCGGTGCCCACTCGGCCATCGCACTCATCCGCGACTACGACCCGGCCAAGAACATCGACAACGTTCTGGATCGGGTGCTGAAAGCCCGTGATGCCCTGATCAGCCACCTCAACTGGGTGTGCATTTTCCTGGGCTTCCACAGCTTCGGCCTCTACATCCACAACGACACCATGCGTGCCCTGGGACGTCCCCAGGACATGTTCAGTGACTCCGCCATTGCTCTGAAGCCAATCTTCGCGCAGTGGATCCAGGGTCTCCATGCCGCCGCCGCCGGCACCACCGCTCCCAATGCCCTCGCGGGTGTGAGCGAGGTGTTCAACGGCTCCGTGGTGGCTGTGGGTGGCAAGGTTGCGGCTGGCCCGATTCCCCTGGGCACGGCGGACTTCATGGTCCACCACATCCACGCCTTCACGATCCACGTCACCGTGCTGATCCTGCTGAAGGGTGTGCTCTATGCCCGCAGCTCCCGCCTCGTCCCCGACAAGGCGAACCTCGGCTTCCGCTTCCCCTGCGACGGCCCCGGCCGTGGCGGGACCTGCCAGGTCTCAGCCTGGGACCATGTGTTCCTGGGTCTGTTCTGGATGTACAACTCCCTGTCGATCGTGATCTTCCACTTCTCCTGGAAGATGCAGAGCGACGTGTGGGGCACCGTCAATGCAGATGGCAGCGTCCAGCACATCACCAACGGCAACTTCGCTCAGAGCGCCATCACCATCAATGGCTGGCTGCGTGATTTCCTGTGGGCCCAGGCCGCACAGGTGATCAACAGCTATGGCTCCAGCTCCAGTGCCTATGGCCTGATGTTCCTGGGTTCCCACTTCATCTGGGCCTTCAGCCTGATGTTCCTGTTCAGCGGCCGCGGCTACTGGCAGGAGCTGATTGAGTCCATCGTCTGGGCTCACAACAAACTGAAGGTGGCGCCGGCCATTCAGCCCCGTGCGCTCTCCATCACTCAGGGCCGTGCCGTGGGTGTCGCTCATTACCTTCTGGGCGGCATCGCGACCACTTGGTCCTTCTTCCTGGCCCGCATGATTGCGGTCGGCTGACCTTTCTGACCTTTCCCAATGGCAACGAAATTTCCTTCGTTCAGCCGGGGTCTGGCGCAGGACCCGACAACCCGCCGAATTTGGTACGGGATTGCCACGGCTCACGACTTCGAGAGCCACGACGGCATGACCGAGGAGCGGCTTTACCAGAAGCTGTTCTCCACCCACTTCGGACACCTGGCCGTTATCGGCCTCTGGGTTTCGGGCAACCTGTTCCATATCGCCTGGCAGGGCAACTTTGAACAGTGGGTCGCCGATCCGCTGAATGTCCGTCCCATCGCTCACGCGATCTGGGATCCCCACTTCGGTGAAGGGGCCATCAACGCCTTCACCCAAGCCGGTGCCTCCTCTCCGGTGAATGTGGCCTACTCAGGCCTCTACCACTGGTGGTACACGATCGGCATGACCACCAATGCCGAGCTGTACCAGGGCGCCATCTTCATGATGATCCTGTCGGCGTGGGCTCTCTTCGCCGGCTGGCTCCACCTCCAGCCCAAGTTCCGGCCTTCCCTGGCCTGGTTCAAGAACGCTGAATCACGACTCAACCATCACCTGGCGGTTCTGTTCGGCTTCAGCTCCATCGCCTGGACCGGTCACCTGGTTCACGTGGCCATCCCCGAGTCCCGCGGCCAGCACGTGGGCTGGGACAACTTCCTCTCGGTGTCGCCTCACCCGGCAGGTCTGGGGCCCTTCTTCACCGGCAACTGGGGGGTCTATGCCCAGAACCCTGATACCCAGTATCAGCTGTTCGGCACGACTGAAGGTTCCGGTACAGCCATCCTCACCTTCCTGGGTGGCTTCCATCCCCAGACCGAAGCGCTCTGGCTCACTGACATCGCCCATCACCACCTGGCGATTGGTGTGATCTTCGTGATCGCCGGCCACATGTACCGCACCAACTTCGGTATCGGCCACTCGATCCGCGAGATTCTCGAAGCCCACAATCCCCCCAAAGGCACGCCTTTCGGCGGCGCCCTCGGAGCTGGGCACAAGGGTCTCTACGACACCGTCAACAATTCACTGCACTTCCAACTCGGTCTGGCCCTGGCCAGCCTTGGGGTGGCCACCAGCCTGGTGGCGCAGCACATGTATGCGCTGCCGTCCTATGCATTCATTGCCAAGGACTACACCACGCAGGCAGCTCTTTACACCCATCACCAGTACATCGCCATCTTCCTGATGTGCGGTGCCTTCGCCCACGGTGCGATCTTCTTCATCCGTGACTACGACCCCGAGGCCAACAAGAACAATGTTCTGGCCAGGATGCTCGAGCACAAGGAAGCGATCATCAGCCACCTGAGCTGGGTGTCTCTGTTCCTCGGCTTCCACACCCTGGGTCTCTACGTCCATAACGACGTGGTTGTGGCCTTCGGTACCCCCGAGAAGCAGATCCTGGTGGAGCCGGTGTTCGCCCAGTTCGTGCAGGCCTCCTCCGGTAAGGCCCTCTACGGCATGGACGTGCTGCTCTCCAACTCAGAGAGCATCTCCTCCACGGCCGGCGCCGTCTGGCTGCCCGGTTGGCTGGACAGCATCAACTCCGGCACCAACTCCCTGTTCCTCCAGATCGGTCCTGGTGACTTCCTGGTGCACCACGCCATCGCGCTGGGTCTCCACACCACCACCCTGATCCTGGTGAAGGGTGCCCTGGATGCCAGGGGTTCGAAGCTGATGCCCGACAAGAAGGACTTCGGCTACTCCTTCCCCTGCGACGGCCCCGGCCGTGGCGGCACCTGCGACATCAGCGCCTGGGACGCCTTCTATCTGGCTGTCTTCTGGGCCCTGAACACCGTGGGTTGGGTCACCTTCTACTGGCACTGGAAGCACCTCGCCATCTGGCAGGGCAACGTGGCCCAGTTCAACGAATCCAGCACCTATCTGATGGGCTGGTTCCGCGACTACCTCTGGCTCAACAGTTCCCAGCTGATCAACGGCTACAACCCGGCCGGCACCAACAACCTGGCCGTCTGGGCCTGGATGTTCCTGTTCGGTCACCTGGTGTGGGCTACCGGCTTCATGTTCCTGATCTCCTGGCGGGGCTACTGGCAGGAACTGATCGAAACCATCGTCTGGGCGCACCAGCGCACTCCGCTCGCCAACCTGGTGGGCTGGCGTGACAAGCCCGTGGCTCTCTCGATCGTTCAGGCCCGTGTGGTGGGTCTGGCTCACTTCACGGTGGGCTACTTCCTCACCTATGCCGCCTTCCTGATCGCCTCAACGGCTGGCAAGTTCGGCTGACCTTCACCCGACCCTGACCACCCCCTCGAGGGACAACGCCACCCCGGCCAAGGCCGGGGTTTTTTCATGCTTGGCCCCCGTTCGTGCCTCAGCTTCCAGCCCCTGGCTCCTGGGGCTGGCTTTTGCTCGCCTCCAGATAGTTGCTGCGCACGTAGCCCCAGTCTTCGCAGCGCAGCTCATCGCCATCGGTGATGGCCCGCTCGCCGTGCTGGCACTCCACCATGGCCTGATGCCCCTGGCGCATCAGGGCTTCGTTGAACCTGGCGTCGCAGCCGGCCAACGCCACGCCGAGCGGGAGCAGGCCGCCCAGGCAGGCTCCCGCCCAGCGCCGCTGCCTGCCTTGCTTGTGCTGGCGAAGACTGTGGTGGTGAGGGCTGTGGTTGTTAGGGCTGTCGTTGCAGCGTTGGCGGATCAGCTCTGGAGTGTGCATGAAAAAAGCCCCGCTGAGCGGGGCTGGTGATGGGTGGGAGTGATGGATTGGCTGGGGTTGCGGAGCCCTCAGCCTGCGCTCCAGACGCCGCCCAGGTGAGCCAGGGGGCTGGAGAGGGCAATGCTGGCCAGGAACCAGGCGAAGGCGGCGCCGCCGCAGCCACCGAGCCAGAAGCCGCTGGCGAATTCAGCCCAGCCGGCCTTGGTGAACAGGTCGGCGGGAGGATTGTCGATGGTGGCATCGGCGGGTTGCACGTTGGGACCGCTCCCCGCAGTGCTGTAGATCGACAGGCAGACGGTGAGGATCGACACCAGCCCGATCGCGCCCAACAGGCCGGCGGTGCTCGCGTAGTCGGTCATGCGCAGGGGGCCGGTGAAGGCGAACGGCCCATACAGCAGGTAGCCATGGGCCATGCCCACCTCAAGGCCCCGGCGGTTCGGTGACAGGGAGGGGCGATAGGCGGGCAGCGCGTTCAGAAAGGCCTTGCTGAAGTAGCTGCTGTTCACAGGAGTGGCCAGATTGCCGACGCAGGGGTCGGCCACGGGGGTCACAGTCATGGGGTGGTGGAAAAGGGCTGGACTGAGTAGGGCTGGATGGAGGGGCTGCCTCACTCGGTGGCTTCGATCACGTTGAACAGCAGGGCCATGGCCACAGCTGCGCCGAGGATGCCCACGAGGGGAACCAGCACGGAAGGCATCCAGGCGGCAGCGAAATCTCCAGTCATGACAATGGCCGATACTTACCATCTGTACTGTAAAGATCGCCGTTGGGTGCGCCTTTTGGCCGCCCCGCTGGCGACATAAAAGTTCAACCCATGGCACCGTCGATCCTTGCTGGGGCCGCTGCCCTGTTGCTGTTCCTCACCTGGAGTTTGCGTCGCCGCACCCCGCCGGCGCTGCTGCGCTCCACCGACGCCAGCGCCATCGCCGCCCTCAACCGGGCCCAGATCACCCTGCTGCGTACTGGCCCCGGCCGCAGCGACGGAGCGCAGGCCACCGGCACCGCCCCCTCGGCTGGCGTTGCGGCTCAACGGACTGCCAATGAGATCGCCGATGGCGTCATTCCGCCCACCGCCGACGCGCGCCAGCGCGCCCAGCTCAAGGCCCGCCTCGAGCAGCAGCTGCGCGGGGATGGCCAGCAGCGCCTGCAGGCCATGGGCATCGCTCGGCGCTGGGGACAGCCGGACGTGCTGTCGGTGCTGCGCCGGGGCCTGCGCGATGTGGATCCCCGGGTTGTGCGGGAGGCGGCTCGCGGCCTGGAGCGCTTCCGCTGCTGCCCCTGCTCCGCCGCCCGCGCGCGCCCTCAGCTGCCGCTGCCCCGCAACGTCTCGCGCACGCGGTAGATCGGTCGACCCTGGCTCTCGTGATACGTGCGCATCTGCAGCTCGGCCAGCAAGCCGAAGCAGAACAGCTGCACGCCGGTGAGGAAGCTGATCAGGGCCATCAGCAGCAGTGGCCGATCCCCCAGATCAACCCCCAGAATCAGCTTCTCGCCCACCAGCCAGAGGCTGATCAGCAGCCCCGCGCCCATCGCCGCCAGCCCGCCCCCGCCGAACACGTGCATGGGTCGGGTGAGGAAGCGCTTCATGAACCACACCGTGAGCAGGTCCATCAGCACCCGGTAGGTGCGATCGATGCCGTAGTTGCTGCTGCCGAAGCGGCGGGGCTGGTGGTTCACCTGCACCTCGGCGATGCGGGCTCCCTCGATCGCCGCCAGGGCGGGCAGGAAGCGATGCAGCTCGCCGTAGAGGTTGAGGTCGGCGATCACCTCGCGTCGGTAGGCCTTCAGGGAGCAGCCGTAGTCGTGCAGACGCAGGCCGGTGACGCGCCCGATCAGGCGATTGGCGAGTGTGCTGGGCAGCAGGCGGCTGAGGGCAGCGTCCTGGCGCTGGTGGCGCCAGCCGCTCACCAGGTCGTAACCCTCTTCAAGGCGCCGCAGCAACAGGGGGATGTCGCGGGGGTCGTTCTGCAGATCGCCGTCGAGGGTGACGATCACATCCCCCCGGCTGGTGTCGAAGCCGGCGGCCATGGCGGCCGTCTGGCCGTAGTTGCGGCGGAGCAGCACCGCCACCAGCTCCGGAGTGGCAGCCTGCAGCTGCCGCAGCACTGCCGGCGTGCCATCGCCCGAGCCGTCATCCACCAGCACCAGCTCGAAGCCCAGTCCCAGGGGACGCAGGGCGCTGAGCAGGGCGCTCACCAGCAGCGGCAGGCTCTGCGCTTCGTTGTAGAGCGGTACCACCACCGAGAGTTCCAAGGCGCCGCCGCAGCTGGGGGGAACCTACGCGGGCAGGGGGCTGCCATCGTGGCAGCGCATCACCCGCCCGGCACCGCGCAGTTCCCGGCGGTAGTGCTGAGCCACCGGGTGCGCGTTGCGGGGGCTGAGGTTGTCGATCCCGAGACCGTTGCGGCCGTGGGCACGACCCGAGCTGTGCAGATAGCGCCCCCCGCCCAGATGCAGCCCCACATGGGTGCAGCGCTGCGGGCTGCCGAAGAAGATCAGATCACCCGGCTCCAGCAGTTGGCTCTGGCCGGGACGCACGGCCACCGGCTGGCAGAAGCGCTCCTGCAGGTAGGCGTCGCGGGGAAGCCAGATGCCCACGCTGGCGAAGGCGGCCTGCACCACTCCGGAGCAGTCGAAGTTTGGGCCCACGGTGCCCCCCCATTGATAGATGTTGGGGCGCTCCGCCGCCGCCAGGGCCCAGGCGAGCACCTGGGGCAGCAATGGCTGAATGGCGCAGCGCTGCAGCAGCCGCGGCCGGGGTCTGGTGGAGGCCACGGCGATTCCAAGCAGCGCCGCCGGGTTCACCCAGCCTGGGTAGCCATCCTCCAGCAGCCGCACCCGCAGCCGCCTCGGCTCCACCAGCGGGCCGCAGGCCGGCCCTGGGCTGAGCACCTGCAGCCGCCGCCCTCGGGCGGCCTGGGTCGCCAGGCCGTCGCCGCTGGGCCGGGCATGCAGGTTGAGGGCGGCGCGCAATTCCCAGATGCTGCCGGGCCGCAGCAGCTCTCCCGCCACCGGCGTGCCGGCGCCCGGCGCTGTATCGGCTGACTCGAGGGGCAGGGAGGGCATGCCTAATCTCGCCGCAACGGTTGCCGGAAGTGATGGCGTTCTACAGCTCCAGTGCGGCCATGGGCCAGACCCTGGCAGATCTGGTGCGGGCGCTGGAACTGCAGGGTCGCTCCGGCCTGGCCCAGAGGCTCTCGATCACCTGGGTGCGCTATCCGGCCTCCCTGCTGGCTTGCGGAGCTGCCGACGGCCTCGCTACCCCCCCTGCTGCGGCCCAGGGGGCGAGCTGGGGCGGCAACCGTCAGCTCTACCCGGCCAGCGTGGTGAAGTTGGTGTATCTGATCGCCGCCGAGGCCTGGCTGCAGGACGATCTGCTGGTGGACGACCCCGAGCTGCGCCGTGCCCTGGCGGCCATGATCCAGGACTCCAGCAACGACGCCACCGGGCTGGTGGTGGATCTGCTCAGTGGCACCACCAGCGGGCCGGCGCTGCCGGCGGCGGCGATGGCCAGCTGGATCGAGCAGCGGCAACTGGTGAACCAGTGGCTGGCCGCGCTGGGCTGGCCTGAGCTCGAGGGCGTGAATGCCTGCCAGAAAACCTGGGGCGACGGGCCCTTCGGTCGGGAGCGGGAGTTCTACGGGTCCAGCCTGGAGAACCGCAACCGCCTCAGCAGCGATGTCACCGCCAGGCTGCTGCAGGCGGTGATGGCTTCAGCGCTGGTGTCGCCCCCGGCCTGTGGGCGGATGCAGGCCCTGCTGGCCCGCAGCCTCGACCCCGGGCAGCGGGCGGCCGATCCGGAGAACCAGGTGGATGGTTTTCTCGGCGAGGGGCTGCCGCCGGGGGCGCGGTTGTGGAGCAAGGCCGGCTGGATGAGCCAGGCGCGCCACGATGCGGCCTATGTGGAGGTGGATGGCCATGCCCCTTTTGTGCTGGTGGCATTCAGCGAAGGTGAGGCCTGTGCGGCCGACACCACCCTGCTGCCCGAGATCGGCCGCAGGCTCAGCGCCGCCTGCAGGATCGCGTGAGTAACAACGGAGAGGGAGGGATTCGAACCCTCGACAGAAGTTGCCTCCTGTAACTCCTTAGCAGGGAGCCGCTTTCAACCACTCAGCCACCTCTCCAGGGGCTCGAAGAGCTTATCAGCGCGCCGTGGATCCACCGCCGCAGGCCAGCCTGGGCAGCCGGTGCTTGAAGCCGCAGAGGATCTCCCAGGGGATGGTGTCGCAGCGAGCGCTCCACTCACTCGGGGTGATCTCCTGGTCACCATCGCCGCCGAGCAGGGTGACCACCGCTCCCACCTCCAGGGCCGGGCAATCGGTGGCATCCACGATCAGCTGATCCATCGTGATCGCACCCACCTGGGGCAGCCGCTGCCCGCGGAACAGCACCTCCAGCTGGTTGCTCAGGGCCCGCGGCACCCCATCGGCGTAGCCGATCGCCAGCACGGCCAGTCGGCTCGGCCGCTGGGTGCGGAAGCGGTGGCCGTAGCTCACCCCCACCCCCGCCGCCAGCTCACGGATGAGGCTGACGCGGGCACGCAGGCGCATCGCCGGCTGAAGCGCCACCACCCCGCTCAGGTGGGTCGCCGGCGGGTGCCCGTAGAGGGCCAGCCCCACCCGCGCCAGGTCGTAGTGCAGGCCGGGGTTGCTGAGGGCGCCGGCGGAATTGGCCAGATGGCGGCACACCGGATCGAGGCCCTGCTGCTGAAGGCTGGTGAGTACGGTCTCAAAGCGCTGTTGTTGCTGCCTGGTGAGGCCATCGTCCTCGCCGGGGGGGAGATCGGCGCTGGCCAGGTGGGTGTATACGCCGGCCAGCTGCACCGCCTCGAGCTCCGCGATCGCCGCCACCAGCTGGGGGCCCTGCTCCCAGTCCACCCCCAGGCGCGCCATGCCCGTGTCCAGCTTCAGCTGCAGCGCCATCCGGCGGCCCTGGCCGCTGGCCAGGTTGTGGCAGAGCAGGGCCTCCCGCCGGCCGCTGATGGTGGGCATCAGGCGCCAGTGCAGGCAGGAGCGCAGTTCCTGCTCATGGCAGAGACCGCCGAGCACGAGCACCGGAGCCTCGATGCCGGAGCGGCGCAGTTCGATGCCCTCGGCCAGAGTGGCCACCCCCAAACTGGAGGCCCCGCCGGCAAGCGCCGCGCGGGCCACGGTGAGGGCCCCATGGCCATAGCCATCGGCCTTGACCACAGCCATCAGTTCACTGGTGGCGAGATGGCGACGCAGGGACCTGGCGTTGGCCTCGATCGCCGCCGCATCCACCTCTACCCAGGCGCGTTGGCGCTCCAGCCCGGAGGTCTCCGGCGGCTGGGGTGACGGCTCGCTGCCGGCCAGCCGGCCTGGCTTGGTGGCCTGGGTCACGGAGTGGCATCTGGATTCCATCTAGCATCGCCCCTAGCTGCCTCCCTGGCGTGGGCCGGTGCTGAGATGGGCCATGTTCTCGTCCTGAATGCGTCCTACGAACCGCTGAATATCACCAGCTGGCGGCGCGCCATGGTGATGTTGCTCAAGGGCAAGGCCGAAGGCCTCGAGCACGATCCGGCCCGGGTGATTCGTGAAGACCTGCTGCTGCCCACGGTGATTCGCCTGCGTCAGTTTGTGCGTGTGCCCTACAAACCGCTGCCGCTGACGCGCCGCAATCTCTTCCAGCGCGATGGTCATCGCTGCCAGTACTGCGGCTACAGCGGTGAACGGCTTTCGATTGACCACATCCTTCCCCGCAGCCGTGGCGGACCCGACAGCTGGGAGAACGTGACCACTGCCTGCCTTCCCTGCAACGTGCGCAAGGGCAATCGCACGCCCCGCGAGGCAGCCATGGCCCTGGCGCGGCGCCCCCACCGCCCCCTCAGTGGCCCCGGCTTTGAGGCCTCCCGGCTGGTGCGCGCCGGGTTGCATCGTGAGTGGGCCAAATATGTGATCGGCCTTGAGGTGCTTGACGCCGACACCGGAGACGGCATCCGCCTGGTGGCCTAGGTGGCGGTCAGCTCCTCCAGCTGCTGCGCCTGGTCGGCGGCGATGCAGGCGCCGATTAAGTCACTCAGCTCGCCGTTGAGCACTGGCTCGAGGGTGAAATTGCGGCCCAGCCTGTGGTCAGTGACCCGGTTGTCCTTGTAGTTGTAGGTGCGGATCTTCTCGCTGCGGTCGCCGCTGCCCACCTGGGCCAGGCGGGCTGAGCGTTCGCGGGCATGGGCCTGGGCCAGCTCGCGCTCGTAGAGCTTGGCCCGCAGGATCTCCAGGGCCAGCTCGCGGTTCTGCAGCTGGGAGCGCTGCTGGGTGCAGAAGATGCGGATGCCGCTGGGGCGGTGGAACAGGTCCACGGCCGTCTCCACCTTGTTCACGTTCTGGCCGCCTGCGCCGCCGGAGCGGGCGGTGCTGATCTCCAGATCGCCGGGCTCGATCCGCACCTCCACCGGATCGGCCTCGGGCATCACCGCCACCGTGGCCGTGGAGGTGTGCACCCGGCCCTGGGATTCGGTGGCCGGCACCCGCTGCACCCGATGGACGCCGGCCTCGAACTTGAGCTGGCTGAACACCCCCTCGCCCCGAACGGCCAGGATCAACTCCCGGTAGCCCCCCAGCTCGGCCTCCGAAGCGCTCACCGGATC
The DNA here is from genome assembly GCF_024346355.1 of Cyanobium sp. ATX 6A2. Taxonomy (GTDB): domain Bacteria; phylum Cyanobacteriota; class Cyanobacteriia; order PCC-6307; family Cyanobiaceae; genus NIES-981. Next base: position 20,104 of record NZ_JAGQCU010000007.1, read on the forward strand.
CACCCGCCAGCCCGTGCTCTGGGCGAAGCGCTCGTACATGCGGGCCAGGTCGCCGGCCCAGATCGCCGCCTCATCTCCCCCCGCCCCGGCACGGATCTCCAGCATCACGCTGCGGGCGTCGCGGGGGTCGCTGGGCAGCAGGGCGAGGGTGAGTCGCTGCCGCAGCGCTGCAATCTCCCGATCCAGCTGGATCAGTTCCTCAGCGGCCAGGGCGGCCATGGCCGCGTCGTCGCGCTGCTCACGCAGCAGGTCGCCGGCCTGGCGGTGCTCCTGCTCCAGTTGCTGCAGGCGCTGCTGGTCGAGCACCAGGGGTTCAAGCCGGGAGCGCTCGCGGGCAATCCGCTGCAACTGGGCCGGGTTTGAGGCCACATCGGGATCGGCCAGCTGCCGCTCCAGCGTTGCGAAGGTGCGGCGGGCCGTCTCCAGGCGCTCGTGCAGCAGGGAAGGGTCCATATCGGGATCCTGGCAGCGTCCGCTGCGGCAGATCAGCACAAAGCCGGATACCTGGTGGCATCCGGCCGTTGACAGCCCCCAAGGGCGAGGCGACTCAGGCAGTGGCGCTCAGAAAGTTGCGCTCAGGCCTCGGCCTCAGAGGGGTTGGCCTCGGAGGAGCTGGCCTTCGAAGCGTTGCCCTCGCTGGGCTTGGCCTCTGGGCTGGCGCTGCTGGGGCCGGCCATGCCGTATTTGCGCATGAAGCGATCCACCCGACCTTCGGTATCGAGGATCTTCTGGGTGCCGGTATAGAAGGGATGGTTCCCACTCCACACGTCGACGTGGATTTCGGGATGGGTGGAGCCGGTGGTCATCACCACCTCCCCATTGCAGATCACCTTGGCGTCGGGATACCAGGTGGGATGGATATCGGCCTTGGGCATGGTCAGCGCTTGGAGAACTGGGGAGCTTTGCGGGCTTTCTTCAAACCGTACTTGCGACGTTCCTTGGCGCGGGGGTCGCGACTGAGATGGCCCTCGGTTTTGAGGGGGCCACGGTTCTCAGGGGAGAGGTCACACAGGGCACGGGCCGCCCCCTGCTTGATGGCGTCTGCCTGACCGGTGAGGCCGCCTCCGCGCACGTTCACCAGCAGGTCGTACGCGCCCTCCAGACCCAGGGTCTGCAGGGGGGCCTTGACGGCCGCCAGATAGACGGGGTTGTAGTTGAGGTAGTTGTCCCCGGGGCGACCGTTGATGGTGACCGATCCACTGCCAGGCACCACCCGCACGCGGGCCACGGCGGTCTTGCGGCGACCGGTACCCCAGTAGACGACGTTGGAGGAGCTCATCGGGCAGCAGCGGCGGGATCGAGGGCGAGAACCTGGGGATTCTGGGCAGCGTGGGGATGGTCGCTGCCCTTGTAGACCTTCAGCTTGCGGAACAGCTGGCGGCCCAGGGTGTTGTGGGGGAGCATGCCCTTCACGGCCTTCTCCACGATGCGCTCGGGAATCCGGGCCTGGAGGTGGGCGAAGGTTTCGGTCTTCATGCCCCCGGGGCGGCCGGAGTGACGCCGATACAGCTTCTGGGTGGGCTTGTTGCCGCTCACCCGGATCCGCTCGGCATTGATGATCACGACGAAATCGCCGGTGTCGAGGTGGGGGGTGTAGCAGGGCTTGGTCTTGCCCCGGAGCACGGAGGCCACCTCGCTGGCCAGACGGCCGAGCGTCTGATCCGCTGCGTCCACCAGATACCACTGGCGGTCAATCGAATCGATGGAGGGGAGGGGAGTTTTGTTCATAGCGCCTGGTCGGGCACCGGCAGGCCGTAGGGGGCGGAGCGGCGTTGCTCGCGTTGTCCTCAACCTACCGCTTGGCCCCTGGGGGCTCTGCGGCTCGGCGGTTGGGGCAGCAGGGCTGCGATGCAGCAGCCACAGCTGGTGGGCATCTCCGGTGTGGAGAGTGTCAGCGGGGCGGATCAACTGGCTCGGCATCCAGGCTTGGGCCTGATGTGCCGGGATCCCGGAGGTGTTCCGGTGGCCGGAGACCTGACGGCCCACAGGCCAGTGGATCGCAGCCCGGTGGATCACATGGATCCAGCTGATACCGCGGCTGGCAATCATACCAGGCGGCCTGTGGGAACACGGGCTGCGGATAGCCCACGCGCAGCAGGCACAGTCCCTGGGGGGGAGCGGCTTCCTTCACCGCCGCCCGCTGCCCCTGGCGCCAGCGCCGCTCAAAGTCGTCGGCCTGCAGCCGCCCCTCCCCCAGGGCCACCAACTGCCCCATCAGCAGCCGCACCATGCCGTAGAGGAAGCCGCTGGCCTGCAGTTCCACGGTGATCAGATCTCCCTGGCGCAGCACCCGAGCGTCCTGGAGGCAGGTGCGGCTGTGACGGCGGCGACTGCCGGAGCGCTGGAAGGCCGCGAAGTCGTGCTCGCCCAGCATCGGCGCCAGGGCCGCGTCCATGGCGGCCTCGGCGATCGGCCGTTGGTAGCGGTGCCAGCTCCACGGCGCCAGGAACAGGTTGGGCCGGGCGCCGTTGTAGATGGTGTAGCGGTAGCGGCGATAGCTGGCCGAGAAGCGCGCATGCCAGTCGGGCGGCACCGTGGTGGCGGCGCGCACGCGCACGGTCTGCGGCAACCGGCCATTGAGCGCCTTGGGCCAGCGCTGAGCCGGGATCGGTCCGGCGCAATCGAAGTGCACCACCTGGGCGGCAGCATGGACCCCCGTGTCGGTGCGACCCGCAGCCACACAGCGACCCGATCCCTGGGGATCGAGTGCAGCGAGCGCATCCTCCAGCGTGGCCTGCACGCTGGAGGCGTTCTGCTGGCGCTGCCAGCCATGGAAGGCGCTGCCGTCGTATTGCAGGCAGAGCGCGACGCGACGCAGCCCGGGGCTGGACATCAGGGCAGCATGGTGCTGCTGGGGCACCTGGAAAGGTGCCTGGTGGGTCTCAGACCAGTTCGATGATCGCCATCTCGGCGTTGTCGCCACGGCGCGGCACCGTGCGCAGGATGCGGGTGTAGCCACCGCTGCGGTCGCCGTAGCGGTCTTGGGCCTTGTCGAACAGGGCGTGCACGAGCTGTTTGTCGTAGATGTAGCCAATGGCGCGGCGGCGGGCGGCGAGGCTGCCGTCCTTGGCCAGGGTGATCATGCGCTCGGCCTCATCCCGCAGAGCCTTGGCGCGGGCCTTGGTGGTGGTGACCCGCCCTTCGCGGATCAGCTGCGTGGTGAGGCCGCGCAGCATGGCCTTGCGTTGGTCGGCGGGGCGTCCCAGCTGGGGGACTCGGCATTGGTGTCGCATGGTGCTTGGGTCGGGAGGGGGTCGAAGGCCGCCGATCAGGCGCTGGTGCGGCTCTGGGGCAGGGTGATGCCGATGCGCTCAAGCGCTTCGATCACTTCATCGGCTGACTTGGAGCCGAAGTTCTTGATCTCGAGCAGATCTTCATAGCTGAAGCCCATCAAGTCGCTCACCGAGTTCACCTGGGCGCGCTTGAGACAGTTGTAGGCGCGCACCGAAAGATTGAGTTCTTCCAGGGGGATCTGGGCTTCGGCTGAAGGCTCCGGTTCCTGGCCAGGCTCTTCCTCGGCGGTGAGGCTGGCCAGGGGCTGGAACAGGGCGATCAGTTGATTGGCCGCCTGGGCCATGGCGTCATCGGGGCTGAGGCTGCCGTCGGTCTCGATCTCCAGCCGCAGCCGCTCGCGCGCTGAGCCACCCTCACCCACCGCGGTTTCATCCACCGTGTAGTTCACCCTCTGGACGGGCTTGAAGACGGCGTCGATCTGAAGCAGATCGATGGCGCTGGTGTCCTCGGTGTGGCGGTCGACGGGCCTGTAGCCCACACCCCGCTCCACATGCACCTCCAGTTCCAGGCTGTGACCATCGGCCACCGTGGCGATCAGGCGGCTGGAATCGATCACCTGGACCTGGGAGGAGAACTGCAGATCAGCAGCGGTGACGGTGGCTGGCCCCGTGGCCACCAGACGGCCGATCTCCAGCTCGCGGCTGCGGCTGTTGACGGCGATCTGCTTGCAGTTCAGCAGGATGTCGAGCACGTCCTCGCGCACCCCCGGAACGGTGGCGTACTCATGGTTCACCCCGGCGATGCGCACAGCGGTGATGGCGCTGCCCTCGAGGGCACCGATCAGCACCCGACGCAGGGCATTGCCGAGGGTGGTGGCCTGTCCGCGGTCGAGCGGACCAATCAGGAAGACCCCGGTCTGCGAGCGGTCGTCGTCGACCTGATGCTCGATCCGGTCAATTTGGTAGTGCAGCACGGCTGAAGGCTCGGAGGGTTGGTGGGCGTCCCGCAGAGGGGGAGGGGAGGCTCAGACGCGACGACGCTTGGCACGGCGGCAGCCGTTGTGGGGCAGCGGCGTGACGTCGCGGATCAGGGTGATTTCCAGGCCTGCCACCTGGAGGGCGCGGATGGCTGTTTCCCTGCCGGAGCCCGGGCCACGTACCAGCACCTCGATCTGGCGCATGCCCTGGTCGAGGGCCCGGCGGGCGGCGGCTTCAGCGGCGGTCTGGGCGGCGAAGGGGGTGCCCTTGCGGGCTCCCTTGAAGCCGCTGGCACCGGCTGAACTCCAGGCGATCACTTCACCGGCCGTGTCGGTGATCGACACGATCGTGTTGTTGAAGGTGCTCTGGATGTGGGCCACGCCGTTGGGAACGTTGCGCTTGGTCTTCTTGGGACCGGACTTCTGGGGAGGCTTGGCCATGGGAGAAACCTGCTGGTGCAGGGAGGTGTTCGGGTAGAGACGGAGGTTCTGGTGACGGCGCGGCGGTGACAACTGGAGGCCCGATCCATGGCCCACCCGCAAACGGATACCCACAGCGGTGGGGTCTTGCGGTCGGTTGAGGAATCGGGACCATCAGCAGACCGAGAGCCCCAAGCAGGGGATGGCCGGCAGAGCCCGGGGGTGGTGGGGGGAGGCCCCAGCGCGTGGGGGCCGTGGGGTTACTTCTTCTTGCCCGCCACGGTCTTGCGCGCCCCGCGGCGGGTGCGGGCATTGGTGCGGGTGCGCTGGCCGCGCACGGGCAGCCCGAGGCGATGGCGACGGCCGCGCAGGCAGCCGATGTCCTGCAGGCGCTTGAGGGCCATGCCCTCCTGGCGGCGGAGGTCTCCCTCGAGCGTGAAGCTGTCGGCGGCACCGCGCAGCTTCTGCACGTCGCCGTCGCTGAGATCCTTCACCCGGATGTCCGGGTTCACGCCGGCTTTGGCGAGAATCTTCTGGGCGCGGGTGAGACCGATCCCATACACATAGGTGAGGGCAATCTCAACCCGCTTGTCGCGGGGGATATCGACGCCGGCAATCCGAGCCACGGGCAAACAAGTGAAGGGCAGAAAAAGCACACCGCAAGGGTGGGCAAGGGTGGCCCCTGGGGGCCATGGGCCAGAGCTCTCAGCCCTGGCGCTGCTTGTGCTTGGGGTTGGTGCAGATCACCATTACCCGGCCGTGGCGACGGATCACCCGGCACTTATCGCACATCTTCTTGACTGAGGCACGCACCTTCATGGCAGTGTGCTCTCCAATTTTGCAAACCGACAACCTATCACAGCGGTCAACCCTGCCATCTCACTCCAGCAGGGCGGTGATGCGCGCGCCGATCTGCTCCACGGTTCCGTGGGCTTCCACCGGCTTGAGCAGGCCTTGCTCCCGGTAGTAGTGGATCAGAGGCGCGGTCTGCTCGCGGTACACCTCCAGACGGTGGCGGATGACATCCTCGTTGTCGTCGGCACGGCCACGGCTGAGCAGGCGCTGGATCAGCACCGCATCGTCGAGTTCCAGGAGCACCACCAGCTCGATCGGCTGGCCCAGCTCAGCGAGCAGGGCCGCCAGGGCCTCCGCCTGGGGCAGGTTGCGCGGGAAACCATCGAGCAGCCAGCCGCCACCTTCGGCCTGCCCCTGGAGCCGCTGCCGCACGATGGCCAACACCAGGGCATCGCTCACCAGTTCACCGCGGGCCATCACCGCTTCGGCCTCCTGGCCCAGGGGGCTGCCGGCGGCCACTTCGGCCCGCAGCAGGTCGCCGGTGGAGAGGTGCAGCAAGCCATGGGTGCTGGCCAGCAGCTGGGCCTGGGTGCCTTTGCCGGCGCCGGGAGGGCCGAGGAACAGGAGACGGTGCTTCATCGCGGGCGGAGCCTGAAAACGTGGGTGGGTGGTTGCGGGACCTGAAGGCAAGCCTCCCCGATCACTGACGCACCATGCCCTCATAGCGCTGGGAGATCACGTAGGTCTGCACCTGCTTGGCCGTGTCGATGGCCACGCCCACCAGGATCAGCAGCGAGGTGGCGCCGAGGCCCTGGAAGGTGCGCACCTGGGTGGCTCCCTCCACGGCGGAGGGAATGATTGCCACAGCCCCGAGGAACAGACCACCGAGCAGGGTGAGCCGATTCTGCACTCCACTGAGGTAGTTGGCGGTGGCGGACCCCGGCCGCACCCCGGGGATGGCCACGCCGCCCCGCTTGAGGTTGGTGGCGATGTCCACGGGGTTGACCGTGAGGGAGGCGTAGAAGAAGGAAAAGCCGCAGATCAGGGCGAAGAACAGCAGGGCGTACAGCCAGGGGGTGCTGCTGTTGGGGTTGAGGTAGCCAGCCAGCTGGATCAGCCAGGGGGCTCCGGTGAGGTTGGCGATGGTGAGCGGCAGGAACACCACAGCCGAGGCAAAGATGATCGGCATCACCCCGCCGGCGTTGAGCTTCAGGGGCAGGTAGCTCTGGCGAGCGGCCAGCACCCCGGCCCCACCCACCTGGCGCTTGGCACTCACGATCGGGATGCGGCGGTTGCCCTCCTGCACGAAGATGATGCCCACGATCGTGACCAGGAACACCAGCACCAGCACGACGATGCCGCCCACGGTGCTGCGATCCCCGCTCTGGGCCAGCTCGATGGTGGAACCCAGGGCTCTGGGCAGGGTGGCCACGATGTTCACGAAGATCACCAGCGAGGCGCCCTGACCGATCCCCCGCTCGGTGATCACTTCGCTGATCCACATCACCACCATCGAGCCGGTCACCAGCGCCAGGGCGGTCTGGATCACGAACACGGGTTCCGACAACCCCTGGGTGGCGTACTGGCGCAGGATCAGGGCGAAGACGATGCTCTGCAGAATCCCCCAGCCCAGGGCCACGTAGCGGGTGATCTGGGCGATCTTGCGCCGGCCGGCCTCACCCTCGTTCTTCTGCAGGTCCTCAAGCTGGGGAATGGCCGCCGTGAGCAGCTGGATGATGATCGAGGCGTTGATGAACGGCAGGATCCCCAGCGCGAACACGCCCAGGGTGGAGAGGCCCCCGCCGGTGAAGATGTCGAGGAAGCCGATCAGCTGACCGCCGCGGGCCAGGAACTCCTGAAAGGCCACCCGGTCGATTCCGGGCACCGGGATGTAGATGCCCAGACGCACCACCAGAAGCAGGCCGAGGGTGGTGAGCACCCGGTCGCGCAGTCCCTTGGACTGGATCAGCTGGCCGAGAATTTCGCCGGCACTGGGATTGCGTCCCCGACTGACGAGCATGGTGACTGGGGCGTGTGGGAGGAACGGTGGTTCGCAAAAAGCCGCCCGCCGGACGACCGGTCGGACGGCTCAGACCCTAGGGCCTCGGGGGAGGACCTCAGGCAGGACGTGCACTCAGATCAGCTCGCAGCTGCCGCCGGCGGCCTCGATCTTGGTGCGGGCACTGGCCGTGAAGGCGGCTGCCTGCACCGTGAGCGTCGCCGTCAGCTCGCCATCACCGAGGATTTTCAGAGGGTGCTTGGGGCTGGTGACAATGCCGGCCTCGACCAGGGACTCGAGCGTCACCGTGCTGCCCGCCGGGCAGTCGGCGAGCTTGCCCACATTGAGGACGGTGAAGGACTTGGGGTTCACCAGCTCAAAGTGCTTGAGCTTGGGGATGCGCCGGTAGAGGGGCATCTGACCACCCTCGAACCCGGGACGGGTGGGACGGCCGGAGCGGGACTTCTGGCCGCGCATGCCGAAGCCGCAGCTGGCGCCCTGACCGGCGGCGATGCCGCGACCCTTGCGCAGCTTGCGACGCCGGGCCCCGGGGTTGGATTTGAGGGACTGGAGAGTGATGCTCATGGCGAGGCCTCAGGAATAGATCTGCTCGAGGGAGATGCCCCGCTCCTGGGCGGTCTCCTTGTGGGTGCGCAGCAATCCCAGGGCGTCGATGGCTGCGCGGGCGTTGTTGAGGGGGGTCTTGGAGCCCAGACGCTTGGCCAGGACGTTCTTGATGCCGGCCAGCTCCAGCACCGTGCGGATCGAACCGCCGGCGATCACCCCGGTGCCCGGTGCGGCGGGGCGGATCAGCACACTGGCGGCACCGTCGTGACCATTGCTGAGGGTGGGGATGGAGCTGTGACGGGTGAGGGGCACCTTCACCAGGTGCTTCTTGCCATCGGCCACGCCCTTGCGCACGGCGCCGATCACATCGCCGGCCTTGCCGACGCCGACGCCCACCTGGCCCTTTTCATTGCCCACGACGACGATGGCCCGGAAGCTCATCTTCTTGCCGCCCTTCACCGTCTTGGAGACGCGACGGATCTGCACCACCCGCTCCTGCCATTCGGAATCGCGCTCCTGGCCGCGGCGGCCATCGCGTCCACGACCGCCGCGGCGGTCGCCGCCGCCCCGGCCTTCACTGCGTCCGCGGCGCTCCTGCTGGCCACCAGCTGCCGCCGGCACATCGGCTGCCGCCGGGACGTTGCTGGTCTGAACTTGATCGTTGGTTTCGGTCATGGTGAGAGCAGGGATCAGAACTGAAGGCCCGCTTCCCGGGCGGCATCAGCCAGGGCCTTGACCCGGCCGTGGTACAGGTTGCCGCCGCGATCGAAGACCACCTGGGAGATGCCCTTGGCGAGGGCTCGCTGCGCCACCAGCTGGCCCACGGCCAGCGATGCATCGCAGCTGGCAGGGCCCTTGAGGTTGGAGCGGAGCTCCTTGTCGACGGTGGATGCCGAGCAGAGGGTGCTCTGGGCGTCGTCGTCGATCACCTGGGCATAGATGTGGTTGTTGGAGCGAAACACGGCCAGACGTGGACGCACGGCGGTGCCGCCGAGATGGCGGCGCAGCCGGCGATGACGTTTCTGGGTCTGCTGTTTGCGGGAAAGGGAAGACATGGGAAAACAGGGTAAAGGCGCTCAGACAGACCTCATTTCTTGCCGGTCTTACCGGCCTTGCGCAGGATGCGTTCGCCCTCGTACTTGATGCCCTTGCCCTTGTAGGGCTCGGGCGGGCGGATCGCCCGTACCTTGGCGGCCTCATTGCCCACGAGTTCCTTGTTGGCACCCGACACCACCACGGTGGTGTTGCCCTCCACCGCGAAGCTGATGCCATCGGGCGGGGTGAGTTCCACCGGATGGCTGTAGCCGGCGCTCACCACCAGCTTCTTGCCCTGCACGGCGGCCCGGTAGCCCACACCGGTGATCTCGAGCTTGCGGCTGAAGCCCTGGCTCACCCCTTCGACCATGTTGGCCACCAGGGTGCGGCAGAGACCGTGGCGCTCGCGGCAGCGGCGGCTGCTGCTGACCGGTGCCACCACCAGGGTGGTGCCCTCATGGCTGATGCTCACCCCCTCGGGCAGGGTGCGGCTGAGTTCCCCTTTGGGCCCCTTGACAGTGACGTCGAGGCCGTTGAGGCTGACGCTCACCTTGTCGGGGACAGGGATGGGTGCTTTACCGATACGTGACATGGATCGTTCTCCTGATCAGTAGACGTAGCACAGCACTTCACCGCCCACGCGCTGCTTGCGGGCGTCGCGGTCGCTCATCACACCCCTGGAGGTGGAGATGATCGCCACTCCGAGGCCGCCGAGCACCTTCGGCAGCTGGCGGTTGTTCTTGTAGATGCGCAGGCCGGGCTTGCTGACGCGCTGCACCGAGCGGATGGTGGGCTGGCGGTGCTTGCCGCTGTACTTCAGCTCAAGCACCATCTGGCGCCGGATGCCTTCGCCTTCCTCGCTGATGCCAGCGATGAAGCCCTCCTGCTGGAGCACATCGGCGATACTGCGGAGCAGCCTAGAGGCGGGGATGCTGGTTGTTTCGTGCCGCTTCTCACTCGCATTGCGGATGCGGGTGAGCATGTCGGAAATGGGGTCGTGATTGGCCATGGATCAGGTCCGAAGAGGGCTCAGTTGCTGCGGAACGGCATTCCCATCTCGCGGAGGAGGGCCCGGCCCTCTTCGTCGTTACGGGCAGTGGTCACGATCGTGACGTCCATGCCACGAATCGCATCGATCTTGTCGAAGGAGATTTCAGGGAAGATGATCTGTTCGCGGATTCCCAGGGTGTAGTTGCCGCGTCCATCGAAGCTCTTGGGGCTCACACCGCGGAAGTCGCGGATGCGGGGCAGAGCCAGGTGGATCAGGCGCTCCAGGAAGGCGTACATGCGCTCACCTCGCAGGGTGGTGACGACCCCGATCGGCATGCCCTGGCGGATCTTGAAACCGGCGATCGCCTTTTTGGCCCGGGTCACCACCACCTTCTGTCCGGTGATGGTGGCGAGTTCCACGATGGAGGCCTCGAGGGCCTTGGCGTTCTGCGCCGCTTCGCCGAGACCACGATTGACGGTGACTTTCACCACCTTGGGGACCTCGTGGATGTTGGAGAGATTCAGATCCTTGAGGAGTTTGGGCTGAATCGTCTCCCGATAGCGCTGTTTCAGGGACATGACGGGGGAGGGGGGATGCGCTTCTGGTCGGGGTCAGAAGGCGGGCGGAGATCGAAGAGGAGGACAGAGGACGAGGGCTGGAGGGGAGGCCGGAGGCGGCGCTCAATCCAACACTTCTCCCGTTTTCTTGAGGCGGCGCTTTTTCATGCCGTCCTGGTCGACCACGATCTCCACTCGGCTGACCACCTTGTTGGTGGTGGAGTAGAGCATCACGTTGGAGGCATGCAGTGAGGCCTCTTCGGTGACGATGCGACCGGTTTCGCCTTCCTGGGTGGGCTTCACATGGCGGGTGCGCAGGTTGATGCCCTGCACCACCACCCGGTTTTCATAGGGCAGGGTGCGCAGGACCTCACCGGTCTTGCCCTTGTCCTTGCCGGCGATCACCTGCACGGTGTCGCCCTTCTTGATGCGCAGCTTGATGCGCACGGCCGCTTTGGCCCTCGGGGTTGCTGTTGCCATCTCAGATCACCTCCGGGGCGAGGGACACGATCTTGGTGAAGTTGCGCTCGCGCAGCTCCCGGGCAACCGGCCCGAAGACGCGGGTGCCCTTGGGGTTGTTCTCGGTGCCGAGAATCACTGCGGCGTTGTCATCGAAACGGATCGCATTGCCCGTTTCGCGTCGCAGGGTGGCGCGCGTGCGCACCACCACGGCCTTGACCACATCGGACTTCTTCACGCCCATGTTGGGCATGGCGTCCTTGACCGCGGCCACGATCACATCACCAACGTGGGCGTAACGGCGGTTGCTACCCAGCACGCGGATGCACTGGATGCGCTTGGCGCCGCTGTTGTCGGCGACGTTGAGGAACGTTTCCTGTTGAATCATTGTTCGGTCCTCCTCAGTTGGCGTTGGTGGTGGTGATCACCTCGGCCACGGTCCACCGCTTGGTGCGGCTGAGCGGACGGGTTTCGGTGATGCGAACCCGATCACCAACCTTGCAGCCGTTGGTTTCATCGTGAACTTTGTAGCGCTTGGTGCGGCTCACCGTCTTTTTGTAGATGGGGTGGGGGAAGCGGTTTTCCACCGCGACCACCACCGTCTTGTCCATCTTGTCGCTGACGACGGTGCCGACCCGTTCCTTGGTTGCCATGGGAATCGAGGGGGGAATCAGGAGGCGATTTCTGCCGAGGTGGCAGTGGTGCTGCCGGAGCGTTGACGCTCGTTGCGCACCGTCAGCAGGTGGGCCAGCTTGATGCGGGCTGCCTTGAAGCGGTGGGGATGTTCCAGCCGGCGTATCGCCTGCTGGAAGCGCAGATCGAACAGTTCACGCCGGGTGGCGTTGATTCGTTCATCGAGCTCGCTGTCGGCGAGCTGGCGCACATCGGTGATCTCGGGACGGGCCATGGTCAGGACTCCAGGGAAACGGCGGGCGCGGCAGCCTCAGAGCCGCTGGCCTCGGACGCGGTGACCGCGGCTGCGGCCTCTTGGTCGGCCAGGGTGAGGAACTTGGTCTTGACCGGCAGTTTGTACTGGGCCAGTCGCATGGCCTCCTGGGCGATTTCGGGGGTGATGTCGACCCCACCCATCTCAAACAGGATCCGGCCAGGCTTGATCACGGCCACCCAGAATTCGGGGTTGCCCTTACCGGAACCCATGCGGGTTTCGGCCGGGCGCATGGTGACGGGCTTGTCGGGGAAAATCCGAATCCAGATCTTGCCGCCCCGCTTGACATAGCGGGTCATGGCGCGGCGGGAGGCCTCGATCTGGCGCGAGGTGATCCAGCCGCACTCCTGGGCCTGGAGGGCGTATTGCCCGAAGGCAATGGTGTTGCCGCGGGTGGCGATACCGCGCATGCGGCCGCGCTGTTGCTTGCGGAATTTGACGCGTCGTGGACTCAGCATGGTTCAGGCCTCCTGATCACTCGCGGTTGGAGCGGTCTTCGAACTGTTGGGGCTGCCGGCTTGCCCGGCGGCGGGGGGCGGCACCCATGGGGGCCTGGTCCTGCTGACCAGGCAGCACCTCGCCCTTGAACACCCACACCTTGATGCCCAGCACCCCGTAGGTGGTGGTGGCCACGCGGGTGGCGTAATCGATGTCGGCCCGCAGGGTGTGCAGCGGCACCCGGCCTTCCCGGGTCCATTCTGTGCGGGCGATCTCGGCGCCGTTGAGCCGTCCGCTCACCTGGATTTTCAGGCCGAGCACGCCAGCCCGCTGGGCGCGCTGCACGGCCATGCGGATCACGCGGCGGAAGGCCACGCGCTTCTCCAGCTGCTGGGCGATGTACTCGCCCAGCAGGAAGGCATCGGCGTCGACACGCTCCACCTCCACCACATTGATGCGCACCTGGCGCTGGGCGTCGCCCACGGTCTTCTGAATTCCGGCGCGCAACTCCTCGATGCCGCTGCCCTGTCGGCCAACCAGCACCCCGGGACGGGCGGTTTTGAGTTCCACTTCGAGCTGGTCGGCCTTGCGGGCGATCAGCACATCGGAAATGCCGGCGGAACCGTATTTCTTGTGGATGAACTTGCGGATGCGATCGTCCTCCTGAAGGAGGGTCGGGTAGGTCTTGCTTGGGGCGTACCAGCGGGAGCGGTGGTCCTGGGTGATCCCCAGGCGCAGGCCGGTTGGATGGATCTTGTGTCCCATCGGTCGGTGTCCTCGGGGTTCAGGTGGTGGGAGCCACAGCGATGCTGATGTGGCAGGTCTGTTTCTTGATTGCGTAGGCGCGTCCCTGGGCGCGGGGCCGGAAGCGCTTCAGCGACGGACCCATGTCGGCATGGGCCTGGCTGATCATCAAGGTGGCCGGATCGAGTCCGAGGTTGTGCTCGGCGTTGGCCACGGCACTGCGCAGCACCTTGGTGATCGGTCCGGTGGAGCGATAGGGCATGAACTCCAGCAGGATCAGGGCGTCGCGGTAGCTCCGGCCCCGGATCTGATCGAGCACCCGGCGCACCTTGGAGGCGGAGCCGCGGATGAAGCGGCCATGGGCCACAGCCTGACTGGGGGTGATGTTGGCCATGAATTCAGCGACCTCCTTTTTTGTCTTTGATGTGGCCCTTGAAGGTGCGCGTGGGGGCGAATTCCCCTAATTTATGGCCCACCATCTGCTCGGTTACGTAAACCGGAACGTGGGATCTGCCGTTGTGCACAGCGATCGTGTGGCCGATCATCATCGGCAGGATGGTGGAGGCTCGTGACCAAGTCTTGATCACCGACTTGTCGTCGGCGACATTCTGCTTTTCAACCTTGCGCAGCAGGCTGTCAGCAACAAATGGACCTTTTTTGAGTGAACGTCCCATGGCGGATTAAGCGGTGAGCAGAGCGGTGTGGGTCATCAGGAATCGCGTCCGCCACGGCTCCGCTTGGAGGTGCGGCGACGTTTGCGCAGCACAAAACGGTTGCTGGGCTTGTTCCGCTTGCGGGTTTTGAGGCCGAGGGCCGGCTTGCCCCAGGGGGTCACCGGGCCGGAGCGGCCGATGGGGGCGCGGCCCTCACCGCCACCGTGGGGGTGGTCGCAGGGGTTCATCACCGATCCGCGCACCTCCGGACGACGGCCAAGCCAGCGCTTGCGGCCCGCCTTGCCGAGGCTGGTGTTGCGCACTTCGGCGTTGCCGACTGCTCCGAGGGTGGCGTAGCACTCCCGGCGCACCAGACGCACCTCGGTGGACGGCAGCTTGAGGGCCACGTAGTCGCCCTCCTTGGCCATCACCTGGGCACTGGCGCCGGCGGTGCGCACCATCTGTCCACCCCGACCGGCGTAGAGCTCCACGTTGTGAACACTGGAACCGAGGGGGATGGCCGAGAGCGGCAGGGCATTGCCGGTTTCGATCGGCGCCTCGGGCCCGGCCACCACCTGCTGGCCGATCTCCACGCCAGCAGGCGCGAGGATGTAACGCTTCTCGCCGTCTCCGTAGAAGAGCAGGGCCAGCCGCGCGTTGCGGTGGGGGTCGTAGTGGATGGCGGCCACCTTGGCCACGACGCCGTGCTTGTCGCGACGGAAATCAACCACCCGGTAGAGGCGCTTGTGGCCGCCGCCGCGGTGGCGGCAGGTGATCACGCCGCGGTTGTTGCGGCCCTTGCGGCGGTGCTTGGCCACCACCAGACCCTTGACGCGATCGCGGCCGGTGATCTCAGCAAAGTTGCTGGCCACGCGGGTGCGGGTGCCTGGGGTGATGGGGCGGTAGTTGCGGATTGCCATGTGATGTCAGATCCCTCAGGACTCGGGGAACAGCTGGATGGCGTCGCCTTCTGCCAGGCGCACCACGGCCTTTTTCACCTGGGCGCGCTTGCCGGCGAAACGGCCGACGCGGCGGGTGCGGCGCGGTGGATTCATGGTGCTGACGCCCACCACCTTGACCTCGAAGAGTTCTTCGATGGCTGCCTTGATGTCGGGCTTGGCGGCCCGGTGGTCTACCTCGAAGGTGTACTGGTTGAGCTCGAGGGCCTGGGTGGCCTTCTCGGTGATCAGCGGCCGACGGATGACATCCGCGAGACGCCCTGCAAAACGCTCACTCATCGCCGTAGACCTCCTGAATCTTCGCGAGTGCCTGCTCGCTCACCACAAGGTGGTTGGCGTGCAGCAGATCGAACACGTTGAGTTGATCAGCGGCGATCAACTTCACCTTCTCGAGGTTGCGCACCGAGCGGCGCACCACCTCGCTGGGACTGTCGAGCACCAGCAGCACCTTGGCGCCGGCTTCGATGCCGAAGCGGGCCAGGGCGGCGGTGATTTCCTTGGTTTTGGGGCTGTCGAGGGACGCGCCGAAGTCCTTCACCACCGTGATGGCGTCGACGCGGCTCATCAGGGCCGTGCGCAGGGCCAGGCGACGCTCCTTGCGGTTCATCGCCAGGCTGTAATCGCGCGGCTTGGGCCCGAAGATCACCCCGCCGCCGGGCCGCAGGGGTGTGCGGATCGAGCCCTGGCGGGCGCGGCCGGTGCCCTTCTGTTTGTAGGGCTTGCGGCCGCCGCCGGCCACCTCCGCCCGGGTGAGGGTGCTGGCCGTGCCCTGGCGGGCGTTGGCCAGCTGCCGCACAACAGCCCGCTGCACCAGGTCGGCGGCGGAGCTCTCCTTGGCGACTTTGAGGGTGAGGTCGGTCTTGCCGGCCTCTTTGCCCTGCCAGTCGCGGATGTCACAAGTAGCCATGGTTTTGCTCCTCAGTTGCCGCTCTTGGCGCCCACCCGGTTTGCCGGGCAGATGTTGAGCAGGGCGCCGGGCTTGCCGGGCACCGAGCCCTTCACCACCAGCAGATTGCGCTCGGGATCCACCTTGAGAATGGTGAGGCCGCGGGTGGTGATCTGCTTGCCGCCATAGCGGCCGGCCATGCGCTTGCCGGGATACACGCGGCCGGGGGTCGTGCCGGCCCCGGTGGAGCCCGGCAGTCGGTGGTTCTTGGAGCCGTGGCTCATCGGACCGCGGCTGAACCCGTGGCGCTTCTGATAGCCGGAGAAACCCCGACCCATGCTGTCGCCGCTCACATCCACCTTCTGGCCGGGCTCGAACGCGCCCACCGTCACGGGGGCGCCTAGCTCGAGACCGTCGAGGCTCTCGACCCGATACTCCTTGAAGTGGCGCAGGAGTTCATCGCCCGACTTGGCCAGGTGGCCGCGGGAGGGCTTGTTGACGAGCTTCTCGCGCACTTCGCCGAAGCCAAGTTGCACGGCGGTGTAGCCGTCGGTGCTGCTGGATTTGAGCTGGGTGACGCGGCAGGGACCCGCCTCGATCAGGGTGACCGGGATGGACCTGCCCTCGTCGTCGAAGAACTGGGACATGCCCAGTTTCTTCCCAAGAATGCCGATGGACATGGGAGGGAGGTGAAGCGCCAGCTGGACATCCGGTGGTTCCCGAATCCCGGACGGGTCCGGGCTCCGGGGGGAAGCCGGAGGGCTGCAGCAGTCGTGATGGTCGAGCTTGGCCTTGGTGGCCGCATGGGACTGACCAGTCAGGCCCGATGCGCAATCCAGGGAGCTAGCGAGACGGATCAGGACCCGTTCAGCGGCGGCTGGGACTTTCCTGGACCGGACCGCTGGACGCGGCGCGTTCAAGAAGTTTCCCGACGGGGCGAGTGAAGGCCCAACCCGTGTAGCCGGAGAAGATCACCACCACTGGTGATCTGGTGTCAGGATCTGGAGGCCCGGCTAGCGGACGGGCACAGATGTCTGGCACAGCGAATAAATGTACCCCATGGGGGGTACACCCTCCCCTCGCTCGCCTTGGCGCTGCTGCTGTCAGACTTCACCCAGCCATCCAGCACACGATGCCGCTGCTGCTCTCCGGCCGGGGCTTTCGCCAGGAGCTCGAGCGCGCCGGCGCCCTGGCCCTGTTCGCCCCCCTTGAGGGCGGCGCCGAAACCCGCCTGATGCGGCGTTTGCGCGCCGCTGGCTACCGGGCCCAGCTCACCTCCGCCCGCGGGCTGGGTGATCCGGAGGCCTTCCTGTTTCAGCTGCACGGGGTGCGTCCCCCCCACCTGGGGCACCAGAGCGTGGGCCGCGGTGCCGCCGTGGGCGAGGCCTACCGGGTGATGCCCCAGCTCGGCGCCCTGCTGGAGGGCAATCAGCCGATGCTGCTCTGGCTGCTGGAGGGGCAGGTGCTCTCCTCCGCTGAGCTGGCCTCGCTGGTGGCCCTCACCCGCCGGGAACCCAGGCTGCGGGTGGTTGTGGAAATGGGAGGTGCCCGGTCTTTGCGCTGGCAGCCCCTCAGCGAGCTGATTTGATCTTGCCGGGCCGGATTCCGGCCCCTCCGCTGCCACCGGAGGCCGCCCTGGCCAGCGGTCGCTGGGTGAAGTGGATTGCCGGTGCCAGCAACCAGGATCTGGCGGCAATCGAAGATCTGGCTGGGATCTATGCCCTCGCCGGCGCCCACTGTCTGGATCTGGCCGCCGATGCGGCGGCGGTGGCGGCGGCGCGGCGGGGGGTGGCCTGGGCTGTGGTCCACGGGGCAGCGCGGCCCTGGCTGATGGTGAGCCTCAGCGATGGCGAGGATCCCCACTTCCGCAAGGCCTGGTTCGATCCGTCCCGCTGTCCACCCAGCTGTCCGCGGCCCTGTGAGCGGGTCTGTCCGGCCCTGGCCATCGGTGAGCAGGCCGCCGGGGCGCCGGGGGTGTTGGCGGAGCGCTGCTACGGCTGCGGCCGCTGCCTGCCCGCCTGCCCGCTGGGGTTGATTGAGGAGCGCTCGCGGGTGCTGGAACCCGAGGCGGTGGCTCCGCTGCTGGCCGAGCTGAGGCCCGAGGCGGTGGAGCTGCACACCAGGCCTGGCCGCCAGCGGGCCTTCGAGCAGCGCCTTGATCAGCTGCTGGCCAGCGGCCTGTCCCTGCGACGGGTGGCCGTGAGCGCCGGCGCCGAGGTGTCCACAGCGGAGCTCTGGCAGCGCTTTGCCGCCCTGCGCGCGCGCGGCTTGCGCCCGCTGTGGCAGCTGGACGGGAGGCCGATGAGTGGAGATGTGGGCGATGGCACCGCCCGGGCGGCGGTGGCCCTGCTGGCCCGGCGCCGGCAGCGCATGCCGCCAGGACCGCTGCAGCTGGCCGGGGGCACCAACGCCCGCAGCCTGCCGCTGCTGGAGGCCACGCCGGCCCTGGCCCGTGCCTGCGCCGGCGTGGCCTTCGGTGGGGTGGCGCGCCGCCTGCTGCAGCCGCTGCTGCTGCAGGGCCAGAACCGCGGGGGGACGTTGCGCCACGATTCCGAGCTGCAGCCCCGGGCCCTGGAACTGGCACGGTCGCTGCTGCGGCCCTGGCTAGAACGGACCTGATCCACCCAGGGGTTCCCCCGGTGTCAACGCAGCAGTCACCCCAGCGCATCACCGACGATCTCGATCGGCTGCTGGCGGTGCTCCCGGCTGCGGTGGCGGCGGCCCTGCCCAGCGGCCAGGAGCGTGACCAGCTGCTGGAGGTGGTGCTGGATCTGGGCCGGGTGCCCGAAGCCCGTTACCCCGGCCGGGCGGTGGAGCTGGGTGATCGGCCCATCGAGCGCGGCGACCTGGCCGCGGTGGTGGAACGCCTGGGCGCCTTCGGCGGCGACAACCGGGCCGGTATCGAGCGCACGCTGCACCGCATCAGCGCCATCCGCAACCGCGCCGGTGAGATCGTGGGCCTCACCTGCCGGGTGGGTCGGGCCGTGTTCGGCACCGTGGCGATGGTGCGCGACCTGCTTGATGCCGGCCAGTCGCTGCTGCTGATGGGCCGGCCCGGGGTGGGCAAGACCACGGCCCTGCGTGAGATCGCCCGGGTGCTGGCCGATGAGCTGGGCAAGCGGGTGGTGGTGATCGACACCAGCAATGAAATCGCCGGCGACGGCGACATTCCCCATCCCGCGATCGGCCGCGCCAGGCGCATGCAGGTGGCCCGGCCGGAGCTGCAGCACCAGGTGATGATCGAGGCCGTGGAGAACCACATGCCCGAGGTCATCGTGATCGATGAGATCGGAACCGAGCTGGAGGCCCTGGCAGCCCGCACCATCGCCGAGCGGGGCGTGGTGCTGGTGGCCACCGCCCATGGCAACGCGCTCGACAACCTGATCAAGAACCCCACCCTCAGCGATCTGGTGGGGGGCATCCAATCGGTGACTCTGGGGGATGACGAGGCCCGCCGCCGGCGCACCCAGAAGACGGTGCTGGAGCGGGCGGCCGAGCCCACCTTTCCCCTGGCGGTGGAGATGCACAGTCGCCGTCGCTGGCTGGTGCACGCCGACGTGGCGGCCACGGTGGACGCCCTCCTGCGCGGCCAGGCGGCACGGCCCCAGGTGCGGGAACTGGCCGAGGACGGACGCGTGCACTTCCCGGACAGCCGCCCGCCCACTGCCACTGCCACTCTCTCTGTCTCTGCCTCTGCAGCCGCCGCGCCCCCTGCCCCGGCGCGCCCCCGGCCGGCGCCCCACCCCCCGGCCCACCGTCAGGGGGCTTTCCTCACTCCGGCCGTTGAGCGGCTCGCAAGGGCGCCGGCAGCGCCGGAGATTCCCGCACGGCAGCCCTCCCCCCTGCGGGTGTACGGGGCCGGCATCGCCCCCCGCCTGCTGGAGCAGGTGGTGCGCTCCCGCTCCTTGCCCGCCCAGGTGGTGGCCAGCCTGGAGGAGGCCGATGTGGTGCTGAGTGCGCGACAGCAGCTGGGCCGCGATCCCCAGGTGCGGCGCCAGGCCCAGGAGTTGGGGCTGCCGATCCTGGTGATCAAGAGCACGGCGCTGCCCCAGCTGCAGCGCGCCCTTGAGCGGCTGTTGGAGCGCCACCGCCGCGACGGCGCGCCGCCGGTCTCTGAGCCCCTGGCCGGCGACGATCCCCACGGCGCCATGGAGGAGTGCCGGCTGGCCGTGGAGCAGGTGGTGCTGGCCACGGGGCAGCCGGTGGAGTTGTTGCCTCGCAGCGAGGAGATCCGCCGCATGCAGGCGGAGCTGGCCGGCCGTTACCACCTGCGCACAGCCGTGTTCGGCCGGGGGGAGCAGCAGCGCCTGCGGGTGTTCCCGGCCTGAGGATTGGCCGCCTGACAGGTGGCCGTTGACGAAGGGCAGGCCGCTGTGGGTAACTGGCTAGGCATCCGGTGCTGCCGGTGCTGGAGTGGCCGCGAGAACCCCGGTTCCGCGTGTCCCCGTTGGGCCGTCGCCAAGTGGTAAGGCAGCGGGTTTTGGTCCCGCCATTCCTAGGTTCGAATCCTAGCGGCCCAGTTTTTCGAGCTTCCACACCATGCCGGACACCCCGTTGCTGGTGTGCGACTTCGACGGCGTGCTCGTGGACGGCATGCCGGAGTACTGGTGGTCGGCCCGTCGCGCGGTCCTGCAGCTGCAGCCCGGCCTGGCTCTCCCCGAGCAGGCCCCCCCCGGCTTCGCCCGTCTGCGGCCCCTGATGCACCAGGGCTGGGAAATGGTGCTGATGGCGGCGGAACTCTCCCGCTCCGATCTGGATCTGGAGGGCCTGCTGGCCGCCTACGACGATGCCCTGCCCCGGGTGCTCAAGGACTGGGGCTGGGGCTCGGAGCAACTCCAGACTGCGCTCGAAGATGTGCGCCGGCAGGCCCTGGCCCACGACCTGCCGGGCTGGCTGGCCCTGCATCGCTTCTTCCCCGGCGTGGTGGAGCGGCTGCGCCGGCTGGCCGGCGAGCACAGTGAGTGGCTGGTGCTCACCACCAAGGGAGGTGCCTTCGCCCGCCGGATTCTTGAGGCGGCGGAGCTGGAGCCACGCACCGTCTACGGCCATGAGCAGGGCAGCAAGCCCGAGGTGCTGGAGCGCTTGCTGGCCGAGGGCAGGCCGCTGTGGTTTCTGGAGGACCGGCGGCCGACGCTCGAGCAGGTGCTCGAGCGACCGCAGCTCCAGGCCGTGCGCTGCTTTCTGGTGAGCTGGGGATACCTGGCACCCGGGGACGCCCAGGACCTGCCGGAGAGGATCCAGTGGCTGGAGCCGGCGCAGTTCCAGCAGCCCCTGGCGCAGTGGCCAGGATCAGATAAAGTACGTGTGTACTAAGCGCCGCTGAGACGCAGGCCCCCTTCGGTGGCACTTGCTTGCTGGGACCGTCAGGTCCGTGCCGGCCTCCTTGGCTCCGGCAGGATCAGCCCGCGGTCCGTTCCATCGCGCCATCTCCATGCCCGCCGACCCGACGGCCGCCAGCTCCAGCGATCCCCGTTCGCACCACCGCCACCCCTCCCCCCACTCCGCCATGGCCCCCACCGGTAACACCGCCAGTGCCGCTGCAGCTTCTTCGGCAGCTGCCGGGAGCGCCGCCGCTGCTGGCAGCCCCGCCGATGCCCGGGTCGCGGCCGAGCGCGACAAGGCCCTGGGCCTGGTGCTCAATCAGATCGAGCGCAACTTCGGCAAGGGCTCGATCATGCGGCTGGGGGACGCCTCCCGCATGCGGGTGGAGACCATCTCCACCGGCGCCCTCACCCTCGATCTGGCCCTGGGCGGGGGCTATCCCAAGGGCCGGGTGGTGGAGGTCTACGGGCCTGAGAGCTCCGGTAAGACCACCCTCACCCTGCACGCCATCGCCGAGGTGCAGCGCCGGGGCGGTGTCGCTGCCTTCGTGGACGCCGAGCATGCCCTCGACCCGTTGTACGCCGCGGCCCTCGGGGTCGACATCGAGAACCTGCTGGTCTCCCAGCCCGACACCGGTGAGATGGCCCTGGAGATCGTCGACCAGCTGGTGCGTTCCGCCGCCGTCGACATCGTTGTGATCGATTCGGTGGCCGCCCTCACGCCGCGGGCGGAGATCGAAGGAGAGATGGGCGATCTGGCGGTGGGTAGCCAGGCCCGTCTGATGAGCCAGGCGATGCGCAAGATCACCGGCAACATCGGCAAATCAGGTTGCACGGTGATCTTCCTCAACCAGCTGCGCCAGAAGATCGGCGTGACCTACGGGAACCCGGAAACCACCACCGGCGGCAACGCCCTGAAGTTCTACGCCTCGGTGCGTCTGGATATCCGCCGCATTCAGACACTCAAGCGTGGCACTGAGGAATACGGCATCCGCGCCAAGGTGAAGGTGGCCAAGAACAAAGTGGCACCGCCCTTCCGCATCGCTGAGTTCGACATCCTCTTCGGCCGTGGCATCAGCACGCTGGGCTGCCTGCTCGACCTCGCCGAGGAAACCGGAGTGGTGGTGCGTAAAGGTGCCTGGTACAGCTACGACGGAGACAACATCGGTCAGGGACGGGACAACACCATCACCTGGCTGGAGCAGAACCCGCAGCAGTGCACGGTTGTGGAGCAACTCACCCGTCAGAAGCTCACCGAGGGCTCTGAGGTGTCGGCCAACTCGATGAAGCCACTGGTGGCTGCTGCCCGTTCAGGCGAGGTGCGGGCCGCCGCCGCCGACTGATCCCGGACGGCGGTCTCAGGACTGGGGTTTGGCTGAGTGCGCCACGCTGTCGACGCCGCCCTGGGCCTCCGCGGAGGCCGGGGCGGGCTCCTGCAGCACCTGGGCAACGCGCTGAAGTTCCTGAATGGCGTCAGCGCCTTCAAGCTTCACCAACTCATGACCATCGCGGGATTCCACCCAGCTGATGCCGAAGTCGGACACCAGGAAGCGAACCATGTGGTTGGTCCCCAGGTTGGCCACAAATGAGGCACCAGATCCCTCGAGCCCCTCGCCGCAGCTGTAGCACGTAGCGGCCAGGCCACGCTTCTGGAGGCTGCCGGCCAGCGCTTCAAGACTGAGCACCAGATCGTGAACGAGACAGCGGTATTGCTCCGCCAGGCGAGGAAACATGGGCATCAAGCCAGAATATTCCCGAAGAATAAGCTTTTCTTCAGATTCTTGTGGGTGTAAATACCCATCCCCACACCGGGCTGTTCCATGTCGGCCGATCGGGAGCGGGAGCTCTCGGCTGCCGCAGCGCTGGCTCAGCCGTCGGCGAGTGTCCACAATCCGACCGCGGGACCGATGAACCGCACCGTGACCCAGAAGATCGCCAGGGCGGCGATGCCGATCCAGGCCCCCCGGGTGGTGATGGCCACGAAGCGATCAGCCTGGTTGCGGGTGAGCGGCAGCCAGGGGGCGACCCGCGGGGAGTCGTCCACCTTGGCCGCCGCGCTCGGGCGGCTCTGCCGTGGGGGGAGTCCCTGAATGTTGCGCCGCCTGGCTTCGCCCATCGGATTCGCGTGTGCTCTGCGAGCAGGCTAGTCAGCCTCCTGGGCGGCTCCTGGCGCGTCCGGCCCTAGGGCTGTCAGTGCGGCAGCAGCCGGCTCAGCTTCAGCCAGGGATCAAGGGCGGTGAGCACCTGCCGGCCCCAGCTCCTGCCGCGCAGCCGTCCATCGAGGATGGCCAGGCGCCCCCCTGCGCGGCGCAGACCCGCCACGGCCAGCTGCAGCCGGGTGAGGCCATCGGGCAGCAGGCGCTCCCGGAACCAGTCGCGACCCTGGCGCCGCAGGGCCTGCACCTGGGCGGCCGTGAGCGGATCCTCCAGGCTGGCAATCGGTAACAGGGCCACCACCACCTGGCAGGGCAGGGGCAGACGCTGCTGCTGCTCCAGCCACCAGCTCCAGCGGCAGCAGAGCACGCCGTTGGCCTCCGGTGCGGTGCTCTCCTGCACCACCCGGCTGCCGAATTCGGCGGCCAGGCCACTGGTGAGGGCCCGGCGCAGTGCCCCGTCGTCGAGCAGGATCACGGTCAGTCCCGCCTGTCCCAGCACCAGACGCCGGCACTGCTCGAGAAGGTGCTGGCCGAAGTGGGGGCTGTTGGGCAGCGGCTGCCTCAGCGGGGCGAACAGGGGCAGGGGGTCGGCCAGGGGCGGATCCCCCAGATCCACACACACCTGGGGGCTGAGTCCTAGCTCCTGACCCGCCTGGCGGGCCGGGCCGAGCTGGCCGATCACCACAGCGCCGCGGTGCTCGAGCAGCCCCTGGAGCACCTGCAGGGGTTCCAGGGGCTGACGATGCAGGGTCCACTGCAGCAGCCGGGAATCGCGCTGGGCCCAGCTGGTCCAGCGCCGGTTGCCGCTGGCCAGCCAGCGGGGCCAGGGCTGGGGCAGGGGCCCCAGCAGGGCCAGCAGCTGCCGCAGGGGGGCTTCGTCCTCCTCCGCCAGGGGCACCAGGCCGCCGGGGCTGGGCGGATGCCGCAGGACCTGGCGACTGAGCCTGGTGTGGAGCTCCAGCACTGCGGCGGCCGCGCTCGGCTGGGCGCGCTGCAGCTGGTCCCAGTGGTTGGGCTCCAGCCGGATCGCCAGTGCCTCCCGGAGTCGCCCATCGAGCTGCTCGACCTCGGGGATCACCAGCTGCCGGTCCGCGAGGATCCGTTGCTGCCAGGCCGCCACCAGCTGGCGGTGGCTGAGCAGCCAGACCCTGGCCTCACCGGGTTCGTCTCCCTCCAGGCAGGGCAGGGCCAGCCCTGGGTCGGCTGCCATCAGCCGCGGCAGCTCCAGCTGCAGCAGCCGCTGGCGCAGGGGTTCGCTCACCACCACCGCCAGGCGGCTGTCGCTGAGGGCCAGGGGCACCAGCAGGCTGATCAGCCAGCTCGGATCAGTGCCCGGGGCCAGGCGCACCAGGGTGTGGTCGCCGCGGCGCAGGCTGCGGCCCACCAGGCGGCTGAGGGTGAGGTGATGGGGCCAGCGCTCGCATCCTTCCCGCTGCAGCAGGGCCTTGAGCTGGTGGTGGGCGCGGGCTTCGAGCATCCGCCGTCAGCCGGTGAGAGGGAATCGTAGGAAGCTGGCCGCAGGGCACTGCAGCAGTGATGACAACACCCCCTCCCCAGGCTGGCCCCCAGTCCCTTGCCCTGGCTGGCCTGGAGGGCCCGATCGGCCTGGTGGGCCTGGGCCTGATCGGCGGTTCCCTGGGGCTTGATCTGCAGCGCTGCGGCCTCGAGGTGCATGCCCTGGTGCACCGTGCCGGCACGGCCGAGCGGGCGCGGCAGCGCGGCCTGGCCCAGGTGGTGGACACCGACGCCGCGGTGCTGGCCGGCTGCCGGCTGGTGGTGCTGGCGTTGCCCCTCGACCGCCTGCTGGATCCCTCCCCCAGCCTGCTGGCCGCCCTGCCGCCCGAGGCGGTGGTGACCGACGTGGGCTCGGTGAAGGCGCCGGTGCTGCAGCGCTGGCGCGGCCTGCATCCCCGCTTTGTGGCCAGCCACCCGATGGCCGGCAGCGCCGAGGCCGGGGTGGAGGCTGGCCGGGCGGATCTGTTCCGGGGGCGCCCCTGGGTGGCTACGCCGGAGGCCGGGGGCGATCTCGCCGCCCTGGCCGCCGTTCAAGCGCTGGCCGAGGCGGTGGGCGCCTGCTGGCTCACCTGTGATGCCGCTGCCCACGACCGGGCGGTGGCCCTGATCTCCCATCTGCCGGTGCTGGCCAGTGCAGCTCTGTTGCTGGCGGCCGAACGGGGGGCCGCCGGCGGGCCGCCGGAGTGGCACCTTCCCGCGCTGGCGCGTGCCCTGGCCTCCAGCGGCTTTGCCGACACCACCCGGGTGGGCGGAGGGAACCCGGAACTCGGTGTGCTGATGGCCCGCTGCAACCGCGAGGCGGTGGCCGAGGCCCTGGCCGGCTACCGCCACTGCCTTGATGGGCTCGAGCAGCTGCTGACCGCGGAGGACTGGCCAGGGCTGGAGGAGGAGCTCGGCCGCTGCCGGCAACTGCGGCCGGAATTCCTCTGAGGGCTAGCGGTCAGGGCCGCAGCTCCAGCTCCAGGCCCCGGCTCGCCAGCAGCTGGCGGCAGGCGGTGAGGGCCGAGAGACTCACCCCCGCCGTGCCCTCCCCGGGGTAGATGGCATCGCCGCAGAGCCACAGGCCCGCCAGGGGAGTGCGGCTGGCCAGGCCGAAGGGGCCGAAGCAGCGCGGCCGCTGGCCCAGTCCGCCCACGAAGCCGAAGGGCCGGCTGGTCCAGCGGGCAAAGCCCCGTGGCGTAGCCAGCTCGGCATGCAGCCAGGCCTCTGGAGGCAGGCCCAGGCCGCGCTCCAGACCAGCCTGGATCGAGCGCCGGGCTTCGGCCTTGGCGGCGTCGTAGGCGCTGGGCTCGTGGGCGAACCAGGGCCGCGCTGGCGTGAACACGCTGGCGATCACCGTGGCCTGGCCGGCCGGGGCCCGGCCGTCACCCTCCTGACTCACCGACACGAACAGGGAGCCCGGACTGGTGCCGTCGAACTGCAGGTGGGTGGGCACGGAGTCCGGCAGCGCCGGCCGCGGCACCGCCCCGTAGAGCACCAGGGCACCGGAGGGATCCCCCAGCCCCTGCAGGCGGCGGCGGTAGCCCTCAGGCAGGGCCTCGCCGAGCAGCTCCGGCAGGCTCTGGGGCGGGATGGCCAGCACCACGTCGCGGGCGATGAGGCGGCTGGGGGGGCGGTTGCGGTCGCTGTTCACCGCCAGTTCCCAGAGGCCGGAGGCGATCCGGCGCAGACCGGTGAGCCGGTGCCGCAGCCGCAGCCGGCCTCCGGCCTGTTCCAGCGCCACCTCCAGTTGATCGCTGAGGGCCTGCATCGAGCCGTGCAGATGCCACAGCCCCAGGGGCTCCTGGGCCACGGCCAGCACCGTGGCGCCGTACAGGGCGGCGGTGCGATCCGCCGGTTCCTGGGAGTAGAGCCGCAGCTGCAGATCCAGAAAGCGCCGTAGCCGCCGGTCGCCGGCGCAGCCGCACAGGTGCAGCAGGTCGGCCACGGTGGCGGCGGCCAGCACTCCCGAAGCCAGGTTGGCCGGCCCCAGGGCCCTCAGCGTCCGCGCCAGGTCCCAGGGGGTGCGGGGCGGCAGCACCGGATCGCCGGCGGCAAAGTGCCAGTTGGCCCGGTGCAGGGCGGCGCAGAGGCGCCAGAACGGTTCGCTGCCGGGAAAATGCTTCTGGCGCTCCTCCTGCCAGCGGCGGGGATCTCGCCAGAGATGCACGGGCTCGCTGCCGTCGTCGAGGTGCACCACGCAGGCTGGATCCAGGGGGGTGGCGGAGGGCAGCGCCACCCCCAGATGCCGGAACAGGCGGGCGTGGCTGCCCCCGGGCTCCAGCCCCGCCACCTGGGTGGCCCCCACATCAAAGGTGTAGGGGCCGCGGCGGAAGGTGCCGGCGCAACCGCCGCTCTGGTGGTGGGCCTCCAGCAGCTCCACCGCCAGGCCTGAGCGGGCCAGCAACGCCGCCGCCGTGAGGCCGCCGATGCCTGCTCCCACCACCACCACATCGCGGGGGTCGCCATTGCGGAGCTCGCTCATCGCTCCCCTGGCCTCTGCGGCGACGGGCAGACTGATCTGTGCATCCCGCCATGCTGGCAAGCCCTCCGCCGCGGGCGCGTCGTGACTGCCTCCACCCACGACCTGCTGGCCCCCTGGCTCGCCGAGCGGCTGGGTCTGACGCTCCAGGGCATCGCGACTGTGAGCGGTGGTTGCATCCATCGCGCCTGGTGTCTGCGGCTGGATGGCGGTGAGAGGCTGTTCGCCAAGACCAACCAGGCCTCAGCTCTGCCGATGTTCGAGGCCGAGGCCGCCGGGCTGAGGGCCCTGGCCCGCTGGGCCCAGCCTCCCCTGCAGGTGCCCATGCCCCTGGCCGTTGGCCTGGCCGGCTCGCTGGCGGTGCTGGTGCTCCCCTGGCTGGAGCTCCAAGGCGGCGCTGGCGATCACTCCGACGACTGGCGGCAGCTGGGGCGCGCTCTGGCGGAGCTGCACCGGTGCAGCCGTGGGGGCCAGAACCGTGGCTTTGGATTCGAGGCCGACAACTTCATCGGCTCGGCGCCCCAGGCCAATGCCTGGCACGCCGAGTGGGCCCCGTTCTTCGCCGCGTGCCGCCTCGCTCCCCAGTTCAGCCGCGCGGCCGCGGCGGGTCGCCCCCTGCGCGGCGCTGCCCAGCTGCTGGCCGAGCTGCCGGCCTGGCTGGGCAGCCATGCCTGTGAGCCTGTGCTGGTGCACGGGGATCTCTGGAGCGGCAACGCCGCCCTGCTGGCCGGAGGCGGCGGGGGCGCCCTGTTTGATCCCGCCAGCCACTGGGCCGACCGCGAGGTGGACCTGGCCATGGTTCGCCTGTTCGGCGGCTTTCCGCAGGCTTTCTTCGCCGGCTACGAGGACGTCTGGACGCTGCCGCACGGGGCCGCACAGCGGTTGCCCCTGTACAACCTCTACCACCTGCTCAACCACGCCAATCTGTTCGGGGGCAGCTACTGGAGCCAGAGCCAGGCCAGCCTCGATGCCCTGCTGCGAGCAGGGCCGCCGGGTTGAGCGGCGGCGTGTGGGGCGTGCTGTTGACGTTCAGCCCGAATCGTGCGTTCAGCCCAGATAGTCAGAGCGCAGGTTCTGGATGCGGGACATCACGGCCTGGCGCTTCTCGCCGGTGGTGAGATTCTTCCAGCTCCACTGGCCCACCACCACCAGACCGAGCAACTCCAGCAGCCCGGGCACGATCGGCAGCAGGTTGATGGTGTCGAGCACGCCCTTGATCAGCACCTGGGCCACGATCACCACCACCAGGATGCCCAGAACCTTGCCGATGCGGCCCATCTGGCTCCAGTCCACCTGATCGAGCAGCTCGTTCACACGGCCGAGGATTTCGCTGTAGCGCTCGCTGAAGCCAGCACCGGCATCCGCACCGGGCCCGGGGCTGAGACTGGCCTCCACGGCGGCGGCCGCATCACTGACGACACTGCTTTCGGCAGCGGTTTCGGCAGCGCTTTCGGCCGCGGTGGAGGGGGTGTCGCTCATGGGCCCGGATCGCACAGAACTGGACAATGGTTCATAAGGTATCGGGGTGGCCCGCTTTGCGCCAACTGCTGTGGCCTCGCCGCCAGGTCTGCGTGACCAGCTGCAGCGGTTGTTGTCGCTGGCCGCTCCCGATGAGGGTTGCGCTCTGCTCCTGGGCGAGAGGCCCGAGGCGGAAGGGCTCTGGCGGCTCCGTGGGCTGTGGCCCTGCCTCAACGACTGGCCTCAGCCGGCCGAGCGGCAACGGCGCTTTGCGATCGATCCACGCGAGCAGCTGCTGGCCCAGCGCTGGGGCCGGACCCGTGGCCTGGAGGTGCTGGGCCATGCCCACAGCCACCCCCACAGCCTTCCCGAGCCCTCGGCCACCGACCGGCGTCTGTGCGTGACGCCGGCGCTGATGCTGATCCAGGGCCCCCGGGGCGAGCAGCGCCTCTGGTGGCTGGCCGACGACAGCCCTTCAGTTCTGCCCGTGCCGTGGAGAATGGACGGATGATCCGGCCCGCGGCGCCCGCGGCCACGGCATTCCCCTACTGCCACCATGCTTGCTCTCGACACCAGCGGCGTTCAGCTCAGCCCCGATGAGGTGGCCCGCTTCTCCCGCCATCTGATCCTGCCGGAGGTGGGCATGGAGGGCCAGAAGCGGCTCAAGGCCGCTTCGGTGCTGTGCGTGGGTACAGGCGGGCTGGGCTCGCCCCTGCTGCTCTACCTGGCCGCCGCCGGCGTGGGTCGCATCGGCATCGTCGATTTCGATGTGGTGGATCACTCCAACCTGCAGCGCCAGGTGATCCACGGCACCAGCTGGGTGGGCAAGCCCAAGATCGAATCGGCGAAGGCCCGCATTCACGAGATCAACCCCCACTGCCAGGTGGACCTCTACGAGACGGCGCTCACCAGCGAGAACGCCCTGGCGATCATCGAGCCCTACGACCTGGTGTGCGACGGCACCGACAACTTCCCCACCCGCTACCTGGTGAACGACGCCTGCGTGCTGCTGGGCAAGCCCAACGTGTACGGCTCGATCTTCCGCTTCGAGGGCCAGGCCACGGTGTTCAACCTCGATGCAGGCAGCCCCAACTACCGCGACCTGTTCCCCGAGCCGCCGCCGCCGGGCATGGTGCCCTCCTGCGCGGAGGGGGGTGTGGTGGGCGTGCTGCCCGGCATCATCGGCGTGATCCAGGCCACCGAGGCGGTGAAGATCATCACCGGCATCGGCACCACCCTCAGCGGCCGGCTGCTGCTGTTCGATGCCCTGGGCATGAAGTTCCGCGAGCTCAAGCTGCGGCCCAGCCCCGAGCGGCCGGTGATCGAGAAACTCATCGATTACCAGGAGTTCTGCGGTGTGGGTGGCACCGCCCCGGGCCAGGAGGAGGCTGGTTCTGTGCCCAGCATCACCGTGGCCGAGCTGAAAACGGTGATCGACGGTGAGATTGAGGACATCCTGCTGCTGGATGTGCGCAACCCCCAGGAGGCCGACATCGCCGTGATTCCGGGTGCGGTGCTGATGCCCCTGGATCGCATCGAGAGCGGCGAGGCGATCGAGGATGTGCGCCAGTTGGCCGCCGGCAAGCAGCTCTATGTGCACTGCAAGCTGGGGGGCCGCAGCGCCAAGGCCCTGATCGCCCTGGGGCGCCATGGCATCGAGGGCGTGAATGTGAGCGGCGGTATCGATGCCTGGAGTCAGCACGTGGACCCGCAGGTGCCGCGCTACTGAGCAGGGGCTGACGGCCGCTGTCTCAGTAATCCACGCCGCGCTTGAGATCCACGCCGCGCTCGGCGTAGTGCTTGTGGCACACCATTTCCGAGTGCACCGCAGCCAGGTCGAAATAGGCCGGACGGTTCTTGCAACGGCCCGTGAGGATCACCTCGGTGTCCGCCGGTTTGCGCAGCAGCGTCTGCACGATCGGCTCCACCGGCAGCAGCTCAAGGTCCACGGTGGGATTGATCTCATCGAGGATCACGGTCTTGTAGAGACCGCTGGCGATGGCCGCCCGGGCGATCTCCCAGGCGCGCTCCGCCTCCACGTAGTCGATCGGCAGCTGCTGGCCCCGCCACACGATGGCGTCGCGCCCGGAGCGCAGATGATCCACCAGGTGCGGATAGCTCTCGCGCAAGGCGGCGATGGCGGCGTCTTCGGTGTAGCCGCTGCCGCCCTTGAGCCACTGCAGAATCAGCACCCGGTGGCTCTTGTCCTGGCTGATCCCGCGGCCGATGGCCTGCAGAGCCTTGCCCAGGGCACTGGTGCTCTTGCCCTTGCCCTCCCCCGTGTAGATCTCGATGCCCTCCAGCCCCAGGCGCAGCCCGCTGCTGCCCTCCGCCTCTCGCTCGCCGTTCCCGAGCCGGCGCCGGTGCCCCTTCATCTCCGAGTGCAGATCGGCCAGTTGGATCAGTTGGGCCGGAGCCCCGCGGCCGGTGCAGATCACCTCCATCGCCCCTGGCTTGGCAGCCAGGGTGCGACACACCTCCTCGACATCCAGCAGGCCCAGATCAAGCACCGGGTTGAGTTCATCGAGCACCACCACCGAGTAGAGATCGGAGGCGATCGCTCCCTTGGCGATGTCCCAGCCCCGCTGGGCCTCCTGGCGATCGAAGCGCGTCACCTCCTCGGCGGTGAAGAAGTCGCCGCGGCCGGTGCGCACCTGGTCGATGAGATGGGGAAACCCCTGCTGCAGAGCCTCGATGGCGCCGTCTTCGTCGTAGGCACGGCCGGGCCCCTTGAGGAAGCGCAGCAACAGCACCCGGGTGTGCTTCCGCTCGCAGATCCCCAGGCCGATGGTGCGCAGCACCACACCGAGCGCGGCCTGGCTCTTGCCCTTGCCGTCACCGTCGTACACGTGCAGCTGGCCGTGGGAGCGCTCGTCGCTGCGGGCGGCTGTGCGGATGCCGATCCCGCCACCGGTGCCGCGAACGCTGCTCCGCTGCGGCGTGCCGGTGCTGCTGGAGCTCATGGCGCGGCATCGATGACCCCGATGCTACCCAGCCTGGCCGGTGATCCAGCACCCCGCAGGGCTTCCCCTCACCCTGCCAGGATCGCCTCGGCTGCTGCCGGAAGCGCCGATGGCTTTCACCCTGCTCGACCCCCTGTCCGCCCCCCTCGCGCGTGGACTGGATCAATTGCGCGCCCTGATCGCCCAGCTGCCCAGGGTATTGGTGGCCTATTCCGGCGGTGTGGACAGTGCCCTGGTGGCGGCCATCGCCATGGAACAGCGGGGTCCGGCCGCCGAAGCCATCACCGGCGTGTCTCCGGCCCTGGCGCCCCACCTGCGCCGGGAGGCGGTTCAGCAGGCTCGCTGGCTCGGCATCCGCCACCGGGAGATTCCCACGGCCGAGCTGGCCGACCCGGCCTACGCCAGCAACCCCCAGGAGCGCTGCTATGCCTGCAAGCGCGAGCTGCACAGCCTGCTGGCGCCGATCGCCGCGGCTGCCGCCGGTGCGGTGGTGCTCGATGGTGTCAACCAGGACGATCTGGGGGACCACAGGCCGGGGATCCGGGCCGCCCGGGAGTTTGGCGTGCGTTCGCCCCTGGCGGAGCTGGGCATCGACAAGGCCGGCGTTCGCCAGCTCTCGCGGGCCCTGGGGCTGCCCTGGTGGGATAAGCCCGCCCAACCCTGCCTGGCCTCCCGCGTTCCCTACGGCGAGCCGATCACGGCGGAACGACTGCAGCTGGTGGCGGCGGCCGAAGCCTGGTTGCTGGCTCAGGGCTGGCCGGAGGTGCGGGTGCGCAGCCAGGGACAGACCGCCCGGATTGAGCTCCCCGCTGCCCAGTTGGGGGAAGCCCTGACCCGCTGGGCCGAGCCCGGAACCAGGACCGAACTGGTGGCCGCCTTCCTGAATCTGGGCTTCAGTGCCGTGGCCCTCGATCTGGAGGGTCTGGTGAGCGGCAAGCTCAACCGCGAGATCTGAGCGCCGGTGTGCGTTCGGCGCCGGCGATGGCGCTGGGGGTTTCGCGGCGGAAGCTGGTGAGCCGGTGGCGGCCGGCCCCGAGTTCAGCGGCGAGCACGGCGCAGGCGCGCTCGGGCATGGTGTGATCGCCACAGGTGAACACATCCACGGCGGCATAGCCCGACTCGGGCCAGGTGTGGATGGAGATGTGGGATTCGGCCAGCAGGGCCAGCCCGGTGACGCCCTGGGGCTGGAAGCGGTGGGTGATGAGGTTGAGCAGGGTGGCACCGGCCTGATGGGCGGCGGCGGTGATGGTGTCCCTGAGGAAAGCCTGGTTGTCGAGCCGACCTGGATCGCAGTCGTAGAGCTCGAGGATGCAGTGTTTGCCAACCGTGTCGCAGCTGGGGGGGGCAGCGGTCCATCCCGGGTTGGGGTGGAGGCAGGGCAGGCTCTGGGGCATCAAGGATGGGCCGATGGGGCGGCTCACCTTACGAGCCGGACGCGGCAGCGGGGGGCTCCTCCTCCTGCAGCTGCCCGGCCCGCATCCGCACCACCTGGCAGTGCCGGCGCCAGCCGCCGCTGAAGGCCTGCAGATGGGTGGCACTCACCAGGCACTGGTGGCCCTCGCCAACGGCCGCCAGCAACTGCTGCTGGCGGCCAGGGTCCAACTCGGCCAGTACGTCGTCGAGCAGCAGCAGCGGCGGGGTGCCCACCACGCTGCCCACCAGCTCCAGCTCCGCCAGCTTCAGGGCCAGCACCAGGGTGCGCTGCTGGCCGGCGGAGCCGTAGCGCCGGGCGGGACGCTCCCCCAGCAGCAGCTCCACCTCGTCGCGATGGGGCCCCACCCCGCACTGGCCCAGGCGCAGTTCCTCCGGCCGCTGGCGGGCCAGCTGCCCGGCCAGAGCCTGCCGCCAGGGCTCTTCAGCCTCTTCCCCCGGCAGCTCGCTGCCGCTGCGGTAGCGCAGGCTCAGCACCTCGCGGCCGCTGCTGAGGCGGTGCTGCCAGGCGGCTGCCAGGGGCTCGAGACGACGCAGGGCCCGATGCCGGCGCCGGTGCAGACGGGTGCCCACCAGGGCCATCTGCTGGTCGAAGGCATCCAGCAGCGCGCCCAGATCCCCTCCTCCCAGGCCGCGGCGGAGCAGTTGGCTGCGCTGCCGCAGCAGCCGCCCGTAGCGGCTGAGCAGTTCGCTGTAGAGGGGCTCGAGCTGCAGCACCACCCGATCGAGCCACTGGCGCCGCAGGGCCGGTTCCCCCCGCACCAGATCCAGGTCGAGCGCGCTGAAGCCCACACAGCGCAGCGACCCCAGCAGATCCTGCTGGCGCTCCAGGGTCTTGCCGTTGCGGCTGGCCTGCCGCCCCCCCTGGCGCCGCAGTTCCAGTCGCAGCCGGTCACCGTCATCGCTGAGGCCCCGCAGCACGGCCAGCGGTTGGCCGTGGCGGATCAGATCCCGGTCGCTGGAGCTGCGGTGGGAGCGCAGGCTGCCCAGCAGCTCCACCGCCTCAAGCAGGTTGGATTTGCCTTCACCGTTGGCTCCCACCACCAGCAGCCGTGGGGCATCCAGCACCAGCTCCAGCCGCTCGATGTTGCGGTATTGGCTCAGCTCCAGGCGGTGCAGCCGAATGGGTCGCAGGCGGCCAGCGGCTAAGGTAAGCCGATCGAGAGCGGTCCCCGGGGCGGTGCCGTTCCCGACCCGTGCTCACGGGCATGTAGCTCAGTTGGATAGAGCGTCAGATTCCGGTTCTGAAAGTCGGGGGTTCGAGTCCCTCCATGCTCGCTGTCTGTCCACCCTCCCTGCCGCAGCAGGGGGGGATTTTTTTTGTGTTCGCCTGAGGCTTGTGATCAGCCCCGCTGCCGCGCTCGGGTGGCGCTCGGGGGAGCTCAGAGGCCCCGGCCCATGGCCCGGATGCCACCGGGATCCACCACGAATCCCTGCCGCTGCAGGGCCGCTACGGCCTGGGGCGGGGCCGACAGGGAGATGCTGCAGCCCGGCAGCTCGCGCCGCAGCTTGCCCAGGGACGCCTGCACCAGGGCCAGCAGCAGCTCCGGCTGAGCCGGATCACCGGCGTCGGCCCAGAGGTCCCAGAGGTTGGCGTTGAGGGCCAGGTCACTGGTGCTGCGCACGAAACCCACCAGCTGCTCCTCCCGGTTGAGGATGTGCAGATGCCAGAGGCTGCGCTCCAGCACCCGGCGCCAGCGGTGCTCGCCGCGGGCCCGCTCACCGGTTTGCAGCAACAGGGCATCCAGGGCCAGGAGATCGGGCAGACCCTCGCTCACCAGGCGATAGCCCTCGCCCAGTCGCGGTGCCGGTGGATGGTTTCGGAATGGCAGGAGCAGGGAGCCCAGGGTGCCCTCGTGTGGTGATCAGCCGGTGTTGCGCATGCCCGCGGCGATGCCGTTGATGGTGAGCAGGGCGCCGCGCAGCAACTCGCTGCGGCTGTAGGTGCGTCCATCCTGGCGGGAGCCCACGGTTTCGCTCATCGGTGGCTGTCGGCTCTGATCCCGCAGCCGGCGCAGCAGTGCCACCTGCAGGAAACCCAGGGGCACGATCGTGCGGTTGCGCAGGTCCACCGAGAGTTGCAGGGCCGGGTCGCCATCCAGCAGCCGCCGCCGCCCGGTGATCTTCAGCACCAGATCGCGGGTGAGGGTGAATTCGCCGGCGATGGTGGCGAAGATCCGCTCGAAGGAGTCCAGGTCTTCGCTGCGGCCCAGGTCCTGCACGTAGTGATGGGCCAGCTCCATATCCACCTTGGAGAGGGTCATCTCCACCTTGGACATCAGCAT
The DNA here is from genome assembly GCF_024346355.1 of Cyanobium sp. ATX 6A2. Lineage (GTDB taxonomy): Bacteria > Cyanobacteriota > Cyanobacteriia > PCC-6307 > Cyanobiaceae > NIES-981. Next base: position 55,353 of record NZ_JAGQCU010000007.1, read on the forward strand.
GCGGAAGAACGGCCAGCGTTGATGCAGCAGCCGCAGCAGGTCGAGTTGCTCGGGATCGCGCTCCAGTTCCTCCTGCAGCGCCCTGCCCACGCCATACCAGCTGGGCAGCAGGAAACGGCTCTGGGTCCAGCCGAACACCCAGGGAATCGCCCGCAGGCTGGAGAGGTCCTTGGCACCGCTCTTGCGCCGGGCCGGGCGGCTGGAGATCTGCAGTTTGCTGATCTCCTCGATCGGGGTGCACTGCTGGAAGAAGGCCACCAGATCGGGGTTGTCGTGCACCAGAGCCCGGTAGACCTCGCGTGAGCGGGTGGCCAGCCGGCCCATCAGCTCATTCCAGCTGGGGGTGTCGTCCACCGGGGTGCTCACCAGGCTGTTCTGGATCACGGCGGTGGTGACGGTTTCCAGGTTGTAGAGCGCCAGTTCCGCCAGGGAGTACTTGGAGGCCAGCACTTCCCCCTGCTCCGTGATCTTGATGCGGCCCCCCAGGGTGCCGTTGGGCTGGGCCAGGATCGCCTGGTAGGCCGGACCGCCGCCACGACCCACCGAGCCGCCGCGGCCGTGGAAGATGCGCAGCGCCAGCTCGTGGCGGGTGGCCAGATGCTGGAGGCCGATCTGGGCCTTGTGGATCTCCCAGTTGCTGGACAGGAAGCCGGAATCCTTGTTGCTGTCGGAGTAGCCGAGCATCACCTCCTGCAGAGGCGGGGTGCCCTCGGCTCCCCCCAGCAGCTGGTGGTACATCGGCTGGCGGAACAGCTCCTCCATCACCGCCGGCGCCCTCTGCAGGTCCTCCACCGTCTCGAACAGCGGCACCACCAGCAGGGAGGCGTGCTGGGTCACCGGATCCACCAGCCCCGCCTCCTTGGCCAGCAGCAGCACCTCCAGCAGATCCGACACCGTGTGACTCATGGAGATCACGTAGGTGTGGCAGATGCGGGTGCCGAACTCCTGCTGCAGCCGCTGCAGCATGCGGAACACCGCGAAGGTCTCGGCCGTGGGATCGCTCCAGCGGGCCGCGGCCGGCACCAGGGGGCGCCGGGTCTGCAGTTCGTCGAGCAGCCAGGCCACCCGCTGGGGCTCAGCCATCTCCCCATAGGGAACCGGCAGCTGCAGGTAGCGGCTGAGCTCGTCGATGGCGTCGCTGTGGCGGGTGCTCTCCTGGCGGATGTCGAGGCTGGCCAGGCAGAAGGCGAAGATCTGCACCTGGCTGATCAGATGCTGCAGGGCCTCGCAGCTCAGGCCCGTGCTGTCCAGGCTCTCCAGCACCAGCTCGAGGTCGTTGCGGAATTCCTCCACGGAGCCGTAGTGCAGCTCGGGGGTGGGGCTGGTGTTGCTGAGGTTGCCGCCGGGCAGGGGCACGTTGGCGATGGCGTCGCAGGGGGACTCCCAGCCGGCCTCGGCCAGGAGTTCGTTGCGGGCCTCGGTGAGGCGCAGCCGCTCCAGCACGTAGCTGAGCTTGAGGCGGTAGGGCTCCAGCCGGTAGCGGGCCGCCCGCTCCTCGTAGATCTCGGGATAGCGCAGCCGGTCCATCTCCAGGGATTCCAGCAGCGCCGGACTCACCTGGCTCCACTGCATCGAGATGCTGAGCTGATCGCGCAGCTCAGTGACCGACTTGATGTAGCGCTCCAGCATCATCTGGCGCTGGTAGCAGGCGGTGCGCCAGGTGATCTCCGGCGTCACCGAGGGGTTGCCGTCCCGGTCGGATCCCACCCAGGAGCCGAAGGTGCAGAAGGCTTCCCGGGGCACCTCCACATCGGGATAGCTCTGGGCCAGGGCCGAGCGGATCCGCTGCCGCAGCAGCGGCATGGCGTCGAACAGCACGTCCTGGAAGTAGTGCAGGGCGTAGTCGACTTCGTCGAGCACCGTGGGCTTGAACTGGTGCAGTTCGTCGGTGCGCCACCACAGCCGGATCTCCTCCTCGAGCTGCAGGCGCAGGTTGTGCAGCTCCAGGGGGTTGATGATCCCCGCTCCCTGCTCCAGTTTCTGGATCAGGGCCGCCACCCGCCGTTGCTTGTGCCGCACCGTGTGGCGCACGATTTCCGTGGGGTGGGCCGTGAACACCAGCCGCAGGTCTAGGTCGCGCAGGAGGGTCTCGAGCTGGGCCGGGGGCACGTTGAGGCTGCGCAGCCGCTCGAACAGCTGGCGGAAGGTGACGGGCTCGGTCTGGCTGGCCAGGGGCGGCAGGAAGGGGTCGCTGGCCACCGGCTCGGCCTGGCTCTTGAGGCTGTCGAGATAGGTGTCCTCCTCGATGTGCTGCTCGAGGATGTTCACCAGCTGGAAGTAGAGGGAGAAGGCGCGGGCCGCGGCGATGGCCTCGGCCAGATCCATCTCCCGGATCAGCTCCACGAAGGCCGCGCTGCTGTCGGCCTCGTCGTCGGCGTCTTCGTTGAGATCACTGAGCTGCTTGAGGCGCAGCAGCCGGTCGGCCTGATCGGCTGGACATTCACTGCGCAGCACGGTCTGCCAGAGGTCTTCCACCAGCTCCATGCGCTCGCCGAGCAGGCGCGTGGCCCGGGGGGAGGGCGCGGCGATGGTGGGCACGAACTGCCGCATGGGAACCGGGGTGGCAGTGCGAGACGCGTCGATCATCCCAAAACACCCGCCTGCCGGTCTGTGTGGTCGATGGCCAGCCGCTGCTCCTGTGCTGCCATGGCTTTGGCCTCGGCGCTGAGGATGGCGGCAATCGAGGCCCCGGCCCGGTGCTGCGCCAACCAGCACATGGCCTGGTTGCCCTCCTGAAGCACCCGCTCGAGCGGCGCCAGCTGGAGCTCCAGCTGCTGCTGGCGGGCCAGGGGCCTGAGCTCTTCAAGGCCCTCCTCGATCCACTGGCGGCAGCGGATCGGGCGGCCGTCGCGCCAGTGGTGGAGGAGGGCATCGAGGCTGGAGCGGGCGCTGGCCTGCTCGTTGGCGTCAGCCAGCCGGGCCAGCTCCACCGCGCTCAGGGCACTGGCCCGCAGCGGATCCCAGCGCTCCGGCGCCTGCAGCAGCTGCTCCAGGCGCAGTTCGCAGAAGGCGGTGATCGCCAGCAGCAGCTGGGGATCACTCACCAGATCGCAGATGCGGATCTCCAACCGGTTGAGGTCATGGGGACGGTTGTCGCCGTTGGGGCGTACCGAGGTCCACAGGTGCCGCACGTTCTGCATCTGCCCGGCCGACAGCTGCTCCTGCATCCAGCCCACGTAGTGCTGGTGATCGGCGAACAGCGGCACCTCGGTTGGGGTGAGTGGGAACTGCAGCCAGCGCTGGGAATGGGCTCCGGTCACCTGGCCGTCGAGGAAGGGGGAACTGGCACTCAGCGCCAGCAGCAGGGCCGCCTCGCAGCGCAGGGCGCGCAGGCCGGCGAACAGGGCTGGTTGCCCCGCAAAGGCGGTGCCCGGGGTGAGGCCCAGGTTGATATGCACGCTGGCGGTGACCACCCGGGTGCCGTAGGTGGCTTCGATGTAGGCGTGATAGGGGTGGTCGGGATCGGAGCGCTCGAAGCGGGAGCTGTCGCCGCGGCTGAGGGTGCTGCCGGGCAGCAGCGTCAGCCCCTGCGCCGCCAGCCAGGCCCGCAGCCGGCGGCGGGGCTCCAGCAGCAGCTCCAGCTGGCGGCCGTAGTCGGCTTCCGGTGGGGTGATGTACTCCAGGTTGCGGTGATCGGGCTCGATCACAAACCCCTCCAGGGCCGCCACCACGGCGGGGCTGCAACCCACCACCGTGCCGTCGGGGCGGCCGGTGAACAGTTCCACCTCGAAGCCCTTCAGCAGGCGTGGGCTGGCCATCGAATCCGGCGTCACTGCAGGCAGGCCAGGGCCTTGAGCATGCCCCGGGCCTTGTTGAGGGTTTCGCGATACTCGGCCTCCGGCCGCGAATCGGCCACCACCCCCGCACCGGCCTGTACCTGCACCCGCCAGCTGCCCGGGCCGGCGGGAAGCACCACCATCGTGCGGATGGTGATGGCGGTGTTCAGGGCCCCGGCCAGATCCACAGCTCCGTACACCCCCGAATAGGGACCGCGGGCATCGGGTTCGAGGTTGTGGATCAGCTGCATCGCCCGGATCTTGGGGGCGCCGCTCACCGTGCCGGCCGGGAAGGCTGCCATCAGCAGGTCCCACACGCTCTTGCCCTCGGCCAGCACGCCCTCCACCTGGCTCACGATGTGCATCACGTGGGAGTAGCGCTCGATCACCATCAGGTCGGTGACCTGCACACTGCCCGGCCGGCACACCCGGCCCAGGTCGTTGCGGCCCAGGTCCACCAGCATCACGTGCTCGGCCCGTTCCTTGGGATCGGCCAGCAGTTCGGCTTCCAGGGCCCGGTCCTCGGCCTCGTCGGCACCCCGTGGGCGGGTGCCGGCAATCGGTCGCAGGCAGGCCTTCACCTGATCGCCGCCGGCGATCGGTTCAGCCTTCACCATCACCTCTGGGCTGGAGCCGATCAGATACCAGCCGCCGAAGTTGAAGAAGGCCATGTAGGGCGAGGGATTCACCATCCGCAGGCTGCGGTAGAGATCGAAGGGATCGCCCTCGATGCCGGTTTCCAGCCGCTGGCTGAGCACCAGCTGGAACACATCGCCGTTGGCGATGTGGTCGCGGGCCCGCACCACCGCGGCCTCGAAGTCGGCCTGCTGGCAGTTGCTCAGCGGCCGCAGGCGTTCGTCGATGGCCTCGGCCGTGGCGTCGTGCCACCGCAGGGGCACCACCCCCGGGGGCAGGGGCTGGTGCATCTGGGCCTCGAGCCGGCGGATCCGCTCGCTGGCGGCGGCGTGGGCCGTTTCCGGGTCGTCGCCGCGGCTGAGGTCGGCATAGGCCACCGCCGTGATCTGGCGCTTCACCTGATCGAATACCAGCAGGCTGTCGGCCAGCATCCAGCAACCATCGGGGGGCGCGGCGGCGTCCGCTGCATGGATGGGCACGCTGGGCTCGATCCAGCGGATCAGTTCGTAACCCCAGAAGCCAAACAGCTGCCCCACCGGCGGCAGCCCTGGCAGCGCCTCGCTGCTCAGCGGGGCCAGGCAGGTTTGCAGCAGCTCGAGGGGATTGCCGCTGAGGCGCTCCCGGCGGCCATCGCGCCACTGCTGCTCACTGCTGTCGCCGCGGCTGGTGAGGGTCCAGAGCGGGTCGGCCACGATGAAGCTCCAGCGGCCGATGCGCTCGCCGCCCTCCACCGACTCCAGCAGCACACCGTGGTGGTGACTGGCGCCCACCTTCAACCAGGTGGTGAGGGGGGTTTCCAGATCCGCGGGCCAGCGTTTCCAGAGCGGGATGAACGTGCGACCGGCTGCCACCTGATCGCGGAAGGCCTGGTCCAGGACTCCGGGTTCCACGGGCGGCGCTGCAGGCCCTGCCTTTATAGGCGCCGCCCGGCGCCCGGCTCTGGCGGCAGGGCGGCGGGTCATGGCTGAGGCAGCGTGGGCTCGTAGCCGAACAGCTCGAAGTCGCGGCTGTACAGCCGGCCAATGATCTGCCGCTGTTCAGGCCCATAGGCCTCCTGGAGCTGATGGGCGGCGTTGGTGGTGGTGCCGCGGCGCTCACTGGGCGCCAGGTCCTGCTCGCCGAACAGCCGCTCCAGCACCTGGGGCAGGTCGCGGTCGAGGGATTCGACGCGGCCGATGAAGTCGAAGCGGCTCAGGGGCAGGCAGAGGATCTCGACCTGGGGTGCCCAGTGCATGTCCAGGTGCAGGCCGCCGGCCTCCAGAAACCGGCAGAAGCCCAGGAAGTCACCGGGCTGGCCGTGCATCTCTGCCCAGGCCAGGAAGCGCCGGCCCTGGTGGCGCAGCCGCCCCACCTTGTCGAGGTAGGCCGAGAGCACGCGGCTGAAGGGGTTACGTACGAACGTGAACACGAAGGCCTCCCGCTCGAGGCGCTGCACTTCGCGGCTGGAGAGCAACAGGGGTCGCTGGAAGCTGTATTTCGGATCCTTGCGACGCCGGTAGCGCGGCCGGTAGGAAATCTGGCTGGCCAGAGCCGCCACGATGGTGGTGTTGGCCGCTTTGGGGATGCGGCTGTAGAAGAACGGTTCCGCCGGGGAGTAGCAGCCGCGGGGGTCGAGTTTGAACAGATCCATCCGGCCCCTGTAGGGATAGCGCTGGCAGAACGGGGTGATCAGGCTGGCGGTGCGACGGCAGAGGTCACACCGCAGGCTGCCTGAGAGCTCAGGGCCCTGCGGCGGGATGGCGGGGGGCACGGGGCGCGCTGCGGTCGCTGCGGGTGACGCTAGACAATGTCTGTGGGCCTCCAGTCCCCCCGCCCATGCCGACGTGTTCGTGCCCATCACGCAGCCCGGTGATCGAGATCCAGCGCTGCCGCGGGTGGTGGCGGTGGGATTCAACAAATGCGGCACCCGCAGCCTGGCCCGGTTGTTCGCCAGGGCCGGCCATCCGGTGGTGCATCACAAACTGCGGGTCGGCTGGCCCGCGCGGTTGTGGACAACGCGCAGGATCGGACGCTTGATGCGGCTCAATGTGGATGCCGGCCGTCCGGTGTTTTTCGGGGCGGAACACCACATCTTCTACGGTGATCTGATTGATAGCAGCGCGCAGGGTAGCTTCGATGGCAATACCCTCTATCAACGCATTCTGGCTGATTATCCCGACACAATCCTGCTGCTGAACTGGCGGGATCGGGAGGATTGGATTCGCTCTCGGATGCGGCACGGACATGGTGAATTTGCAGCCCGTGAACGGCGCCTCAGGGGACTGTCCGGCAGCGAGGAGCTGGCCGGGGCCTGGCGGCGGGAGTGGGATCAGCACCTGGCGGCGGTGCGCGGCTTCATGGCCACTCGCCCGCAGCAGCTGATTGACTTTCAGCTCGACCACAGCTCCATCGAGGATCTGGTGCTCCGCCTGAGCGCCTATGGCCTCAGGCCCGAACACTTCAGCGACATCGGCCGCAGTCGTGATCGGCAGTTGCCGCCGCCTCTGGCGCTGGCCAAGCGCTGGTGGTCCCACCACCGCCCGCGCAGCCAGGGATGATCCTCAGCCATCGCCACCGCTTGATCGTGCTGCACTGCCGCAAGGCCGCCGGCAGTTCCATCTGTGTGTCGCTCGCCCGGCTGCTGGGTCCTGCCGATCTGCAGATCAGCTCCATCGTGGAAACCCTCAGCGAGGGCATTCCCCTGACCCGACGGGTGCGCCGAGAAGCCTGGCGCCACAACCCCGCCAGCCTGGTGCTGGCCAGCGGCCTGGGCACCCGGATGCACGGCCGGGCCGTGGCCCGTGCCATCGATCACGCCTACCGGCCCCTGCTGGGCCGGAAACCTCCCCATGCCCCGGCCCGGCGGCTGGCGGTGGCGTTCCCGCGCGAGTGGCGCGACTACCGGAAGCTGGCCGTGGTGCGCAATCCCTGGGACAAGACCGTGTCGGATTACTTCTGGCGCGTTCAGCGGCTGCGCCGCCCCCCCAGCTTCGCCGCCTATGTGCGGGCGCTGGCGGCCGGACACGACCTGGGCGGGGTGGTGCCGCTGGCCTTCCACGACAACTGGCCGATGCTGGCGATCGACGGCCAGGTGGTGGCCGACCAGGTGGTGCGCTTCGAGACCCTCCAGAGCGACCTCACCGCCGCGCTGCAGCAGCTCGGCGTGGACTGGGATGGTTGGCTGCCCCGCTCGAAGGCTGGGCATCGAGCGGCGGCCGGTGAGGTTGGCTCCAGCTATCGCAGCCACTACACCCCCGAGCTCGAACGTCTGGTGGGGCGGCTCTACCGGGCCGAGATCGAGCACTTCAACTACTGCTTCTGAGCAGCGCGGATCACCACGAAGCGCTGGCTCCAATCCGCTCCAGGAAACGGATGGCGGCGTCGTCGGGCACCACCTGCTGCTCGATCTGGTGCACGGTGCGCATCACCTTGCGCCGGTAGGCAGCCGCCTTGGAGCGCAGATTGGGCCCGCGCCGGATCTTCTGCTCCAGTTCCTCGCCCGATCGCGTGTAGTAGTGGTTGAGCTGTATGTGTTCGGCGGAGTAGAAACTCGCCTGGGAGCGCCGGCGCAGCGGCCAGGCCTCGCCCTGATCATTCCAGGTGAGGCTGCCGTGGTCCACCTCCATCCGGTGCACCCGCACCGCTGTGAGGTGGCAGGGGTCAACGACACACTTGAAATTCACCCCAGCCATGGGATCGGCTGCCCGCAGGCGGTAGTTGGTTACCACGCCGCCGCTGGGCGGCTGCTGGTGGCCGCAGCGGCCGAACATGTGCCAGGGGAGGGAGAGATTGCGCACCTGAGGGTCGAGGTGGGCCAGGGCTGCATCGAGGCTGGCGGCCTGCTTCGGCACCAGGAATTCATCGGCATCGATGAAGGCCATCCAGCGGAACGCGCCGCCGAAATTCGCCGCCGCGTGGGCATAGGCCAGCACCTGATTGTGAATCTCGCGGCGCAGCAGCTGATCGGCCAGCCGCTGGCCCCAGGGAATCACCCGCAGCTGATCGGCCGCCAGTTCTGCTGCCAACTGATCGAGGGTTGCATCACTGCTGCCGTCGTCGTAGACAATCACCTGCCGCACTCCGGCAAGCCGGTGGAAGCGGGCCCATTCGCCGATGTGGCGCTCCTCGTTGCGCACCACCAGCACCACAGCTGTGCCCCAGCGGTGGGGATGCGGTGCCGCTGGGCTCAACCCCAGCCGGGCCATCTTGGTGCGTTGCAGGATCGCGTTCAGCATCAAGGGCCAGGTTGATGACGGGGGCGGATCCCTGGGGTGATGACGACACGATCACCAGAAGTCAGCCCATGAAAAAACCGGGACCCTGAGGGCCCCGGCCATAAGCAGATGCGGATTGCCCTCAGGAGTCGTAGGTGTTTTTGCCGCTGAACTTGATATTGGCTGGATTGGTGTTGGCACCGATCCGGCGCGGGTTGTGCCCCACCATCGGGCGACCCTCGTTGACCTTCTCGGGGAAAACGCCGTCTTTGGGGTGCAGGAATTCGGTATCCCCGCCAGGATAGATGCGGTAGATCTTGTAGTCTTCAATTCTGGGCTTGAAGCGCGTGCGCAGCTGGGTTCCGAGCGCCAAGCATTGCTCCTTGCGGGCGAAATACATGAGGTTTTCACCCTCATTCATCTCAGCGGCACCACCGGTGGGCAGCTCAAAGATCTGGCTCTTCGGGCTGCTCCAGGTGATCGCGTATTTCTCTTCGGTTTCAGCAGAATTCAGCAAGCCGCCCGTGCTGCCGATGTACTTGGGGAGTTGACCCTTCAGCGCCGTTGCTGTCATGGCTAAATCAGATGTCGGCAGACTGGTTCAGGCGGAAGCTAGCACCGTGGTTTTGGGCCACCGTGGCCCTGCCCAGCAGTCTTCACACCCGTCAACAAATCGGGAAGAACACCGTCAGGCCGCTGCCGCCCCGTTCGGTGAGCCGGCCACCGAGACGCTGAAACAGGCGCTGGGTGGCCTGGCGGCTGAGCTGCAGGCTGCCGGTGGTGGGATTCCAGCTCAGCACCGGTCCCACCGCCCGCACCGGTGCGCCATCGGGGTCACCGCCGCCCGCAGCCGCAGGACCGGCGGCGGTGCTGTCCAGCTGCAGCTTCAGCCGGGGTCCGGCCGCCTGCAGCCGCAGCCGCACACTGCTGCCGGAGGGCAGGGAGCGGCTGAAGCGATCGATCAGTCCCCCCAGCATCGTTTCCAGACGGGCCGGGTCACTGAGCACCGGTGGCAGGTCGGCGCTGATCGCCAGTTGCAGCTCCAGACCTCGGCGGCTCAGCTGCCGTTGCCACAGGGGCTCGAGCTGTCCCAGCAGTGCGCTGAGATCGGTGCGGGCCAGCTCCTGCTCCACGCCTGTCCCGTGACTGCCGTTGCCGGGGCGGTTCTGGAGTTCCGCCGCCAGAAAAATCAGCCCGAAGCGATCGATCTGCTCACTGCATTCCCCATCGATGTGCTCCAGCCGCTGCCGCACCACGGTGGAGAGATCGCGGCGGCGCAGCAGTGAGCGGATCAGGGTGCGGATCGTGGCCAACGGCGTGCGCACCTCATGGGTGAGTGCCTCCAAAAGGGCCAGCTCGCCGCTCACGTCGCCCTCAGGCGGGCCGTGGCTGCGCTGCGCCAGGGGTTGCAGGGTCACGCTCGGGGCCATCGCCGCCAGTCGGTCGGCCAGCTGCGGCCAGAACCGCAGGCCCAGCTGCGGGTCATTCTGTAACGATCCCAGCGTGCGCATGGCCTCCTCCAGCCGCTCGGCACTGGCCGCATTCCCCGCTGCCAGGCGGGCGTGGATCAGGCCCAGGGCTTCGCTGAGCACGCTGGGCTCGAAGCGCACCAGCAGCCGCCGGCCAGCGCTGGGGCCATCGAGGCACAGCGCCACCTGCAGACTGGGTGTGATCACGATCAGAAGTGGATCGGTGCCGTCATCGGGCTCCAGCGGCAGTCGCTCAAACCCGCTGGCCAACGTCATGGGCCTGCCGCCGGCTCCGGGAAGCAGGGGCGGCGCGGCGCTCAGCAGCGTCTCCAGTTGCGGCGGTGCCCACACCCATCCGCGCAGTCGGGCCAGCAGCTGGGGTTCGTAGAGGGCCGGCAGCGGCGCCGCCAGCCACACTCCCCCCTGATCGGGCCGCAGCAGCAGACAGTCGCTCTGCAGAGTGGCCAGCGCCGCCCACCACTGGCGGCGCACCGAATCCTCGTCGTTGCGGCCCGCCGGCACGCCGGCCCCGAGGCAGGCACGCACCCGATCCAGGGTCACCCGATCGGGAGGGCCAGGATTATCGGGCCCCATGGCCTGGGCTGCCTCTGGGGGCATGGTGCAGTCTCGCGTTGCTGGTTTACCAGCGGGTCTGGCCAGGGCGGGGCTGCCCGCCACCGCGGCGTGCCACGGAGGCGCACAGACCAAGGGCCATGAAGTTCATCAGCATGGCGGAGCGGCCGTAGCTCAGAAAGGGCAGGGGAATGCCGGTGACCGGCCCGAGGCCGATGGTCATGTTGATGTTCACCACCACCTGGAACATCAGCATGGTGCCCACCCCCACCACCACCAGCGACTCCACATCGCTGTGGGCGCGGCCGGCGATATGCAGCAGCCGCCAGGCCAGGGCCACAAACCCGGCCACCACCAGCACCGATCCGATGAAGCCGGTTTCCTCCCCCAGGGCGCTGAAGATGAAATCGGTGTGCTGCTCGGGGATGAAGCGCAGCTTGGTGAGCGATCCGCGCATCAGCCCCGTGCCCCAGAGCTGGCCGCTGCCGATCCCCACGGTGCTCTGAAGCAGGTGATAGCCCCCGCCCAGGGGGTCCTTGGCCGGGTCGAGGAAGAGTGCCAGCCGGTCGCGCTGGTAGTCCTGCAGCACATTGAGCCACAACCAGGGGGTGATGGCGGCGAAGAAGCCCTGCACCCCCACCACGATCGCCAACCCCAGGCGCTTCCAGGGAAGGCTGGTCCAGGCCAGCCAGGCGGTGAACGGAATCCACCCCAGCAGCCCCCAGGGCAGGGTGCCCGCCAGGATCGCCGTGGCCAGGGGCGAGAGCAGCAGCAGCAACCAGCCCCCCGGCATCCCCGACCAGAACAGCATCACCAGCAACACGGCCCCGAACACCAGCGATGTGCCCAGATCGGGCTGAATGAACACCAGCAGCCAGGGCAGGCTGATCAGGGCGGAGGGCCGCACCAGGTCAACGGGACGCTCCACCGGGTGGCGGGCCAGCACGCCAGCCAGCATTAGGATCGCCGTTAGCTTGGCGAATTCCGACGGCTGCACATTGAAGCCGGCGATGCTGATCCAGCGCTGGGCCCCCAGGGCCGTGGTGCCCACCACCCGCACCGCCACCAGGCTCACCATGGTGACGGCGAAGATCGGCCACTGCCAGCGGACCAGACGATCGACGGGGAGGCGCGCCAGCAGCAGGCCGATCCCCAGGCCAGCGGCCGCCGTGATCCAGTGCTGATACCAGTCGGCGTAGTCGGCCTGGCGCTGGGTGCTGGCGATCAGGATGCCAGCCAGGGCGATCATGGCCAGGGGGATGCCCCAGAGCAGCAGATCCACCCCGGCCAGGGGCCGCCGCCGGCTGCGTTCGCGGCGGGCAAACAGGGATCGGTTGCGCCCGTCCAGGCTGAGCATGGCCCTCAGGCCGGCACGGGAGTGAGCGCTGCGATCCTGCGGGCCAGGGCCGAGAACGCCTGGGCCGTGGCCGACTCCGGGGCTGACAGCACCACCGGCACGCCTTGGTCGCCGCCCTCGCGCACCGGCAGTTCCAAGGGCAGCTCCGCAAGCAGAGGCACACCTCCCTCGGCGGCCAGCCGGGCGCCGCCACCGCTGCCGAAGATCGCGTAGCGCTTGTCGGGGGCGTCGGGAGGAATGAAGGCGCTCATGTTCTCCACCACCCCAAGCACGGGGATCCCCATCTGCAGGAACATGGCCAGCCCTCGGCGGGCATCGGCCAGGGACACCTCCTGGGGTGTGGTGACGATCAGCACGCCTGCCATGGGCACGGCCTGGGCCAATGTGAGCTGGGCGTCTCCGGTGCCTGGCGGCAGATCCACCACCACCACATCGCGTTCGCCCCAGTCCACCTGATAGAGAAACTGGCGGATGATGCCGTTGAGCATGGGGCCACGCCAGATCACCGGCTGGTTCTGCGCCACCAGCAGGCCCATCGACACCATGCCGATGCCGCAGCTCTGCATCGGCACGAGCATCTGGGTGCCCCCCTCGTCGCGGACCTCGGGGGTGCGATCGGCCACCCCCAGCATGGTGGGTGCGTTGGGGCCGTAGATGTCGGCGTCGAGGAGCCCCACCTTCAGGCCATCGCGGGCCAGGGCGCAGGCCAGGTTCACGGCCACGGTGCTCTTGCCCACCCCACCTTTGCCGCTGCTCACGGCGATCACCTGTTTCACGCCGGCAATGGGCTGGCGTTCAGGCAGTTGTCCCTGTCCGCCGGGGCCATGGCCGGCGGCGCCGATCGGGGCCCCCGACGGCGGCGGGGTGCTGGGCTGGGCCAGTTCGAACTGCACCTCGTCGATGCCTTCGAGGGCCAGCAGCGCCGCCTGGGCTTCACGCACGATCCGGTCGCGCTGACTCTGGGCAAAGCCAGGCAGGGCCAGGCGGATCACGGCCCGCTGCCCCTGCAGTCGGGGGTTCTGGATCCAGCCCAGCTCAAGCAGATCGCGGCCGCTGCCCGCATCCTTCACCGCACTGAGGGCATCGCGGGCCTGCTCCGGGGTGGCCATCCAAGCGCTGCTGCGACAAGCGCTGATCCTAGGGATGTCGCTCCGGGGCAGGGCCGGCGGCGTGACAGAGGCTCTCACCCCTCTTGTGGAGGGGTTGGGCGGCCTGAAAAGGTATCTCCAATTCGTACGCCGATGCGGCGCGGAATCCATGCTCCAGGCCCTCGAGGCTCCACCGGCCGATTCCCGCCAGCGGGCCCGCGCTCTTCTGCTCGGTCTGCAGGATTCCATCTGTGCCGGTCTGGAGCAGCTTGACGGGGAGGGGCGCTTCCTCGAGGAGAGCTGGGAGCGTGCGGAGGGCGGTGGCGGTCGCTCCCGCGTGATCAAGGCCGGCCGGGTGTTCGAGCAGGGAGGGGTGAACTTCTCCGAGGTGCAGGGCTCCGAACTGCCCCCCTCGATCCTCAGTCAGCGCCCGGAAGCCAAGGGACATCCCTGGTTTGCCACGGGCACCTCCATGGTGTTGCATCCCCGCAATCCCTACATCCCCACCGTTCACCTCAACTACCGCTATTTCGAGGCCGGCCCGGTGTGGTGGTTCGGGGGCGGAGCCGACCTCACTCCCTACTACCCCTATCTCGAGGACGCCCAGCACTTCCATCGCACCCTCAAGGCGGCCTGCGACAGCGTCAACCCCGCCTACTACCAGGTGTTCAAGCCCTGGTGTGACGAGTACTTCTACCTCAAGCACCGCGGCGAGACCCGCGGCGTGGGCGGCATCTTCTACGACTACCAGGACCCCGCCGGCGTTCTCTACAAGGGGCAGGATGCGGCCGGACCCGCCGCCGCCGCCAGTGGCCGGATCGGGGCGATCAGCCAGAGCTGGCAGCAGCTCTTCCAGCTCGCCAGCGCCTGTGGCAACGCCTTCCTGCCCAGCTACGTGCCGATTGTGGAGCGGCGCCAGGCCAGCTCCTACGGCGAGCGGGAGCGCCAGTTCCAGCTCTACCGCCGCGGTCGCTACGTGGAGTTCAATCTCGTGTTTGATCGCGGCACCATCTTCGGTCTGCAGACCAACGGCCGCACCGAGTCGATCCTGATGTCGCTGCCTCCCCTGGTGCGCTGGGAGTACGGCTACACCGTGGAGCCCGGCAGCCGTGAGTCCCTGCTCACCGAGCTGTTCACCAAACCTCAGAACTGGCTGGAGGACCCAGCCCTCAGCGAACGCTGCGCGCCCCACCAGGCGCTGGGCTGAGGTCGCTGAGGTCGGGGTCGGCACCGCCCCCGGCTGCCACAGCTGGCTCGAGGGGTGTGACGGGCAGGCGACCAAGGCCCCGTTCGATTCCATCCACCACCCGGCTGGCGATGGCGTTGAGCGTGGCCTGACGGCGGCTGGGATCGCGCAGGGCGACCTCCAGTGGGCCTTCCAGCTTGCCGATCTCCAGCATGGCGATGCCCCGGCGCGGGGCCCCAAGGCCGTCGCGGTAGTGCAGGGGGTAGGCACCGAAGGCCTGGGCCAGGCTCTCATCAACACGGCTGGGACGGCGCTGCAGCGGCGGGATCAGGCCCGAGCCCACCCCATCGGGCCCGTAGGCGTCGTAGTGAATCTCCAGGGCGTAGCCGCCGCTGCGGGCATGGTTGCGACCAACGCTCCAGTTGGTGCGCGGATCATCTCCGTTGTGGATGGTGCGCAGCGGTGGGTCGTAGAAGCGCATCGCCAACCCTCGCTGGCGGCCAAGGGCTTCCACGGTCCGGGCGGTGAGCAGGTTCCAGTAGAGCTCGTCGCTCATGCCGGATTGCATCGGCGCCGCCCCCCGCAGGGCCACCGCCTCGCCCGGGGTGCCGGAACCCGCCATGTTCTGGGAATCGGCATGGCCGGCCAGCAGCAGGATGTCCACGGTCTCGGGCAGGGCCCTGGCACCGAGCCAGTCCTTGCGGTCGCTCAGCCGGCTGCGGGGCCCGGTGAGGGGGTCGCTCCCGGCCCAGCCCGGGGCCTGGGCGCCGGCCCCCACACCCACGGCCAGGGCCGCCACCAGAGCGCCCAGGGCCAGGAATCGAAACCAGCGGCGCCAGGATGGATTCATAGGGGGGATTTGAGCAGGTTGGCGTCGCTGTAGAGCCCCAGTGTGGAGCCCAGCTCCTGTTCCAGGGCGATCAGCTCATCGCGGTGGGCCCGCAGCTTGAGGGCGCTGCCGGTGGACTGGTCGTGACTGATCAGGCGCAGCTCCACGGTTTCGTCGCGGGAGGCACGGCGGCGGTAGAGCAGGCCTGCGAGCGGCCCGAGCAGGGCCAGCAGCAGCGGCCACCAGCCCAGAGCGGGCAGCAGCTGGCGCCACACCAGCCCCAGACAGCCGGCTCCGAGCCCGCCGAGCAGGGAAAGCAGCACGGCCAGCAGCGGGCTGGAGCTCACCTGGCCGCGGAAGAGCAGGCTGCGGCGCTCGGGGTCGGACGTCTGCGCCTGCCAGCCCCGCTGCTCCAGCCAGGTGCTGAGGGCGGGAAGCACCTCAAGGGCGGGCCTGGAGCTGCGCACCTCCACGGTGGTGGTGCGGTCCTTGCTGGCGGCGCGCAGGAAAAACACCAGCCCGATGGCCAGCAACAGGGTGAGCAGCAGGGTGGAGCCTGAGGTGGCCATGGCGGGATTCTGCTGGATCCGCCGCCGTCGTGCAGGTCCGCCCGGGTTGTCAGCATGGGCGATTCCGCCAGCCCCCGCCGATGACCGCCGCCCCCAGCAGCAACCTGCCCGCCCCGGCCCGTTTCGCTGTCTTTGATGGCGACCTCGACGCCGGTTGGGCGGATCGCTTCGGGGCAGCCCGGGCCCTGGCGGTGGACACCGAGGCGATGGGGCTGATCCACGGCCGCGACCGCCTCTGCCTGGTGCAGATCTGTGATGACAGCGACAACGTGTGCTGCATCCGCCTGGCCCGCGGCCAGCGGCAGGCGCCGCGGCTGCAGGGACTGATGGAGAACCCCGCGATCGAGAAGGTGTTCCACTTCGCCCGCTTCGATGTGGCCGCCCTGGCCGAGAACCTGGGCATCACGGTGCAGCCGCTGTTCTGCACCAAGGTGGCCAGCCGGCTGGCCCGTACCTACAGCCCCAGGCACGGTCTCAAGGAGGTGGTGCAGGAGCTGGTGGGCATCGAGCTCGACAAGCAGGCCCAGAGCTCCGACTGGGGCCGGGTGGAGGATCTCAGCGACACCCAGCTCGCCTACGCGGCGGGGGATGTGCGCTATCTGCTGCCGGCCCGCGACCGGCTGGAAACGATGCTCAGGCGCGAGGAGCGCTGGGATCTGGCCCAGCGCTGTTTCGGTTGTCTGCCCGTGATGGCGGAGCTCGACCGCAACCGCTTCCACCTGCTCTTCGAGCACTCCAGCGGCGGCAACCGCTGAGCGTCCCGGCTCCCCGGGCGGGCTCCGGGACGCTCAGTCGTCCAGCATGAAGTTCTCGTCATTGCCCACCGCCTCCAGCTGGGCGGTGAGCAGGTTGTGGTGGTCGCTGGCGCTCGACTGCAGCTCGGCCAGCAACTCCTCCGCCAGGTCCCGCTTGGCCTCCGGTTCGCGGATGCCGGCCTGGGCGGCCCGGATGTCCACCCGGCGGCGCGCGGAGGCCAGGCTCACCCCCAGCGCAGAGGCCAGGCGCGCACAGATGGCGGTGTAGGCCCGATCGGAAATTCCGGCCATGGTGGCGCCACCAGTGGAACATCGACCATCATCCCAGCCCATCGGCGGCGGGCCCCGGGGGCGCCAGCAGGCGCTGCTCCAGCAGCGCGGCCAGCCTCGCGCTGCCGCCCGTCGGGCCCATGCGGCGCTGGCCGATCGCCCCCAGCCGCCGCCGCAGCGGCGGGTCGTCGAGCAGGTGGCGGAGCCGGGCCGCCAGCTCCGCCGGTGTGTGGCAGGGCACCACCGCTCCTCCCAGCAGGCGGCTCTGCCGCCTGGCGAATCCGGCCCGGAACTGGGGCCCGGGCCCCGGCAGTGACAGCGCCGGAATCCCAAGCCCCACCAGTTGTTCGGTGGCTGTGCCGGCCGTGGCCAGCCCCACCTCCGCCCAGCCGGCCCAGGCCTCGAACCGCCCGCCGCCGAGCAGCAGGCTGAGCGCGCCCCGTCGCCAGGCCGCGCTGGCGCCCGCCGCGGCAGCGGCGCCGCTCAGCCGTTCGGTCTGCCAGCCCCGGCCCTGCAACAACCCATCCCAGTGCGCCTGATCCGGCTGGCTGCCGCAGGCCAGCAGCACGGTGCAGGCCTGCGGCGCTGGCCAGAGCGCCAACGCCTCCAGCAGCCGCGTGCCATTGCCGAGGGCTTCCGGCATCCGGCTGCCCGGCAGCAGCAGCAGGCGCCGCCGCTGGCTGAGCCAGGCGGGCAGCGGCTCTCCGTCGAGCTCATCGAGCATGGGGTTGCCCGGTGCCAGCGCCGAAACCCCGCAGCGCCGCAGGCCCCTGGCCGTGATCCGGTCGCGCACGGCCACCAGCCGGCAGCGACGGCTGGCCATCAGGGCCCATTCCCAGGGATCCCACTCGCTGCCCTTGCAGCGGTGATAGGCATCGGCCAGCGGGCTGTCGCCCCAGTCCGGCGGTGCCGGCGATCGCCAGGTGTAGTCGCTCTTGGGGGTACCGAGGAAGGCGAATGGCGCGCCGCTGCCCCAGGCCAGGGCGAGGGGCAGCAGGTCACCCACCGCCAGCAGCGGGGCACCGCTGGTCCCCCAGCGCCGCACCCAGCGCCACTGCCGCCAGGTCAGCGCCGCCAACCCCGCCGCCAGATCGCTGGCCATGCCCCGCAGGCTCTGATTGGAGAAGCCCCCGCTGGGCAGGGGTTGCCGGGGACCCACGCGCTGCAGCTCCCCGGCGCGCTCAGCGGCGGCGAAGACGCGGCCTTCCCCCACCAGCGGCAGCACCCACACCTGCTGCTGCGGTCGCCGCCGCCTGAGGGCCTGAATCACCCGCAGGGCGATGGCGTCCTCCCCGTGGCCGTTGCTCAGAACCAGCAGCGGAGAGCCCATGCCACGGCTGATACGATCCGCCCGTGGGAGTTTGCTCCCCGGCTGGCGGCATGGCCAAGTGGTAAGGCAGAGGATTGCAAATCCTTTATCCCCAGTTCGAATCTGGGTGCCGCCTTTGCAGGGATCGGCGTCAATCCGCTGCCCTCATTGTTCCAGCAGGCCCATTGTGGGCGGGCTGGCCTGAGAGCTCGGCCTCGGCGATCCAGGTTTCACCACCCTGCCCCCGGGCCTGGCAGTGCACGCGGGTGCGCTCCAGCTGGCAGTGACCGCGGGCCAGATGGGTGCGGGGCAGCCCCATCACCAGGCCGCGTTGATTGAAGCTGGCATCGGCCACAGTGGCCACGGCCAGCCGCGCCGGCCACTGCGGCCGGCAGCGCCCATCGCTGTCGCAGCGCATCGCCCCATGGTCGGATTCCAGGGCACCGGCGAACACGAGCTGCTCGAGGGCAATCGGATCGCCCTGGCCATCAGCCAGGAAGCGCACGTTCAGAAACCCCTCAAGGTTCTGCTCCAGCCGCAGGCCCTGGCAGTCGTGGCGTGGGCTGGATGGGCCCCGCTGCCAGCTGCAGCGGCTGGTGCTGGTTTGCCAGCGCCCGAAATCCACCGCCCTCACCGGAGCTGCGGACAGCAGCTCCACCACGGGGCCGGGGCCGGCAAGAACCAGGGCAGCGGCGGCCGACCCGGTCAGTAGTCCGAGTCGGCCACGCAGAAGCCCTGGCAGCTGATGCCATTGCTGGCGGTGCGACCGCAGTGCTGGCAGAGCAGCGGCTCGTCTGCGGCCTTGGGTTGGGGGGTGATGGGGCTGGAGCAACGGTTGGCAGCGGTGGAGGGGCCGGCGGTGCGGGGGTGAGGTGGTGAGGCGAAGTCACCCATAGTGGCGATGGCGCTGCAGGTGGTTCTGCTCACCATGGCCGATCTCCCCACCGCACTGCCTCTGCCCGCGATCGGGATCGGCACCTGGGCCTGGGGCAATCGCTTCCTGTGGGGCTATGACCCGGCCCAGGATGGCCTGCTGGAGGTCACCTTCCGCCGGGCACTGGAGCTGGGGCTGAGCTTTGTGGATACGGCCGATTCCTATGGCACCGGTCGCTGGAACGGTCGCAGTGAAGTTCTGCTGGGGCGGTTCTGCACCGGTCTGCCCCCCGATCTGCAGCGGCGGGTGCGGGTGGCCACGAAGCTGGCGCCGTTCCCCTGGCGGTTGGGCCGGGGGGGCTTGCGTCGCGCCTTCCAGGCCTCCCGCCGCCGGCTGGATGGCCATCTGCAGCGGGTGCAGCTGCACTGGAGCACGGCCCGCTATGCCCCCTGGCAGGAGGATCCCCTGCTTGATGGGCTGGCCGATCTGGTGTTGGCCGGCGAGGTGGCCGAGCTGGGCGTCTCCAACATGGGGCCGCGGCGCCTGCGGCAGGTGCAGCGCCGCCTCGCCGAGCGTGGGGTGCGTCTCACCAGCCTGCAGGTGCAGCTCTCGCTGCTGTCTCCCGACCCCATCCTTAGGGGGGGCCTGGCGGCGGTGTGCCGCGACCTCAACATCGATCTGATCGCCTACAGCCCCCTGGCCCTGGGCCTGCTGGCACGCAGCGGGCAGGAAGCAGCACTGCGGCCCCGAGGCCCCCGAGGGGCGCTGTTCGCTCGCCTTGAACCCCAGCTGGAGCCTCTGCGCAGCTGCATGGCCGGCATCGGCGAGCCCCATGGGGCCTCGCTCGCGGCGGTGGCACTGAACTGGTGCCGGGCCCACGGGGCCCTGCCGATCGTGGGTCTGCGCACGCCGGCTCAGGCGGAGCTGGCGGCTGACGCCCTGGCCTGGCAGCTCAGCGCCGAGGAGCGCCGACGACTGGATGCTCTGGCCCTGGGGCTGAACCGGCGGATGCCGGCCAACCCGTTTCAGAGTTCCTGAACCGCCGCTCCAGGGCTCAGGAGGCGGTGGCCTCCACAGCCGGTGTGAGCACCACGGGCAGGGCCTGGCCCTGGCTGGGGGCTGAATCCTGTTCGCCGCAGCAGGCCGACAGCGCTTCCTGCAGGAGCGATTCGAACGTGGGGCCGGGCAGGCGGTGCCGGGCCAGTTCCAGAAAGGTGCGGGCCAGGGATTCATCCGCCGCGGCCCGCAGGGCGGGGTTGGAGCGGCGGCCCTCCTGCTCTTCGGCGATGGCGCGCAGGAAGCGTTCGGTCACATCCAGCTTGGTGGCGGCGCGGATGCGGGTGTCCTCATCCAGGGCAGGGGTCTGGAGGGCGCTGGTCTGGGGGGCGTCGGTCTGGTCGCCGAGGCCCGGTTCCGCCAGCCGGCGGCTGAGGCTGCCGTGCATCTCCTGGGCCTCCTGCAGCAGTCGCGCCAGCTGACCATCGGAGAGTCGGGGCAGATCGGCCACGTACACCCGCCCGTGGTCGCGCAGGCCCAGATAGGTGGGGCGCAGGCCCCGGTTCAGGGGGGTGCGGGGCCGCTGGGGGCGCATCGGGGGGAGCGGACCGGCCGAACTGCGGCGGCGGGTCAGGCGCTGCCCCGCCGGAAAACGGATTGGATCCTGGTTATTGAGCATGCAATACCTCTTCAACGCAGTACGACGTCATCGAAAGAACCCGTGTCATCGAAAGAACCCGGGGCCAGCGGCCGTGGATCGTCAGGGCCGGCCTGGATCACGGATCCTGCCGGCACCCTAGGCAGGGGGGAGGTGCGCTCAGAACGGCAGTCCCGCCAGGGCGCCCCCTGACGGCACCCCTCCTGAGCGCACCTCCCCCATCACCCAGGCGACGTGACCGGTTTCACGGCAGAGAGCCAGGGCGGGGTCGGTGGCTGCGGGGGGCAGCACCAGGCAGAAGCCCACGCCCAGATTGAAGGTGTTCCAGAGGTCGGTTTCCGGCACCTGTCCGGCCTCCTGCAACCAGCGGAACAGGGCTGGGCGCTGCCAGCTGTGGGGGTCGATGGCACCGTGCACACCCTGGGGCAGGCAGCGAGGCAGGTTTTCCGGCAAGCCGCCGCCGGTGATGTGGGCCATGCCACGCACGGGAATCTCCGCTGTCAGAAGGGTCTTCACCAGGGCGGCGTAGAGCCGGGTGGGGGTGAGCAGGGCCTCGATGATCGGTCGCTCCTCGCCGGGAAGCGGGGCGGCGGTGGCGGGGTTGGCCGGTTGCTGCTCTTCAAGGATGCGGCGCACGAGGCTGAAGCCGTTGCTGTGCACGCCGCTGCTGGCCACGGCGAGGATCCGATCACCGGCCTCGATCCGGCGACCGTCGATCAGCCCATCGGCTTCCACCACGGCCACACAGAAGCCGGCCAGGTCGTAGCGACCCGGCCCATAGAAACCGGGCATCTCCGCGGTTTCCCCGCCCAGCAGCGCGCAGCCGCATTGCCGACAGCC
This sequence comes from Cyanobium sp. ATX 6A2, assembly GCF_024346355.1. Taxonomy (GTDB): domain Bacteria; phylum Cyanobacteriota; class Cyanobacteriia; order PCC-6307; family Cyanobiaceae; genus NIES-981. The sequence goes on from NZ_JAGQCU010000007.1 coordinate 76,731, forward strand.
ATCGGCAATGCCCTCCACCACGGCAGCCAGGGCGTCGGGGCTGAGCTTGCCGGTGGCGATGTAGTCGAGGAAGAACAGCGGCTCGGCGCCGCTGGTGATCACGTCGTTCACGCACATGGCCACCAGATCGATCCCCACGGCGTGATGGCGGCCGTGGGCCTGGGCCAGCTCGAGCTTGGTGCCCACCCCATCGCTGCCCGCCACCAGCAGCGGCTGGCGCAGTCCGGCCGGCAGCCGGCAGAGGCCGCCGAAACCGCCCAGCCCACCAAGCACTTCGGGTCGCCGGGTCGACTCCACGCTGGCGCGAATGCGCTCCACGAAGGCGCGGCCGGCCATCACATCAACGCCGGCTGTGCGGTAGTCCATGGCTGCTCCCCTGGTGCGGCGGTGAGTGGGTGGGGTGATCCTCCGACGCCACGCCCCTGCCGGCACCGTCCAGCGACCACGGATGGTGGACGGTTGCCAGATCGGCATACAACTCAATCAGCGGCGCTTATGGCGCCTATTCGCTTTGCTGATGCCTTGGCGCCTTGCTCCTCGCTGCAGAGCCCTGTAGTGGCCAGCGATGACATGACAGATCATGAAATCTGATCGCGGTTGGCCCTCGCGTCGGTGCTGGAAACGTCCCGGCGGAGCCATTACGTTGGCGCCGTTCTCTGTTTGGTGAGGAACTCCCACACGGTTCCCGTAACTTTCGAGCTACAGGATTTCGTCATCGCCACATCACCGATTCCATCTCCGCAGGATTCACCTCCTCAGGAATCGATGTTGCGATCAGGAGTTTCGTTCGTTATGCGACGTAACTTTTCCCGAAGCGCCGCTGCCCTTCTCCTTGCTGGCGCTGCCGCAGTCGCGGCCACCGCAACACCCGCTCTGGCCGGTACCAGCCATGGCTCAGCACGCCCCCTGGCTGTGCGTGATCTGGAACCCATGCCGACGTTTCAGCTCGATTCCCTGCCCATCGCTCCCTCCACTCTGCTGGCCTCAGCCTCTGAAGTGGTGCAGGTGAGCCAGGGCACTGCCAGTTGGTACGGCCCCGGCTTCTTCGGCAACCGCACCGCCAATGGCGAGGTGTTCCGGCCTGGCACCCTCACGGCAGCCCACCGCACCCTGCCCTTCGGCACCCGCGTACGCGTCACCAACCTCAACAACGGTCGCAGCACCGTGGTGCGCATCAATGACCGCGGTCCGTTCACGGGTAACCGCGTGATCGATCTGGGTCACGGAGCCGCCCATGAGATCGGCCTGGTGTCCAGCGGCCTGGCCCCCGTGCGCCTGGAAGTGCTGCGCTGACAGTCGCTCAGCTGAGCTGAGGCGAGTTTGCCAACCCTGATCAGGGTGCTCGCTTCCCAGCTTGACGACCCACCTGCCGCTTGAGCAGGTGGGTTTTTTGCTGGGCTGAGCCGGCCTCCCCATCCCTGTGCTCCCGATGCAGCTGCTACGCACCCGCCGTGATCTGCTGGCCTGGCGCCGTGATCAGGCGCGTCCCGTCCATTTCGTGCCCACCATGGGCGCGCTGCATGCCGGCCACCAGGCCTTGATCCGCCGTGCCGCCCAGCCCCGCGGCGCCGGCGTCCCGGCCGTGTTGGTGAGCGCCTACGTGAATCCGCTCCAGTTCGGGCCCCGGGAGGATTTCCAGCGCTACCCCCGCAACCTGGCCGCGGATCTGGAGCTGGCCGCGGCTGTCGGTGCCCAGGCCCTGTTTGCGCCTGACGTGCACGAGATCCAGCCGGCAGGCGCGGAGGGCCTCACCCGGATCCGCCCGCCCGCCTCCCTGCTGAGCAGCCTCTGCGCCCCCAGGCGGCCGGGGCACTTTGAGGGTGTGGCCACGGTGGTGGTGCGCCTGCTGACCCTGGTGCGGCCCCGGCGGTTGCTGCTCGGCGAGAAGGACTGGCAGCAGCTGGTGATCCTGCGCCGGGTGCTCGCCGATCTGGGTCTGGCGGTGGCGGTGGAGGGCTGTGCCACGGTGCGGGAGAGCGACGGACTGGCCTGCAGCTCCCGCAACCGTTACCTGAATCCAGGCGAGCGGCGCCAGGCCGCCGTGCTGCCAGCCTCGCTCCAGGCTGTTCGGGAGTCTCTGAGCCGGCCGCTGGAGGGCCCCAGCGGGGCTGCGGTGGATCCGGCCACCCGGTTGCGCCAGGCGCTGGAGCAGGCCGGCGCCGTGGTGGAGTATGCAGAGCTGGTGGCAGCCCATAGCCTGGCTCCCCTGTCACGCCCTCGGGGGCTGTGTGTGCTGGCGGCGGCCATCCGCTGCGGTTCCAGCCGCCTGACCGATCACACCGTTTTGATGAGTCGCCCTCCGATCGTTGCCATCGATGGGCCGGCGGGAGCCGGCAAGAGCACCGTCACCCGTGCCCTGGCCGAGCGTCTGGGCCTGCTCTACCTCGATACCGGCGCCATGTACCGGGCGGTGACCTGGTGGGTGCAGCGCCAGGGGGTGGATCCTGCCGATGCCGCGGCCGTGGACAACTGCCTGCAGGGGCTGGAGTTGCGGTTGGGCATCGGCGCTGCCGGCGACACCACCGTGCAGATCAATGGCCATGAGGTGAGCGCGGCGATCCGTAGTCCCCAGGTCACCGTCCAGGTGTCGCTGGTGGCGGCCCACGGCTGCGTGCGCAAAGCCCTCACGGCCCAGCAGCAGGCCATGGGCGCTCGGGGCGGGCTGGTGGCGGAGGGCCGCGACATCGGCACGGCCGTGTTTCCTGACGCCGAGCTCAAGGTGTTCCTCACCGCCACCGTGGCGGAGAGGGCCCGGCGCCGCGCCCACGATCTCGAGCAGCGCGGCTTTGTGGTGCCGCCTCTGGCGGAACTCGAAGCCCAGATCGCCGAGCGGGATCGGCTCGACTCCACCCGGGCGGTGGCGCCGTTGCTGCAGGCCGACGATGCCGAGGAGCTGGTGACCGACGGCATGACCATCGCGGCGGTGGTCCAGGCCCTGGTGGATCTGTTCCGGCAGCGGGTGCCCGAGGAGGCCTGGCCCGATCCCAGCCCCGACTAGAAAGGCTCAGCTGCGCTCGAGGGCCATCAGCAGGCCGTCGCAGGCGTCTTCGAGCAGATCCAGCACCCGCTCGAATCCCTCCTCCCCGCCGAAGTAGGGATCGGGCACTTCGCTGGCACTGAGGCGATGGCAGTAGCGCACCAGGGGCTCCACCACGGCCCGGCAGTCCTCCTGGGGCGTGCGGCGGGCCAGCGCCTGCACCGCGGCCAGGTTGTCGGCATCCATGGTGAGGATGCGATCGAAGCGCTGCAGGTCGGCCGCCTCCAGCTGGCGCGCCCGGCTGGGCAGGTGAATGCCGCGGCGGGCGGCGGCGCTGCGCATGCGCGCGTCGGCCGGCTTGCCCACGTGCCAGCTGCCCGTGCCGGCTGAATCCACCACGTAGCGCTCCTGCAGCCCGGCCTGGGCCAGGCGCTGCAGAAACACCCCTTCGGCGGCGGGTGAGCGGCAGATGTTGCCGAGACAGACGAACAGCACCCGCTGGCTCACACCCATGACTGCTGGATCCGTTCAAGGGCCAGCCTGGCGCGCAGCTGCACCACCGGAGGGTTGCCGTCTCGATCACCGTCCAGGCTGCGCAGCCCCGCCAGCAGGGCCTGGAGAGGCTGGCCACGGCTCTGCAATCGGCTGGCCAGGGCTTCGAGGGCCACGGCCACCGCGTAGCGCACCACCCATTCACCGTCAGCGCTGGCGGCCAGCAGGGCCTGCAGGCAGCGCTGCAGGATCCGCTCCTGCTCCGGCGCCGGCAGCTGGGCCAGTTGCAGGTTGCCCAGCCCCTTGGCGGCAGCCCGGCGCACGCTGGCGGCCACATCGCTCCCCAGGGCATCCACCAGCAGCTCCAGGCCGCGCACGTCGCCGATCCCGGCCAGGGCCCTCACCGCCCAGGCCCTGGCGCCGTAGTTCTCAGCATCGAGCTGCAGCAGGGCCTCCACCGCCGCCCCCTGCAGCCGGATCAGCCCATCCACGGCGGCCACGGCGGCACCGGGGTTGTTGAAGCCCAGCACCTCCACCAGCACCGGTGCGGCCTCGGGGTCGCCGCTGGCGGCCAGGTCCTCTGTGGACGAGAGCAGTGCCTCGCTGCTGTCGGCCCCGCGCACGGCAGCTACCAGCCGCTCAAGCCCCCTGCCATCGTTCTGTTCTGGGCGGTGGATCCCCGCTGCCGTGCACTCATCCATGGGGGTCACAGCAGTTCGTCCATGCAGGCCAGCAAGGCCGGTTGGCTGGGCTCGCCGCTGCCCTGCTCCACCAGCCCGCGCAGGGCCATCAGCTTGAGGCTGTTTTCCGCCAGGGTGCGGCGGATCGGCTCGAGGGCGGGTCGCCAGCCGGCCGCTCCCAGATCCATCAGGGCGGCGCGTCGCACCTGCAACTGGGGATGCTCCAGCAGGTTCACCAGCACCGCACCCCAGCGCGCTTCGCCGCTGAGCTGCAGCAGGGCGCGGGCGGCGGCGCTGCGGATCAGGGGCCGTTCGTGATCCACGAAGGGTTCCACCACGGCCAACACCGGCTCTGTGGCCAGGCCGATGCTTCCCAGGGCCTCCAGCAGGGCCTCGCAGGGCTCCATCAGCCGCGGGGTGCCGGGACGCGGGGCGCCGGCCTGCTGCGGCCCGCTGGCCAGCCGCCGGCAGATCGGTGCCACCGCCTTCTGGGCGCGCAGGTCGCCCAGGGCCCGCGCCGCAGCTTCCCGTAGACCGTCGTCCGGGTCCTCCAGCACCTCGAGCAGGTCGCTCACCACCGCCAACGCCAGCGGCGCCAGCTTGCCCAGGGCCCTGGCGGCGTTGCGGGCCACGGCGTTCTCCTCAACACCGGCCCCGAGGTCGCGGGGACGGCGCTGGCGCAGGGCGAGCCTCAGCAAAGGCACGGCTTCGGGATGCTGGCTGCGCATGCGTCCCAGCCACCAGGCTCCGTAGTACTGCTGGGAGGGATCCTGGCTCTGCCGCAGGCGTTCGATGGCTTCGGCTTCGCTGATCGGTGCGCCGACCTGCTCGTCTGAGGGGCTCGCCTCAGGGCTGTTATTTGGTGGACCCGCCATGGCTTCCGGTGGATCGTGTGCAGATTACGAAAGCACCCCTGCACCGCATGGACACCGCAGCCCCCCAAGCAGACGTCAGGGTGTTCTCGGAGCCTTTTGTGCGCTCCGCGTGTTCATGACCACTCCCCAAGACAAACGTCTCCCGTAAGGAAGACCCTGGGGAATGGTCTGAAACCACAGAAAGGCTCATACGAGAGCGGAGACTGCATCGACGAAGCTGGAGTTGTTGGCAATCACCCCAGGGTCGCCGGAGTTGCCGTGGTTAGCCTGGATTTGGTTCAGGGCGACATACCGGGAGGGGAGAGTTCGAAGTCGTCCTTTAACGCATCGAGACCGGCGATCAGGTGCTCATCCATGGGGATGGTGCCACCACCACGATGCAGTCGGTGACCCTGCGCAGGGACTAATGGAGCAGTCGCCCATAGTGATGCCGTAAGGATTGTTGTCGACAGCGTGGTCCTCACGCAGGCCGTTGGGAGAGCTGTCTTCCATCACGGAAGCGTCGCCAGCGAACACAGCGGAGGCCGAGTCTCGAAGAGATTGCCAACGGCGACGGTGCTGATCTGGGAGGCGTTGGAGGTGGTGCGGTTGACGGCATCAACCCCTTGTCGCTGTCTCGGACCCTCGTCGCGGGGATGTCGATCTGATCACCATTGATAAATTTGCCGCGGGCGTCAGCCTGGTCAACGTCCTTGGGGAAAACGTCAAACACTGTGGAGCTCCTGTTCTCGTCATGGGAGTCGGACTATCAAAGGGTGCAGTGGTCGGAGGCAGGCCTACCTGTCCGGCAGTCTTTGCTTGGCAACGGTCACTCTCTGCACAACCCTTGGCGACTCGGGAGGGCTTCAGAAGGCATCGCCGCAGCTGCAGCCGCAGGCCCATGGCGCCCTGGCTGGCCCCCAGTGCTGCTTTGATCGCTGCGCACCGGATTCCCGCGGGCTGGTCGCGTTGTGAAGACACGCAACCCTTCGCAAAGAGGGGCGCCCGTGCATGTCGCTCCCCTTAGGTTGACGCTGTGCCCTGCCGGCACAACTGACCTCATGATTTCCACCCATGGCCGTTGCCCTTGCCTCCCAGCTGCGTGAAGGGACCAAGAAAGCCCACACGATGGCCGAGAACACCGGCTTCGTGAGCTGCTTCCTCAAGGGCGTGGTGGACAAGGCCAGCTACCGCACCCTGGTGGCCGACCTCTACTTCGTGTATTCGGCGATGGAAGAGGAGATCGGCAAGCTGCGCGAGCAGGGCCACCCGGTGGTGGCACCGGTGGGCTCCCCTGAGCTCAACCGCCGGGAGGCCCTCGAGCAGGACCTCGCCTATTACTTCGGCGCCGACTGGCGCAAGGCCATCGAGGCCACCCCCGCCGCCCGGGAGTACGTGGCCCGCATCCACCAGCTGGGGACCGAGAGCCCGGAGCTGCTGGTGGGCCACCACTACACCCGCTACATCGGCGATCTCTCCGGCGGCCAGATCCTCAAGGCCATCGCCCAGAAGGCCATGAACCTGGGTGAGCACGACGGCCTGCGCTTCTACGAGTTCGACGCCATCGCCGACGAGAAGGCGTTCAAGACCGCCTACCGCGCCACCCTCGACAGCCTGCCGATCGACCAGGCCACCGCCGACCGGATCGTGGCGGAGGCCAACCACGCCTTCCACCTGAACATGAAGATGTTCCAGGAGCTGGAGGGCAACCTGGTGGCCGCGATCGGCAAGGTGCTGTTCGGCTTCCTCACCCGCCGCCAGCGCGCCGGCAGCACCGAGGCGGTGGTGGCCTGAGGCCGCACGCCGGGCCTGGGCCCCGTCCGCGGTTGGTCCACCGTCGCCCGAACCCGGCTGTAGCCGACCAGTGCATTCGCACCGGCAAACCAGACCAACAGCCGCACCCCAGGCCCTCGGCAAGCCCTGTAGCTGTTGAAAGCATCAGTTCAGAACTTCAGTCGTCGATGCGATCGACGCTCGCCAGCCTGGTGACAGGCCCAGCGTCAGGTGGTTCGATGGCGCCGGCCTTGAAGGTCGCCTGAAAGAACCATTGGCGCCCGTCCTGGCTACGCCGATCGACCTTGAAACTGCACAGACCCAGCTCCCTCAGGGCCAGGCTGAGGGCATCTCCACTGCAGCCGGGGCAGCTGATGTGCACATCCGCCAGGCCTGCGACAGCAACGCGATAGGTAGGCATGGCCATGCCGCGTGTTCGGCCCACCTTCCCATGGCGAAGCGGTGAACGGAGCCCGACGCCGCGAGCAGGTAGCAAGAATCACAACAGCCCTGATGCCGGCCACTAAGATTTACAAATATTTACGGGCTGCGTGGCTCCAGATGACCTCCTCCCCTGATCTGGCCTCCCTCTACCAGCTGCTGGCCAGGCAGCAGAGGCCCATCCTGCCCTCGGGTGAGCGGCGCGCCATCCTCGGCTGCGGGTACGTGGGCGAGGCGGTTGCCAGGGCCTGGAAGCAGGAGGGGCATGCACTGTGGGCAACCACAACCCGGCGCGAGCGCTTGGGCGAACTCTCCGAGTTGGTGGACACCCCACTGATCTTTGATTCGACCGACTCCAGCACCAACCTCGATTTCGCCGCAGATCTCGATGGGATTTTGGTGTCCTTCGCGCCCTCGAAGAGTTCTGAGGTTGATCTCACCCAATACCGGCGGACGTTTCTTGGTGGCTTGCAGCGTCTCACTGAGACGCTGGATCGGCGCCCCCACGGCACACCGCTGCAGCTGGTCCATCTGAGCAGCTGTGGCGTTTACGGCAACCGGCAGGGTGCTGTCACCAGCGAAACCGCCCCCACAGACTTTGATCACCCCGTCAACCAGGTTCTGGTCAAGGCCGAAGAGATGATTGCGTCCATCCGCTCCGACAGGATCAAGGTCTGCGTGCTGCGACTGGGCGGTATCTATGGACCCGGTCGCGATATTCCAGCGATGCTGTTGTCGGCGGCTGGCGGCTTGGTTCAACGCAATGGTCTGAACGTGCCGTGCTGGATCCACCGCGACGACATCGTTCGAGGTGTCTGCTTCGCTTTCGAGCAGGGGCTGAACGACACATACAATCTTGTCAATGACACCCAGCTCAGCGGACAGGAGCTCACGGATCGCCTCTGTGAGAAGGCTGGCCTGCCCCTAGCCATGTGGATGACGATCAACACGAGCGATCGGGTGCTGAACGCGCGCGTCAGCAATGACAAGATCAAGCAGCTTGGCTTCGCCTTCACTCACCCATGCATGGTGGGGTGATACCTGCGCTCCACCCAGCGCATGAGGTGGTGATTTTCATCGTAGTCGATGATCAGATGCACAAAACTGCTGGCATCCAACAGACATCCGAAGTGGAGCGCAAATGACCCCTCCGGTAAACAACCTGGCAGGCTGCAGATCAGATTGTCCAGAAGGAAGCCATTCACATCATGTCGGCAAAAGCTTTCTGCATTGAATGGCATCAGTGGCTTGATTTGTGTTGCGAGTTCGCTCGATAGACCGGGTCTCAGCTCTTGCTCCACTCCAAGCCAGCCTGCTACGGTTATGATCAGAGCATCCACAGACTCTGGCTGATCCCGCACGGGATCTTGGTGTGCTCGTTGGCAGCGAAACGGGATGGCTGCGATTGAATCCAGAATCATTCGGCCATCAGCCTGCCGCTGATAGAGCGCAACCAGCATCGATCGTGAGCGGCCGGTGAAGAAATTCACTTCATGTCCCGCGCGCGCAGCGCTCCCGCCCATCTCCAGGCTTGACTGACCTGCGGTCTCCGGAAAATGCCAGCAGTTGTTGCCCAGGTTGTAGTGGTGTCGATTCAGGGGGAATCGGCGTTCTCTACCCGGGGCGAATCGCAGACCGGTTCCATGCCACTCACCTGTATCAGCATCAGAAAATCGAATGGCATACAGCGATCCGGTCGGATTGCATGTGCCGTGGTTCAGATCCATGCCGTGGGCGTCTCGGCCGTACCAGGTCGTCATCCCTAACCAGTCGCCATCGAAGCTGGCTCGCATCAGATCCCACTGCCGATCAGCACCTGCGTTGGTCCGGTTGGTTGTGTCTTCCATGGTCATCAGCTCAGCACCGAGATGCCATTGTCTGATCCTGTCATGCTGATCAGAGGCCCGGATGAGGGGCAGCCCTGGGACCAAGCCGCAGCTGGCCGAGCGATGGTTTGATCTTGTGTGATTGTCTGCCGTTCAATTCCGGCAGCTGAAAGCTTGCAGCGTTTCGACCGTGAGGTGTCTTCTTCGACTCCTCTGCGCCATCCCAAACGTCTCCTCCTGCGCACCTGCCACCTGAGGCTCCAGGGGTGCCTGTTGACCCCAGACCCGGATTTACCATTGGCCAACAGCGGGATCGGCAGGCTATGGCCAAGGTGGGCGGCAAAGTGGGCGTGCTGCTGCTGAACCTCGGGGGTCCGGAGCGGATCCAGGACGTCGGCCCCTTTCTGTACAACCTCTTTTCGGATCCGGAAATCATCCGGCTGCCGAACCCGGCGCTGCAGAAACCACTGGCCTGGCTGATCAGCAGCCTGCGAGCGGGTAAATCCCAGGAGGCCTACCGCTCCATCGGTGGCGGCTCCCCCCTGCGGCGCATCACGGAGCAGCAGGCGCGGGAGTTGCAGAGCGTGCTGCGCCAGCGGGGCATCGAAGCCACCAGCTACGTGGCGATGCGCTACTGGCATCCGTTCACCGAATCGGCGGTAGCCGACATCAAGGCCGACGCCGTCGATGAAGTGGTGGTGCTGCCCCTCTACCCGCACTTCTCGATCAGCACCAGCGGCTCCAGCTTCCGGGAATTGCAGCGCCTGCGCCAGGCCGATCCCGCCTTCGCCGCCCTGCCGATCCGCTGCATCCGCAGCTACCACGACGATCCCGGCTACATCGGCGCCATGGCCGAGCTGATCGCCCGCGAAATCCAGGCCTGCCCCAACCCAGCCACGGCCCACGTGTTCTTCAGCGCCCACGGGGTGCCCAAGAGCTACGTGGAGGAAGCAGGCGATCCCTACCAGCGGGAAATCGAGGACTGCAGCCGGCTGATCATCGAGCGCCTGGAGCGCGACCTCGGCCACGCCAATCCCCACACCCTGGCCTACCAGAGCCGGGTGGGTCCGGTGGAGTGGCTGCGGCCCTACACCGATGAAGCCCTGCAGGAACTCGGGCAGCAAGGGGTGAAGGACCTGGTGGTGGTGCCGATCAGCTTCGTGAGCGAACACATCGAAACCCTCGAGGAGATCGACATCGAGTACCGCGAGATCGCCACCGAGGCAGGGATCACCAACTTCCGCCGGGTGCCTGCCCTCGACACCACCCCCTCCTTCATCGAAGGCCTGGCCCAGCTGGTGCAGCAGGCATTGGAGGGCCCGGAGGTGAACCTCGATCAGGCCGCCTCTCTGGCCACCAAGGTGAAGCTCTACCCCCAGGACCGCTGGGCCTGGGGCTGGAACAACAGCTCCGAAGTGTGGAACGGTCGCTTGGCGATGGTGGGATTTTCTGCTTTTCTGCTCGAGTTGATCAGTGGTCGGGGGCCCCTCCATGCCATCGGCCTGCTTTGATCCTTGTTTTATTCAGGGTGGTGCCGATCCAGATCAAACAACACTTCATGGATGTAGGCTTCGGTCCATTCAGCGCCGTGGAAGCGGCTGAGCATCCCTCGTGCCGGATCCTTCTCTGCGCGGTAGCGGGTGTAACGGCGTTGGCCATCGAGTAATAACGCTGAGCGATGGTCTACTACGGGAACTGCTTCATACACGAGCTGCACATAGAGCTTCAGGTAGTCGACAAAGGCCTGGAACACCACGCTGGAGATCAGCTCATCCGAGGCCGCTCCCAATGGCAGGCGAGTCCAGAGGAACCCAGGAGAGAAATAAGGCTGCGCTTCGGCAGGAATCGGGCCGCCATCGGGTAAGCGTGGTTTCCAGCGCTGAAAGATGGGCAGTAAACGATTCCAGACAGGTTGTGTGTGGAGGACATCTCCGCTGTCGACCGGTTGCAAATCCAGTGCGAGCAGATGACCGGAGGGCAGGGAAACAAGGTCGGCCCCGAAGAATGGCAGGTCAAACCGGCAGCTGGGGTTGATGACCAGGTTGAGAACGGAAGCCGCCGCTCCAGCCTCAACACAGGCGGCCCGCACCTGGCGTAGTTTGTCCGTCTGACACGCCCAGGTAGCCGTGTGCACCGCAACCGGCTGGGCCCTCGACCCGGTAGCTCCGGCTCGCTCCAAAAACTGCTCTGGTACTGGGTAAATTGTGGGATTGAACTCCTCAAGCACCTCGACCGCATGATCGAGAAAGGGCTGCCATCGCCAGTTCGCAAGGTTGACAGGCTCAAGACTGGTGGTTCGGTTCATGGTGATGGCTGTTGGCTGGCAGGGAAAAGGAACTCGTGCAGAAAACGATCCGACCAGGCCTTGCCGAAGTGGCTCGTGAAGAGGCCATGGGCTGGATCTCGCTCAGCGCTATAAACGTCGTAAGCCTCCTGCAGGCTCTGAACCCTCTTAGGCGTGATCACTGAGGTGCGATGGCTGGCCTCACTGCTGAGCTGCCAGTAGCAGCCGAGAAAGGCAGTAAAAGCCCCGGGCAACGATTCCTGCGCCTGCTCAGCTCCGCCACGGCAGAATAGTAACCAGGGCGAGAAGTATTGGTGTGGATCAAAGGAGCGCATGGCCTCAGCACCGTGCAGATCCGGGTGGCGAGAGACAAGCTCCTTTAGCCCTTGATAGTAACGATCCAGATACTCCTGATCCTGCAGGAGTGGCTGAAAATCAAGCACAGCAACCAGCTTGCCGCGGGTGCCGAACCAGAGAAGATCGATTCCAAGCAAGGGCTGATCGTTGCTGAATTCGGGATAGGCCACCGAATTCAGCACCTGCAGGCTGTCGCCCGCGTCCAGGCTGGTCACCCGCCAGCGCCGGAAACCCGGCACCTGCCACAGCCAGCTACGGATCACGCTCTGCCTCTTCAGGGAACGACACTCGGCCAGTCCCTCGGGGGTGGGCAGGAGGTGCCCCCCCGACTGTTGCAGCTTGCTGGTCAGCTCTTGCAGAAAAGGGTCAAACATCTCGGAGCGCTACAGAGCAGTGGGGGGGTTAACTGAGACCGGCGGCCAGGGCATCGGCGCTTTCCCGAAGCGACTCAAGAGCCTCGAAAGAGGGGCAGCGAAGCTCCGTGCAGAAGGTGGTCATCGACACACCATCCAGGCACTGCACCGAACTCACCCGCATGCGCACCTGATCCGTCACGAACCAGCAGCGCTCCGTACCCACATTGCTGTCGTAGCGAGTGGTTACAGCCATGACGCCATCTGGGGAAAATGTGTATTCACTAAGCACGGGCTGTTTCTCCACGTAGCCCTTGTCACGGACAAGAAATCCCTGGGAGGGATCTCCCACCAAAGGTATGTCAATGAGTAGAGCCGCTTGGTCTTCTGTTCTGGCCAGGGGTTTGAGATTGCTCTCCCACCAGAAGCGGGCCCCGCCGGCGGCCAATCCAGGATCGATGCCAAGGGCAAGACAGATCTGCTCGACGGCGGGATCCAGAGCGCAGAAGGGCTCGATCACCAGGTTGGAATCGCCGAACTCATCGTCCTGGTGATCGAAGTGGTGCACGGCCCGCCTTGTCAGCCAGACACCTCGACTGGCCGCCAGGAACTGGGCCATCGATCGGGCTGGGTCCATTGGGTGTCTCGAGCAGGAGGAAAGGGGCGTGGGATTAGGCCTGTTCGGCCTTCTGAGACTCAAGCTGGGCCAGGATGGCTTCGATCCTCGCCAGCTCCGGGTGCTGCGTCAGGGTGAAATCCACCTGCTTCTGCGGCAGCTTCAGCCTCTGGCCCATTCCGATCACATCCTTGATCAGCCGATCGCGATAGGCCGTGAGCTGCTCAATCGACTCCTCCAGCTCCTCCTGGCTGGGTACGGCGGCGTTGATCGCAGACGTGTCGGCGCGAGCAGGGGTGCCGTCGGGCATGGGTCGGATCCGTTCAAGAGAAGCATACGGAGTCGATCGCCGCGCTCCGCCAGCCCACCCCTCAGGCCCCCTCTCGGAGCCTTAAGGAGGAGATTTGGAAGCAAAAAGAAAATTCGCTGCGGTCCGCTCGGCGGATCGTCGCCTGAGCTTGTTGGCTTCTCCGGCAGTTGCTTGGCCCCATCTGGCTTTTCAGGCCCGCCCTCTTCGTGGTGTCGAAAGTTTGCGTGATCGGGCTGAGAGCTGAGCTTTGCAGGGCCTGAGCGTAACTTGGACAAGTGCCTCGCCCAAGAGGCCGCTCAGCTGATAGTCAGCCCCATAGGCAGCTCAGGCCTTTGTTGGTTGATACCAGCTGTTCGAAACCATCCCTGGCCCCCTACCCCCCATGCTCGACGCCTTTTCACGCGCTGTCGTCAGCGCCGATGCGAAAAATGCTCCGATCGGTGGCGGCGAACTTGCTGCACTTCGCAACTATGTAGCCGAAGGCAACAAGCGCCTCGACGCTGTCAATGCCATCACCAGCAATGCCTCCTGCATCGTTTCTGATGCGGTCACCGGCATGATCTGCGAAAACACTGGTCTGATCCAGGCGGGCGGGAACTGCTACCCCAACCGGCGCATGGCCGCCTGTCTGCGCGACGGCGAGATCGTGCTGCGCTACATCAGCTATGCGCTGCTTGCCGGTGACGCTTCGGTACTTGACGACCGCTGCCTGAACGGCCTGAAGGAAACCTACATCGCTCTGGGCGTTCCCCTTCAGTCTGCCGCCCGCGCCGTGGCCATCATGAAGGCCTCGTCCACCGCCCACATCAACGAGACCAACACCACCGGAACCAACCCTGTGGAGACCCGTTTCCGCAAGATGGAAACCGTTCAGGGCGACTGCTCCGCTCTGGTGGCTGAAGCCGCTACCTACTTTGACCGCGTGATCGGCGGCCTCAGCTAATTCATCCGAAGAGATTGCTCTCTTTTCACCAACTACCACACCCTTAACCTAGGATCTCCACGATGAAGTCCGTTGTGACCACCGTTGTGACCGCCGCTGATGCCGCCGGTCGCTTCCCTTCCCAGAACGACCTCGAAGCTGTTCAGGGCAACATTCAACGAGCTACTGCGCGTCTTGAGGCTGCTGAAAAGCTGGCTGCCGGGCTCGACAAGGTGACCAAGGAAGCCGGCGATGCCTGCTTCAGCAAGTACCCCTACCTCAAGCAAGCCGGCGAGGCTGGTGAGAACCAGACCAAGGTGGACAAGTGCTACCGCGACATTGCCCACTACATGCGCCTGATCAACTACTGCCTCGTGGTTGGCGGCACCGGCCCTCTGGATGAGTGGGGCATTGCTGGTGCCCGGGAGGTATATCGCAGCCTGCGACTGCCTACCGCTGCCTACGTGGAAGCTCTCACCTTCACCCGTGACCGGGCTTGTTCCCCTCGCGACATGAGCCCCCAGGCCCTGAATGAGTTCAAGTCTTACATTGACTATGCCATCAATGCCCTCTCCTGATCAGTCTCTGATCATTTGTTGAGGAGAAACCAGGAGGCCTCAGGGCCTCCTTTTTTTGTGAGAAAATAAACCTTCACTGACCCCTTTCCCCTGGATGGACATGGAACCGTTGGATCTGTTGTTTGAGGATCTGGCTCACCCCAATCCCTACATCCAGAACCAGGCCTTCACGGCCATGGTCCGCGACTGGCCCCAGCAGGCTCTTCCCCGTCTGCTCGGTCTCTTGGCCCAACCGGACATCAGCTTGCGCCGGGCTTCCGTGCGCGGCATCGGCGCCTTTGGCGCTGCCGCCTTGCTGCCCCTGGCTGATCTGCTGCAGGCCAGCACGGACAGCACCATCCGAGCCAGCTGCGTGAAGGCCTATGCCCAGGTGGCCTCCAACAAGCCGGGGATTCAGTTTCCCGAGGCGGCTATGCAGGCCATCGAGGAGGCCCTCAGCGATCCCTCACCGGTTGTTGCTGTGGCTGCAGTGATGGCCCTTGGGCAGGTGGGACAGCAGGCGTTGCCACTGCTGCTGAACGTGGTGAACGGTGACAACCCAGCCCAGGCCGTGGCTGCTGTGAATGCACTCGCCCAGATTGATGATCCGGCCGTTGTGCAGAGTCTGCGTGATCTGCAGCAGCAGCCACAGGTCGACCGTTATGTGCTCGAGTCGTTGGAGTCGGCCCTGTCTCGCATGAGCGATCTGCGTGCTCGTCAACCGCAGTCGCGCTGATGCGGGGCGAACAACCTCGTCATCTGTTCAACTGATTGATGGCCAGTTCCAGAACAACCCGGACATCAGGGTGTTCTTCCCGGTCCACACTGGCCTGCAAAGCAGGCAGTGCGTGCTTGGCTCCCAGCTTCATCAGCGAAAGGGCTGCATTCTTGCGGACCTGTTCTTCCGCGTCGGTGAGCAGAGGGAGCAGACGCGGGCAGGCCCATTCGGGCTCGTGCAGCTTCCCCAGCAAGGTTGCCGCTTCTGCGCGCACCTCGGTGTCCGGGTCATCCAGCGCGTACAGCAGCAGTTGTCTCGCCCGAACATCTCCCAGGGCCTGGATCTGATCGCCGAGGGCTGCAACCGCCGCTGCCCTGATCCCGGCATCCGGCGAGCTGGCTGCCTGGCGAAGTGCCTCGGGGGCCTTGGCGCCGATGAAGGCGATCCCCCAGCTGGCCAGACCCTGTTGCATGGCTGAAGCTTCTGGATGCACCAGCACCGAGAAGAGCTGATCGAGGGCAAGCTCACCGACTGCAGCCATCGCTCCGACAGCCGATCCCTGCACAACGGGATCCGAATCTGCCAGCAAGGCCTCGAGCAATGTGGGCAAGGCAGCGGGATTGGCGATCAGGGTCAGCGTTTTGGCCGCGGCGCGGCGAACGGTGACATTTTCATGGCAGCGCAATGCACGGCAGAGTGCGGGCACAGCCGCCCCACCCACCACGCCAAGGCTTTCGGCAAATGTGAGCCGCATCAAGCCCCTGGCATCACCCAGGCCGGCCACCATGCGTTCAATTGCTTCGCTGTCGGAGGCAGGCACCAGCCCCTCGCGTAGTTGGGAGCGGAGCTCTGCCGCCAAGGTGTTGGCCTCCTCCACGCTCAGTTTCTGGTTCCCAGAGCCGGGGGCCATGGACAGCTCGTCAGACAAGGGCCTCGCTCATCTCAATCTGAATTATCGGGGGCAGCCGTGGTGTTTCTATGGTGTGCTTAACAAGATCAGGCCATGACCCGCTTTCTGCTGTCCCACAATCTCCAGGTCGATTCCGACCGCCTGCCTGCTCTGAGTGCCGTGGATCTGGCGACTGGCCTTGCGGCACACGTGCCCACCGGTATCCAGGCCCAGGCCCTCAGTCACCCCCACTGGTTGGTTCAGGTGGAAGCCGATCTGCTGCCCGCCGATCTGGCCGAAGCCGTGCTCCTGGCCTGGAGACGGTTGCGCTCCAGTGCGGGCGCTTCCGTTGACACTTGCCAGTTGCTGGCCTTGGGCGGTCGCAAGGATGATCCCGCCGGCCCTGGGGCTGTGCTGCAACAAGGTGACTGGGGAGTTGATGTGGTGGAAACGCTGGATGTTGTCGCGTTCTTGCAGTCGATTAACTGGGAACAGCTCAAACAGGGGCGTGCTGCCGATGGTGTGTTTGAGCTTCGGGGGTGATCAGCGCTGTTTGCGCCGGCGGCGTGGCGGTTTCGGTTCGGACACAGGTGGTTGACCAGGCTCCATGGCCAGTCCGGTCGCCGCTATATCCCCCTCCAAGCCGCGCACGGTCGCAACCGTGATTCCGTTCTGGTGGAGCTGCTGCAGGCTGTGGCTCAGCATCTCTCGTGGAACCCGAAGCTGTTGGCACGGCCTCTGGGTCGTTTCAGAGCGCACACCGGTCACAACCAGAAGTGCATCAGCGAGATGGGGGCCCATGGCGTCTCCGATTTGGTTGGCTTCAGGTTGGTCGTCTTCTGGGTGAACCGTATCAAGCCTCACAGTTCTTAAAACTGCGTCGCTGTCGCCCCGCTGCCGAGCAGAGTTGGAATCAGCTCCCCCTCGAGCTGCACGGCTTCAACCGCTGCGAAACCTGAGAACAGCATTGTGCCCAGTTCAAGCAACAGCTACGACAATATTCATCCGGGGCTCAGTCATCGCGATGCGCTGGCCATTCTCGAGCAGTCCCTGAGTGAGCTTGATTCCGCCAGCGACTACTACATGGCGGCTGCTCATCTCGTGAACTTCCCGGGCAAGGTCACGGAAGACGCGCTGCTACGGCTCATCGAGAATCCTTCAGCTGAACAGGCTGTCAACCACGCGCGCCGAAAAGCCGTGGAAGTTCTGGGGCGACTGGGGACTCAGCGGGCCATCCCCTGCATCGGCCGCTGTCTGCGGAGCGATGATCGCTATCTTGTTGAAAATGCCGCCTGGGCTCTTCTGCAACTTCAGTGTCAGGACGCCGAACTGCACCAGGCGATGTGTCAGCGTCTCAGCGATCCAAGCCAGAGCCGCAGGGTGTTGATTCAGGCTCTGGCGGGGCTGGGAGTTCGTGCTGCGCTGCCCGTGCTTCAGTTGCTGCAGGACGATGAGAATCCAGGGGTGCGCGGGGCGGCTCTGGCGGGTGTGGCCCAGCTCACTGGCGATGGCAGTCGCCTGCAGGACCTGGAGGATCATCTCACCCTGCCGAACCAGATGGACCGGCAGTCGGCGATTCAGGATCTGATCGACAGCCGGGCTTCTTGGTTGCTGCCTTCAATCCTCAAAGCGCCTGTTTCACCTGTGTTCAGGCTACGCGCCCTGCGGGCACTCTGGCCGGTGCAGGACACACAACACGCTGGCCTCGATCTACTGGCCTGTCTGGATGCCTTGATGCGCGACCATCCCGAAGATCTCGTGTTGGTGCACTGTTACGACACGGAGCCGACCACGTCCTTCCTGTTTGAGGAATTCTTTGGCACCGATTTCAGTCGTTGCTATCTAGCTCTGGCCACATTGAAGCAGAGGTCCCCAGCTGAGCTCTGGCCTGTTTTCTGGAAGCGATGGCTGGAGGATGCCCATAACGACTATGGCGCCCACTACTTCTTCATTAAACTCCTCGGCAGTGTGGTCGACTGGCCTTCCGATGCCTTACCAACCATTCAGGCCCTGCTGCTTGAGGCCATCAACAGCAAGCGACCACAATTTATGAAGTCAAAACCGGCTGCCTGTCTGGCGCTGAATAAGCACTATCACGCTATCTGGAGCAATGACCTCCAGCATTGGCTCTCCCCTGATCGCTCACCGAACTGGGAGCTCCGCTATACAGCCTGGATGGGTGTTGAATCCATCGGTGGTGGGAAAGTTCTTGATCGCCTCCTTGCGAACTTGCCGGAAGTGTTGACCTGTCAAGACCCTGATCCTTTCGTTGACCGAAAACGTCAGCTACTGATCTCTGAAAATCGGGTCTGGAAGGAACCATGATTTGCCCAATAGCGCTGAATCTCCAGCCCTCTCGGGCGTGGTACACCTGCTTCTGCCCTCAAGATCTTGAATGTGCGCCGCGGTCCCATGGGCCAGTTGCCGACGGCGCGTACCACACGTACGTCCCCGCCTAGAACTCTAAGGCAGTCTTGAAATCGCTCCAACTGCGTTTGATCGACTGTTTCAAACACAAAGTCTTGTCCTAGGCAGATCAGGTGTTGCGAGCGGATCCAGCTACGGAATTGCTGGTTAGCCCTATCAATATCCATAATCCCTGTGCTAAATAATGATATTTGAGTCTGTTTCTTTCTCTGCCATTCGGCTCACCCACTCGGCGGTGATGTCGCTCTCAAAGCTGGCAACACGTTCAAACTGCAGCGGCCCATGTTCGGAGCCCCACTGCAGCTCATCGGTGGCTGGATCAAAACCCTGATCTCGACTGATCCAACGCTCGCGGTCGACCAACACCTCGCTCACCAGATAGGTGCGCCGTCCATTGCGTGGCACTAAGCAGATCTGACCAGGTTCCAATCCACCGCTGAAACAGCCTGGAGCCGTCTCACGGAAATGCATAGCACAACCACAGCGCTGCTTGAGCCGATCAGCACGAATGATCTTGAGCAGTTCAGGTGTGAAGCCTCCCCCAGCCAGCCGTATCGGTGTGTCGAATCCATAGTTCTCAACGACCTGAGTTTGTTCCGATGGAATCAGTCGATGAACGCCCTGTCGATAGGGTCGCCAAGGATCGTGATCGTAGCTTTGTTCAGAGTAAAAACCAGGGCCGTTAAACACTTCCCATGGAAGAGGTCGGAAATAGATATTGATGTGCGCATACTTTATGGGGTCACATTGTGACTGGGCGGCATTGCTATAGTGGCCCGCCAGTGTCTTCGCGAATCTCAAGGCAAGTTCAGTCACGTTGGTTCTTGTTTAATCTAATGACTCCAAGCGCCGGATTTCGGATGCGAAGGATGTCTGCAGTACCCCTGAACCGGCCGAGGTGCGCAGCACTGAAGAGCGGCAGCGAACATTCTCAGATACGAACCAAATCCGCTCCTCTGCAATGGATTGACCATATTGTGTGTGCAGTATGAAAGTATCATCTTCGAGAAATGTGTAGTTTGATATTGCTTGTTCAGATTCTGCGTATCCGGCGCTTCGCAGCATGATCCCCTTGCAATGATCTGATGGCACTGGGACGAGAACACATGATCCAGCCGATATCTCGCTGGGGTCATCGGGTTCCCAGTCGCTTTCAGCATGCCATTCCATTCTAAAAGGAAGCAATGGTTCGGTGGTGCTGACTGAGGATTCGTGCAGTAGCTGAAGAACCAGTGGATCTTGGGGATCCATTGCTTCGATCAAGACCGAACTGCGGACGTCCTCAAATTGCTGAAAAGCAAGAGAATGACCGCTTCTCATGGAACGCCAGCGGCCCAGACTGCGTGCAATGAAGGTTTCAAGCTGCATCAACGCTGATCAGGCCTTGTCTTGGTGAGCTGTCCTCCCGGATGGGAGACGACCTCCTTGGACCATATGCACCCAGGTTTCGATCATCATGTTGATGGCGGGTGGTTGTGCGTCAGTGCTTTGATTCGCCTGTGGCACATATAGCCATCGATTGTTGCTGTTTCTGGAGTTCATAGTTGTCATTTACGAAATCGGTGAGAATGGGGATTGGGGCGATAAGGCCCTGCCGAATCATGGTTAGAATCTTTTTGGCATGGGGCTCGTTTCACCCCCCTTCCCGCCTCTTTGTAATCCTTTTCAGGATTCGGTGACTGATGCGATTCGACCTCCACGCCGATGAACCGACTGGATGGCGGATGAGAGCGAGCTGAAGGGAACGGTGGTGATTTGTTTGACTCGGCGATTGACGCCAACAGGATTGGCAGTTGTCCAGCGAATCACAAAGCGCTGGCTGTCACGGCCACCTGGGCCTGGAGTTTTTTGGCTGTCTCTCGGGGTTGAGCCGGTGGCCAGGCTGATCAGCAATTGTGATTGCTGATCACCATCAAAACCAGCAAAACCTGAAGCTAATGCACGCGTTCTGTTGTACGTCACGTTTGATTCGCCACACTGGCTTATGGCGCCTCGGTCAAAAGGCACTGTGTCAAATCCGAAGACTTCCAAGTACTCAGCGCTGTACATATAGCTGTTAATTTCTGCTTCATAGCCATTATCAGCCAGGATCTGTACATGTTCACTGAGTTCAGCTTGATTTCGTGGGGCCCGGCCCAACAAATGCTTGAAGTTGAGTTCAACAAAGCGATAGGGGCCATTGGCATCAAAAAACAGGCGGCGATAGGTGTCAGACAGGGCCAAGGCATTGATCAGGCCTTGCACAGTGAGATCGCCATTGCAAAACAGGCTTTCGGCTGTGAGGGAACGATCTTCCTCAAAGAGGTGGGCATTGCCGAAGACCTGGCGGTAGGCGGCATTCAGCTGGGCCTGGGCCTCTGACTGGCGCAAATCAGAATTGGGGCCGGCGAGAGTTGAGTTGAGCATGGCTTTTATGGGGGCTTGGGGAGAGGATGGGAGAAAGCGAGCTGGCGTGGCGGGAAGGTGGGTACGCTTGGGTTCAGGCGATCTCGGTGATCGAGAGGATCCTTCCACCACGCCGATGGATGTATCCCAACTGGGTGGTGATGTCGCTGCCGCTGACCACGTAACTGGCGTTGGGGGTGCGCTGGCGACCGCCTGCAGGCTGGGCATTGACGACAATCCGGAACCGCTTTGTTGTGGGATCCGCAGATCCAGAGGTTGCGGCAAGTCTGTTGACTCTCACCGTGGTGGTGGACCAGTTTGAGGGTGACGAGCCTGTGGCCACAGAATTCAGCAGACTCGAGCCAGATTGCACGGTGTCACTTGCTGCATAGCCCTGAACGAGCGCGATCTGCCGATTGAAGGAAACCTGTTTGCGGCCACTCTCAGTTGCTACGCGTAGATAGGGAACAGTATTTTCGCCGAACGTATTCTGATATTCCTCGCTATCGACGTAACTGTTGATTTCAGTTTCGTAGCCCTGCATTGCAAGCCTTTGCACATGCTCGCTCACCTCGGCCTGATTAGCAGGTGCACGTCCAAGAAGATGTCTGAAGTTGAGCTCTACAAATCGGTAGGGAGCATTGGCTTCAAAGAAGCGGCGGCGATAGTCTGCCGAGTTTGCCACAGCTCTCACGAATTCGCGGGTGCTGAGCCTTCCCTCTGCAAACTGGCTTTCGGCAGTGAGGCTGCGTTCGCTCTCCATCACGTGGGCATTTCCCAGAACTTGCCGGTACACCGAGCGGACTAGCGCGGCAATCTGATCAGCTGAATCGCCGCTGCAGCGCTCAAACACTTCCTGCTGACGTTGGCCAAGCCCAAAACCTACGTAGAGATCACCCCGCATGGGTGCCGAGTCGCCGCCGTCGGCACTGTTCCGCTTCACAGGTTCAAACATGCCACGCGCCGAACCAGTCCCTGATCTACCCATCAGCTGAGACGAATCAGATCGGTATACCTGTGCGGGAATCTTGATTGAGAGCCTATAGCCGCTCACCAGATTACCCAGCAGCTGACTCTTCGATCCTATGGCTGTGTCGCTACCTGCGAAGTTCTGCTCAAGTGCTGCCATCCGGTTGAAGACACACTGTGGCTGACCTACTGGAGAGTTCCAGCTGGTGGGGTATGGAACAGTGTCCTCACCAAACGTCTGAATATATTCATCAGAGTCAAGATAGCTATTGATCTCGCCTGCGAAACCACTGGAGGCGATCAGTGCCACATGGTTGGATATTTCGGCTTCATTGTGCGGGGGGCGACCCAGCAGATGCTTGAAGTTCAACTCAACCGCCCGATGCGGAGACACGGCATCAAAAAAGCGTGATTGATAAAATCCCGACTGTGCCAATCGACGCACGAATTCTCGTACGTTGATATCGCCATTGCGGAGCTTAGACTCAGAGCTGAGCAGCCGTTCGCTTTCCATCGGCTGAACATTGCCGAACACTTGGCGATAGGCGGCTGTCACCGCAATCTGATAGGCAGTGTTGTCGTTTGCTGTGAATGGTGAAGGCGCATTGAGTTCTTGCTGATTCCGGAACCGATCAGCGCTGGTGGCAGTTTCTGCGGCTCCGTTTCGATTCCGCGAGAAGGTGGCTGGAGCGTCAAGCAACTGTGTGGCGCCAAAGCCAAGGGCTTTGGATTGGTTGACAGTCATGGCAGGAAGGGAGTGGTGTTCTGCTGGTGCTGGATGTGTACCTGCAAGCAGCATGATGATTGTGATTGCGTTCTAGGTTGCAGACTTGAGCTTTTCTGGTGGCTCAGGAGAGCTCAAGCCAGCCTGGCTAATCAGCTTACTGGCGTGATACTGGCAATCTTGCCACCTTCACGGTGAATGCGCTGATACTGCTCTGAAAGCTTGTTGAAGGGTATGAAGTATACCCGGTTAGCTTTTCTGTAACGAGAGACACGCCGTATATCATTAGCGCGATAGGCCGTGCATTCAACGCGATAAATCTTGCCTTCTTCCCCAGCAATCACGCCAATGCGCGTGACTGGATCCGTGAGGTTGGCTGCTGGACGGAAGCTCCAGCCTTGGGAATCTTGTGACGATGGAGGCACCACCGGAAGCGCCCGGTTTTGGTAAGCAGCGCCACCCAAGCGGCTCTTGTTTCCTGCGAGATTGCCCTTCAGGCTGCTGCTGCTGTTACCCCGCAGCAACTGGAATGACCAGGTGAATTCCTGTAGTGTTGTGCAGGATTCAGTCTTCCAGCCCCGCTGAAATGGAACCGTCCACTCACCAAAGCTGTTCTGGTACTCGTCGCAGTCCAGGAAGCTGTCGATATCTGCCTCGTAGCCGCTGGCGTCTAGCCGTTCAGCATGGGTGCGCATGTCTTCGAAGTCGACTGGTGCGCGACCAAGGAGATGCCGAAAAGCAAGCTCGATATACCGATAGCGCGTGCAGCTGTCGAAAAACCGTGTGCGGTAGAGGTCGCTCTTTGCGATGCTACGTACAAACTCCCGTACGCTCACCTCGCCAAGTTTGAATTGCGATTCGGCGACGACCTGACGCTCACTCTCCATGACGTAAGCATTGCCAAGGACCTGTTTATAAACTGCCCGGACAATAGCTTCCTTCTTCTCGTTATCGTCTCCGGGGATGAGTTCTAGTGGCGCCTCACACTCCTGTGAGAACCGTTCAACACCCAGTATGGAGGCGGGGCCAAAGGGCATGTCATTGCTGGCGAAACATGGTCATCATCGCTTTCATCCAGTGCCTCCACGGTCGAACTTTATAAACCTCAATCTTTTACATCATTGTGTTGCCTGACTCCTGTCCTCGCTGCCCGCGGCTCCTGGCAGGGCCCCGTCAACCGTCACTTTTTGGGCCGGTTTCAGGGCTGCTTTGCTGACTGCAACAGCGATTCCAGTGAGCTGCGGGTGGTCTCGCGGGTGAGCGGGTTCCAGCAATCCAGTTCGGTGTGCGCACGAGATAGGAGGTTCTCCAGCTGCTCCATGGCGATACCCGTAGTCAGGCTGAAATCAGCACCCTGAATGCTCTCCGCCCTGTCCAGGGCTGCGTCCGTGAACTCGGCCGCCCGGAGGTCGGCTTGATTGAGCTGGCTGCCGCCAAAGCGTGCCCCCACGCAGTGGCAGCCTTGTAGTTTTGCAAATCTCAGGTCGGCACCTACAAAACGCGCACCGTTCAGCACGGCGCCACTCAGGTCGCAGCCGCTCAGGTAGGCGCCCATAAAATTCGCGGCACGCAGGTCCATCCCCCTGAGATCGGCGCCATTGAGAAAGGCGCCGTTGAGAATTGCCCCGGGGCCCACGGCTCCTGACTTGCCCAGATTGAATCCTTCCGGTACCTGGGTCTTGCTGTCATAGCGGGCCAGTGTGAGTCTGCAGCCTTCCAGCAGGCAGGCCGAAAGGTCTGTGCCCCTCAGGTCTGTACGGCACAGGTTCGCCCCTCTCAAATCCAGTGGTGGCAGAACACGGTGATCCCAGCGGGCCCCTCGTGCGTCAACCGGCGGCGGCTGCGAACCATCAGGTTCGCGCTTCTCCGGAGCCAGCCACTGCCCGGGGTCTTTCGGCAGCAGACCTGTATTGCCTTTGGTTTGTTCCATGCGCTTGGACAGTGTGTGAGCCATTTGCGATTGTGCCCCACTCTCGGGTCAGTTCCGATGCATTGCAGTGGATGGCTGGGGCGCCATCACCCTTGCGTCACCAGATCTGTGCAGGGAGCAGAGCCTTCATCAGATCATCAATTGCCATGTTCAGGCAGCGGATCTCACGGGCATGCCCTGTTCCTTCTAGCAGGTGTGTCGTCAGGGCTCGCATCTGGGTCAGGGCGTATAGCAGAGCCGGCACTGGGACATCAACAAGTTTGTACAGCGCTAGCAAGGGGTTCATCCCGTCCTTGTCAGTGATCTCTGCACAATCACACGCCACTCCGTAGGTGATCACCCGCAGAAACTGCTGGCAATCCCGCCAGCAAGCCTCGGCTCGCTGCTCTGGGTAAAGCTGTCCCCCAGGAAGAACAAGATGGGGATGTTGGTTCAGCAAGCGCCGCCTTGCCTCATCGACCAGCTGGATTGACTGCGCCATCAGCTCCCGAACGGCATGCTCAGAGGTTCCGCAATATTTGCATACTATCTTCAGCTCGTCTGGGCTCAGGGGGCGTTTGGCCGCATCGGCTCTGGCGACAAGTATTCTCGCTTCTGAGGGAACAGTGGTTCGTTGGCTCAGACCGCACACCTGAGCCGCCTGGGCGAGTTGGCCGATCTGGAACTCTCGCTGTGGGTCTGCAGTCAGGTCCACGATTGCACAGGGGTAGCGGTGAGCCAGCCATGCCGTTCGAGATGGAATGCCCAGATGATCGATTCACCCAGCCCAGGACAGTGTAGAGATGCCAATTCCACGAGTTGCGCCGATACCCCGAGCGTCCTGAGCAGATCCATGGCCTGGGCTGACCCTCCAACCCAGGCTGGCCGGATGGCCGCCCCTACGACCCATGTCAGACGGGTATCGAGAAGTTCTCCGCTGCCGCTTTCGCAGGCCAGTAGAAGATTGGCGTTGTCAGGATGGGATGCACGATGGGCCTGCCAGAGTTCGATGTCATCAACTCTGAGGTCGATGCGTAGACGATCTTGGTTGGTTCCATACTGAAGTTCCTGCCCTTTCCCGGCTTCTTCGATCAAGCGTTCGATGCCTGGGATTCCTTCAGGTGACATTGCGGATGTGGAGCTGGAGAGGACTCTGGCGGCCTCAGCGGCCCACTTGTGTTCATCGTAACCGACCTCGTGGCCGTCTGAATCGAGGATTCGCCGACGGCGGTGGTTTGCAAAGGGTTCTGGATCAAGCTCTCAAGGGGGTCAGAAGCTCACTTCGCGCCTGGGCATGGTGTGGGATTGAGCAGATGGGAGTGTTTTCGGTCTGATCAGGAACTGAGACTGTGCTCTTGTCAATGGACGATCAATCTGTGGAGTGTCACGACAGTCAGGACTTTCTGTCATATTCACAGCCGTGACATCGTTGTACTTCGGGCAGGCATCTCCTCCCCTTGCTTATGATTGCCCTTAACTCCCCCCATTGTTGTGGGACAGGCTGGGCAAGCTACAGTTTTGATCGCTTTGGAAAACCATAGAAAAGGCCTCCCGGTGGGGAGGCCTGGCGAGAGATCTGAACCAAGGGTTGGATCAGACGAGCGCGTTGATGGCGTAATCCAGGTAGTTGTTGGCTTCGGTGGCAGCTTCACCGGCAAGACCATGGTTGGCCTTGATGTAGTTGAGGGCTTCGACGTACCAAGAGGGGGAGAGTTCGAAGGCGCGGTTGATCTCGTCGAGACCGGCGATCAGGTACTCATCCATAGGGCCTGTACCACCAGCCACGAGGCAGTAGGTGACCATGCGCAGGTAGTAGCCGATGTCCCGGGCGCACTTGGCCTTGCCGCGGGCGTCGGAGGCATAGTTGGGCCCCTGCATCTGGGTGGTGTAGGGGAATTTGCTGTAGACGGCCTGTGCTGCGCCGTTCACAAGCTGATCAGACTTGGCAGTGAGTCCCTTGGCGGCCTCGAGGGCGTTCTTGGCGCGCTCGAAACGACCGAAGGCAGCATTGAGCTCGGTGTTGGAGAGGAAGCGGCCCTGGGAATCGGCAGAGGCGACGGCTTCGGTGAGGGGGGTCTTCATTGGGTTGAGAGAAGGAGTTGGATCCGATGATCAGGAGGTGAAGTCCTGAGGGATTCAGCCGACAGCGGCGGCAGCGCGATCGAAGTAGGTGCCGATCTCGCTCATCAGAGCGGAGCAGTCACCAGCGGTGATACCACTGCGATTGTTGGCGATGGAGATGGCGGCATCCTTCATCTTGCGCACGCCTTCAGCCACGGAAGCGCCGGGGACGCCGAGGGCGAGGTAGGTCTCACGCAGGCCGTTGAGGCAGCGGTCTTCCAGCACGGAAGCGTCGCCGGAAAACACGGCGTAAGTAACGTAGCGGAGGATGATCTCCATGTCGCGCAGGCAGGCAGCCATGCGGCGCTGGGTGTACGCGTTGCCACCGGGGGCGATCAGAGAGGGCTGGGCCTCGAAGAGGTCGCGGGCCGCGTTGGTGATGATGGCGGAAGCGTTGGAGGTGATGCGGTTGACGGCATCCATCCGCTTGTTGCTGTCGGCGGCCATCGCCGCGAGGGCGTCGATCTGACCAGCGTTGATGAATTCGCCGCGGGCATCAGCCTGGGCAACGACCTTGGTGAAGGCGTCGAACATTGAGGAGCTCCTTTTCTCGACGGGCTGTCGGGGAGGGTGGATACGGGGGCAGGTTGACTTGAACCAGTCACAGCCGGCGGGCAAACCCGCTGCGCCAGGTACTCGTCAACTTGACCTGATCATGCTGACGCCAAGGGGCTGATGACTGGGATCTGGTTCACAAACGGTCATTGCCCTTGGCTTGCATGGGTCGGGGTGGCACGGGTTCGTTGGCCAGGCCTGTGCATTCCGGTGCGCCTCAGACAAAGGAGCCCCATCGGGCCCCCAATGGATGGCTGGGGATGCCCGCGCCGCTCAGCGCGCCTCAGTTGTTCTCGGCCTTCGAGCGGGTTTTCTTCCGGGCCGGGGCCACCTTGGTGGCAGCCAGATCGCCGCCGTTTACAGCCACCCCGGTGATTCTGCCGCCCATGCGCTGCACCATGCGCATGGTTTCGTTCATGCGGGTGTAGGGCACATTCATCACCATGTCCGCTGTGCGCGAATAGTCGTTGTTGGCCAGGCCGGTCACCGTGAACGTGACCTGGCGACCGCTGCTGAAGCTGGTGCCGCGGCTACCTGCAGAAACCTTCATGGCTGACGAAGCAAAGTGGATGGCAAGAAAGGGAGGGAGAACTGGCCGCTGGTGGTCAGTTCACCGGGGTGATGCTGGCGATGCGGCCACCTTCACGCAGAATCTGCTGCTGGGTCTGCAGCAGTTTGTTGAAGGGGATGAAGCGGACGGGGTTGCTGCGCTTGTGCAGCCTGTAGTTGTTGTAACCGGTGATCTCCACCCGGAAGGTGCGACCTTCCTCTCCTGAGCCCACGCCCTGACGGGTCACGCCATCGCTGGTGACCTTGCGGAACACGGCGCCCTTGGCGTTGGGGCTGACCACGGCCATCGGCTGCTCAGCGTGAACCGCCGGGTTCAGGCCTGACTGGGTCTTGAGCAGATCGCCCCGAACCGAAGCGCCCACCCCGCGGGTGAGCTGCAGCATGTAGGAGAACTGCAGCCCCTGCTGGCCGGCGTTGTCGTTAAAACGATGCAGGAAGGGCACCACCTCTTCACCGAAGCGGCCCTGGTATTCGGCGCTATCGATGTAGGAGTCGATTTCAGCGTCGTAGCCCTGCTCCTGCAGGATGGTGAAATGCTCGAGCATCTCGGCCTTGTTCTGGGGGGCACGGCCCAGCAGATGCTTGAAGTTGAGCTCGATGATCCTGTAGGGGTTGCAGTTCTCGAAGAACTTCTGCTTGTAGAGCCCACTCTTGGCCACCTGGCGAACAAACTCACGCACACTCAGGTAGCCGCGCCTGAACAGTGATTCGGGCCCTTCGAGCCGCTCACTCTTCATCCCATACTGGTTGCCGAGCACCTGGCGGTAGACAGCACGCATCAGCCCCTCCTTGTCATTTTCAGAGGCGTTGGTCCAGTTTTCCTTGGTGCGGTCGTTGGAAAAACGCTCAATGCCCAGGTAGGACGCGTTGGCGAGGGTCATGAACTTGCGGGGACGGGCGTATGGAGTGCGACGTATGGAGTTCGTTCGCGGCCTTCGTGTACCCATCGCTAGGCAGCTCTCAGCGTGACAGGCAGCGCGTGACAGGAATTGCTGACCGATCCTATGGGTGTGCCTGAGCCTCTTCACAGGCTTTCCCGAATCGTTACAAACCCGGCCATGGGCCTCGCCCTGGCGTCGCGGGCAAACATCGATACCATCGGCGCACATTCCGTTCCTGTGCATCCAGCGCCACCACCAGCTTCGCTGCTCTGGAAACCCTGCTCTGGACACCCCTGCTCTGGAAACCCTGCTCCGGAACCCTGGGGCTTCAGCTTTAGCTTTGATCCACCGCCGGTTGTGACCAGCGATGCCCCTCCAGTCGCCCAGCCCTTCGCCCCTCCGGCTGCCCACGCCTCCCACTCCTGAAGCCAGCCAGCGGCTGGCCCAGCAGTTGCACACCCTCTCCCAGGTGGTGGAGACGCTCACCTACCGCCTGCTGGAGCTGGAGGAACGGCTCTCGGTTCAGGATCGACGCCTTCAGGACTTGGCCGAGACCCCACAGCCGGACCTGGGCATGGGCGCCGCCGCCCAGGGGCGTCTGGAGGAGACCGAGGAGCGCCTCAAGCGGGTCGAAGCCTTGCTCACCGGGATCGAGCCAGCCACTGACAGCCCTGCCGGGCCAGCTGCCCGTGCCGCCGGTGTTCACGACATCGATGGACCGTTTCCGGAGGAACCTGAACAGCCCTTCCTCGATGAACTGGAGGCCGGCCCCGAGCCCCCAACAGGCCCTGCACACGACTACCGCGGGTTCCTCACGGCCTGAAGGCGGCCTGCCAGGCGGCGGGAATCTCCCCGCTGTAATCGTCGGTGCGGCTGAATTCGAAGGGCCCGGCCAGCGATCCCCACACCTGTTCGTGGGTGGTGGGGTCATGGCCCGTGTCGATGGTGCGCATGCCATGGGCATCCAGCTCCAGCCGGCTCACCAGGTAGGTGGTGGCACCCTTGCGCTCCACCAGGCAGCGGCAGCCGGGCTCCACTTCACCGATGAACCCCTCACGCTCTTCCCGCACCCGGTAGGTGCAACCGTCCAGGGGGCGCAGATCCTGGGCCTGGATCCGGCTGCGGCGTTCGGCATCATCCACCGCACCCCAGAAGCGCTGCTCATCGATCACCGCCTGGTTGTGGATCACCAGGCCGTCGCCCTGGCGTGCCGGACGCAACACCCGGATCCGGTAGGGCGCAGCCGGGTTGATGGCGTAACTCTGCTCCAGCAGTAGCGAGCCCGGCGCCAGCTGGGGCAGGGGCCTCATCTTCACCAGGATGTGGGCGTAGAGCGGGGGGTTCTCGAAGGCCTGCTGCTGGTTGCTGAATCCGCCGCTCAGCAGCTGGACCAGCCGGCTCAGGGAGCTGTCCATCGGGCCAGGGGGGGGCGAGGAGGGGCGCAGTGGTGAGCCTGGCACTACAGCCCCAGCAGCCGCAGGCGGAAGGACGCCACCTGGGCGGCGAGTTCGGGCTGGCTGCGCTGGAAGGGATGCTCGGCCAGGGCCTGGAGCACCAGTGCCCGTTTGTGTTCGCGCTCCAGGCCGTGGTCGGGGTCGTTCTGCTCGTGCAGCTGCCAGGCTGCATCGAACGCCTGGGCGAAGCTGTCGGCGTTGTCGAACTGCTGATCGTGCTTGCTGGGCAGTTCGTTCATGCTGGCAGTGGGGAGCCGGGCGGTTGAGGGTAACCGGCTGCGCGGAACAAATCCTGCCACCGAATGGGGCACGGGCGGCTACTCATGGAGGTTCAGCCCTGAATCGTGGCTGAACGACGTAGCGGAACAACGCGGAATGCCAGGACCCAGATTTGAACTGGGGACACGGCGATTTTCAGTCGCCTGCTCTACCAACTGAGCTATCCCGGCCCGTCGATCGAGGCCCGCCGAGGCGCCAACCTGATTGACCATTCGATCTTAGATCACGGCTCCTCCGCTTCCGGGCAGCCGCCGGTGTGCGCGCCACGCAGGCCATTCCCAGCACGCGCCAGCCGCCGTCCTGCAGCGCCGCGGCGGCGGCGCAGGCGGTGGCTCCAGTGGTGAGGATGTCGTCGAGCAACAGCACCGCTCGGCGCCGGCCAGCGGCCCCCTGCTCGCAGCGGAAGGCTCCCTCCTGGTTCTGCCAGCGCAGCTCTCGTCCAAGCCGATGCTGCCCCAACACCGGTCGGCTGCGCACCAGCGGCTGCCCCTGCGGCCAGCCCAGCTGCCGGCTCAGGATCTCCGCCAGCAACGGCGGCAACGGATTGCTCCGTTGCTTCCAACTGGGTACCGCCACCAGCAGCGGAGGGGGAGGGGGTGGTCCCGGTTTGCTCCCATCCCGGAGCTGCCTCAGGCGGGCCATCAGCCCGGGCAGCAGCGGCGCCAGCCGCTGGCTGCAGGGATCCCGGCGCAGGGCCAGAAGCTGCCGGCGCAGATCCCCCTCATAGGCACCCGCCGCCCACCAGGGCAGCGGCTCCAGGCCGGCCAGGCCATCTGGGGGCAGCCCCAGCTGTTCGTGCAGAGGAGGCTGCAGCAGCCACTCCAGGGGCAGCCACTGCAGCAGCCCATGCCAGGGCCGGCAGGGCTGACTGGAGGCGGTAGGCGGGCAGAGCGGGCGTTGCACCGAGGGTGGGGAGCTGGCTGCGCTCAGCATTGCCACCGCGGCGTCGCAGCCCTCCGCCTCTGTGTCGCAATGTGGCTCAGGGTTGCGGCAGGGCCCGCAGCATCGCCACCAGGGTGCGGTGGGCGTCCTCGCTGTCGCTGAGGCTGTGGTCGAAGGGCACCTGCAGCAGCTGGCCATCCACATCCAGCCGCATCGCCTCTGCCTCAATGGCCAGCATCCGGGCCGAGCTGGCGGTGGTAACGCCGCCGTAGTGGCGCGCGTAGGCCAGCACCGCCTCGCCGTGGTCGTCGTTCATGTGCTTACAGATTCGATCGCTCACGGCGGGGGTGAGGGGGTCGGCGGCCATGGCCTGGGAACGCAGGGATGGACCCATTCTGGGGTTGGCCCTCAGACGCCGGCGTAGCGCTGCCAGAGCAGCACCGCCAGGCGGATGGCACTGAAGCTCACGTAGCCAGCCAGCACCACGAACAGCGCCATCGAGATCCACGTGCTCAGCTGGTTCTTCATCGCTTGGGTAGGGAGGTTGCGGCCAGTCTGGCCATGCCCAGGGCCGCGCTCAGCCGGGGCCGGTTCAGCACCGCACAGCCCAGACGTCGTTGGCGGATGGCCCGCCACTGGGGATTGCGGGCCCCGCCGCCCAGGCTGATCACCCGCTGCACCGCCGGGGCCCCGAGTTGCCGCAGTCGTGCCCAGCCGGCCCGTTCGATCTCCGCCAGGCCCTCCAGCAAGCCCTGCAGAAATAGCCCATCGCTCACGGGTCGGGGCTCCAGCACCGGCTCCAGATCTGGATCGTCCACCGGAAAGCGCTCGCCACGGCCGTTGAGAGGCCTCAGCAGCAGACCGCTGTCGGCGGCAGGATCGATCTGGCTGCTGAGCTCCGCCAGTTGCCGGTCGCTGAAGAAGCGGCGCAGCACGCCCCCGCCGGCATTGGAGGCCCCGCCCACCAGCCAACGCCCGGCAACGCGGTGACAGCTCACCCCAGGACCCCCGATCGGCTCGGCACACCACTGCTTCAGCACCAGGGTGGTGCCCAGCACGGTCACGCCGTCGTGGTCGCCCGGTTCGGCCGCCAGCACTGCCGCGTTGGCATCGGTGCTGCCCGCCACCACCCGGCAGCCGGGGGGGAGATCCAGGGCGGCGGCGGCTGTGGCCGTGAGCTGGCCGAGCACCTCGCCGCTGGCGCGGATCGCCGGCAGGGCCGAACTCCAGGGCTGCGCCGCGATCTCTCCGGCCCAGCTGCGCCCCTGCAGATCCCAGCCCAGCCGCAGGTTGTTGCCCTCCTCGCCCCAGCGCCAGTCGCCCAGCAGCCAGCCCATCAGCCAGTCGGCCTGGTGGCGCAGCAGCCAGGGCTCTGCGGGGGCGAGCTCCTGCGCGGCCTCCAGCAGTCGCAGCGCCCGGGCCAGGCTGCCGCTGGCGCTGCTGGCCGCGCCGCCCGCCGCGATCGCCGCCGCCGCCCTGGCCTGCTCGGGGCAGGCCAGGTGATACGGCAGGGCCTCGGCGAGGTTGACCCCCCTCTGGATCCCTGCAGGCAGGCTGCCGTCGCCGCGGCAGAGCAGCAGGGTGCCCGATGTGCCCGCCAGGGCGAGAGCCCCCACCCGGCCGCGCAGATCGGCCGGCAGTTCGTGGCAAAGGGTCGCCAGCCCGTTGCGCCAGCCCTGAGGCTGGACAAGGGGTGCGGGGTAGTCACTGCCAACTTCCGCCACCACGCTGCCCTCGCGGTTGACGAGGGCCAGGCGCAGGCCGCTGCTGCCCAGATCGACGCCCAGCGCCAGGGTGCCCTGGGCCACCGGAGGATCAGGCAGCGACTCGGCTGGCGGTGGCCTGCTGCAGGGTGGCGGCGATGGACTCCACATCCTCCCAGGGGAGGTTGAGATCGCTGCGCCCGAAGTGGCCGTAGGCCGCCACGTCCTGGTAGAAGCGCCCGCCGCGTTGGCGAGGCAGGTCACACAGCCCGAAGCGCTCGATGATCGCCCCTGGCCGCAGATCGAAGTGTTCCTGCACCAGGGCGGTGAGGTCGGAATCGCTGATCGAGCCGCTGCCGAAGCTCTGCACCAGGATGCTCACCGGCCTGGCCACACCGATGGCATAGCTGAGCTGCACTTCGGCGCGCCGGACCAGGCCGGAGGCCACCAGCGCCTTCGCCACGTGGCGAGCCGCGTAGGCCGCCGAGCGGTCCACCTTGGTGGGATCCTTTCCGGAGAAGGCCCCGCCGCCATGGCGGGCATAGCCCCCGTAGGTGTCCACGATGATCTTCCGCCCGGTGAGGCCGGCATCCCCCTGGGGCCCTCCCACCACGAACTTGCCGGTGGGATTCACCAGAAAGCGGGTGCCCTCACGGCTGGGGCGAAGGTTGAGGTCGGCGCTCACGGGTTCCACCACATGGCTCCAGAGGTCGCCGGCGATTCGCTCCCGCAGCAGGGTTGCATCGCTCACCCCATCGATGCTGGAGGTGTGCTGGGTGGAGATCAGGATCGTGTCGATCGCCACCGGACGGTCGTCCTCGTAGACCACACTCACCTGGGTCTTGCCATCGGGCAGCAGGTAGCTCAGGGTGCCGTCGTGGCGCACCTGGGAGAGCTGACGTGCCAGGCGATGGGCCAGGCTGATCGGCAGCGGCATCAGCTCCGGTGTTTCATCGCAGGCGTAGCCGAACATGATGCCCTGATCACCGGCTCCCACCCGATCCAGCGGGTCGCCGTCGTGGTCATCGGCCTCGTCCACCCCCTGGGCGATGTCGGGGGATTGCTGGTCGAGGGCCACCAGCACCGCGCAGCTGTGGGCATCGAAGCCACCGGCGCGGGCGCTGCTGTAGCCGATCTCCTCGATCACGCCACGCACCAGGGTGTTGAAGTCGATGCGGGCGGTGGTGGTGACCTCGCCGGTGAGCAGGCAGAGCCCGGTGTTCACCACCGTTTCACAGGCCACGCGGCTGGCGGGATCCTGGCTCAGCAGGGCATCCAGCACCGCGTCACTCACCTGATCGCAGATCTTGTCCGGATGCCCCTCGGTCACCGACTCGGAGGTGAAAACGTAGCGGCTCATCGGCCCCGGCAGAACAGCGACTCAGCCTATGCGCTGCGCACCTCCAGCTCACGCCAGTGCGCCAGCTGCGGGAAGCGGGAGGCGAGGGGAGGGCGCTGTTGCCATCCGGCGCTGTAGCCCAGCACCACCGCCACGCCGGCCCTCTCGGCCATCAGCAGATCACTGTTGGCATCGCCGATCAGGGCGCACTGGCCGGGTTTTGTGCCCAGGTCGCTGCAGAGGGCGGCAACAGCGGCGGGATCGGGCTTGCGGGGGTGGTGGTCGGCGCTGCGCAGGGCCGCAAAGCAGTGGCCGAGGTTGTGGCTGGCCAGAAACGCAGCGATGCCCCGCTGATCGTCGTTGCTGATCACGGCACAGGCCACACCCGCGCCATTGAGCTGCTGGAGGAGCTGGTGCAGGCCGTCGGTGGCTCTGGGGCAGGGGTCGCCACCATCACCACTGGGGAGATCGCACTGCTGGAACACAGCGTCGGCGAGCTCGAGGGCTTCAGGCCAGCCCAGCCCCAGCTGGGCCAGGGCCGTGGCGGTGGAGATCAGGTTGTGGTCGCGGCTCGCCACCGCCGTGGTGCCGGCGGGGTGGATGGTGTTGCCCTGCAACCCGTAGGTGGCCTCCAGCAGTGGAGCGAGTTCGGCAACCATGGTTGCCGCCTCCTGTGGATGGCGCTCCAGCAGCAACCGTTGGCACTGCTCAACCCTGGCCCGGGCCAGGGCGAGAAGCCGGGGCTCGCTGTGGCAGAGGGTGCCGTCCTTGTCGAACAGCACGGCCTCGATCTCGCCGGCGATGAGCGGTGCGCCGCGCAGCAGCAGCTGGGCCAAGAGGACTGGCTCAGTCCAGGGTCACGCCCATGGGTTCGTGGTCTTCCGCCTGCTCCATCAGCATCTGCTTGTAGCGGGCTGCCATTTCCTCCGCCCGATCGAACACCTTCTGGGGATCGGTGAGCATGTCGCCGGGCTCGGGCTCGAGAGCCTTGGTGGAGAGCGAGATCCGGCCCCGTTCAGCGTCGAGGTCGATGATCATCACCTTCATCTGGTCGTTCACATTGAGCACAGTGTGTGGGGTTTCGATGTGCTCGTGGCTGATCTCAGAGATGTGCAGGAGGCCGCTCACGCCACCGATGTCGATGAAGGCGCCGTAGGGCTTGATGCCGCGCACCGTGCCCAGCACCACTTCGCCCACCTCCAGGCGATTCATCTTGCGCTCCACCAGGGCGCGGCGATGGCTGAGCACCAGGCGGTTGCGCTCCTCGTCCACCTCCAGGAACTTCAGCGGCAGGAAGTCGGCCACCAGTTCTTCCTTGGGCTTGCGGGTGCTGATGTGGCTGCCGGGGATGAAGCCCCGCAGTCCTTCCACCCGCACCAGGGCGCCCCCGCGGTTGGTGGCGAACACCTCGCTGTAAATCGTGGCGTCCTCCTTCTGGAGCTGGCGCACCCGTTCCCAGGCCCGCTGGTATTCAATGCGGCGGATGGAGAGCGAGAGCTGACCGTCCTCGTTCTCCTCGCTCATGATGAAGAACTCCCGGATTTCGCCGGGCTGCATCACGTCGGCGAGCCCCTCCACCCGGTTGATCGACACCTCCTGCATGGGCATGAAGGCAGCCGTCTTGGCGCCGATGTCGATCATGGCGCCCTTCGATTCAAGGGCGAACACGGTGCCGTTGACCACGTCACCGGGCTTGAAGTTGTAGTCGTATTTGCTCAGCAGAGCGGCGAACTCATCGAGCGAGAAGCCCACCCCGTCGAGATCGCGGTTGGTGGGGCGACTGTCAGAGTCGTCTGCGGCGGGAACCTCTTCCGCAATGGCGTTGTCGAGGTCGGTTGCCGCGTCAGCGGCAAGTTCGAGATCGGCCTCGGTGGTGCTGATGTCGGAAGGGGTCACGGTCATGGCGCTGGGCGGACTGCCTGAGGCAGGACGATGGGGTCGGACGTTCTGCCCGCCTGCAGAGGCGTCCGAACCACCGAATCTACCAACCCGCCCGGGTGGAACGGCCTGAATGGCGCCGTGGGAGCCTCAGCCCAGGGCCGCCAAAGAGGCTTTGCCGTGACTGCGGCCGCTGCGTCGGTTGAGGCCGTCGAGGGTGGCGACAAAGTCGCTCACGCCCTGGAACTGCCGATACACCGAAGCAAAGCGCACATAGGCCACCTCGCTCATGGCTCGGAGCTGCTCGAGCACCAGCTCTCCGATCTCGGCACTGCTCACCTCACGGCCGGGCCGTTGCTGCAGCTGCAGCTCCAGTTCATCGACCACCGATTCCAGGCGAGCAGGCTCCAGGCCTGTTTTCTCGCAGGCCCGCAGCAGTCCGTGCAGGAGCTTGGCCCGGTTGAAGGTTTCCCTGGTGCCGTTGCGCTTCAGCACGGTGACGGGCACCGTTTCCACCCGCTCGTAGGTGGTGAAGCGAAACGTGCAGTCCAGACACTCACGCCGCCGCCGCACGCTGCGGCCGCTGTCAGCTGATCGTGATTCCAGAACCCGGCTGTCGGTGTGCTGGCAGGAGGGGCATTGCATCCCCGTACATCCGGGCGGCCTGCGCGGAGTTTAAGCAGCTGTTGTACTCCTGAAAAGGGCTGAGGCTGCACATCGCATGGGTTCAGTCATGAAAAAGCCCCCGGAAAACCGGGGGCCTAGAGGGCGTGGGGCCCTTTGCAACTCATTTGCCGATCTTCGGGGGATCGCGGAAGGCGATGGCGAAGAACAGGGTGGCGATGGCCAGGGCGAGGATGAGGATGTAAGCGAAGCTCTCCATGGGGTGACCTCCTGGTCAGCTGAGGGGGGTGCCAGCGGGGGGGACGAAGTCCTCCGGCAGGCGGCGGGTGGTTTGGTCGCCCAGCTTCTGGAACAGGCCGAATTCCACCTGTTCGCCGAGATCCGGGTCGATACCCGCGAACACATCACGGTAGAGGGTGCGGGCACCGTGCCAGATGTGGCCGAAGAAGAACAGCAGGGCAAAGGTGGCGTGACCAAAGGTGAACCAGCCTCGAGGCGAGCTGCGGAACGTGCCGTCAGAGTTGTAGGTGTCGCGATCGAAATCGAAGGGTTCACCCAGCTGGGCCTTGCGTGCCAGCCGCTTCACGTCCGCAGGGTCGCTGAAGGTCTGCCCGTTGAGGGCACCGCCGTAGACGGTGGCGGTCACACCGGTCTGCTCGAAGGAATACCTGGCTTCTGCGCGGCGGAAGGGGATGTCGGCGCGCACGATTCCGTCCTGGTCTTCGAGCACCACAGGGAAGTTCTCGAAGAAGTTGGGGAGGCGGCGCACTTCCAGATCCCGGCCATCCTTGTCGGTGAAGGAGATGTGGCCAAGCCAGCCGGTGGGAAGACCATCACCGTTCACCATCGGGCCGACGCGGAACAGACCCCCCTTGGCGGGGCTGTTGCCCACGTAGTCGAAGAACGCCAGTTTCTCGGGAATGGAGCCGTAGGCCTCGGCCTTGCTGGCGCCGTTGTCGAGGGCTGTCTGCACCCGTCGGTTGATTTCAGTCTTGAAATAACTCTGGTCCCACTGGTAGCGGGTGGGTCCGAAGAGTTCCACCGGCGTAGCCGCAGCGCCGTACCACATGGTGCCTGCCACCACGAAGGCGGCGAAGAACACGGCGGCGATGGCGGAGGCCAGCACCGTTTCGATGTTGCCCATGCGCAGCGCCTTGTAGAGGCGCTCAGGTGGGCGGGTGGTGATGTGGAAGATGCCGGCGATGATGCCCACGATGCCCGCGGCGATGTGGTGGGCAACGATTCCGCCGGGGTTGAACGGGTTGAATCCCTCAGGACCCCAGGAGGGCTGAACGGGTTCGATGTGCCCGTTGAGGCCGTAGGCGTCTGAAACCCACATGCCAGGGCCGAACACCCCGGTGAGGTGGAAGGCGCCGAAACCGAAGCAGGCCAGGCCGGCCAGCAGCAGGTGAATGCCGAAGATCTTGGGCAGATCGAGCGCCGGTTCGCCGGTGCGGGGGTCCTGCCAGATCTCCAGATCCCAGAAGGTCCAGTGCCAGATGGCCGCCAGGAACAGCAGACCGCTGAAAACGATGTGGGCAGCAGCTACGCCTTCGAAGCTCCAGAAACCAGGGTCCACGCCTGTTTCACCCGTGATGCTCCAGCCCCCCCAACTGCCGGTGACGCCGAGGCGGGCCATGAAGGGCATCACGAACATCCCCTGGCGCCACATCGGATTGAGCACCGGGTCGGATGGATCAAAGATCGCGAGCTCGTAGAGAGCCATGGAGCCGGCCCAGCCGGCAACCAAGGCGGTGTGCATGAGGTGCACGGCCAGAAGGCGGCCCGGGTCATTGATGACCACGGTGTGCACCCGATACCAGGGCAATCCCATGGGGAGCTGAATTCTGGAGGGGTGGGGCGATCGTAAGGTCGGGCCGGCCCGCGCGGCGGCTCAGGTTACGGAGCGCAACGGCCCCCTTCACAATGGGATTCAGCCGCATTCGAACCATGCCCGTGATCCGCTTCCTGCGGGAGAGCCGCGATGTGGAGTGCTATCCGGGGGAGAACCTCCGGGAGGTGGCTCTGCGCGAGGGGATCGGCCTCTATGGCGTGAAGGGAATCCTCGGGAACTGCGGGGGTTGCGGCCAGTGCATCACCTGCTTTGTGGAGATTCCCGACGTCGGCACAGCGCAGGCTCTCAGTCCACGCACCGGCGTGGAGGACCAGAAGTTGCGGCGGCGTCCTGACAACTGGCGACTGGCCTGTCAGGCCCTGGTGGAGGAGTCGCTGGTGGTGATCACCCGACCCCAGCTGGGCCTGGCCAACAAGGACACCCAGTTGACCGCAGCCATGGCCTCCCCCCTGCCGGCGGGGCCCACCAGCTGGCCCGAGCCGGTGGCCTCTCCAGGCGATGCCCAGGAGTTTGAGCCGTTGGGCGAAGAGGGTGGCGCTACGGGGGATGAAGCCCCTTGAGGGCTGCCGGTTTGCCGGTGATACCCTCCATTGATCAGCCCCTCCAGTTCACCCCACGCCCCCATGGAAACCAACGATCTCGGCTTCGTTGCCAGCCTGATGTTTGTCCTGGTTCCCACGGTGTTCCTGCTGGTGCTCTACATCCAGACCAGCAGCCGCCAGGGAGGCTGAACCCGGCCCGGGCCTCAGCGGCGCCCCTCCGGTTCGCGCACCAGCAGCACCGGTGCCGGTGCATGTACCCGGATGTAGTCACTCACGGAGCTGCCCAGCAGCCGATCGAGATCCACCAGGGCCCTGGCCACCACAGGCCGCCTGTCCTGGGAGGCAATCACCAGCAGGTCGGCGTTCATCTCCTCTGCAGCCGCACACACCGTGCGCCCGATGTCGGCCCCGGTGCGGTGCAACGGCTTGAGCGTGACCCCGTAGCCGCGGGCCTGCTGCACCGCCTTGTCCAGCACCGCGTCGGCCGGTGAGCGTCCACCGCGTGAGGGGGTGATGTCCTGGCGGGTCACATGCACGCCGGTGAGGCTGCCGCCAGGGATCTCGCGCACCAGATCGGTCGCCAGCCGCAGGGCGTCATCACCCACCCCTGTGCCATCCACCGTCACCATCACCCGGTTGATGTGGCGCACGTAGAGGTCGTCACGCACCAGCAGCATCGGGCGGGTGGAGAGCTGGAAGACGTACTGGCTGGCGCTGTTGCCGAGGATGGACTGCAGCCGGTTGAGGCCCCGGGAGCCCATCACGATCAGATCGGCGTTGAGCTCCTCGGCCACCTGCAGCACCGTCTGCTTGGTATCGCCCTGGCGAATGATCGTGTTCACCTCGCTGGGGTTGAGCTGCAGGCGGCTCACGGCCTCGGCCACCAGTCCTGCCGCCTGCTGCCAGTGCTGCTGGAAATCCTCGCCTGCCTGCTCAGGCACCACATGCAGGAGGTTGAGGCGGGCCTGCCGCACCACGGGGATGTCGCGCAGCATGCGCACCATCTCCTCCACATGGCCTTTGCCGGAATCGGCGATCAGAACGTTGCGGAACACAGGGATAAGACCGGGCTCTGCGGCAGCCTATGGCGCTTGAGTGAATGTGCTCGGCGCCACCATGCAGACCGTGACGGAGTGTGGCGAATGGCTGCTGCAACGGCGGGTGTTGCCCCAGCACACCGATCACGCCGGAGTGATGTGGCACGGGTCCTATCTCGCCTGGCTGGAGGAAGCGCGTGTGGAAGCTCTGGCAGCGGCTGGGCTGGCCTACAGCGAGCTGTCGGCTCAGGGTCTGGAACTGCCGGTGGTGAGCCTGACCATCCAGTACCGCCAAGCCCTGGTGCATGGCGATGCCGTGGAGCTGCGCAGCGCCGTGCTGCCCCGCCAGGGGGTGAAGCTTCCCTGGCTGAGCCGGTTTTATGGCCCATCAGGGCAGCTGGCCGCCAGCGCTCGCGTGGAGTTGGTGCTGGTGGACCGGCGGGGCCAGCAGGCCGGCGCTGGTGGCCCGGGCTCAGGGCGTGTGCTGCGCCGATGGCCGCAGGATCTGGCCCGGGCCGTGGAGAGCCTGCAGCGCGGACCGGGATAGGATCAGTACAGATGTACTGGTGTGATGGGGGAGTTGATTCCGATGCCCTCCCGGCCTTCCTGTTCTGAGCGTGTGCCGCGCAGTTGGTCACGCGATCAGCGGCTGTGGTGGTTGTTGTGGTCGGCCTGCCCCGGGCTGGGCTGGGTCAGCCTGCGCACCCTCGAGGCCCATGCCGGTTCCCTGGAGGCTGCCTGGCATGCCCCATTGGCGGAGTTGCCGCCCCTGCCCGGCCGCGGCCAGCAGGGGCTGGAGCAGCTCGATCGCTTTCGCCGCCGCTGGGGCGAGGCGCCCCTGGAGCGCTGGGCGCAGCAGGTGCAGGGTGGCCGCCAGGTGCTGCTGCCTGGCGACGGCGCCTCCCCGCAGCAGCTGGGCCAGCTGGAGCGGCCGCCGCTGGCCCTGCACTGGCAGGGCCGAGGCAGCCTCTGGCCCTGCCTGGCCTATCGCCAGGCCGTGGCGGTGGTGGGCACGCGCCGCCCATCGCGCCATGGCCTGGCCATGGCTGAGGCTCTGGGCCGAGCCCTGGCGGCAGCCGGCTGGCCGGTGGTGAGCGGTTTGGCGGAGGGCATCGACGCCGCCTCTCACCAGGGCTGTCTGGCTGCGGGAGGTCGGCCCGTGGCGGTGCTGGGCACTCCCCTGGAGCGGGTCTATCCCCGTCATCACGCCGCCCTGCAGCGCCAGGTGGCCGAGCAGGGCCTGCTGATCAGTGAGCACCCTCGGGGTGCCTCCGTGCGGGCCGGCCACTTCGCCTCCCGCAATCGGCTTCAGGTGGCCCTGGCGCGGGCCGTGGTGGTGGTGGAGTGTCCTGAGCGCAGCGGTGCCCTGCACTCCGCTCGCCTCGCCTGGCGGCAGCAGCTGCCGCTCTGGGTGGTGCCTGCCGATGCCGCCCGCGTCTCCGGCCGGGGCAGCAACCGGCTGCTGGGCGAGAGTGCCTCGGTGTTGCTCGAGCCTGCCGATCTGGTAACCCAGCTCGGCCCAGGGCCGCTCGCCCGCACGGCGGCCCGCCCGCGGCGGCCCGCCAGCCCAGCCCCAATGCCGGCGGCCGCGGATGGCGATCTGCTGCGGGCTCTCGGTGAGCGGGCCTCCCTGGAGGAGCTCTGCGGGGAGCTGCAGCAATCCGCCGGCAACCTGGCTCCCCGGCTGCTGGCCCTGGAGCTGGCGGGGCTGGTTCGGGCTGAGCCGGGTCTGCACTGGAGGCGGATCTAGCCTGCTTCCCTGCCCACGCAGCCATGCCAGCCGCCGCCATGACCTCTCAATGGCCCCCGCCGGCCGCTGGCCGCCCGGGCCCTGAGCCGCGCGGGCGGGCCGGTTCTCGATTTCAGGAGGTGCTGTCGGGCGCGACCCTCCTGGTCTGGCGGCGCCGGCAGCTGGCCCTGGGCGGGCGCACCGAGGACCTCGACTGGCTCCTGGATCTGATGGGCGGGCTGCGCTGGGCCGACCTCCAGCGACTGCGGCTGGCGCCGGAGCGCAACATTCAGCTGCAGAGCCCCCTGGCCAGCCTGGAAGCGCTGTGGCGGCGGCACCTTGACTTCCAGGAGCCCCTGCAGTACCTGGCGGGCCGCTGCCCCTGGCGGGATCTCATGCTGGCGGTGGCACCGGGGGTGCTGATCCCGCGTCAGGACACCGAACTGCTGGTAGAGCTGGCCGCGCGGCTGATTGAGCGGCCGCCAGCTGTCTGGGCGGATCTGGGCACCGGTTCCGGTTGCCTGGCCATCGCCCTGGCCCGCCTCTGGCCGCAGAGCCGCGGCGTCGCGGTGGATCTGAGCCCCGTGGCGCTGCGCCAGGCCGGCGCCAACGTGGAGTCCGCCGGCCTGGCGCAGCGGGTGGCGCTTGAGGCGGGCAGCTGGTGGCAGCCGCTTCAGCCCCTGTGGGGCCGGCTGGAGTTGGTGGTGGCCAATCCCCCCTACATCCCCACGGCGGTGTGGACCGATCTGGATCCTGTGGTGCGGGATCACGAACCCGCCCTCGCCCTCGACGGCGGGCCTGACGGCCTGCGGGAGCTCAGGGCCATCGTTACCGGCGCTGGCGCGGCACTGGCCCCCGGTGGTTGGCTGGTGCTGGAGCACCATCACGATCAGGGCGAAGCCGTGGCTGCCCTGCTTGCTGCCGCCGGCCTGGAGGAGGTGCAGAGCCATCCGGATCTGCAGGGTGTGCAGCGCTTCGCCTCCGCCCGCATTCCGCCCAGCCGCCATGATTCCGCCTGATCAATCCAGTCCATGGGGTTGCGGCCCCACTGGGGCCGGCCCCATGGGCCCGGTGCTGGCGGCTCCGGAGCTGGCCCTGCGGCTCCAGGGCGGGGCCGTGGCCCTCATGCCCACCGACACCCTGCCGGCCCTGGCGGCCCGCCCGGAGCATGCCGCGCAGATCTGGGCCCTCAAGGACCGCCCCGCCCACAAGCCCTTGATTCTGATGGCCGCCGATCTGGAGCAGTTTCAGACCGTGCTCGGTTCCCCCTGGCGGCGGCAGTGGCTGGAGCTGGCGGACCGCGGCTGGCCGGGAGCCCTCACGCTGGTGTTGCCAGCCCAGGGGGCCTGGGTGCACTGGCTCCATCCCGGAGGCCAGGATCTGGGACTGCGCATCCCCGCCTGTCACCAGGCCAGGCAACTGCTGCGCCTGAGCGGGCCGCTGGCCACCACCAGTGCCAATCCCTCGGGTCAGCCTGCCGCCACCACCGCGGGGCAGGCCCGGCAGCTGTTTCCTGACCTGCCGGTGCTGGCGCCGCTGTCCTGGCCGGCGGCCGCTGGCCAGGCCAGCACCGTGCTGGCCTGGCGGGACTGTGAGCGCGGTGGCAGTGGCCGCTGGAGCCTGTTGCGCGCCGGTGCTTTCCTACCGGCAGACCTGCAACTCGAGAGCTGATGGCGGCGCTGGTGTTCGTGCTGCTAATCACGATGGCTACCTATGCCTGGCTGGCCACCCCTTTCATCGAGGTGGGTACCGGCGTGCTCCAGGGGGCCTGGCTGCTCTGGCTGCCGCTGCTGGCCCTGCTCTGGCTGCTGGCCGGTCGCGACTGAAGGGCCCCAAGACCTGAGACGGCCGTGACAGTGCCCGTGCTGGGTCCGGCGGGGCCTCAGGTGTGCTGCAACACCCCTATGGTTCCCAACACTCTGCCGCTCGGTTCATGGTCCGACGCCGCCGGCTGATTGCGGCGAGCCTGGTGCTCCTGGGGTGGTGCTTCAGCCTGCTGCTCCACCTGGGGCTACCGGCTCTGGCGCAGTCTCCGCCCCAGTCCGCCCCGCAATCCACCCCCCAGGCACCGCCGCGGCCGGAACTGCGCGGGGTGTGGCTCACCGCCAATGACATGCCGGTGCTGCGCGATCGGGAGCGCATGCGCGAGAGCGTGACCCGCCTGGCTGGGCTGGGCTTCAACACGCTCTATCCGGTGGTCTGGAACGGGGGGATCGCCTATTACCCCAGCGCCGTGGTTAAGAAACGTGAGCTGCAGGACTTCACTTACCTCGGGTTGCAGGGGCAGGACGTGCTGGGCGAGCTGATCGCCGAGGGCCGGCGGCAGCGGTTGCTGGTGATCCCCTGGTTTGAATTCGGCTTCATGGCCGCCCCTGGCTCCGAACTGGCCCGTCGCCACCGCACCTGGCTCACCAGCAAGCAGGACGGCGGGCTCACCTCCATCAGCGCCGCTGGAGAGGTGAACTGGCTCAATCCCTTCCGGCCGGAGGTGCAGCAGCTGATCACCGATCTGGTGCTGGAAGTGGTGGGCACCTACGGCGCCGATGGCATCCAGTTCGACGACCACATGACGCTGCCGCGGGAGTTCGGCTACGACTCC
This sequence comes from Cyanobium sp. ATX 6A2, assembly GCF_024346355.1. Classification (GTDB taxonomy): domain Bacteria; phylum Cyanobacteriota; class Cyanobacteriia; order PCC-6307; family Cyanobiaceae; genus NIES-981. Next base: position 121,242 of record NZ_JAGQCU010000007.1, read on the forward strand.
TTCACCACCGCCCTCTACCGCCGCGAAACCGGCAGGAACCCACCGGCCAATCCGGCGGATGCCGCCTGGGTGAAGTGGCGCGCCGACAAGATCACGGCGTTCATGGACCAGCTCAGCAAGGCCGTGCGGGCACGGCGGCCCGGGGCGATTGTGTCGATCTCCCCCAATTACTACGACTTTGCCTACAAGCTCCAGCTCCAGGACTGGCTGACCTGGGTGCGGCGGGGCATCGCCGATGAGCTCCTGGTGCAGATCTACCGGCCCGATCTGCCCAGCTATTCCCCCCATCTTCTGCGTCCTGAGGTGCAGGAGTCACGTCGGCGGATTCCCACCGCCATTGCCATCCTCAGCGGTCAGCGCAGTCGCCCCACCCCCATGGGCCTGATCCAGGAGAAGGTGGTCGCCAATCGGCAGGCTGGCCTGGGGGTGGCCTTCTTCTACCTCGAGAGCCTGTGGGAGCTGGGACCGGAGTCACCGGAGCAGCGCCAGGCTGCCCTGGCCAGGCTGTTCGCCGCCCCCGCGCCCCGTGTTGCGGGCCCGCCACCAGCGTCGCCGCGCGCACCGCTTGCTCCACCGCCCCCACCACCGCCGCTGGGGTCCCTGCCGCCTGCCCGTACCCCAGTTCCCCATCTGCCTCAGACCCTGCAAGGGGTCTGAGGCGAGGGTCCGTTGAGGGTGTTGGCCTGGCGGCCCGAGGAAGCCGGCTAACGGATTTGAACCGATGGCCTTCGCTTTACAAAAGCGCTGCTCTACCGCTGAGCTAAGCCGGCGTGATCGTTCTCACAGGCTGAATTATCCACCGCCGGCTCGCGCTGAGAGGGTCCACAGCAGCAGCTGGGTGCGGTTCTGGCAACCGGTCTTGGCCAGCAGGTTGGAGATGTGGCTTTCCACCGTGCGGGGACTCACCACCAGCGCGGCGGCGATGCCCTTGTTGCTGAGCCCCCGGCCGAGTTCCGCCAGCACCCGTTGCTCCGCTGGCGTGATGGTCGCGCTCCCGTCAACCCAGGTTGACGCTGGGGCGGTGGACAGGCTGGTCATGGGGGTGGGAGGCGTCTCGCTCAGCCCAGGGTTGCCACGCCCTCGGAACCCTCCTCGGGTGCAGTCGCCGCAACACTCTGCCCAGGCTGCGGCATGCGGGCCCGGCGGATCGGCAGGTTGGCCACCAGTGCCGTGACCCGATCCTCGGTGGCCAGGCTCACGTCTCCCTCCTCCAGGTCGATCTCCACGTAGCGATTCACCACTTCCAGGATTTCCCGGCGCATCTGCTCCAGCAATTCCGGGTTGAGGTCGCTGCGGTCGTGGGCCAGCACGAGGCGCAGGCGCTGTTTGGCCGTGTCGGCGCTGGCCGGTTGGCGGCCCAGCAGTTTGTCGATCAGGTCGCGCAGGGTCATCGCCTCAGAAGATCTTGGTTTGCATCAGGCGGCCGATCCGGGCCCTGAGCCCCTGGCGCTCCTTGCTCGGGTCGATCAGGGGCACGTCTTCACCGCAGAGGCGACGGGCCACGTTGGTGTAGGCCCGGGCAGCCGGCGATCCGCCATCGCCGAGGGTGAGTGGCTCGCCCCGGTTGGTGCTCACGATCACCTGTTCGTCTTCCACCACCAGCCCAAGCAGAGGCAGGGCAAGGATGTCGGTGACGTCATCCACGGCCAGCATCTCCTGGCTGGCCATCATCTTGGGCCGCACCCGGTTCAGCACGAGCTGAATGGGCTTCACGCCCTCGCTGTTGAGCAGGCCGATCACCCGGTCGGCGTCACGCACCGCCGACACTTCCGGAGTGGTGACGACGATCGCCTCGGTGGCGGCAGCCATGGCGTTGCGAAAGCCGCCCTCGATTCCCGCCGGGGCGTCGATCAGCACGTAATCGAACTGTTCACCCACCATGGCGGCGATCTGGCGCATGTCCTCGGGCTTGAGCCACTCGAGCATGCGCGGGTTGCCCGCAGGCAGCAGGGCCAGATTCGGCTCCTGTTTGTGCTTCACCAGGGCCTGCTCCAGCCGGCAGCTGCCCGCCAGCACCTCCTGGGCGGTGTACACGATCCGGTTCTCCAGGCCCAGCAGCAGATCGAGATTGCGCAGTCCGAAGTCGGCGTCAAGCACGGCGGTTCTGGCGCCAAGACGCGCCAGGGCGATGCCGAGGTTGGCGGTGAGGGTGGTTTTGCCCACCCCTCCCTTGCCGGAACAGATCAGGATGTAGCGGCTGGACTGGGCGGTCACGGCTGGGCCTGGGGTCGAGGCAGGTTAGGGCCAAAACGGCGCCCACCCGATCTGGCCCCATCCCGATCGGGGGAATCAGGGCTCATGTTCAGGGGCCAGACCGGCGGGGCCGGGTCCAGACGGATGGCACCGTCCACCAGGGAGGCCTGCTCCGCCATCCCGGCCGCTGGGCTGTCCTCCGGGCCCCGGGCCACCGCGCCGGCGATGCGCAGCTGCAGGGGCCGCAGCTGCAGGGCCACGATCCGGGCCAGGGCATCACCCTTGCAGCCGGCATGGGCGATGCCCCGCAGCCGCCCCCACACCAGCACGTGACCGCCGGCACTCACCCGGGCCCCGGGGTTCACATCGCCCAGCACCAGCACCGATCCCTCCGCTTCCAGGTGATCCCCCGAGCGCAGCGTGCCGCATTGCAGGCTGAGCGCCTGATGGCTGGGGTTGGGTGCGCTCTGCTCAGGGCCAGCGGCCAGGCCCTCGGGGCCGGGGGAGCAGGTCTGCAGCCCCACCGCCGCCGCCGCCACGCGGCTGCGGGGATCGGCGCTGCAGACGGCAGTCAGCCTGACTCCACGGGCACCCAGCCGTTCCGCCAGGGCACGCAGCTCGCGCACCCCGAGCGGCCACTCCCCGGCCACCAGCGCGAGGTGTGCCGGCAGGGGTGCTCCGCCCAGCAGGCCGGCTGCGTCCAGAGCGCGCTCCACCAGCTCGCCCGCTGTGGCATCGCCACTCCGCAGCGGCAGCAGCAGCCATCCCGGTGCCCCCGGCCATTGAGGTCCGAGCACCACCGCTCCCATGGCCTCTGCCGGCATCAAACCTTCACCATCCGCCGCAACTTAAGGGCCACCTCGGCCGGGTGGATCAGCCAGGCCATCTCCACGGGCTGGGCCAGGCTCTGCACCAGCGGGGAGCGCTGCTCGAGGGCCTCGAGATGTCGGCCATCCCAGAGCCGCAGGCCTCCCTTGTAGGCGTGATAGCCGCGGCTCTGGCGCTGCTGGAGGCCGCAGCAGGTCTCCGCCACCAGACCCAGCTCCTCCGCCAACCGCCGGGCGCGGGCCAGCAGCTCCAGCCGAGGTCCCGCCTCCAGGTGGCTCACATCGGTGGCCTTCAGCAGCCGCCGCTCCAGCAGCCGCCGGCAGGGTTCCGCCAGCTCCGCGGGCCCCTCCTCCATCCAGCGCATCAGGTGGTAGCCGGTGCGGATGTCGTCGTTGGCCAGGTAGGTGTCCAGGCTCAGATCCTGCTGCTGCCACAGCCAGCAGGCCATCACCGGATCGGCCCACACCCGTTCGGGGCCGAGGGTGCGCGCCTGGCTGATCACCTGCCGCAACAGCCAGTTGCACACCACGTTGAGACGGTGGTTGTAAACGCTGCGGTACATGAGGTTGCGCACCACCAGGTAGTGCTCCACCGCCATCAAGCCCTTGGGATGGAGAGCCAGGCTGCCGTCGGGGGCGAGGGTGAGGGCGGCCAGGATGCGCTCCAGATCCAGGTGGCCGTAGTTCGTGCCCGTGCTGTGGCTGTCCCGCATCAGGTAGTCGAGTCGGTCGCAGTCGAGCTGGCTGCTCACCAGAGCCTTGATGGCACTGCAGGGGTGGCGGCCGTGTTCCAGCAGGTCGGCCACCGTTGCGGCGCTCCCCGGGGCGAACTGCTCCAGGGGCTCCCGCAGCGCCGGATGTTCCCGGATCAGTCGGCCTGACCAGTCTTCGTGGCGCAGCCCGTACATCTCCTCTCCGGCGTGGCTGAGGGGGCCATGGCCCACGTCGTGGAGGAGGGCCGCGGCATAGAGCACCCCCCGGTGCATCGCCAGCTCCGGGTGCAACCGCTCCAGCTGGGCCAGGGCTTGCCGCGCCAGCTGCAGCACTCCGAGGGAGTGGGTGAATCGACTCGACTCGGCGCCGTGAAATGTGAGGAAGGCGGGCCCCAGCTGGCGCACCCGCCGCAGCCGCTGGAACGGCGCGGTGTCGATCAGTCGGATGACCAGAGCCTCGGCCGGCTCGTCGTGGCGCAGCGTGATCGCCCCATGCAGAGGGTCGTGATAGGTGCGTTCTGCCATCCCCGGGCTCCGCTCTGACAACGCTGGCCTCAGCTGTCGGGATCGGTCGGGCCGGGCAGCTCGCTGGCCAGCAGCTTGCCAGCCTGCTCCAGCCAGGTGTCGCCGTCAGCGCCGGGATTGAGCGGCTCCGGGGCGCTCAGGGTCAGGTCAGGTTCGATGCCCTCGTTCTGGATGTCTCGCCCGCTGGGGGTGAGGTAGCGGGCCACGGTCACCGCCAGGCCACTGCTGTCGCTCAGGGAGATCAGGGTCTGGATCAGCCCCTTGCCATAGGTGCGGCTGCCGGCGAGCCTGCTGCGGCCGTTGTCCTGGAGGGCACCGGCAAGGATCTCGCTGGCACTGGCGGTGCCGGGGTTCACCAGGGTGATCATCGGGCCGTCAAACAGCTGCCCTGGCCCGGACTGCTGGGGTGAGACCAGCCCACCGCGGTCTTCAGTCACCACGATCGGCCGGTTGTCCAGCAGAGCATCGGCCACGGCCAGTCCGGCGCTCACCAGCCCGCCGGTGTTGTTGCGCAGATCCAGGATCAAGCCCTCGATCGCCTGGTCCTGAAGGTCCCGGAGGGCCTCCTTCACCTGCTCGGGCACGGGTTCGGCGAACTGGGTGATGCGCAGATAGCCCAGGGTGTGGCCATCCACCCGCAGGCGTTTGCTGCGCACGGGGTGCAGATCCACCTGCCGTCGCTCCAGCTCCAGCTCCCGTGGCTTGGCGACCCCATCCCGCAGGGTCACCAACACGGTGCTGCCGCTGGGGCCCCGCAGCGCCGCGGCGGTTCCATCCAGCCCCAGCTCCGCGGTGCTCACCCCGTCCACGCTGAGCAGCTCGGTGCCGCTCTGGATCTGGGCCTCAGATGCCGGTGAATCGTCCAGCGGCGCGATCACCACCACGGCCTGGTCGCTCTCCCCGGCCGCCAGTTGCAGGCCCACACCGCTCACCGTGCCCTGGTTTGTGGATTGCAGTGCTGCGTAGTCCTGCGGCAGCAGCAGGCGGGTGTAGGGATCGCCGAGGGGGATCAGCATCCCCTCAATGGCCCGGTAGGCGTCTTCGGAGCTGCTGATCGGTTGCTCCAGGGCCCGTTGACGCAGACGCCGCCAGCGAATGCGCTCGAACTGGGCCGGATCCAGGTAGCTCTGGTTCACCAGCCTCCAGGTTTCCACCACCAGCTGCTGGGTGTCGCTGAGCGCCAGGGCTGCCGGTGACAGGGCCCCCAGCCAGAGGGCAACGGCCACCACCAGAGCCGTAGCTCTTCTGAGGGCGCAGCCGGGTCGGCCCAGGTGCGGCGGGGAGGAGAACACAGGGTGTGCGGCGCTCACGTCAGCTTCGAACGGTGCGTAGAATCTCGCAACCCATCCATCCAGCTGCATGGCGAACACTCCCGCTGGCAATCCCGGAGGCGCCTCCAACCCCGTCTACGACTGGTTTGAAGAGCGCCTTGAGATCCAGGCCATTGCCGACGACATTTCGGCAAAGTACGTTCCGCCCCATGTCAATATTTTTTATTGCCTTGGCGGCATCACCCTGGTCTGCTTCCTGATCCAGTTTGCCACTGGGTTTGCGATGACCTTCTACTACAAGCCCACGGTGGCTGAGGCTTATTCCTCTGTTCAATACCTGATGACCGACGTCAGCTTCGGCTGGCTGATCCGCTCCGTTCACCGCTGGAGCGCATCAATGATGGTGTTGATGTTGATCCTCCACGTGTTCAGGGTCTACCTCACCGGAGGTTTCAAGCGTCCCCGTGAGCTCACCTGGGTCACCGGTGTGGTGATGGCCGTGATCACCGTGAGCTTCGGCGTTACCGGTTATTCCCTTCCCTGGGATCAAGTGGGCTACTGGGCCGTGAAGATCGTCAGTGGAGTGCCAGCGGCGGTTCCCGTGGTCGGCGACTTCATGGTTGAACTGCTGCGAGGCGGAGAGAGCGTGGGCCAGGCCACGCTCACCCGCTTCTACAGCCTGCACACCTTTGTGATGCCTTGGCTGCTGGCGGTATTCATGCTCATGCACTTCCTGATGATCCGCAAGCAGGGCATCTCAGGTCCCTTGTGACTCTCTCCCTCGACTCCTCTTCAAGCAGCTTCCGCCTCTCCTAGTTTCTGTTCACCGGCCCTTCAGCCATGCACATCCTCAAGAAGCCCGACCTCACCGACCCGGCCCTGCGGGCCAAGCTTGCCAAGGGCATGGGTCACAACTATTACGGTGAGCCCGCCTGGCCCAACGATCTCCTCTACATGTTTCCTGTGGTGATTCTGGGAACCATCGGCTGCATCGTTGGCCTGGCTGTGCTTGATCCGGCCATGCTGGGAGATAAGGCCGACCCGTTCGCGACGCCTCTGGAAATTCTTCCCGAGTGGTATCTCTACCCTGTCTTCCAGATCCTGAGGGTTGTTCCCAACAAGCTTCTCGGTATTGCCTTGCAGACCATGATTCCCCTGGGTCTGATGCTCGTGCCTTTCATCGAGAGTTTCAACAAGTTTCAGAACCCGTTCCGCCGGCCTGTGGCCATGGCCGTGTTCCTGTTCGGCACTGCCTTCACCATCTACCTGGGCATCGGCGCGGCTCTTCCGATCGATAAGTCCCTGACCCTGGGACTATTCTGAGCTTGATGCAAACAAATCGGCCGGCGGTTTCCAGCTGTCGATTTGTTTTCTCCGTTTATTGATCTGCCGAGGCTGTTGCCTCGGCTTTTTTTCTCCCCTGGTGCTCCTGGGGCTGGCCATCGAGATCAAGCAGCCAGACATCGCTGGGATTCACCCGCAGCAGATGGTGAAGCAGGAGAAAGCCCACAATCGTCCAGGTTTGGTAAGTGCGGGCCTGCTGGCCAACCCATGTGCCTGTGGGGCCATCGAAGTATTCAGCCCATTGCTGCCGTGGCAGCTGGTTGAGCTGACTCCAGTAGCACTCCTCAAGCATCGAGCGCATCTGGGCTGTCAACAGCACGTCGGCACTCGGATTGCTCTGTTCGTGCAGCAGGATGGCGCCACCCAGATACCAGAGCAGGCTCGGCCAGTGGCCACCGTTGTGATAACTCCAGGGCCAGTTCTTCGGGTCTGACCCGGTTTTGTTGCTCCACTCCTCCAATTCCATCGGCGGGTGACAGATGCGCATCGGCATCTGGGCCATCAGATGCTCACGGTTGTGGAGCACGAGCCGGAACAGGGCTCGCTGCTGGGGTGAGGTGAGGATGCCGAACAGGCAAGCCAGCGTGTTGCCCAGGCTGTAGAAGCGAAAATCCGGCCGCCCGGTGCGGATGTTGCCGATCAGATAGCCGCCCCTGTTCTCCAGCCAGTCCTGCAGCCAGGGCGGAATCACCTGGGGCTGCACATTGAATTCGTTCTGGTGTTGTTGGTCTCCGTACTGCTCTGTGGGCCGTCGCCTGAGCACCTGCATCGTTTTACTGGTGACCCAGTAGTGCTTGAGCAGAAACAGGCGCAGATCGTGCAGCCACTTGCGGGTCACCACCAGTCGCTGCTCCAGCAGGCGGCTGCGCACGTTGGTCTGCGCCAGATCCATCAGCTTGCAGCAGCTGCGCAGGCATCCGTACAACAGCACCTCCACTTCAAGAGGAGCGCCCCACACGTCCATGGGACGGTCAATCATGAAGGCGCAGTCGGGAACGAACAGCACCGGCGTTCCCTCGAAGCTCGGATGCAGCACCAGATCCAGCAACAACTGCACACCGCGCTGCACCTTCTGGCTGCTGGCGAACTCCACATCGCCGCTGCGCTGCACGTAGTACCAACACAGCACAGGCCACCACAGGCTGGCGTCCACTGAGGTGATGCGACCGATCGAGCGCTGGCCGTAGTCGGCCACCACCTCTCCCTTCTCCTCCACGAAGCTGGTGGGGAAGATCCCCCGGGTCTGGTACGCGGTGCTCTGCAGGTCGAGACAGGTGCTGAGGAAGTGGCGCACCACGCTGTAGCGCCCCTGCAGCAGCAGGTACACCATCACCGGCACGTTGTCGCGCAGGAACACCTCGCCGTAGTTCGCCGAGTCGCTCTTGTGGGGATGTTCCAGGGCCGCCACCGATCCCACCAGCTGGCCGCGCACGGTCACCAATGTGCGCTCAAACTGGTCTCGGGCGGCCGCCACGACGGCCTCCTCCTTCGAGCTCGGGCGCACACGGAGCTGTTGCTGGCTGAATTGGCGTGCCATGGGCAATTCCGATTCGCTTCGGGAAGCAGCTCTGAGCACCGACCCTAGAAGCGCCAGAGGGATTGGGTACTCCGCTGCCGTGGGGGGAAGCGCTGGTTGCCAGAGGTGGGTAGCAGGTGCTACGGTAAAGAGCTGCGCCCGAGAGGGAGCAGAGCCTGAAGCCCCGTGAAGCGCGAGCGAGCGGTGTTGTAGGTTTTCTGAGTTGCGAGCGAGGGCCTGACCGGAAGGTGAGGCAGGAGCGAGCAACAGAGG
>NZ_JAGQCU010000008.1 GCF_024346355.1 Cyanobium sp. ATX 6A2
AGACCCCACAGCTCTCTGGGAGGCAAAACTCCCAATGAGGTCTACACTGAGACCGAACCCTGCTCCTCCCGTCCAGGGTTAACGATGTCAGGGGCCAGAGCTGTCCAATAAAAGGCACCCACCTCAGCTCGCTTCCTGTGGAGGTACTGCGAAGTGACGCCACACAGCTCACTGGGAGGCAGAACTCCCCATGAGGTCTACAATTAGGTTGAACACTGTTCCTCCCGCCCGGGGTTAACGATGTCAGGGGCCGGAACTGCCCAGCAAGAGGCACCCAACTCAGTGATCGCCTGCAACCTGATTCGGCAGGGCAACCTGCTCAACCCGGCGATGGCGGAGGCAAGGAGAGCGGGTTTCCCAGCGGTGTGACCAGTTGGCGGGCTCCAATGCATTACAGGTACAAAACGGGTGAAATCGGGCGTTCTGAGCCGCTAAATCACTGAAATCCTGCCCGCAGAGCGAATAATCGGCTCGCGGGAGGAAAACCGAGACATCTCTCAGGCAGTTTTTCCGCAAACTCCTAAGAGGTACTTAATTCTTGCGGGCATAGACGAGTGGCCAGGTGACCATGATACCATTAGAAGAAGTCAAACAATGCTGCATCCTCCAATCGGCCCAACCCCAACCGAGCCAGTACGGCACCGAAAGAATGAAGCGCTTTCTTCGTGAACGTATAGAAGACTGACATCATGGACCCCAGCGCAAGAAAAAAGCAATCGCAACGTGCGATACTTTATATCTACCATAAGGATATTGATACGTGTGCTCACAATCTTAGCTTCTTGAAGCAGTTCAACCAGGGAGTGGCCATACACGGCCTGTTCGGAGGCCCTGCAAACGCCTTTGACTACGCAAAATCCAGAACCAAGTCCTTGTTGACCACGAATACTCTGTTTCCCGACATCTATCCCCCAAGGTGGAAATGGAAAAATACAGATCTGATGGTCCGATACTGGTACCTGAAAACCGGAGCTTTTCTCAAGAGTTTCGACTTTTTAACCGTTATACAGTGGGACATTCTCGTCCTTGGAGACTTGTCATCTTCTCTACCTTCTCACAACGAGAATGATTTACTCCTAAGTGGAATAGCCTCTCTTGAAGAGCTCCCCTCTGGATGGGCGTGGACCAATCAAGGTAACAACAAGAAAGAGTGGGAATGCTTTAAGGAATATGCACGACTCGTGCATGGATTGAATGATGGCTTTACTTTCTGCCAAGGACCTCTCTACTCTCTGCCGCGGACATTTTTAGAACGCTATAGCTTTAGCGCCATCACTGAGCTTTGCCATGACGAGATTAGACTTCCATTTTATGCTCGGGCTTGGGGATTCAGTTGCAAAGACACGGGTTTATGCAAGGATTGGCGCAGTGCTGAAACAGAAAGGTATTTCAACGCAAGGACCAACAAGCCAATACAGGCAACGGACATAATTCTTCAACTAAACAATCCTAGCGGAAGGCGTATTTTTCATCCTTTCCGTGAGAAGTGGCAATATGCCAGCAGCAACTCTGCTTGCAGAACTAGCAGTACAAATAGAAGGCCATGGATACTATTAGCCACATGGAATTATGCAATAATCATCTCACTCCGGCTAAGGGAGATCGCAGAGATTATTCGCATATATTACAATAAGCATAACAGGGAAACAGCTAGGAATCTTCAAATACCCGCTAGAGCTTCAACGGCTTTGGACTGGCGCATGCTAGCAGATAAGTGTATAACTGATCGACGCTATCCCTCTGCTTTCAAAAGTCACATAAACGCACTCCTGGCCAAGATAGATGAAGTTGTTGACATCAACGAATATCAAGTTGAATACTCACATGTGAAACTAGAGCTAGTTCAATCGCTTTTAATATCAAGGAAGCGTTTTGATAATACCAAGAAAGAGCTCGTTCAGGTATTCTGCAATACTCTTAGAAGGTTAAACCTTCATGTTTTTTCTGCGGTGAGCGATGATTTGTCGAGGTTCTCAGATATAGTTGTTTGCATGAGCTGCGAGAAGTATTTATCATATGCAAAGAACTTTGTGCGATCACTAGATCCAGTATCTGACAGACTTGGCAGGCTTATTATTGTCGGTGACAAAACCCTTCGCCCTTATTGTTATCGCTACGACAGTGATAGTAGGGTTCTATTTGTGCCGAATAGCGACACCTACGAGCGGCTTACCGAAAAGACTTTTCTTGCGTACTTGTTTTTGTACGGCCTAGAGCTTAATGCCTCAATTTTAAAAGTTGACGACGACACCACTTGCGTCAATCCGGCAAAACTTACAAACAAAGTCTTCCCTCTAACTAAATGTTCCAACTATGTGGGACGGGTTTGGCATCCAGGGATTTCGGGCTTGTCACGATGGTGGCATTGTGGGAGGTATACCGCTAGCAGCTCAAATTTTTTGCCATACAGTCGCTATGCCGATGTCTCCTATGCAGAAGGCCAAGCTTATGCAATTAGCAGTCGAGCCCTAAGGATTTTAGCGATCTCGTATCTTTTGTACCCTGATCAGATTAAATCGGAGTTAAGTTACGAGGATGTGGCTGTCGGAAAGTGCTTGGCGAGGTGTGGCATTTCCCCGCTCCATTACCCGCTAATCAATCCTGGTCTCCTAGAATCTCAATTTCGTTCAGACTAACAGCTACCATTCAAAGAACTTTCTGCTAAACGGAGATCCTAAGAAAGATGAAACTCAGAATAAGCGCAGATATGGGAACGACTGCTACTCGGTTTAAAACAGCACTAACCGGTCGCCATAAAGTTGCCTTTTCATGCGTCATTGACAAAGGAAATCGCTTCATTCTACAAGCGGCACGGCTAGTACTTTCGTTACGGTGGTTTGGAGGAAGAGTCAGCACAGCACCTTTCTATCTTTCAACAACTTCAGCCCTCCCCCCTAGTGCCAAGCGGTTTTTCAAGCGGCACGATTGCATAGTTATTGAATGCAACCCATTCGACGACAGCAAACCACATATTCCGTCTAATAAGCTACGGGGCCTTGAAATTCCTGAACTAACTAGATTTAAACACGTTATTTTAATCGACTGTGATACGATCATTGCCCAGGATATTCTTGAGGACTGCGCATCTATTGAGGGCATAGGCCTCAAGCTTGCTGATCTTCCAACAGTTGGCGACAATCAACTTTTAGACTTATTCAAAGAGCTTGAAGTTGATATACCTCAGCGACAATTTCGTTATGATTTGTCTCCAGAGCAGACAATAGGCTACTTCAATTCGGGGGTAGTCATCATATCTAGAACCTGGTTGACGCGTTTGCATCGGACTTGGGCCAAATATTGTTCATTTCTATTGACAATGGAGTCATCAAGAGAATTGTATCACTTGAATCAGATCGGCCTTGCAATAACAGTAGCTGATCTTGAGATACCAGTTTCTCTGCTACCCGCAGCATTAAACTTTCCAGTTCATCTCCCAGAAAGCATGTACCCGCCTCGTTATAGTGAAATAGATCCTAAGATTATCCACTATCATTGGCTATCTAATGAACTTGGCTTTATTCAGCCATTAAACGTTAGCATGGCAGCCAGGAGGTCAGATATATTCAATGCAACCTTACGCCAAAGACTGGAGAAATCATCCATCCAGTTTTTTCCCTCAGCAGTGAAGCAGATGCATGAGACTAATGGCCCGCCACAAACACCAAAAATAATTGTTGGCTCTGGCTGGTGGTGCAGTAAACAGCCGCACGACTGGACCAAGGGGTCGCTACTGGCACACCAAACAGCATTTTTTCCTCTTTGGTACAGACAGATCAGTAAATATCTTCGCCCTAGTCAAATTGTAATCACTGATAGCCATTCACCTCTTAAACCAGACTTTAGAAGTTATCCTTGCCTAACCTGGATTGAGCTCGACAAGAATTATGGACATGCAAACGATATTCGCGTCGGAAAAATAAAGACACACTATTCTGGATTCACAAGATCCGTGCTAAGTGGCGCCATGTATGCACTATGTTGTGACGCCGACTACTTTGTATATGTAGAGCAAGACTGTCTTATACGGGGAGAAAACTTTTTAGATGAGGCAACTAAAGGCTCAACTGAGAGTATCTTATTAGGCAAGCACACTGAAGGCGGTAAAGGCATAGGCGGTAAACCTGCAGCCAAAATGCTTCAGCAAAGCTTAATGATTGTACATAAGAGTTCGCTTCAGAGATTCATTGACAAACTACTTGCTTCTGTTGAATCAGACGGAGAGCTTTCACCGGAGTTAAAAATGGAGCGAGACCTTCAACCCTTTGGATATCTAAATATACCCTATGGGAGGTCAAGGCCAATCAACTTTTCATTATCTAGTTTTTATGCTCAGCATCTAGATGACGAGGAGATTCAGAATTTCCTTATGGCTGAGGGATTACCTAAAAACTTCATTGGAAGTCATGAAGAGGCTATATTTAAAGTCTAGCAATTTAATTCTGGTTGTCTGTGGAATGCACGATGCTCTTTTTTTGTTACAGACCTTGAGCGCTCTAGGGGTCGGGATTAGTTCTAAAAGAACGCAATGCAGATAGTCTCTCCCTAAAGTTATCCCGGTAAGTGATAAAGATGTGGTATAAACCTTATCGCTTGCAGCAAATCCAGCCACCCCGTCCAAGAAGTATGCTGCAGAGACGATATCGCCTTTAGGCGTGCCTCAAGTAGCATATTATCTCAGTCAATTATCCTATCCGTCGCCGATAGCCTTCTCCAGAAGGTGCCGTAACTCCAGGATTGTGGTCTCATCTGGGGTCCGGTCGCTGAGCATGTCGATCCCGACAAACCAGCGCATGATCGGCACTTCTATAAGTGCCTCCTCCATTGCTGGATCTCTGAGTGAATACTACTGCTGCAACCGGTGCATCCGCAAGATGGTGGCCACTGGGTAGGGCGGGCGGCCGCCCATGCTGCCGGTCTTGGGGTAGTGGGGCTCGATCAGTTTGATCAGAGCCAGCCAAGGCACCACCAAGTCCATGTCAGCCAAGAACTTCTCACACTTGGCAAAATAATTGGAGGTGGTTTGCTCGTAATCGCCGAATCCCAGCAGCTTTCCGCACATCACCCCAGTCCTGGCCTGTGATCACAGGGTCATTGTCCCGTGATCGGACTGGGTTTTCCAGGGTTTCCTTAGGCCCTGTCAGAGCGCCGGATTTAACTCATACTGGCCAAATAAGCGGCGCTGCCGAGCTCATGCAGCCGGCAATCCTTGGCGCGCGCCTGCGCATTCAACTCAGCGCGGTAAGCAGCCAGAGCCTCGGCCAGGGCCGGATCGGCGATGGCCAGGATCTGCACCGCCAGCAGGCCGGCATTGGTGCCGTTGCCGATTGCCACGGTGGCCACCGGGATGCCGGCCGGCATCTGCACGATCGAGTGCAGCGAATCCACCCCGGAAAGGGCCCGGCTGGACACCGGCACGCCGATCACCGGCAGGGTGGTGAGGGAAGCCACCATTCCCGGCAGGTGGGCGGCGCCGCCGGCGCCGGCGATCACCACCTTCAGTCCCCGTCCGGCCGCCTCCTGGGCGAAGGCCACCATCTCCAGGGGCGTGCGGTGGGCAGAGAGCACGCGTACCTCGTGGGCCACCCCGAAGCGCTCCAGCACGGCCACGGCCGGCTGCATGGTGGGTAGGTCGGAATCGCTGCCCATCACCACCGCCACCCGGGGCGGGGCTGGGCTGGAGAGGGTGGCGCTCAAGAGGCGAGGGCGGAGGATGGGGGCATTGTCGTGCCTGAGGCAGCGATGCGCTGGATCCGCAACGTGCGCCTGCCCCGCAGCTCACGCTGCCGCCACGGCGCCGACCAGCGCTGGCGGGTGGGGGTGGACGCCGACGGGGTGATCCAGGTGCTGGCGCCCATCCCGGCCGGCAGCGCCGCCGCCGGCGAGGACTGGGGTGGCGACTGGCTCAGCCCGGCCGGGGTGGACCTGCAGATCAACGGCGGCCTGGGACTGGCCTTCCCCGAACTCACCCCCGCCGACCTGCCGAAGCTGGGCGAGTTGCTGGAGCTGCTCTGGCGCGACGGCGTGGAGGCGATCTGCCCCACCCTGGTGACCTGTGGGGTGGAGCCGCTGCGCCAGGCCCTTGACGTGCTGGAGCAGGCCCGCCAGCAGCACCGGCCTGGCCGCTGCCGCCTGCTGGGCGCCCACCTGGAGGGGCCGTTCCTGAATCCGGCGCGGCGCGGCGCCCACCCCGAGCAGCACCTGGCCGCCCCCAGCCTGGCGGCCCTGGAGGAGCGCATCGGCGGCTTCGAGGACCAGATCGCCCTGGTGACCTTGGCGCCCGAACTGGCGGGGGCTGCCGAGGTGATCGGTGAGCTGCGCCGCCGGGGGATCGTGGTGAGCCTGGGCCACAGCGCCGCCAGCGAACAGCAGGCCGCCGCCGCCTTCGAAGCCGGCGTGGGCATGCTCACCCACACCTTCAACGCCATGGGCGGGCTGCTGCACCGCGACCCGGGACCGGTGGCGGCGGCGGTGCTGCGCGGGGATGTGGCCCTGGGTCTGATCGCCGACGGGGTGCACGTGGCGCCGTCGATGGCCCTGCTGCTGCAGCGGCTGGCCCCTGATCAGCTGGTGCTGGTGAGCGACGCGCTCGGCCCCTACGGCCTGGGCGAAGGCCGCCACCGCTGGGATGAGCGCCTGCTGCTGGTGGCCGACGGCAGCTGCCGGCTCGAGGACGGCACCCTGGCCGGTGTGACGCTGCCATTGCTGGAGGGGGTGCGACGGCTGGCGAGCTGGGGGACGCAGCCGGAGCAGGCGATCGCGGCCGCGACGGTGACGCCGCGGCGGGTGCTGGGAGATCAGCGGGATGGGGCGGGGCTGCTGCTGGGGCGACCCATAGGCGACACCCTGCGCTGGAGCCAGGGGGCCGAGGGCCTGGAATGGCAACGGGCCGTGGCCGCCTCCATCCAGGCGCTGCAGTCCGTCCCACGGATTGGTGGCATCAGCGATGCCGACGTCACCAGCTTCGTGGCGGAGGGGCGCCGCTGACCTTTGTCATCGGTGCCGCTGGAAATCTGGGCGTTTCGCTCTATTCCTGACCGGAAAACCCGACAGGCGTCCAGGCCGGCTCCAGATCGGTGTGGATGAAATCGTCACCCTTGAACAGCAGCGGGGCGCCAGCCCACTGGGCCAGGGCGTAGGAGAAGCAATCACCGAAATTCAAGCCAGCGCGATGGCGCCCCTTGCCGTATCGGCTGAAGGCGCTGCGGGCGAGTTCGGCCTGATCGCGATCAAGAGCGACGATCTCGATCTGGGCGGTGCTCAGGAACAGATCCAGGTCGCCCTGGCCATCAGGTCCGAAGCGGGCTTCCAGCACAATCGAGAGCTCCACCAGGGAGGCGGCCGAGAGCAGACGGGTTTCAGCCGCCGCAATCGCCTCGTTGAAGGCCCTGCGCTCCGGTTCGTTCTGAAGGATCGCCAGAACGGCAGAGGAATCGATCACCATCAGGAGGGCAGGCCACTGGCGTCGTAGCCGAGGATCTGCTCAGCACTGCGCGGATCGCGGATCGGCCGGGCGGCACAGCGGAAGGCGATCTGATCGAGTCGATCGGCGAGGAGCGTCCGGGCATCGGGCTGGGCTGCCTGCTGGCTGCGCAGCCGCTGCAAGCGTTCCTGCAAGGCCACGATCACCGCATCCGTCTTGTTTTCACCGGCAAGGGCAGCCACTTCTGCCGCGAGGCGGTTGGCTTCTGGGTTGCGAATGTTCAGAGCCATGGTCACCGCTGTGTAGACGGGCACCTGTCAGTGTAGACACGCTTTTTGGGTTTGTGGCCCCGGGCTCCGCCGCTGCAGCTCCCTAGGATCCGCTCCACCTCTCGGCCCTGGAGTGTCGCGCTCGATGTCCAACGCGCCCGTCAGCACCCCCACCACCGCTGAGAAAGCCGCCGAGAAGCAGGAGGTCAAGGGCTACTTCGAAACCACCGGCTTCGAGCGCTGGAACCGCATCTACAGCGAGTCTGAGGATGTGAACAAGGTGCAGCGGAACATCCGCATCGGGCACCAGAAGACCGTGGACAACGTGCTGGCCTGGCTGCAGGAGCAGGGCAACCTGGCTGAGCGCAGCTTCTGCGACGCCGGCTGCGGCGTGGGCAGCCTGGCGATCCCCCTGGCCCAGCTTGGTGCCGGATCCATCGCCGCCAGCGATCTCTCCGAGGCGATGGTGAGCGAGGCCCGGCGCCGCGCGGATGGGGCGGGCATCAGCCGAGAGCGGCTGCAGTTCAGCGCCTCCGACCTGGAGAGCCTGGAGGGCCGCTTCGACACGGTGATCTGCCTGGACGTGTTCATCCACTACCCCCAGGCCCCCGCAGAGGAGATGGTGCGGCACCTGGCGGGCATGGCCGAGAAGCACCTGATCGTGAGCTTCGCTCCCTACACGCCCCTGCTGGCGCTGCTCAAGGGGATCGGCCAGCTGTTCCCCGGTCCCAGCAAGACCACCCGCGCCTACACCCTCAAGGAAGCCGGCATCGTGGCCGCCGCCGCCGAGGCCGGCTTCCAGCCGGTGCGCCGCAACCTCAACCAGGCCCCCTTCTACTTCTCCCGACTGATCGCCTTCGAGCGGGGCTGATCAGCGCGAGGCCCGATCCCGCAGGGCCGGCACGTAGGGGATCAGGCCCTTGGCGCAGGCTTCCAGCTGCACCTCCAGCGGCAGGCTGCGCACATCAAGGATGAAGCCATCCACCTCCACCATCCAGGCCAGGGGCGAGTCGTCCAGCTGGCTGGGCAGGGTCCAGTCGGGAGAGAAGGGGGCGATGCGCAGCAGGTCGCGCACCGTCTTGGAATGGGCCTGGCCGGTGCCGGCGGAGACGCCGAAGTGCTCGTAGATCTGCGTTGGTTTGCAGTGGGGTGTCTGGGACTTGTCGAACAGGAAGTTGGCGCTGCCGATGGCGTGCACCAGGCCGGCGCACCAGGACGGTTCCCGACCGCCCAGCAGGGGTGAGGGCCGTTTGCGCGCCAGGGCCGCCACCGCCGCGTGGATCAGCTGGCGGTATTCCCCATTGAGATGGCTGGCGCAAAAACCATCGATCGATGCCAGCAAGCTGGTGACCTTGGGCTGCAGCGCCGCGGGCACCTTCAGCGACCGCGGCGCCGTCTCGGCGAACCGGGCAAGGTCAGCCTCCAGCTGTGGGTCTGGTGACTGGATGACCTCCGTCGCCACGCCGATCGTCACCGGCACCTCCATGGCGCCGACCGGCACCCGGAAGCGGCGGCGGCGCACGTTGGGCCCAGCCCAGCAGCGGGCCAGATCGGGCTCCGAATCGAGCCACTGCGTGAGGGCCCCTGCCACTACCTCCAGCTGGGCCAGATCGGCCCGGGTGGGCGGCGCCAGCCCCAGATCGGGCTGCACCAGCATCACGGTGGGGTAGGCGTCTCCCTTGGCCACAGGCCAGCCATGGCGCTGGATCTCTTCCAGAAAGGCCGGGGGCATGGCCCGCTTGGACTCGAAGTTGAGGGCCCGATGGGGCGGGGCCGCTTCCATCACCTCCAGCCCCTCAGTCTCGACGCGTTCCGCCAGGTCCACATAGCGGTCGTAATCCGCCACCGATTGGAACAGGATCACGCCGTAGTTCTCGCGGTTCTGGCCGATCACACAGCCAACCCAGCCTTTGATGCGCAGGGCCGCACAACTCACGGTGAACAGGTGGCCGTCGCTGGGCAGGTGCTGCCACGGCCGCCGTTCATAGAGGGCCGCCGCAGCCTTGAAGAAGCTGGCCACCTCCTCAGGGGTGACATCGGCGGTGAGGTAGGTCGACAGTCCCCCCAGACCAGGCTCCCCCTCGGCCCCAGCCATGTGCTCCCGCAGGCTGCTGGTGGCGTGATCGAGCCGGGGCGTGTCCCCCCGGGTGACCATCACACCCGGCAGCAGGGGCGGCACCAGCTTCAGCAGCCGGGAGCTGCCCACCACCACCCGCCGGGGCAGGCCCGGCACGCAGGGCGACTGGGGCTCCTCGATCGCCATCTCGATCGCGGGTTCCAGCGCCTCCAACGGGCGATCGGGATGACCGACGGCAGAACCGCGGATGCGGCCGCTGGCCTCCATCACCATCGCCAGCAGCGGGCGCACGGGCTGCCCGTCATCCCCCGGCACAAACGCAGGCATCGGTGCCAGACCGATCTCCCAGACATCACCCCCGGAAGGCTGACCGAAGCCGCTGGGGCGATGACGATGTCGGGCCATGGACGCCATGGGCAGCTGGGGGCATTGTCTCCCCCTTCAACGTCCGGAGGCCACCGCACCGTGGTGCGATCAGCGGCCCGGCCGCACCATTCGGAAGGTGAGGTTCAGCCGTTGCCGTTGGACCCGCAACTGGCGGGGCACGGCGTGCTGCCACCACAGCTGGCTGGGCGGCTCCATCAGAAGTAGGTCGCCGTGGGCCAGCGCGAGGTTGAAGGGGGTGCAGGGGCTGGCTGCGGTGTGGTCGCTCGCCGTGGGGTAGCCCTCGGGCGGCGGCAGGGCGGGGGGCCTGCGCGGGCTGGTCCGCGGCCGCAGGCGGAAGTCCCGGGAGGTCCCCAGGCTGAGGGAGGCGATCGGCGCGGCGGGGTCCAGCTCGGGCTCGTCATCGGCGTGCCAGCCCATGGCGTCGCGCCCGTGGCGGTAGCGGTTGAGCAGCAGGGAGTTGAAGCGCCAGCCGCAGAGGGCCTCCAGCTCCTGGCGCAGCTGCGCGGCGGCGGACGACCAGGGCTCGGGCACGTTCTCCAGGCCGCTGTAGCGGTAGCCGCAGCCCGGGTCGGCCATCCAGCAGGTGAGCCGCGGCAGCGGGTGGCGCCGGCCGTAGAGGGTGATGGCCTCCTGCTTCCAGGGCACCTCGGCGGCCAGCTGCCGCTCCAGGGTCTCGGCCCGCTCTGGCGTCAGCCAGGCGCTCCAGTGGCGCAGGCGCAGCCCAGGCCGCTCGATGCGTCGACCGGGCGCTGCGCCGGCAGGGGCCACGGCCTCAGCCATCGTTGGGTCCCAGCAGGTCGGATGGCAGGGGCGCCTCCAGCTCCAGCACCCCGCCCTCCGGGGTGGGCAGCCGCAGCCGGTGGGCGTGCAGCCGGTAGCCGCCATCGCCCGGCAGCGCCTCAGCGCTGGCCATGCCGCCGCGGCGGTAGAGCGGATCGCCCAGCAGTGGCGCCCCGGCGGCGGCGGCGTGGATGCGGATCTGGTGGGGACGGCCTGTGGCGATCGCCACTTCCACCAGCCAGGCCTCAGCAGCCTGGTCGTCCCGACCGCAGCCCTCGCCGCCGCGCCGCAGGAGCCGCAACCTGCTGCGGGCCGGCAGGGCCGAGGGATCCTGCGACTCGGCCGCAGCCCACACCTGGCCGAGCAAGGCATGGGACCGGCGGCCGATCGGCGTGGTGAGATCGAGGCTGGTGCCGGGCAGCAGCGCCAGCAGCGGCGAGCCGGGGGCGGGGGGCTGCAGCAGGGCTCGGTAGGTCTTGCGGCAAGGCGCAGCGTCGGCACGGGCGGGCGCGGCGGTGCTCTCCCGCAGCAGGGCACTCAGCCAGGCACGGCTGGCAGGACGGCGGGCGCAGAGCAGCAGGCCGGAGGTGAAGCGGCCCAGGCGGTGCACCGGGCGGGGCAGGCCGGCGGCGCCGTCCAGCTCAGCTGCGGCCAGCTGGTGCTCGATCTGGCGCAGCAGGGTGTGCTCGAGAAAGCCGCCGGCGGGCAGCACCGGCAGGCCGCTGGGTTTGTTGAACACCACCAGGTCGCCGTCATCGACCAGGGGGCCGGGCAGCACCGGCACGGCGGGTTCGTGCCAGGGGGGCCGATGCCAGCTCAGCCGATCGCCGGCTGCGAGGACCACATCGGCCCGGAGCTGCTGGCCGTTCCTGCAGATCTCGCCGGCGGCGAGCCGCTGCCGCCACACGTCCTGATCCGAATGCCGGTAGCAACCGGCGTAGAAGGCGCTCACCGCCAGGCCGGTTGCCTCGGGGCCCATCCGATCGCGGTAGGTGTGGCCAGCGTTGATGGCCGCCGGTAGCCAACGGGCCTGCACCAGCCGCCGCTACTCCACCAACCCATTTTCGAGGGCATAGCGCACCAGTTCGGTGCGGCTGGAGGTGCCGGTCTTGATGAACAGGCGGCTCACGTACTTCTCCACGTTGCGGATCGAGGTCTCCAGGCGGCGGGCGATCTCCTTGTTCATCAGCCCCTCGGCCACCAACTGCAGCACCGAGGCCTCCCGCGGCGTGAAGCTGATTCCGGGGGTGGCGGCGGCGGGCTTTTTCGCCGAGCCGCCCGTGGCCAGCAGGGAGCGGATCTCGGTGATCTGGCGGGCCATCTGGCCGATGTCGGCGTCGGCGAAGCGGGCGGCTTCGGCCAGCAGGCGCTCCTGGCGGCGCACGGCGTTGCGCACCCGGGCCACCAGTTCGTCGGGGTCGAAGGGCTTGGGGATGTAGTCGTCGCAGCCGGCCTGGAAGCCGGCGATGCGGTCGGCGGTCATGCCCTTGGCGGTGAGGAAGATCACCGGCGTACCGCCCAGGCGCTCGTCGGCCCGCAGCTTCTTGAGCAGGCCGTAGCCGTCGCAGCGGGGCATCATCACGTCGCTGATCACCACATCGGGCAGCAGGTCCTGGGCCTTCTGCCAGCCCTCCTCGCCGTCGGCGGCGGTGGTCACCGCGAAGCCCTCATCCTCCAGATAGGCCGTGACGGCCGTGCGCAGGCCGGGCTCGTCGTCGACCAGCAGCAGGCGGATCGGGGTGGGGGGGCTGGTCTCGGCCGCCTCGGCGGCGGCGTCCGCCCCAAGGTCCTCGGCGGCCTGGGGGCTGGTGGTGGGGTCGGTGCTCATGGCAGTCAGTCTGCAGATCCTCAGCGGGCCCGTCCAGGCAGCACCTGCTCGGATTCCGGCAGGGTGCCGCTGTAGCCCAGCTCCCGGGCCAATCCGCCCAGCGCGGCGGGGTCGCGGCCCGCCTGCTCGGGGTGACACACGGCCCACCACACCAGGTGATCGAGGCGGTTGACGGGCGTGACCAGGCCCCCGGGGTTGAGCTCGCGCACGATCCAGCGGTCGCCTTCGCGGGTCATGCGCAGGGGGGCGGTGGCGGAGCAGTTCAGGGTGTCGGCGGAGAGGCTCACCTCATGGCCGTGCTGCTGCCAGAGCTGCACGCGGCGCACATCGGCGCTGGCCGGATCGCTGCGCACGCCGTACACAGCGAGCACCCGCAGGCCCTGGGGGCTGGGCCGCTCCTCGAGCACCACCAGCCCGGGCGGCCGCTCCGGTGGCGCCTTGGGCGCCGCGCCAACCGGCGGCGCCGCTGCCAGCAGGATCGGGGCCAGCAGGGCAGGCCGCAACAGGCGCCAGGGCAGCTGTGGGCGCCAGGGCAGCAGGGGGCTTGTCAGCATGGGCCGCAGGCATCCACCGCCATGCTCGCCTATCTCGACCACCAGGCCAGCACGCCCTGCGATCCGGCCGTGCTCACGGCGATGGCGCCCTGGTGGAGCGAACAGTGCGCCAACCCCTCCAGCCGCGGCCACCGGCCCGGCCTCAGCGCCGCCGCCGCCGTGGAGCGGGCTCGCGCTCAGGTGGCGGCCGCCCTGGGGACCGAGCCGGGCTGGGTGGTGTTCACCAGCGGCGCCACCGAGGCCAACAACCTGGCGCTCAAGGGGGTGGCCGAGGCGGCCCTGGAGCGCGGCGAGCGGCGGCGCACCCTGGTCAGCCTGGTGATCGAGCACCGGGCGGTGCTCGATCCCCTGCACTACCTGGAGCGCCACGGCTTCCCGCTGCGCCTGCTGCCGGTGGACGGCGGCGGCCTGGTGGATCTGGAGGCCCTGGAGGCGGCCCTCAGCCCCGACGTGCTGCTGGTCAGCGTGATGGCCGCCAACAACGAGATCGGCGTGCTGCAGCCGATCGCGGCGATCGCCCGCCTCTGCCGCCGGCACGGCGTGTTGCTGCACGTGGACGCCGCCCAGGCCGCCGGCCACATCCCCCTGGCGATGGCGGAGCTGGGGGTGGATCTGCTCAGCCTCAGCGGCCACAAGTGCTACGGGCCCAAGGGGGTGGGGGCGCTGCTGGTGCGGCCGGGCCTGCCCCTGGCGGCCCAGATCCACGGCGGCGGCCAGGAGGAGGGGCGGCGGGCCGGCACCGTGGCGGTGCCGCTGGTGGTGGGGCTGGGGGAAGCCCTGGCGCGGGCCGTGGCCGATCAGGGCGAGCGGGCCGGCCGGCTTGGCGGCCTGCGCGACCGGCTCTGGAGCGATCTGGAGGCGATCGGCGGCATCGCCCGCAACGGCGCCGCCGCACCGCGGCTGGCCCACAACCTCAACCTCACCGTGGCCGGCGTCGACGGCGCCGCCCTGCACCGGCTGCTGCGCCGCTCGATCGCCGTGAGCAGCGGCTCGGCCTGCAGCCAGGGCTCCCCCTCCCACGTGCTGGCGGCCCTGGGCCGCAGCCGGGCCGAGGCCGCCGCCTCGATCCGCTTCGGGCTGGGGCGCGGCACCACGGCGGTCGAGATCGCGCTGGCGATCACCGCGGTGCGGGAGGCCGTGGGCCAGCTCCGGGGCTGACACCGCGGGTATTGTCCCGCTCAGCAACGCATCCGGCCATGGCCCTCTTCCCCAACGGCCCTGGCCGCCTGCAGATCGGCCGGGCCGTGGAGGAGGGCTGGGCAGCCTTCATCCGCGCACCCTGGCCGTTTGTGCTGTTCACCCTGCTCACCGGCGCCCTGTCGCTGCTGTTCCAGTCGCTGGCCAGCCTCGACAGCCTGCCCGAGGCCAGTCAGCCGCCCCTGCCGGTGCAGGCCGTGGGCGCCCTGGTGGGAACGGTGGGCAGCGTGGTGGTGAGCCTGTGGGCCACGGTGGGGCTGGTGCGCGGCGCCTGGACGGCCCTGGCGGGCGGGCGGCCCGACTTCGCCACTTTCACCCGCTGGGACAGCGCCGCCGCCGGCCGGCTGCTGCTGCGCCAGCTCACCCTGGCGCTGGTGTTGCTGGTGCTGCTCGGGGTGGCGGCCCTGGTGGCCTTCGGCGCCGGCCAGCTGGCCAGTGCCCTGGCGGTGGTGCCGGCCGTTGTCGCCTTCCTGGTGCTGATCTACCTGCTGGTCAACCAGACCTTCCTGCCCCAGCTGGCCCTGCTGGAAGGGGACGGCCCCTTCGACACCCTCCAGCATGGCCGGCGGTTGGTGGATCCCCAGTGGTGGCAGGTGCTGCTGCTGCTGCTGGTGCAGGCCGCGATCGTGCTGATCGGGGCGCTGCTCTGCGGCGTGGGCCTGCTGGCGGCGGCGCCCCTGAGCCTGTGTGTGGCCACCGCCGCCTACCGCCAGCTGTTCGGCACGGAAGACCGCACCGGCCTGGTGGGCTGAGCGGGCCGCTCCTGGAGCGTCAGTGCCCCCAGGTGGTGAGCAACACAAATCCGCCCACCCCCAGCAGGGCCAGAACGGCCTGGGCCGCCCGGCTCACGAGCATCCCCGCCACCACCGCCAGGCCCACCAGCAGCGAGCGGCGCAGGCGCAGCAGCCCCAGCGGGCCCAGGGAGGTGGGGGCGGTGAGCAGCTCCCCCAGGCCGGCTCCCAGCAGCGGGCCCACCAGGGCCCCCAGCAGCGGCCCACCGAAGGGCAGGGCCGGCAGCAGGCCCAGCAACCCCACCAGCAGTCCCAGCCCGGCACCGATGTAGGCCCAGCGGGTGGCCTGCAGGCGGGCCGGGCCGAGCACCAGCCCCAGGGCGTCGGCACCCCAGCCGAGGGCCAGCAGCAGGCAGGCCAGGGCGAAGGCGGGCCAGCCGGTGCTCCAGCCCACCGCCCACAGCCACAGTCCCGCCCCCACCGGCAGCAGGGCCAGGCCGGGCAGCACCGGCAGCAGGCTGCCGGGAATCGCCAGCAGCTGGATCAGCAGGGCCCCCCACCAGAGCAGATCCTGAGAGCTGAGGCCGTCCATGGGGTTGCCCATCTCCAATCCGCCTGCTCAGGGCCGCCGCCGCGCAATCCGCAGCTTGGCGCTGCGGCTGCGGGGGTTGGCCTCCGCCTCCTCGGCGCTGGCCACCAGCGGCTTGCGGGTGATGCGCTCCAGGCGCTCATCGCCCAGGAACGCCGTTTTCACGCGCCGGTCTTCGAGGGAGTGGAAGCTGATGATCGCCAGCAGCCCCCCCGGCTCCAGCCACGCGGGCGCCCTCTGCAACAACCTGTCCAACGCGCCCAGCTCGTCGTTCACGGCAATGCGCAGGGCCTGGAAGGTGCGCGTGGCCGGGTGAATGCGACCCCGACGCGCCGCCGGCGGGTAGCAACCGGCCACCAGGTAGGCCAGCTCCGCCGTGTTGCGCGGGCGGGCCGGATCAGCCCAGGGCCCCTGCTCCTGGACGCGCCGGGCGATGCGCCGCGACAGCCGCTCCTCGCCGTAGCCATAGATCAGATCGGCCAGCTCCCTCTCTGGCAGCCGATCGATCAGCTCACCGGCGGTCTCGCCGCCCTCCGGGTTCATGCGCATGTCGAGCGGGCCGGCCAGCCGGAAGCTGAAGCCCCGCGCCGCCACATCCAGCTGCGGACTGCTCACCCCCAGGTCGGCCAGCACAACCAGGGCCGGCTCCGGGGGCTGGTAGGCGGCGAAGTTGGCGGCCACGACCGCGGCCCGATCGCCGAACGGGGCCAGGCGCGCGGCGGCGGCGGCGCGGGCACTTGGGTCGTGATCCAGCCCCAGCACCCGCAGGCCGGGATGGGCCTCGAGCAGCAGGGCGCTGTGGCCGCCGCCGCCGAGGGTGCAGTCGATCAGCAGGCCGCCCTCAGGCCGCGCCGCCAGCAACTGCGCCAGGGGCGCCAAACCCGCCAGCAGCGGCTCGGCCAGCACGGGCCGATGGGCGAAGACCCCAGCAGCGTCAGGGGAGGGGGCGGCGGCGGTGATGGCTGGGGTGGTGGCATCGGCCATGGGGCCATCCTCAACCCACACGGCGACGGTAGAATTCAGCCGGTTTTCTACCCTGGGGTCCATGGGGATGAACATCAAGGACCCCGAGGTCCACGCCATGGCCCGGGAGCTGGCGGCCCGTCGCTCCACCACGGTGACCGACGCGGTGCGCCAGGCCCTGCGGGCGGAGCTGGAGCGCTCCCCCAGCCCGAACGGCCCTGGGGCCCTCGAGGCCAGAAAAGCCGTGATCCGCGCGATCTGTGCACGGGTCAGCGCCAGGCCCGGATGGCAGGGCCGCACCAGCAAGGAGCTGCAGGACGCCCTCTACGACGAGGACGGGCTGCCGACATGAGCAGGGTGGCCAACGAGCTGGTGATTGACACCTCGGCCCTGATGGCCCTGCTGCTGCAGGAAAGCGACGCCGAGGCCCTGCTCGATGCGGCTGCGCGGGCATCGAAGGTGCATCTCAGCACCGCGTCTCGCCTGGAGCTGGGCCTGATGGCGGAGAGCGCCCGCCACGGCGTCGAAGGCCATGAGGTGGAGCAGCTCCTGCTGGCCCTGGAGGTGCGCCTGGTTCCCTTTGACCAGCACCAGCTGCACTGGGCCCTTGCGGGCTGGCGGCGCTTCGGCAAGGGGCGCCACGAGGCGGCGCTCAACGTCGGCGACTGCTTCAGCTACGGCCTGGCCATGGCACTCGATCTGCCCCTGCTGTTCAAGGGCGACGACTTCGCCGCCACGGACGTTCAGCCGGCCCTGCCTTCCTAAGATCCCGGCAACGAGCTCTTTGCCCCTCTCGGCCCCATGACGCAACTGGAGACGCGCACGGAGCCGATGGTGGTGAACTTCGGGCCCCATCACCCCTCGATGCACGGGGTGCTGCGGCTGGTGGTGACCCTCGACGGCGAAGACGTGGTGGACTGCGAGCCGGTGATCGGCTACCTGCACCGCGGCATGGAGAAGATCGCCGAAAACCGCACGAACGTGATGTACGTGCCCTATGTGAGCCGCATGGACTATGCGGCGGGCATGTTCTACGAGGCGATTGTGGTGAACGCCCCCGAGCGGCTCGCCGATGTGCCGGTGCCCAAGCGCGCCAGCTACATCCGCGTGCTGATGCTGGAGCTCAACCGCATCGCCAACCACCTGCTGTGGCTCGGTCCCTTTCTGGCCGACGTGGGCGCCCAGACGCCGTTTTTCTACATCTTCCGTGAGCGGGAGATGATCTACGACCTCTGGGAAGCGGCCACCGGCCAGCGGCTGATCAACAACAACTACTTCCGCATCGGCGGGGTGGCGGCCGATCTGCCCTACGGCTGGCTGGAGAAGTGCCTCGACTTCTGCGACTGGTTCGGCCCCAAGATCGACGAATACGAAAAGCTGATCACCAACAACCCGATCTTCCGCAGGCGCATCGAAGGGCTGGGCACGATCACGCGCGAGATGGCCATCAACTGGAGCCTGTCGGGCCCGATGCTGCGCGCCTCCGGCGTGCCCTGGGATCTGCGCAAGGTGGACCACTACGAGTGCTACGACGACTTCGATTGGGATGTGGCCTGGGACAAAGAGGGCGACTGCTACGCCCGCTACCGGGTGCGGGTGCAGGAGATGCGTGAGTCGCTGAAGATCCTGCGCCAAGCCTGCGCCATGATCCCCGGCGGCCCCACCGAAAACCTGGAGGCCCATCGGATGGCCGAGGGCAAGGGCAGCGAATTCGCCGGCTTCGACTATCAATACGTGGCCAAGAAGGTGGCCCCCACCTTCAAAATTCCCGAGGGCGAGCTCTACACCCGGCTGGAATCGGGCAAGGGCGAGATCGGTGTGTTCATCCAGGGCAACAACGACGTGACACCCTGGCGCTTCAAGATCCGCGCCGCCGATCAGAACAACCTGCAGATCCTGCCCCACATCCTCAAGGGCCACAAAGTGGCCGATATCATGGCGATCCTGGGCTCGATCGACGTGATCATGGGATCTGTTGACCGATGAACAGCCCGGCGAGAAGCCTGGACCGCTGAACCGCTACCTGCGCCGCCTCCAGCACGCCGGCTTTGTGCTGCCCGCCGCCCTCACCGGCTACCTGTGGCTCAAGGGCGGCCACCCGGCCCTGCCGGGCTGGCCCTGCCCGCTGCGGGCCCTCACCGGCATCCCCTGCCCCACCTGCTTCCTCACCCGCGCCACCGAACTGGCGCTGCGGGGGGATCTGGCGGGCTCGCTGCAGCACCATGCCTTCGGGCCCCTGGCGGCGGCCGCCCTGGTGGGCTGGTCGGTGCTGGCGATCCGCCAGCGGCGCCTGGTGCCACGCCTGCTGGTACGCCTGCCCGCAGCGCAGCTCCCGGCCTGGCCGCTGGCGGCGGCGGCCGTGGGGCTGGTGGGCTACTGGGGAGCTCGGCTGACCCTGAAGCTGGCCCTGGGCTGGGCTACCTTCCCTGAGCTCTGAGCCCAGCTGCGCAGCTGGGCCGAGGTGGGAGCATGGCGGTGATGGATCCCAACAGCTGGCTGCTGCTCTGCCGCACCGTGCGCTTCGGTGACACCGACGCCGCCGGGGTGATGCACTTCCACCAGCTGCTGCGCTGGTGCCACGAGGCCTACGAGGAGAGCCTGGAGCGCTTCGGGATCTCCGCCGCCGAGGTGTTTCCGGCCGCCGCAGCCGGCTCCGGAACGCCACTGCCCGCCGTGGCCCTGCCGATCGTGCACTGCCAGGCCGACTACCGCGCGCCGCTGGTGTGCGGCGACCCCCTGCGCATCCAGCTGGAGCCCCGGCGCCTTGACCCCGGCAGCTTCGAGCTCCACTACAGCTTTCACTGCGGCGAGCGGGAAGCGGCCCTCGCCCTCACCCGCCATCTGGCGATCGAGGCCGCCAGCCGCCGCCGCTGCCCCCTGCCCGCCGGGATCCAGCGCTGGCTGGAGGCCTCGGCCGTGGGGCGGGGGATTCAGCCGCTCTGAGGAGGGGGTCCCGGTTCAGGGCCGGCGGAACACAAACCACAGGGCCGCCAGCTGCAGGGGCAGCAGCGCCGCCATCACCGCGGCCACGGGGAGTTGAAACCCTTGATCAGGGACTGCGCCCATCGCCCCCACACTCAGCAGCCCCGCCCCCACCAGAACAAACAACGGCAGGCGCCGATGCCGGAGCACCACGGCGAGCTGGGGGCGGCTGAGGGCCTTCCCCTCAGAACCAGGGCTTTTCGGCATCGAGGTAGGTGCTCTCGAACTCCTCGTTGGTCTTGGTGAGATAGATGATTCCCTCGATCAGGCCGATCACGCCCATCACGAAACTGGCAATCCCGCAGGTCACCACACCACCGGCCAGCGACACCACCAGCATGATGATCGCCGGCTTGGTGTAGCCAAGGATGAACTTGTGCACCCCGAAGGCGCCCAGAAAGATGCCGGTGAGCCCAGCTGCCAGCTTCTTGTTGCTGACTTCGCTATCGCTGAAGGTGCTCATCGGCGCCGGAATCAACAGGGCTGTGGCCTGCTTCTAGCGCCTGCAGCCAGCGCTGCCAATGGCCCCGTTTCCATTTGCCAAGAGAGGAAGGCCCCAGCTCCGGGCAGAGCAGCCAGCGCCGCGGCCGCTCGGCCGGGGCCCAGCCGGCGCAGAGCCCCTGCAGTCGCTGCAGCAGCGCCGCCCCGTCGGCTCCCGCCCCAGGCCGCACCAGGGCGATCAGCCGCTGGCCCCACTCGGCATCTGCCACACCCAGCAGCAGCAAGGCCTGCAGCGGCAGACCTGCCGCCGCGGCCGCAGCCAGCAGCCGCTGCTCGAGCTCCTCGGGAAACAGGGTTTCGCCGCCGCTGTGGATGGCGCCATCGAGCCGGCCCAGCAGTTCCAGGCCGTCCGGCCCCAGCCGGCCGGCATCGCCGCTGCGCCACCAGCCGTCCGGGCCCAGGGGCAGGGGCCGCAGCCGGCCCGCTTCCAGCCAACCGGGGCTGAGCCGGCCGCAGCGCAGCTCCACGGCCCCACCAGGGGCCACGCCAGCAGAGGCCGCGCAGCGCAGCTCCACCCCGGGCAGGGCTGGGCCGCAGCCTTCGACGCCGGCCAGAAAGCGCCGCGGCGGCAGGGCCGTGACCATGGCGGCGGTTTCGGTGGCGCCATAGCAGGGGGCCAGGGGCAAACCGGCGGCCCGGGCCCGCTGGGCCAGCTCCACCGGCAGCGGCGCTCCCCCCACCCAGATCAGCGCCAGGCGCGACAGCCAGCGCTCCCCCTCCGGCGCGGCCATCAGGCGCTGCAGCTGGGTGGGCACCAGCGAGAGCAGCACCGGCCGGTGTTTGGGGAGGGGGGCCGCCTGGGCCAGCAGCGCCGGCTGGCGCATCCAGGCCGGCTCCAGCCGCCGGTGCCGCGCCCCCCACTGGCGGGCCCGCAGCCAGGGCAGCAGGCCGCTCACGTGATGGAGCGGCAGCGGGTTGAGGTGCAGGCAGGCGGCGGGATCCAGCCCCAGCCCCTCCAGCCACTGGCCCGTGGCCGCAGCCGAGGCCTGCAGCCGGCCGAGGGGCAACAGGCACCAGCGCCGGCCGGCGCCACCGCCGCCCCGGCTGCCGCCGCTGCCCAGCACCACCCCCGGGCCCCAGCGGCACTCCAGGGCCTCCACACCGCCAGGGCCGATCGCCGCCGCCAGGGCCGCCTGCTCCTGCGCCACCGGCGCGGCCAGGGGCACGATCCGTCCCCGGCGCCAGGCCCGCGCCAGCTGCAGCGGCTGGGGGGCCGCCGGGGTGATCGGCTCAGGCGTCATGGGCCGCCCGCCACACCCGCGCGGGATCGGCGCTGGCCAGATCCCCCGCCGCCTGCCAGCCGGGGGCCAGCCCCGGGGCCACGGGGGTGGGCCCCTCGGCCTGCAGGGCCGCCAGGTGGTGCAGCCAGCGCCGGCCGATGCCCGTTTCAAAGCCGGTGCTCAGCATCAGCCGCGGCCGGCCCCGCTCCAGCTCCGCCAGCAGCGGCCGGGGGTCGCCCTCCTGGGCTGGCCGGCGCACCTGCCAGCCCCCCCAGCCCTCGCGCAGCTGGGGATGGCACTGGAGCGCCTCATCGAGCGCCACCGGCAGGCCGGGATAGCGCTCCAGCAGCTCCGCCAGGCCCTCCTGATCCCGCGGGTGGAGGGGCTGCTCGATCCACTCCAGCCGGGGATCGCCCCGCAGCCGCTCAGCCCAGGCGGCGGCCGTGGGACGGTCCCAACCGCCGTTGGCATCGAGGCGCAGCCGGCCCCCGGGGGGCAAGCGCTCCAGCAGGCGCTCCAGCAGCTGCCGTTCCAGGGCATCGCCGGCGCTGGCCACCTTCCACTTGCAGCTGAACGGCAGCACACCATCGCCCGCAACAGCGGCCAGCACCTCCAAGGCCGCCTCCCCCGCCGGCAGCAGCAGGGCCGCTCGCGGGGCCTTGAGCCAGCGCCGGCGGGGCAGGCCATCCAGCTCCGCCAACGCCGCGCCCAGAGCGAAGCCCAGGGCCGGCGGCAGGGCTGGCAGCGCCCGCTCCAGCTCGCTCCGCGCCCGGGTGGCGCCCAGGTGGGCGAGCGCCGCCGCCAGGGGCTCCAGCTCGCCATCGAGCGGGGCCGCCTCGCCCCAGCCCAGGGCACCGCCGTGGCCCTCCAGGCGCAGCAGCCAGCCGCGCTTCTCAGCAATCAGAGCGCGGGCGGTGCGCAGCGGCTGGGGCAGGGCCAGGCGGAACGGCCGCCACTGCAACCCCAGACGCTCGCCGGCGGGATCGCCTGCGGGCTCGGTGAGGGGCGCGATGGCGGGCACCGGCTCAGCCCAGCCAGCGGCCCAGGGCCAGACCCGCCGCCAACCCCAGGCCGTTGAGGGCCTGGAAGCGCAGGGCCAGAAACTTGCTGCCGCTGATCCGTTCCGGCTCGTGGTGGTGGCGGCTGAGCAGCTGGATCAGCCGCCGGGCCGGCGGCAGGCCGATGGCCCCCAGCAGGGCTGTGAGCGGCCAGCGCTGGGCGGCGGGGGCCACCAGCACCGGCGCCCACTGGAAGGCCAGGGTGGCGGCGATGAACCAGGGCACCAGGGCCGCCGCCGCCGCCGGACCCAGATGCACCACCGGCGAGCGCTTGCCGTGGGCGGCGTCGTCGTCCACCTGGTGAAAGTGGGAGCAGAACAGCACCAGGGTGGTGGCCAGGGCGGCGCCACTGCCCAGCTCCAGGGCCTCAGCCCAGGGCACCGCCGAGGCGACCGCGGCCGGGGCGGCCGGGGCCAGGGCCAGCAGCCCGGCGGCGGTGGCCAGGGGCCCGAAGGCCAGCCAGCACAGCGGTTCGCCCAGGCCCCGGTAGCCCAGCCGGAACGGTGGTCCCTGGTAGAGGTAACCCAGGCCGCAACAGGCCAGCACCAGCAGCAGCACGGCCGGGCTGCTGCGCCAGGCCACCAGGCCCATCAGCGCCAGCCCCAGCACCAGGCAGCCGTTGGCCAGGGCCGCCACCCGGTCGCGCCGGCCGGTGAGGTTCACCAGCGAATGGGGCTTGCCGTGGGTGTCCACCCCGGTGTCGGCATCGAACACGTCGTTGGCCAGGTTTTCCCAGGCCAGCAGCAGCACCGCCGCCAGCAGGAACAGCAACAGCTGATCGAGGCGCACCGGCTCGGCCCGCCCGAAGCGCCAGCCCGCCGCCAGCAGCACCGGCATCACCGCCACCGCGTACATCGGCCACTTGATCGCCGCGGTCCACAGCTGCCGGCGGGCGTAACGGCTTGCGACGACCTCGGGCTCTGGCATGGGGGCCGGGGGCTGGGACGTGAGCAGTGCCCATACATTTGAGCAGCCCAACGGAGCGGTACGGCTTGGCAACCACCGGCCCCGAACAGGTGCAGGCAGGCGTTGGCTTCTCCGCCCTGCTGGAGCGGGCCCAGCGACTCGCCGGCCGGCTGGACGAGGAGGGCGTGCTCAGCCTGGCGATCCCCCTGGCCGGCGGGGACCCCTTCACCCTGCTGCCCCACCTGGAGGGTGGTGGCGAGGGCTGCCCTAGCGAGGGGGGTGGCGGCTTCCGCTTCCTCTGGGACGGCGCCCCGGGGTTGTGCATCGCCGCCAGCGGCCGCACCCATAGCCTGGAGCTGAGCGGGCCGCGGCGCTTCGAGCTGGCCCGGCGCTTCGCCAGCGCCGCCCTGGCCCGCCTGGCGGGGGATGGCAGCGGGGGCATGGAGTTCTGCCCCCGCCACGCCCGGCCCCGGCTGCTGCTCGCCTTCAGCTTCTTCGATGCGCCCCTGGAGGCCGAGGCCGGCGCCGCCCCGGGGGTGCAGGCGGTGTTGCCGCGCTGGCAGCTCAGCCGCCACGGCCGCCAGTGCTGGCTGCGCCTGCAGCGTCCCCTGGGTGGGGGCACCACGGCCCGCAGCCTGGCGGAGGAACTGTGGGATGCCGCCAGAACCCTGGAGCGGATCGCCGTGTGCCCTGAGCGGGCCAGCCTGGCGGCTGTGGTGGGGCGTTCCGCCTGGCAGGAGCGCTACCGCCTGGCCGCCAGCCAGGCCCTGGCGCTGGTGGATGAGGGCCGGCTGCAGAAGCTGGTGCTGGCGGTGCGCCAGCAGCTGCAGCTCGACCGGGCGCCCGACCCCCTGGCCCTGCTGGCCCCCCTGCGGCGACACCAGAGCGGCAGTTGCCGCTTTCTCTGGCAACGCGACCACAACTCGGCCCTGCTGGGGGCCTCGCCGGAACGGCTGCTCACCGTGCGCCAGGGCCAGTTGCGCAGCGATGCCCTGGCCGGCACCGCCCCCGCCGATCAGGGCGAGGCCCTGCTGGCCTCAGCCAAGGACCGGCTCGAGCACGAGCTGGTGGTGGACACGATCATGGCCGTGCTCAGCCGGGCCGGCCTGCGGCCGCAGCGGCCGCGCCATCCCAGGCTGGCGCGCCATGGCCAGCTGGTGCATCTGCACACGCCGATCAGTGCGGCTCTGGCCGACCGGCACCCCCTGGCGATCGCGGCCGCTCTCCACCCCACGCCGGCGGTGGCAGGCCTGCCGCGGCGGGAGGCGATGGGCTGGCTGCGCAGCCTGGAGCCCTTCGAGCGTGGGCACTACGCGGCCCCGATCGGCTGGATCGACAGCGCCGGCGATGCCGACCTGCGGGTGGCGATCCGCAGCGGCACCCTGCGCGGCCGCGAGCTGGAGCTCACCGCCGGGGCCGGCCTGGTGCCGGGCTCAACGGTGGCGGGGGAACTGCAGGAGGTGGCTCTCAAACTGGGGGTGCTGCAGCAGCAGCTCAACCTGCCGGTTCCCGGCCGTTGATCAGCTCGCGACACTGGCGCTTCAGGCGAGCCTG
The DNA here is from genome assembly GCF_024346355.1 of Cyanobium sp. ATX 6A2. Taxonomy (GTDB): domain Bacteria; phylum Cyanobacteriota; class Cyanobacteriia; order PCC-6307; family Cyanobiaceae; genus NIES-981. The sequence continues at coordinate 25,017 of NZ_JAGQCU010000008.1, forward strand.
CTCCCCGTGACGCTGCTGACGCTGCCCATCCCCCTGCTGCTGGCGCTGCTGGCCGCGGCCCTGCTGCTGCGCCAGGCGGTGGGTCGGCGGCGGCTGAGGCAAATCATCTTCGAGGCCGACACGCCGGCGGGGAAGCAGTTCGACCTGGCCCTGCTGGCGCTGATCGTGCTCAGCGTGGTGGCGGTGGGCCTGGAGAGCGACCCCAGCCTGCAGGGCCGCTTCCAGGGCCTGTTCCTTCGGCTGGAGGTGGGCTTCTCGAGCCTGTTCAGCCTCGAATACCTTCTGCGCCTGCTCTGCAGTGAGCGGCCGCTCAGCTATGCCCGCAGCTTCTTCGGCATCGTCGATTTCCTCGCCAGCATTCCGCCGCTGCTGGGCCTGGGGGCCGTGGGCAGCAAATATTTCACGGTGATCCGCATTCTGAGGCTGATGCGGGTGTTCCGGATTCTCAAACTGGGGCTCTACATCCGCGAGGCCGACCGGCTCAAGGAGGCCCTGCTGGCCAGCCGCAGGAAGATTTTCATCTTTCTGCTGATGATGGTGAATCTGGTGGTACTCATCGGCGCCCTGATGTACGTGATCGAGGGCGAGGCCGGTGGCTTCACCAGCATTCCCACGGGCATCTACTGGGCGATCGTGACGATCACCACCGTGGGCTATGGCGATGTGGCCCCGGTCACTCCCCTGGGCCGGATCGCGGCTTCAGCGGTGATGCTGCTGGGCTACAGCATCATTGCCGTGCCCACCGGCATCGTCACCGCCGAACTGGGGAGAACCGGCACTGACGGGAGCAAGGCTGCTGCCAGCCCAGGCCCCAAAGGCTGCGACAGTTGCGGCGAGCCTCAGCATCTGGCCGGCGCCCGCTTCTGCCACCGCTGCGGCGCCACCCTGATCCCCCGCCCCCAGCCATGACCAGCGAGCTCACGACCCTGCTGGCCTCCACCCTCTCGGGGTCGGGTCTGCTTGCGGGAGTGGCCGCGGAGCGGATCACGGCCCTGCAGCCCCGCCGCCTGCATCTGCCCGAGGGCGCGGTGCTGTTCCGCCAGGGCGAGAGCGGGGAGTGCGCCTACCTGCTCCTGGCCGGCATCCTCGGGCTGCACACCGGCGAGGGAAGCGAGGCCAGCCCCTTCTTCCGCAAGGTGGTGGCCGGGGAGCTGGTGGGGGAATACGGCCCCCTCTGCGGCGAACCCCGCTCCGCCACTGCCCTGGCGCTCACGGCCGGCGACGCTCTGGAGCTGGATCGCGCTCAGTTGCAGCAGCTGCTGGAGGAAACCCCAACGGTGGAGCATCGGCTGATCTCCGCCCTGGCGGAAGCCGCCTCCATCGGCCGGGTTCCGGGCCGGATGGGCCTGGAGACGGTCGTCATCCACGACGCCAGCCCGGACTCCCCCCTCACCGCCGCCGTGCGCGCCCGCCTGCCCGAGGAACTGCGGCGGCTGGGACACGACTGGAGCGGGCTGGAGAACCTGACCATCCACCCCAGCGGCGGCGATGAGGAGCATCTGCATCGCTGGCTGGTGGAGGCCAGCCGCGCCGGGCGGCCGCAGGTGCTGTTCAACCGGGACCCGCAGGCGGTGAGCCGGCGCAACCTGCTGCTGATGGATCGGCTGCTGATTCTCAGCGACGGCAGCGCTTCCACCCTCAACCTGCCCGTGGCGCTCAACCGCGAGGCGCTGCTGGTGCGGCTCTGGCCCGAGCAGCAGGGGCGTGCCGGCTCCGGCGAGGCGAGCGCCGCCCAGCCCCCCTTCGCCCAGGTGCTCAACATCCAGCCCCAGCGGCCTCGCCACCTGGGACGGCTGGCCCGGGCGGTGCTGCGACGCCAGACCGTGCTGGTGCTCGGTGGCGGCGGCGCCAGGGGATTCGCCCACATCGGTGCCCTCGCCGCGCTGGAGCAGCTGGGCCTGAACGATGTGGACATGGTGATGGGCGTGAGCATCGGCTCGCTGGTGGCCTCGCTGGTGGCCTTCGAGACCCCAGCCGCGGCGATCCTCGAGCAGCTCGAGCGGGTGATCATCAAGTCGCGGCCCTACTCCCTCGCCCTGCCGCGCGAATCGCTGTTCTCTTTGCGCAACGCAAGCCAGGAACTGCAACGCTTCTTCGGCCCGGCCCAGATTCAGGACGGCTGGCTGCCCCTGCGCTGCTTCTCCACCAACCTCTCCAGCAAACGGCTGCACAGCTGGACCCGCGGCGACATCCCCACGGCCGTGATCGCCAGCATGTCGGTGCCCGGCATCTTCCCGCCGGTCGCCGACGGGCAGGGAAACCTGCATGTCGATGGCGGCATCCTCAACAACCTGCCGGTGGCCGAGGCGCGGCGGGAGACCGAGGGGCGCGTGCTGGCGATCTCCCTCGACCCCGACCCCCAGACCGCTCCGGCGGCGGCGGCCGAGAATGCAGCGGCGCGGGGGCGGCTCGCGCTGGGCCGCACGATCATCGACGCCATGATGTGCGGCTCCCATGCCGCCACCCGGGCCCAGGAGCAGCTCGCCGATCTGGTCGTTCGGCCCCGCATCGAGCAGTTCCCCTTCCTCGACTGGAAGCGGTACCGCGAGATCTACACCGTGGGCTATGAGGATGCCCTCAGACAGCTGCAGGAGGGTTGGCCGATCCGGGGCGTTTGATCAGGCCGGCATCAGGGGCTGCTCCGGCAGCCCCACGGCCTGGCGCCAGTCAGCCAGGGGACGCTCCCAGTCGCATTCCCAGCGCTGGGCCAGCAGGGGCTGGGCGCGGTAGCCCAGCTGGTAGCCGTGGCCGATCCCGGCCAGCACAGCGCCCATCTGGTCGGGGTCCTTGAGCAGATAGCGCAGCAGCCCGCCGCAGGTGATCACCGCCGCCATCGGCCGCCAGGTCTGGGCCAGTTCGAAGGCCTTGAGCGCAATCTCCCCAACCCGGTCGGTGCCGATGCCGGTCACCACATGCCAGATGTCATGGCTCTGGCGCATGCGCATCAGCACCCAGTCCAGATCGCTCACCACCTCCACCTTGCGGTAGTAGTCGGGATCGAAGCCATGCTCGATGAAGTGGCCAGCCAGGGCGCTCCCCAGGCTTCCCCGGGGCATGGCGGTGAGGGCATCGACCTCCAGGGGCGGGGCGAGATAGCGCTCCGCCATCAGCTCCGTCACGCCGGGCAGGGTGCAGACCCGCTCCAGGAAGCTGTCCATGGCCCCACTGCGGCGCAGACCGTCCTCGATGTCGAAGACCGAATCGGTGGCCTCGGGGTTGCGGATCATGCCCACCACGCCGCTGAGGGTGCGCAGGTAGTGGATCTGATGACGCTGGTGACGAACTGCAGCCATCGGCTCCGGGCACCGCGCCAGCCCCCGGGCGGGGTGCTGCTCGAAGCCATGAATCCAGCTGATGCTACGGGGTCCAGGCCAGCTTTTTCAGGGTGAGATCCGCCAGGGGCACGCCCCCCAGCCGCTCCACCTCGCGGATGCCGGTGGGGCTGGTGACGTTGATCTCACTGAGGCGGCCGTCGATCACGTCGATGCCCACGAAGAACAGGCCCTCGGCCCGCAGGGCCGGCGCCAGCTCGGCGCAGATGCACCGCTCCACCGCGCTGAGTTCGGTGGCCTCGGGCTGGCCGCCCACGGCCAGGTTGCTCCGGAACTCCCCCCCTGCGCCGCCACTGGGCACCCGGTTCACCGCCCCCAGCGGCTCCCCGTCCACCAGCAGGATGCGCTTGTCGCCGGCGCTCACCCCCGGCAGGAACGCCTGCACCATCACCGGCAGGGTCTGCTGGGCGGTGACCAGCTCCAGCAGGGCCCCCAGTCCGGGGGTGCCGGCGGCGGCGAACACCACCCCCTGACCAGCCCGCCCCCCCAGGGGCTTGAGCACCACCTCGCGGTGCTCGGCGGTGAAGGCGGCCAGGCTGTCGACCCGGCTGGCCACCAGGGTGGGCGCCATCAGGTGGCTCCAGCGCAGGGAGCTGAGCTTCTCGTTCCAGGACCGCAGGGCGGAGGGACGGTTGAGCACGCGCACGCCCTGGCGCTCGGCCAGCTCCAGCAGGTGGGTGGCATAGAGGTAGGCCTCATCCACTGGTGGGTCCTTGCGCATCCACACGTGGGCGAAGGCCGCCAGCGGCAGCAGCTGGGCATCCCCGAGCTCATGCCAGGGCTGGGTGCGCACCGGCCTGGCCCAGACCCAGGCCGTATGGTCCCGGCCCGTCTTGCGGGCCAGCAGTGCGGTGGTGGTGGCCACCCACACCGGCAGGCCGGCGCGCTCAGCCGCCTGCATCAGGGCCACGCTGGAATCCTTGGCCGGATTGAGGCGCTCGATCGGATCGATCACGAACAGCTGGGCGCCGCTGCCCGCGCCGCTCGCCGCTGGGGCGCTGGCCATACCTCAGGCCACCAGCAGAGCGTCGAGCCGGCCGCTGCGCTCCAGGGCATGGAGTTCGTCGCAGCCGCCGATGCCGGCGTTGTCGATGAAGATCTGCGGCAGGGTGCTGCGGCCATCGGCCCGCTCACTCATGGCCGCACGGGCACCCCGGTCACCGTCGATGGCGTATTCGCTGTAGGCCACCCCCTTGCGATCCAGCAGCGCCTTGGCGCGGATGCAGAAGGGACAGAACCGCCAGGTGTAGATCTCGACCTTCGCCGCCATCGGGGCCGCTCCGCAGGTGGGCGGATCCTAGAAGTGACGCGCCGAGAGACACCGCCAACCACGGTTGCGATGCAGCAGATCAGCGCCAGCCGGTTGCAAGCCCGCTGCCGCCGCCGGATGGATGCCATGGCCCGGCCCGTGAAGCCGCCCCACAAGCTGCCCCGCAAGCCGCCCTCCAAGCCGCCATTGAGTACGGTCGAAGCAGCATTGCGCACATCACCGTGACCGCCACCGCCGCCACCGGCGCCGCCGCGCCGGTGCTCGACCTCACCGACTTCAAGCGCGACCTCTCCGAGCTCACCGACCGCCTGGGCCAAGCCCAGGACTGTCTTTGACGAAGCCGCCCTGACAGCCCGGCAGCAGGACCTGGAGCAACTGGCCTCCCAGCCCGACTTCTGGGACGACCAGAAAGCGGCCCAGGCGAAGATGCGCCAGCTCGATGACGTGAAGGCTCAGCTGGAGCAGCTGGGCCGTTGGCGCACGCTCGTGGGCGACGCCGAAGCCACCCGCGAACTCTACGAACTGGAGCCCGACGCCGACCTGCTCGCGGAGGCCAACAGGGGCCTGCAGGGCCTGCGCGTGGAGCTCGATCGCTGGGAGCTGGAGCGCCTGCTCTCCGGTGTCTACGACAAGGAGGGCGCCGTGATCAGCATCAACGCCGGCGCCGGCGGCACCGACGCCCAGGACTGGGCCCAGATGCTGCTGCGCATGTACACCCGCTGGGCGGAGGACCACGGCATGAAGGTGACCGTGGACGAGCTCAGCGAGGGCGAGGAAGCGGGCATCAAGAGCGCCACCATCGAGATCGAGGGCCGCTACGCCTACGGCTACCTGCGCAATGAGAAGGGCACCCACCGGCTCGTGCGGATCTCACCGTTCAACGCCAACGACAAGCGCCAGACCAGTTTTGCCGGCGTGGAGGTGATGCCCAAGCTCGAGGAGGAGGTGAAGCTCGACATCCCCGAGAAGGATCTGGAGATCACCACGTCACGGTCGGGCGGCGCCGGTGGCCAGAACGTGAACAAGGTGGAAACGGCCGTGCGCATCCTGCACGTGCCCACAGGCCTGGCCGTGCGCTGCACCCAGGAGCGCTCCCAGCTGCAGAACAAGGAGAAGGCCATGGCCCTGCTGATGGCCAAGCTGCTGGTGATCGCCCAGGAGCAGCGGGCCGCCGAGGTCGCCGACATCCGCGGCGACATCGTGGAGGCGGCCTGGGGCAACCAGATCCGCAACTACGTGTTCCACCCCTATCAGATGGTGAAAGACCTGCGCACCCAGCACGAAACCACTGACGTGCAGGGGGTGATGGACGGCGACCTCGATCCCTTCATCCAGAGCCTGCTGCACGCCGGCGTGGACGTGGCGGGAGGCTCCGGCGATGACTGAGGAGACACCCGGGGACAAGCCCAGCTTCGTGAAGCTGGCGATGCGCAACATGGTGCGCAAGGGCCGCCAGAGCCTGGTGCACTTCGGGCTCACGGCGGTGGGCTTGATGGCCTTCCTCACCCTGATCGCCTGGCTGGGCCGGCCCCAGCTGCCGGGCGGCTGAGGTGGCCGCGCCCGTGGTTCTGGACCTGGCCTTCACCGCCGGGGCGGTGCTGCCGGCGGCCCCCAGCGCCGCCGCTGGACTGTGGGCCGATGGCGAGGCCGGCTCCGCGCCCTGGCATCAGCTGCTGAGCGGCTGGCTGGGGCAGCTGGCCGCCACACTGCCACCGGATCTGCGGGCGCCCGCCTACAGCCTCGGGCTGAACCTGGTGGACGATCAGGAGATCGCCGAGCTCAACGCCCACTGGCGCGGACAGGCCGGCCCCACCGACGTGCTGGCCTTCGCAGCCCGCGACGCGGGCCTGGAGCCGCCGCCGCCCCTGCCCCGCTGGGACAGCTCCGACGATGACGAGGACCGGTACGAAGACCAGGACAACGGGGAGGCGGTGGCCCCGGAACCCCTGGAACTGGGCGATATCGTGATCTCCCTGGAGACGGCCTCCCGCCAGGCCCGCGAGCACGGCCACGATCTGACCCGGGAGCTGCATGTCCTGGCCAGCCACGGCCTGCTGCACCTCCTGGGCTGGGACCACCCCGACGACGCCAGCCTGGCGGCGATGCTGGCGCTGCAGGAGCGTTTGCTCACTTGATCCGTTCAGCCTGGACAACAGGGCTAGGGTTCGAGCGGTGCCCGGGAGAACTGCGCTGCCCCTGCCCCTGCCTGCTCCTGACCCCCAGGGCGGCCCCCTGGCGGCGGCGCCGATGCTGAGGCGACGTGGGCGCACGGCACGGCTGGGCGCCTGGACGGTGGCCAACGATCTGCCCGCCAGCTTCCGCTACGCGGCCCAGGGGCTGGCGTATGGATTCCGCAGCCAGCGCAACTTCCGCATCCATGTGTTCACCGGCGGGGTGGTGTTCGGCCTCGGCCTGGTGCTGCAACTGCCGGCACCGCAGCTGGCCGTGCTGGTGCTCACGGTGGCGGCGGTGCTGGTGCTGGAACTGATCAACACCGCCACCGAAGCGGTGGTGGATCTGGCCATCGGCCGCCAGTTCCACCCCCTGGCCCGCATCGCCAAGGACTGCGCCGCCGCCGCCGTGCTGGTGGGGGCCATGGCCTCGCTGCTGATCGCCGTGCTGCTGCTGGCGCCGCCGCTGCTGGCTCGCCTCGGGCTCTGACCCGCTCGGCCTTTGAATGGGGACACGCACGCGGCGCCGAACCGGCGTTGAGGAAAGAGGCTGATGCTGTTGGTGCTCGACAACTACGACAGCTTCACCTACAACCTGGTGCAGTACCTGGGCGAACTGGCCACAGACCACCCCGTTGCGGCCGAGCTGCGGGTGGAGCGCAACGACGCGCTCTCCCTGGAGCAGATCCGAGCGCTGCAGCCGGCGGCGATCCTGATCTCGCCTGGCCCCGGCGATCCCAACCAGTCGGGAGTGTGCCTGGAGGTGCTGAAGGAGCTCAGCCCCACCGTGCCCACCCTGGGGGTGTGCCTGGGGCACCAGGCGATCGCCCAGGTGTATGGGGGCCGGGTGGTGCCGGCTCCTGAGCTGATGCACGGCAAGACCTCAGCGGTGCTGCACGGCGGCCAGGGCGTGTTCGCGGGGCTGCCCTGCCCGCTCACCGCCACCCGCTATCACAGCCTGATCGCCGAGCGCGCAAGCCTGCCCCACTGCCTGGAGATCACCGCCTGGCTCGAGGACGGCACGATCATGGGCCTGCGCCACCGCCAGTACCCCCACATCGAGGGGGTGCAGTTTCACCCTGAGAGCGTGCTCACCGAGGCGGGGCACGAGCTGCTTGCCAACTTCCTCCGCCTCGCTGAGCGTCCCCGTGCGGATGCGTCGCTCCGACGCCTGCAGTAGCGTCGCGCCCTTGCTGGCTGCCCTGATTGGCTGCGCCGATGCGACTGCTGCCCACCCTTGCCGCCACCGCCGTGGCGCTACCGGCCGTCGTGCTGCAGGCCATGGCCTTGCCGCCGGCCGCCGCCGCCAGCGGCGTGTCGATCACCAGCTACGGCCACAGCGCCCTGCTGATCCAGGGCAGCGGCACGCGGGTGCTGCTCAATCCCTTCAAGGCCGTGGGCTGCGCCGCCGGCCTGCCCGAGCCCAGGGTGAGCGCGAGCGTGATTCTGGCCAGCAGCCGGCTGCTGGATGAGGGGGCACCGGTGGCCTCGGGGCGGTTCCTGGCCGATCCCGGCAGCTTTCAGGTGGGCGGGCTGCGCATCGAGGGCCTCAGCACCCCCAGGGATCGCCTCGGCGGGCGGCGCTTCGGGCGGGCCACCATCTGGCGCTGGCAGCAGGGGGGCCTGAGCTTTGTGCACATGGGCGGCACCGCCGGGCCCCTCACCCCTGCCGACAAGGTGATGCTCAGCCGCCCGGACGTGCTGATCCTGGGGGTGGGCGGCGGCGCCAAGGTGTTTGATGGCGCTGAGGCCGCCGAGGTGGTGCGGGAGCTCCGCCCCCGGGTGGTGATTCCGGTGCAGTACGTGAGCGGCGCCGTACCCGCCAACTGCGATCAGGGCGGCGTGGAGCCCTTCCTGCAGGCGATGAGCGGCACCCCGGTGCAACGCCCGGGCCGCACCGTCAACCTGCCCGGCAGCCTGGGCGAGGGGCCAACGATCAAGGTGCTGCGGTGATCAAGGTGTTGGGCTGAGGTCGGCCACCTGGTAATCGCGCCAGAACCGCTGCATCTGCTCCGTGGTGCCGATGCTCACCCGCAGGGAACCGTCGATCAACGCCTTGCCCGCCATGGAACGCACCAGGATGCCGGCCTCGCGCAGGCGCCGCTCCACCTCCGCCGCCGCGAGCTCCGGCCAGATCAGCAGGTAGTTGCCACCGGCGGCGTGGTGGCGCACCCCCGCGGCCTGGAGCTGACCCACCAGCCAGCTGCGGGCCCGCAACACCTCGGCCACAGTGGCATCGGTGTAGGGCTGGTCGGCCAGGGCGGCGAGAGCGGCGGTCACGGCGAAGCTGTTGATGTCGTAAGGGCCGGTGACGCGGCCGATGCGGTCGATCACCGGCGCGGCGCCGATGGCGAAGCCGATGCGCAGACCCGCCAGCCCGGCGGTTTTGGCCAGGGAGCGCAGCACCACCAGGTTGGGGGTGGCGGCGAAGTCGACCAGCGGCAGCACACTATCGCCGGTGAAGGCCTCATACAGCTCGTCCACCACCACCAGGGTGTGGGGCGCGGCGGCCGCCAGCTCCAGGATCTGGTGGGGGGCCAGGCGGGTGCCGGTGGGGTTGTTGGGGTTGCAGATCAGCAGCACGCGCGGCCAGGGCTGATCCACCAGGGCACCCCGGATGGCCGCCAGCGGGAAAGCGAACTCAGGACCCTCGTAGGGGATGGTCTCGATCGCCATGCCCTGCATGCGGGCACAGGGGGTGTAGTAGCCGAAGGTGGGGCTGGTGGTGAGCAGGGTGTCGCCGCGCTCGCCGTAGGCGTGGAAGATGGCGTGGATGGCGGCGTCGACGCCGTTGAACAGGCCGATCTGATCAGGTCGGAGGGGATGGGCCAGCCCGCCTGCGCTGAGGTTGGCCACCACCGCTTCGCGCAGGCCGTTGTATTCGGGATAGATGGCGATGTGATCGGCGGGGATCGCCCGCAGGGCCGCCACCACCTTGGGGCTGGGGCCGACGGTGTTCTCGTTGAAATCGAGCCGCAGCAGGCCCCGCCGGCCCTCCAGCGGCGCGCTGTAGGCCTGCAGGTGCTCCACCTCCTGACGCGCCGGGGGGAAAGGCTTGGTCACAGGCCCAGATCACCCCAATCGGGCCCTGTGTCGCAGACGCTGGCTGGATCGAGGGCCTCGGTGAGCGACCAGGGAGACGCCACCGGCAGAGCAGCGCATTGCTGCTGCGCGCAGCCGCAGGACACTTGGTTATGCAGGGAGGTGGACACGGCGGCAGCGCAGCGGCAACCCAACTCAGGGTAGGGGTAGCCACGCCTGCTGCTGAGCTGGAGGGAATCCTGACCTGCTCCAGCGCTACCGGGAGGAACTGGGGGAAGGCAGAGATCAATGCAGCCCTGAGCCACCTGGCCACAGAGGAGCGGGTGAGCACCTCCACCCAGAACCAGGCCTTGGCCGCGTTGCTGTGTCTCTACCGGCATGTGCTCGGGAGTGATGTGGGCAGCCTGGAGGGGGTGATTCGCGCCCGCCGGAAACAGCGCCTTCCTGTGGTGCTCACGGTGGAGACAGTTCGAGCGGTGCTGAAGCATCTCGAAGGGACAGAAGCCCTGGTTGCCCAGCTGCTGTACGGGGCTGGCCTGCGACTGATGGAGGCGTTGCGCCTGAGGATCCAGGACGTGGATCTGGAGCAGCGCGGCGTGTGCACCAAGCCGATCTCGCTGCGGGGTGGGGCGCAGTGGAGCTGCCCCATGCCCTGGAAAGGACATACCCGAATGCCTCAAGGGAATGGGCCTGGCAATGGCTGTTTCCACAGTGCCGACGCTGGCGGGATCCACGCAGGAGCATCGAAGGGCGACACCATCTGGACCCAGCCTTGTGCAGCGTGCCGTACGCGCGGCGGTGCAGGCGGCGAGGATCAGCAAACCGGCCACCTGCCACACCTTCCGCCATTCCTTCGCCACGCATAGCTGGAGCAGGGTGCCGATATCCGCACGATTCAGGAGCTGCTCGGCCACAGTGAGGTCAAAACCACAATGATCCATACCCATCTGCTGAACCGAGGGCCGACAGGAGTGCGCAGCCCCGCCGATCTGCTCTGACAAGCCCCAGGGTTCATCTACGCACCACGTAACAGATGATGAATCAGCAGGGGTTCCCCGAGAAGCGTTGTTAGACAACAGAAGCGAACTGCACGGGGGCCCAGAAAGCGCAGGATCTATAGCGGTACAGACTCAGCCGGCAGCCTATGCGAACTGCCGAAACACCGTTCGACCGACTCGGTACACACAGAAAGCATTCAAGTTCAAACATGACAACGCCAATTCTCGCTCCAGCGTTCTGTCAAGTTGCCTGGGTTGTCCGAGACCTTGCGGCAGCAGAGAAGTTCTTCGTTGAAACGATGGGGATCAGCCGCTTCATGCACATGGACAACCTCGCCGCAAAGGATACGGAAGGCACTTACCTCGGAAAGCCGGGTGATTGGGTTTGCAACCTTCACATCGCCTGCGCGGGGGACACCCAGATCGAATTGATCCAGCCTGTCTCGGGAGCCAGCATTTACCAGGAGTCACTTGAACTCCATGGCGACGCCGTTCAGCACGTGGCGTACTGGCTAGACGATGCAGACTATGACGCCGCAGCCGCTCACTTGGAGTCTTCAGGCTATCCCCTAATTCAGAGCTTCCGGTTGCCCATCTTACGTGTCGGCTACTATGACACGCGTCAAGTTATTGGCGTCGCAACCGAGATTCTCGGTTCCACCGAAGCGGGCCATGAGCTCAGGCGCAATCTGAAGTCTGGCAACTTCTGAGGAAATCGGGCAGCGATCTAACATTCCGATTCAGAAGGCGGATGGCGCAAGTTGCTATCCAGACTAATTCACTCCTCCCCGCTTCCGATCTGGAGCGCTAGGTTGTTACAAAATTGACAACCAGAATGCAGTGGACTATATCGAAAATCATCGGATCAAGGCAGATCTGGAAGACATCTATGAAAGCAGTTGTATACACACGATACGGAGCACCCGATGTTCTTCAACTCAAAGAAGTAGAAAAACCTGTTCCCAAGGACAATGAAGTCCTGATAAGGGTCTATGCGACATCAGTAACCACAGGGGATTGTAACGTTCGAGGCTTTACCTTTGTCCCTCCCGGGTTCGGGCCCCTCCCTCGCTTAATGCTTGGTATTAGAAAACCCAAAAGAACAATCTTGGGGGTTGAGCTAGCCGGAGAAATTGAAGCGGTGGGCAAAGATGTGACGCTATTCAAGAAAGGCGACCAAGTTTTCGGAATAGACTCAGATCGCTGGGGTGCTTATGCCGAGTATACCTGTCGGACTGAAGCTGGGGCACTGGCAATCAAGCCAGCCAATATGACCTATGATGAAGCCTCTGCAGTGCCTTTTGGGGCAGGTACCGCATTGTCTTTCCTGAGATTGGCGCATATTCAGAACGGACAAAAAGCCCTGATCATTGGCGCTTCTGGAGGGGTCGGTACCTATGCGATACAGCTTGCCAAGTACTATGGGGCAGAAGTCACCGGGGTATGCAGTACCAAGAACCTAGAATTGGTGAAATCCCTAGGAGCAGATCAGGTCATTGATTACACCCAAGAGGATTTCGCCAGAAACGGAGAGACCTATGACATCATTTTGGACACGGTAGCAGGCAAGTCTTCGTTTTCACGCTGTAAAGGCTCGCTAACACCAGAAGGGCTTTATCTTGCAGTGGCCGGCGGGCCGAAAGACGCGGTTAAAATGTTATAGACTTCAATAATAGGCGGCAAGAAAGTATTATTTGGCTCGGCCACTGAGAGCAAAGAAGATCTAATTTTCCTCAAAGAGCTTATTGAGGCGGGGAAGATAAAAGCAGTCATTGACCGGCGCTATCCGTTCGAACAAACTGCTGAGGCTCACAGGTATATTGATAAAGGACACAAAAAAGGAAATGTGGTCATTATTGTGAAACATAGCCTTACAATGGGTGGGGCCAACATTGCTCCGCTGCGCGGCTGAACCCGACCGTTCGCCGCGTCAACCCCTCACATCCGCTCCAGCGTGGGAATCCCCAGCAGGCCCAGGCCCAGCTTGAGGGTGTCGGCAGTGAGGCGGCAGAGGGCCAGGCGGGAGCTCCGGGCGGGCTCGTTGGCCTTCAGCACCGGCACCTGGTCGTAGAAGCGGTTGAACACCTGGCTGAGCTCGAACAGGTAGCTGCAGAGGCGGTTTGGCAGCAGCTCCTCCTCCACTTCAGCAATCACCGCATCGAGCTTGAGCAGCTCGCGGATCAGGGCCCATTCCTGGGGTTCGCTGAACTGCAGGTCGCCGCTGGCAGCCGCCATGTCGCCACCCCTGCGGGCGATGCCGGCGATGCGCACCACCGCATACAGCAGATAGGGCGCCGTGTTGCCGCTGAGGGCCAGCATGCGATCAAAGCTGAACTGGTAGTTGGTGATCCGGTTGGTGGAGAGGTCGGCATACTTCACCGCCGCCAGCCCCACGGTGGTGGCCACCTGCTGGATGAAGGCGTCCCCTTCCGTGCGCTCCTCGTCCGCCAGTCGGCGGCGCAGGTCGGCTTCGGCGCGCTCCACCGCCTCATCAAGCAGGTCCCTGAGGCGCACCGTGTCACCGGAGCGGGTTTTGAGCTTCTTACCGTCGTCGCCCTGCACCAGCCCGAAGGGCACATGGTTGACACTGGTGCCCTCGGGAATCCAGCCGGCGCGGCGGGCCACCTGGAACACACCGGCGAAGTGGCTGGCCTGGCCGGCGTCGGTCACGTAGATCACCCGCCCGGCGCCGTCGCCCTCGGGCGCGGGGGCGAAGCGATAGCGGATCGCCGCCAGGTCGGTGGTGGCGTAGTTGAAGCCGCCATCGCGCTTCTGCACGATCAGCGGCAAGGGCTTGCCGTCCTTGCCGCTCACCCCCTCGAGAAACACGCACCCGGCGCCGTCGTCCACCACCAGCAGCCCGGCGGCGCGCAGGTCGTTCACCACCGCCTGCAGGTGGGGGTTGTAAAACGACTCGCCGCGCTCACTGAGGGCAATGTCGAGCCGGCCGTAGATCGTCTGAAACTCGCGCCGGCTCTGGTCGCAGAGCAGGCGCCAGGCCTTGAGCGACACCGGGTCACCGCCCTGCAGCTTCACCACCTCCTCACGCGAGGCGGCCTGGAAGGCTTCGTCGGCGTCGAAGCGGGCCTTGGCCTGGCGGTAGAAGGCCACCAGATCGCCCAGATCCACCGCATCGGCCGTGTCGAGGGCCTCGGGTGCCACCTGCTTGAGGTGGGTGATCAGCATCCCAAACTGGGTGCCCCAGTCGCCCACGTGGTTGAGCCGCAGCACCGGGTGGCCGCGGAACTCCAGCACCCGCGCCAGGCAGTCGCCGATGATCGTGGAGCGCAGGTGCCCCACGTGCATCTCCTTGGCGATGTTGGGGCTGGAGAAGTCCACCACCACCGGCGCCCCGTCCCGCCCGGCCCCGGTCCCTGCCTCGGCCACCCGCGGCACTCCCAGGCGCGGATCGCCCAGCCGCGCCGCCACCTCGGCACAGAGCCGCTCGGGCCTCAGGGTGAGGTTGATGAAGCCCGGGCCGGCGATCACCGGATCCAGGCACAGCTCCGCGAAGGAGGGATCGGCCTTGAGCTGCACCACGATCGCCTGGGCGATCTGGCGGGGCGGCTGGCCCAGGGGCTTGGCCAGGGGCAGGGCGCCGTTGGCCTGGAAGTCGCCGAATTCGGGCTTGCTGGCAGGCGCCAGCTGGGGGTCGAGGGGAACGCCCGACTGCCGGGCCTCGGCCGTTGCCTCTGGGAACGCCCGCTCCATCGCTGCCTGCAGCTGGCCGTTCAGGGCATCGAGGACGGAAAGCATGGCGGGGACGGGCCGGAGGGGCGACGGACTCAGCCCAGGATCATCCTTCGGCCCTGTGCCCGGGGTGTGCAGCCCAGACGCTGGCAACACCTGCAGGCAAGCCATGACGTTAGGAGTGGGCGGCATGAACCCACACCTTCATCTCCATGAGGTTGACGGGTCCAAACTGATTGGCGAGCGCAACATCAGCTGCGTCCCTGCCGTAGGCAATCGCAATACGGTTGCCTCTTGGCTGAGCCTGCGTGGCATCAAATGTATACCATCGACCTCCCACAAAGGCTTCGAACCAGGCATGGAGGTCCATCGGTTCAAGCTGGTACAGATAACCAACAACCATCCGAGCCGGAATACTCAGGCTGCGGCAGAGGGCAATGCCCAGATGGACAAAGTCACGGCAGACACCAACGCGCGTATGGACTGTATCCAGGGCGGAGGTTGAGGCGCTGCTGGTGCCATAGCAATACTCAATATTGGCATGAATCCAGCCGCGAATGGCTTCAGCCTGGTCGTAGCCAAGCTCTTGGCCCTCCACCATCGTCTGCGCAAGCTCATCCAGCAGATCAGACTGGCAGTAGCGGCTGGGCAGCAGAAAGGGCAGGACAAATTCAGGCAGCGCATGCACGGGTACGAAAGCAGCCCCAGGCGCTGTGTCGATGCAATCGGAGGTGTCCACAGTGACGGTACTTTCAATTTGAAAGCGACCTGGATTGACCAGCAGGCGCTGACAGAAATTGCCATTGCTGTCGATGAAGTCAGCAGCAACCGTGTCGGGTTCGTATTCATTGCCCTCACGCACAACCCGTTGTCCCGGGCCGCTGCGAGGACGCAGCATCAGGATCAGCGCCGCAGGACCGGTGGCCTCAAACAGAAGTTGGCAACCTGCATGGAGACGCATATCTCTGCTGTGGTGCTGGCGCCCAACCGATACTGACAGCCGCCGTGGCACTGGCTGACAGTCCGGCAGGACCTGCGGCGAAGGACCTCGTCATCCTGGCTTGAATTCTCCACAGCAGCAGGTGTGCAACAAATCGCTAGGCAACCCACACGCCAGTTGGGGACTGGGTTTTCCGCGGTGCCGGCGAAGCTGCCGGCAGGAGCAGCAGCGCCGCTTGGACAGAGCGCAGTGACATGCCTAGGTTTTTATTGGAAGGCCTATCGAGACGTCATGAAGAGCTTTGTAATGAGGAATCTTGTGCTCGCTTTTGCATTAGCAGCGATCTTCAGCTCACAGCTCTTGTCATGGCCTGCCATGGCAGCGTCTGACTACTCTTCCTACAGCCCTATCACACTGAGTACCATGTCTAACCGAGCCGACGCAAAAGCCAAAGAAGCAGAAGGTCGCCTTGAATCAGCTTATGGCGACCTCACCGGCGATACCGGACACCAGATCCAAGGCAAAGCCAAACAAGTGCAGGGATCAGCCATGAACGCGGCAGAAGACCTTAAGGCGGGAGCCAAGTCAGCGGCCCAAAAAGTCGCTGATGCTGCCGACCGACTGGCCGACAAAATCGACTGATTGATCCCTTTGCAATCTGGAGAATCACGATGCTCAAAACGAGCATTGTTCTGCTGGTTGTGCTCTGGCTACTTGGCCTGGTCACTTCGACATCACTAGGCGGCTTGATTCACCTCCTCCTTGTGATTGCCGTGATCATTATCGTCTTTCGGCTCATCAGTGGTAGGCGAGCCTGAACAGAGGAACAGTGCCGTGCCTGAGGCTGGTTGGGGAGGCCGACTCTCTCCGCACGGTGGCCCTCAGGCCGCGGTGACCTTCAGGGTCCGTTGATACGCTACATGGCTCCAATTATTCACGATCCAAAATCAGCCCATGGACCTTATTTCACTCATCGTCACGCTCATCGTCATTGGCGTGCTGTTGTGGCTCGTCAATAGCTACATCCCGATGGATCACAAGATCAAGCGAATCCTGAACATCGTGGTTGTTGTCGCGGTGGTTGTCTGGCTTCTCAACGTTCTCGGACTGATGGATTCGATTCGAGGCGTCCGAGTGGGGAATTAGGTAGGCCCCTCAGCTTCGGCCCAGCCCGTCGGGCTTGTGAGCGGTGGGATCCGTGATGTCCAGTCGTGGGTGGCGTCGATGGGCTGGATCAGGCGGTCTGGAGCAGGAGGGCAGGGCGCGCATGCGCCGCCCACAGTGGGCGGAAGCCGGCTGGACCCTGCACCGATCAGCGGGCGTCACGACGCATCGCACCAGCCAGCATCCCTTGCCAGCCCAGGGCTTTCAGCGATGAACACAACGAATGCGGGCGGAAACGCGGGTTGACAGGATTGTGGTTCCATGGTGTGGTGGATGAAGCATAAGAAAGGTGCGTCTGTTTACTGGCAATCCTTCACGTCCTTCCGAGTGATGCCGCAGATAGCATCATGCGCTCGACGAGGGTTGCCCGAAAAGACACAGAAAGCATGGTTAATCAACTTCAACAGCGCTTAATCGAAGACCAGAAACACTCCGCGCCAGAGCTCGACCCAACCCCGGGCAGAAGCAAGTTCGTGCTGGTGTATCACCGTTCCCCCTACGACGACCACGTTGATGCCAGCGGTTGTCGTGAGTGGGTGGATCAGAAGAGCCCCAATGGCATCATCCCCACCCTGCGCAACCTCTTCCGCGAGGAGCGCTCGGGCACCTGGATCTCATGGCGGGAAGATCCCGAAGCCGCCACCCCCGACGAGCGCGACAGCATCGACAAGGACGGCCTCTGCTTCAACCTGCGCCGCCTGCCACTGACCCAGGAGCAGATCTCCAGCTTCTACCACGTCACCTCCAAGGAGTCGTTCTGGCCGATCCTGCACAGCTTTCCTGGGCTGTTCAGTGTGGACAACTCCGATTGGCCCATCTTCGAGGAAGTGAACCGCTCCTTTGCCCGCGCCGCCTGTGAGGAAGCCGCGCCGGGGGCAACGATCTGGGTGCACGATTACAACCTCTGGCTGACGCCCGGTTACATCCGCGAACAGCGGCCCGATGTGCGCATCGCCTTCTTCCACCACACGCCGTTTCCCTCCAACGACGTGTTCAGCATCCTGCCCTGGCGGGACGCGATTCTCGACAGCCTGCTGAGCTGCGATCTGGTGGGGTTCCACATTCCCCGCTACGCCAACAACTTCGCCCGCAACGCCATGAACCTGCGCGGTGTGAAGGGAGCCGAGCCGATCCCGGTGGATGGCAAGTTCCGCCGCGTGGGCTGCGCCCTGGCCGAACCCACCGCCGTGCCCTGGCTGGAGCACGAGGGCCGCAAGGTGCACCTGCTGTCCTCGCCGGTGGGCACCTCACCCCAGACCCTGCGCGACATCGCCGCCAGCGCTGAGGTGCGCACTCTGGCCGCCCAGATCTCCGAGCAGCACAGCGAACGCAAGTTGATCCTCTCGGCCTCTCGGGTCGACTACACCAAGGGCAACGAGGAGATGCTGCTGGCCTACGAGCGGCTGCTGGAGCAGCATCCCGACTGGCACGGCCGGGTGGAACTGTTCCTGGCCTGCGTGGCCGCCGCCACCGGCATGCGCATCTACGAGGACATCCAGCGCTCGGTGGAGGAGATCGTGGGCCGCATCAACGGCCGCTTCGGCCGCATCGACTGGACTCCCATCCGCCTCTCGACGCTGCGGGTGCCCTACGAGGAATTGCTGGCCTGGTTCAGCGAGGCCGATGTGTGCTGGATCACCCCCCTGCGGGACGGCCTCAACCTGGTGGCCAAGGAATACATCGCCGTGCGCCAGGGCCGCGGTGGCGCCCTGGTGCTCTCGGAGTTCACCGGCGTTTCAGTGGAACTGGAGCAGGCCCTGCTCACCAATCCCTACTCCCACCGCAGCATGGATGCGGCGATCCTGGCGGCCCTGGAGATGCCCGAGCAGGAGCAGCGTGAGCGCATGGCCGCCATGGCCAGCACGGTGGACACGTTCACGGTGCAGCACTGGGCCGAGGAACAGCTGGGAGCCCTGCGGGCGCTTTGAGGGGCGGGTTGAGGGGGCGGCTGGCGGCCATCGGGCTGGGGCTGACTCTGGCCCTGGCGATCGGCCTGCTGAGCTGGGCCTGGGCCCGGCCCGCGGCCGTGGTGCGGGTGCTGATGCCCGCTCCCTTCGCCGATGCCACTGCCGATCTGGTGGCCGCCTTCAACGGCCGCCACCGGGATGTGCGCATCGCCGTCACCCGCGGGCCGTTCGAGACCGACGCGGTGTCGGACCTGGCGATCAGCAGCCTGCTGCTGGGGGACAGCCCCTACGACCTGCTGCTGATGGACGTGACCTGGACGGCCAAGTACGCCGCCGCCGGCTGGCTGCAGCCGCTGGATCCCTGGCTTGGAGCGGAGGCCCTCGAACCACTGGTGAGCGGTGCCCGCGCCGGCAACCGCATCGACGGCCGCCTCTACAGGCTGCCGCTGGTGGCCGACATGGGCCTGCTCTATTGGCGCACCGACCTGATGGAGGCGCCGCCCCGCACCCCCGACGAGCTGGTGGCGATCTCCAGGCGCCTGCAGGAGCAGGGCCGGGTGCGCTGGGGCTATGTGTGGCAGGGCCGCCAGTACGAGGGGCTGAGCTGCGTGTTCCTGGAGCTGATCGCCGGCTTCGGCGGCCACTGGGGCCCCACGGCCCAGGCCAGCGGCGAGCAGGGCTTCGGGCTGGCCGGCCCCGCCGCGGCCCGGGCAGCGGGCTGGCTGCAGCAGCTGGTGCGCGAGGGCATCAGCCCCCAGGCGGTGGCCAACTTCGCCGAACCCGAGGCCCTGCAGAGCTTCGAGGCGGGGGAGGCTGCCTTCCTGCGCAACTGGCCCTATGCCTGGCAGGAACTGCAGCGCGAGGGCAGCGCCGTGGCCGGCAAGGTGGGCATCGCCACCATGGTGGCCGAGCCGGGCGAGCCCCATGCCGCCACCCAGGGCAGCTGGGGGTTCTCGCTGCTCACGGGCACCCCCCACCCGGAAGCGGCCGTGCAGGTGCTGCAGGCGCTCACCGGTGACGCCAGCCAGCGCCAGCTGGTAACCCGCTACGGCTACACGCCCACGCTCACCGCCCTGTTCGACGACCCGGAGCTGGTGGCCGAACGGCCGCTGCTGCCCCAGCTGCGCCAGGCCCTGGAGCAGGCGGTGCTGCGGCCGCTGAATCCCGGCTACGCCCAGCTCAGCGACATCCTCCAGCGCCAGCTCAGCGCCCTGATCACCGGCCGCGGCGACCCCGCCCTGGCCATGGCCAGGGCGGGCCGCGAGAGCGATCTGCTGCTGCGCGCCAGCGGCCAGGGCCTGGCCCCGCGGCCCCAGGAGGTGAGCCCGTGAGCGGTCTGCTGCTGATGGCCCCGGCCCTGCTGCTGCTGCTGGCGGTGTTCGTGTGGCCGCTGCTCGACTACGCCTGGCTGAGCCTGCAGGCCCAGTCGGTGTTCACGGGCCTGGAGCAGGTGCCGGTGGGCACGCTCAACTGGCAGCGGCTGCTGGCCGACGGCCGCTTCTGGCAGGACGCCTGGCAGACGCTGCGCTTCGCGGTCGTGTCGGTGGCACTCGAGCTGGTGGCGGGCCTGGCGATCGCCCTGCTGCTGCATCAGCGCTGGCGCGGCCGGGGGGTGGCGCGCAGCCTGGCGCTGCTGCCCTGGGCCCTGCCCACCACCGTGATGGCCCTGGGCTGGCGCTGGATCTTCAACGATCCCTACGGACCGATCAACGGCCTGCTGCAGCTGCTGGGACTGGCCACGGTGCCCTTCCTGGCCGCCCCGGAGCTGGCCTGGCTGGCCACGGTGGTGGCCGACGTCTGGAAGACCACCCCGTTCGTGGCCCTGCTGCTGCTGGCCGGCCTGCAGATGATCCCTCACGACCTCTACGAGGCCTTCGCGCTGGAGGGCGGCACCCCCTGGCAGGGCCTGTGGCGCATCACCGTGCCCCTGCTGCGCCCCTACATCTTCATCGTGCTGCTGTTCCGCCTGGCCCAGGCCCTGGGGGTGTTCGACCTGATCGCCGTGCTCACCGGCGGCGGTCCGGCGAGCAGCACCGAGAGCCTGGCGGTGTATGCCTATCTCAACGCCATGCGCTTCCTCGACTTCGGCTACAGCGCCACGGTGATGCTGGGGATGTTCCTGTTGCTGCTGGCCGGAGCGGCGGCGCTGCTGCTCTGGCGCCGGCACACGGAGGTGCGCGCATGAGGGTGTCCACCCGCGCGGGCCTGGTGGCCCTTTTGCTGCTCTGGAGCCTGGGGCCGATGCTCTGGCAGCTCTACACCTCCCTGCGCACCCCCGAGGCCCTGCTGGCCAGCGCCGGCGGCCTGGGCGGCGGCTGGACCCTGGCCAACTACGGGGCCGTGCTCAGCGGTGATCCGCCCTTCTGGCGCTACCTGCTCAACAGCACCGTGGTGGGCGCGCTCAGCACCCTGCTCACCCTGGCGCTGGCGATTCCCTGCGCCTATGCCCTCAGCCGCCGCGGCGGCCTGCTGCGCCTGCTGGTGGGCGGCGGACTGCTGGCGGCGGCGGTGTTCCCCTACGTGCTGCTGTTCCTGGCCCTGCTGCAGGTGGCCCGCCAGCTCGGCCTGGCCAACAACCTGCTGGCCCTCTGCCTGCCCTACGCCGGGCTGCAGCTGCCGCTGGCAGTGCTGCTGCTGCAGGCCGCCTTCGCCGAGCTGCCGCCGGAACTGGAGGAGAGCGCGCTGCTGGAGGGCTTCAGCCTCTGGCAGCGGCTGCGCTGGATCCTGCTGCCGCTGATGGGGCCGGCGGTGGTGAGCACGGGCCTGCTGGTGTTCCTGTTCAGCTGGAACGAATTCCCGATCGCCCTCACCTGGATCAGCCGCAGCGAACTGCTCACCCTGGCCCCGGCGATGGCACGGATCGCCGGCTCCTCGGTGTACACCGTGCCCTACGGGGCCTTCGCCGCGGCCACGGTGCTTGGCAGCGTGCCCCTGCTGGCCCTGCTGCTGCTGTTCCAGCGGCAGATCGTGGCCGGCCTCACCCAGGGAGCGATCAAGGGATGACCAACACCAGCGACCCCGCGACGGCCACGGCCAAGGAGCACACCACCGCCACCAGCCTGCGGCTGGAGGGGCTTTGCCGCCGCATCGGCGGCCGTCCCATTCTCGACGGCATCACGCTCGAGGTGGCCGCCGGCGAGTGCCTGGCCCTGCTGGGTCCCAGCGGCTGCGGCAAGAGCACCGTGCTGCGGGTGATCGCCGGCCTCGACCCCTGCGACGGCGGCCGCATTGTGCTCGACGGCCGCGACATCACCGAGCAGAAGCCCGCCCGGCGCCGGGTGG
The DNA here is from genome assembly GCF_024346355.1 of Cyanobium sp. ATX 6A2. Lineage (GTDB taxonomy): Bacteria > Cyanobacteriota > Cyanobacteriia > PCC-6307 > Cyanobiaceae > NIES-981. The sequence goes on from NZ_JAGQCU010000008.1 coordinate 46,813, forward strand.
CGATGGTGTTCCAGAGCTACGCCCTCTACCCCCATCTGAGCGTGGAGCGCAACCTCAGCCTGGGGATGGAGCTGCGCGGGGTGGCTCCCGAGCAGCGCGAGCGGGAGCTGGCGGCGGTGCTGGAGCTGCTGCAGCTCAGCGCCCTGCGCCGGCGCCGCCCGGCGGAGCTCTCCGGGGGCCAGCGCCAGCGGGTGGCCCTGGCCCGGGCGCTGCTGCGCAAGCCCCAGTTGATGCTGCTCGATGAGCCGATGAGCAACCTCGATGCCCAGCTGCGCGAGGAGCTGCGGCCCCAGCTGCGGGCGATCCTCTGTGGCGGCCGGGCCCCGGCGATCTACGTGACCCACGACCAGCAGGAGGCCATGGGCATCGCCGATCGCATCGCCGTGCTCGAGGACGGCCGCCTGCAGCAGTGCGGCACGCCCCAGGAGCTCTACCACCACCCCGCCAACCTGTTCGTGGCCGGCTTCATCGGCCGCCCGCAGATCAACCTGCTGCCCCGCGCCGACGGCACCGTGGTGGGCATCCGGCCCGAGCACCTGAAGGCCGTGAGCAGCGGCGGCCTGCCGGTGCGGGTGCTCAACCGGGAATGGCACGGCGCCAGCCAGCTGCTGCTGCTGGAGAGTGAGCAGGGGCCGCTGCGCTGGACCTGTGACGGCAACCAGGCATTGGGCGACGGCCTGCGCCTGGACTGGGAGCGCCGCCACGAGCACCGCTTTCAGCAGGCCAGCGGCGAGCGCTGCTGAGGCCACCTGCACCGAGCCCGCCAGCGCGGTTGGCAGCGTCAGCCGTTTTGCTTAGACCAGATCCGTGAATCGCAACCGCAACGCGCCGATGCCAGACCAGCCCAGGCACTGGTGGGAAGGATGCGTGATCTACCAGCTGATGCCGCGCAGCTTCAACGACGCCAGCGGCGACGGCATCGGGGATCTGACCGGCATCACCACCCGCCTCCCCTATCTGGAGTGGCTGGGGATCGACGCCATCTGGCTGACGCCGATCTACCCCTCACCGCTGCGGGACGGGGGTTACGACATCACCGACTTCACGGCGATCCACCCCGACCTGGGCAACCTCAACGACCTGGAGCAGCTGATCGAGCAGGCCCACGCCCGCGGGATCCGCGTGATCCTCGATCTGGTGCTCAACCACACCAGCGTGCTGCACCCCTGGTTCCAGCGGGCGCGCTGGGCCCCCCCCGGCAGCAGCGAGCGCGACTTCTACGTGTGGCGCGATCACGACCGCGGCTACCCGGAGGCACCGGTGCTGTTCCGCCACTTCGAGGAGTCGAACTGGGAGTGGGACGCTGTGGTGCGCCAGTACTACCTGCACCGCTTCCTGCGCCACCAGCCCGACCTCAACTACGCCAATCCGGCGGTGCAGACGGCCATGCTCGACGTGGTGGACTTCTGGCTGGAGCGGGGGGTGGACGGCTTCCGCCTCGATGCCGTGCCCTTCCTGTTCGAGGAGGAGGGCAGTCGCTGTGAGGGCCTGCCCGAAACCCACGCCTTCCTGCAGCGGGTGCGCCAGCAAGTGGAGTCCTGCGGCCGCGACGTGCTGCTGCTGGCCGAGGCGATTCAGCCGGTGATCGAATCGGCTCCCTATCTGGGCGAGGGCGAGCTGCACGCCGCCTTCGACTTCGTGCTCACCGCCCAGCTGTTCGCGGCCCTGGCCCATGGCCAGGTGGACGACCTGCGTGCCTGCCTGGCCCATGCCCAGGAGCTGGTGCCGGGCTGCCGCTGGGCCCTACCCCTGCGCAACCACGACGAGCTCTGGCTGGGCGATGGCCACCTGGTGGAGGAGTCGGTGATCGAGACGATCCGCGCGGGCTTCCCCAACGGCGAGGGGCACTGGCTGAACTGGGGCATCAACCGGCGCCTGGCGCCCCTGCTCAACGGCGATCCCCGCCCCAACACCCTGCTGCACGCCCTGCTCTACAGCCTGCCGGGGCTGCCCTGCCTCTACTACGGCGACGAGCTGGGCATGGGCGACTGGCCGGGGTTGCGCGACCGCGACCCCAACCGCACACCGATGGCCTGGAATGGCGATCGCAACGGCGGCTTCTCCAGTGCCCCAGAGCCGCTGCTGGTGCTGCCGCCGATCACCGCCCCCGGCTACGACTACCGCGTGGTGAACGTGGAGGTGCAGCAGCAGCTCTCCGGTTCACTGCTCAACTGGCACCGCCGCATGCTCACCAGCCGGCGGCTGCTGCCGGCCCTGCGCCACGGCGATTTCAGCCTGTTGCCCAGCGACCACCCCAGTGTGCTCTGCTACGCCCGCAGCAGCGCCAGCATGACCCTGGTGATCGCCGCGAACGTGTCGGGCGCCGGCGCCGCCACCCGCCTCGACCTCAGCCCCTGGGAGGGCAGCCAGGTGCGGGAGGTGCTCTGGGGCTGCGAGTTTCCCAGGGCCAGTGCCGACTGGTTCGTGTACCTGCCGGCCTACGGCTTCTTCTGGTGGCTGGTGCGCAGCGAAGACAGTCGGGTAGACAGTGCGGACACCCCTGAGGCGCCCCAGGCTGTCAGCCGCAGGGCTGGGACTCCCGGCTCCGCTCCAGCTCCTGCAGCAGCAGCACCCGCACCGGCTCGCAAAGACGCTCGGCCTCGGCCCGATCCACAAAGCCCAGCCGGCAGCGACGCTCCAGCACGTCGGCCGGCTCGCGGGCCCACTCGTGGCGGGCGGCGTGGCGCACCTCGGCAGCGGTGAGGGGAATCGCGGCACTGAGGGGCTCCAGTTCGGCGGCTGAGGTGGCGCAGGCCAGCACCGCCTCAGCCGCCAGGCCGTGGCCGGCCAGCAGGTGGGCCACCAGGGCGGGGGCATGGCGCTGCAGCAGGGTCTGCTCCAGCAGCGCCAGCTGCTCGCGGGTGCTGGGACCATCGGCCACCGCCCCGTGGATCGGCGTGGCGGCCTGGGGCTCCGGCAGGGGCCTGCCCAGCTGCTCGGCCACCGCCGCCAGGGCGTCGAGGGCCATGGGCCGGCAGGTGGTCCACTTCCCGCCCATCAGGCTCACCAGCCCGCAGGGCAGGGTTTCCACGGCGTGCTCGCGCACGATGCCGGCCGTGCCCCCGGCCTCGCCGGCCTCCGGCAGCAGCAGGGGGCGTCCGCCGGCCCAGCGGCTGGCCACCGCCGGCTCCCCGTGGGCCGGGAACCAGCGCCGCACGTAGTCGAGCAGGTAGGCCTCCTCGGCGGCGCTGGGGGTTTCGGCCGCCTCCCCGGCACAGGCGGTGTCGGTGGTGCCCACCAGGGTGCGGCCATGGAAGGGCAGCACGAACAGCACCCGGCCGTCATCGGTGGAGGGCACCAGCAGGCCGGTGCCACCGGGGCAGAGATCGGCCTCCAGCACCAGGTGCACCCCGCGGCTCACCTGCAGCCGGGGCGCCACGTCGGGCTGGGCCAGGCGGCGGATGGTGTCGGCGCCGATGCCGGTGGCGTTCACCACCGCCGCCGCCTCGAGCCGCTGGCTGCCGCCATCCGGCAGCTGCAGCACCGCGCCATTGAGCCGCCCAGCCCCGTTGCGCAGCAGCTCGATCACCGGCGTGTGGGTCCACACCCGCACCCCCAGGCCGGCGGCGGTGCGGGCCAGCAGCAGGTTGAGGCGGGCGTCATCGAACTGGCCGTCGCTGTAGGCCACCCCGCCGTGGCCGGGGGCGAGCTGGGGCAGGCTCCGGCTCACCTCCGCCGCCGACACGCAGCGGCTGGCGCCGATGCTGCGCCGGCCCGCCAGGGCGTCGTAGAGGGCCAGGCCGATGCCGTAGTAGAGCTTGGCGGTCGGCTGGCGGGTGGGCAGCAGGAGTTCCAGACGCCGGGCCAGGAACGGCGCCGCCTCCAGCCAGTGACCGCGCTCGGCCAGCGCCTCACGCACGAGCAGCAGCTGGCGCCGATCAAAGCGGCGGAAGGCCAGCTCCAGGTAGCGGACCCCGCCGTGCAGCAGCTTGGTGCTGCGGCTGCTGGTGCCGCTGGCGATGTCGCGGCCCTCCACCAGCGCCACCGAGAGGCCGCGCCGGGCCGCCTCGAAGGCGATCGAGGCGCCACTGGCACCGGCACCGATCACCAGCAGGTCGAAGCGGGGCGTGGGGTCGTTGGCAGTCATCAGGGCTGGGGAGCGGTGGTGCTGGCGGTGCTGGGGGCAGCGGCTGTGCTGGGGGCAGCGGAGGTGTGCCAGGTGAGGCTGCGGCGCAGCGCCTCCTGCCAGCGGCCCAGCCAGCGCTCCCGTTCGGCCGCGCCCAGCTGGGGCTGGAAGCGGCTGGCCGGCTCCTCGCCGGGAACCTGGCGCCAGGCCGCCAGATCCGCCACCAATCCCGCCTGCCTAGCGGCCAGCAGGGCCACACCGCGACTGGTGCTCTCGAGATCCGCACGCCGCCGCACCACCAGCCCGGTGGCGTCGGCCTGGGCCTGCAGCAGCAGATCGGCCGCCGCCGCACCTCCATCGGCGGCCAGCTGGGCCAGGGGGGTGCCCATCGCCTCGCTGGCCAGCTGCACCAGGGTGGCCACCGCCAGGGCGATGCCCTCCAGGGACGCCCGCGCCAGCTGGGCGGCGTCGGTGTCGCGGGTGATGCCGATCAGCAGCCCCCGGGCCAGGGGATCCCAGTGGGGGGTGCCCCAGCCGGTGAAGGCCGGCACCAGCATCAGGCCGCTGCGGGCCGGCGCGCTGCTGGCCAGGGCATTCACCTGATCGGCCTGCTCGATCACCCCCAGCCCGTCGCGCAGCCACTGGATCACGGTGCCGGCGTTCATCAGGCTGCCCTCGAGGCAGTAGGTGGCCCGGCCGTCGGCGTCGGGCCAGCCGTAGGTGCTGAGCAGGCCCTGGCTGGAGCGGCGGATCTCCCGGCCGGTGTTGATCACCAGGAAGGCGCCGGTGCCGTAGGTGCACTTGGCCTCGCCCACCGCCAGGCAGCTCTGGCCCAGGGTGGCGGCCTGCTGATCGCCGAGCATGGCGGTGATCGGCACCCCGGCGAAGGGCAGGCCGGCGGCGATCGTCCCGAAGTCGGCGGCGCTGGGCAGCAGTTCGGGCAGAAGGGCCTGGGGCACCCCCAGGGCCTCGCAGAGCAGCCCGTCCCAGCGGGCCGACTCCAGGTCCATCAGCAGGGTGCGGCTGGCGTTGCTGCGCTCGCTGGCATGGCGGCGGCCGCCGGTGAGCTGCCAGAGCAGCCAGCAGTCCACCGTGCCGAAGGCCAGGTCACCGGAGCTGGCCGCCGCTGCGGCCCCGTGCTCGCGCAGCTGCCACACGATCTTGCTGGCGGAGAAGTAGGGATCGGCCAGCAGGCCGGTGCGCTGGCGCAGCAGCGGCTCGAGCCCCTCGCGCTTCCACTGCGCGCAGATCGCCGCCGTGCGGCCGTCCTGCCACACGATCGCCGGGCCGATCGGCTCGCCGCCGGCCCGGCGCCAGAGCAGGGTGGTTTCACGCTGGTTGGCGATGCCGCAGGCGGCCACGGCGCGCCGCTGCTCGGGGCTGAGCAGCTGCTCCAGGGCGGCCATCGCCTGCAGCTGGCTCTGCCAGATCGCCGCGCCGTCCTGCTCCACCCAGCCGTCGGCGGGGTAGCGGCTGGCCAGGGGGGCACTGCAACTCTGCAGCCGCCGGCCGCTGCTGTCGAGCAGGGCCGCCCGGGAGCTGGTGGTGCCCTGATCCAGGGTGAGCAGCAACGGCTGGGTCATGGGCTGGCATCCATGGCGAGGGTCCCTGAGTTGTTGCTAGCGCTGCGGGAGCACTGCACCAAGGCGATCGATGGGGCTTGCAACACCGGCCTGGGTGGCCGACGCGGTGGTGGCTCAGGTGTTCCCCGACCGCTTTCGCCGCAGCGGCCGGGTAGCGGCCCAGCGGGATCTGGAGCTGCTGAGCTGGGGCAGCCCGCCTGAGCAACGGGGCTTTCAGGGGGGCGACCTGCTGGGCGTGATCGAGGGTCTCGACCGCCTCCAGGCCCTGGGTATCACCGCCCTGTCGCTGAACCCGGTGTTCGCCTCGGCGGCCTACCACCGGTACCACACCTTCGAGTATTTCCAGGTGGATCCGCTGCTGGGCGGCAACGGCGCCCTGGCGGCCCTGATCGAGGCCGTGCACGCCCGCGGCATGCGCCTGATCCTCGATGGCGTGTTCAACCACTGCGGGCGGGGCTTCTGGGCCTTCCACCACCTGCTGGAGAACGGCGAGGCCTCCCCCTACCGGCACTGGTTCCACGTGGAGCGCTGGCCCCTCAACCCCTTTCCGGGGCCGGGCGAGGACTGCGGCTACCACTGCTGGTGGAACGATCCGGCCCTGCCCCGGTTCAACCACGCCCACCCGGGGGTGCGGCGCTACCTGCTGGCGGTGGCCCGCCACTGGCTGGCGGCCGGCATCGACGGCTGGCGGCTGGATGTGGCCGATGAGGTGCCGGTGGACTTCTGGCGGGAGTTCCGGGAGGTGGTGCGGGCCGAGCGGCCCGACGCCTGGATCGTGGGCGAGATCTGGCGCGACGGCCGCCCCTGGCTGGCCAGTCCGCCGCTGTTCGACGGGGTGATGAACTACCCGCTGGCCTGGCCGGTGCTGGGCTACTTCGGGGCCGCCAGCCTGCGCAGCGACCTGGTGCTGCCAGCCCTCAACAGCGCTCCCTACCAGCCCCTCGAGCGGGCCGCCTTCGAGAGGCAGGTGGAGACGGTGCTGGGCTGGTATCCCGCCGCCACCCGGCGGGCCCAGCTCAACCTGCTCGACGGCCACGACACCCCCCGAGCCCTGCACGTGCTGAAGGGGGACACGGACGCGCTGCGGCTCTGCCTGCTGTTCCTGTTCCTGCTGCCCGGAGCCCCCTGCCTCTATTACGGCACCGAGCTGGAGCTGGCGGGCGGGCCGGAGCCGCTCTGCCGCGAGGCCTACCCCTGGGAGCGCAACCCCGGCCCCCTGGCGGAGTGGATCGCGGGGCTGAGCGCCCTGCGCCGGGAGCAGCCGGCGCTGCGCTCCAGCGAGCTGCGCTTCCTGCCCAGCCCCCACAACGACCTGGTGCTGCTGGAGCGGGGTGCCGGGGCCGGGCGGCTGTGGGTGGCGATCAACCGCGGCGACGAGACGCTGGCCGTGGCGGCGCCGGCCGGGGCCGGCCACCGGCTGTGGCCCCAGACGCCAGACAGCGCGGCTGGGGACGGCGAGCGCAGCCACGACGGGGAGCCGCGCGTCGCGAGGGTTCCGGGGCGGTCGGCCCTGATCCTGGCCCTGGAGCCGGACCGCGACGCGGCGAGCGCGGCCGCCGACACCGCCGCCGGCCCCTAAGTTGCCGCCGGCACCACCGCCGCCCCCGGCCCACCACCATGACCCTGGCCCCTGAGGACACCCTGGCCCCCGACGACCTGCTCAGCGCCCTGCGCTGGCGCTACGCCACCAAGACCTTTGCGGCCGATCGCCCCATTGCCCCCGAGCTGTGGGCGGCCCTGGAGCAGACCCTGGTGCTCTCCCCGTCCTCCTACGGCCTGCAGCCCTGGAGGTTCCTGGTGATCGACGATCCGGCCCTGCGCGCCGAACTGCGGCCCCACTCCTGGAACCAGAGCCAGATCACCGACGCCTCCCACCTGGTGGTGTTCCTGGCCCAGCGGTCGATCACTGAGGCCGACCTGGAGCGGCTGATCAGCGCCACCAGCGACACCCGCGGTGTGGCGCCCGAGCAGCTGGCCGGCTACCGGGAGCTGATGGCCAAGGATCTCGTGCACGGCCCCCGCAGCGCCACGATCGCCACCTGGGCCAGCAACCAGCTGTACATCGCCCTGGGCACCTTCATGACGGCGGCGGCCCTGCTGGGGGTGGACACCTGCCCGATCGAAGGCTTCTCCCCGCCCGACTACGACCGCATCCTGGGGCTCGAAACCTCGCCCTACCGCAGTGCGGTGGTGTGCGCCGCCGGCTACCGCAGCGCCGAGGACAAGTACGCCACCCTGGCCAAGGTGCGCTACCCGGCCAGCGAACTCATCGAGCACCGCTGATTCCTCAGGCTGATCCTTCAGGCCAGCGGCAGCGAGAAGCGCATCGAAAGATCCAGCCAGGGGGCCCGGGTGACCGGGGCGCTGGTGGAGATCAGATCCACCCCGCTGGCGGCGCAGGCGCGCAGCTCCTGAGGGTCCACGCCGGAGGCCTCCAGCACCACCGGGGCGCCGGCGGCCAGCTCCCGCAGCCGCGGCACCAGCTCGACCAGCTGGCCGGGACTGAAGCCATCCAGCAGCACGCCATCAGCCCCGGCCCGCACCGCCGCCAGGGCCTCGGCCTCGGTTTCGGCCTCCACGATCACCCGCGCCGGCCAGGGGGCCTGGGCCCGCACCGCCGCCAGCGCCGGGGCCACCCCGCCGGACCAGGACAGGTGGTTCTCCTTGAGCATGGCGGCGTCATCGAGGCCGAGGCGGTGGTTGAGGCCGCCGCCGCAGCGCACCGCGTACTTCTCCAGCACCCGCAGACCCGGCGTGGTCTTGCGGGTGTCGGCCAGGGCCACCCCCGTGCCCTCCAGCTGCGCCACCAGGGCCGCGGTGGCGGTGGCGATGCCACTCAGGCGCATGGCCAGGTTGAGGGCGGTGCGCTCAGCGGCCACCAGGGCGCTGGCCTCACCCCACAGCTCCAGCACCCGCTGATCGGGCCGCAGCAGCTCGCCGTCGGCCACCAGCAGCCGCACCTCCACGGCCGGATCGAGCAGGGCGAACAGCGGCGCGGCGAGCACGCCACCGCAGAACACCCCGGCCTGCCGGGCGATCCACTGGGCCGCACCACGGCGGCCAGCCAGGGCCGGGGCGCTGAGGTCGCCGCGGCCGATGTCTTCGTTGAGCCAGGCCCGCAGCTGCTGCTCCAGCGCGGGCGTGAAGGGCAACTGGGGGTGCGCCGGGGTCGCGGGCGTCACAGCCAGTAGCCCAAGGGGAGATCCGTGTCGCTCTGGGCCGGCCAGGCACCAAAACCGGCCAGGGTTTCGGAGATCAGCTCCCCCAGGCTGCGGGGCCGCTGCAGCTCCTGGCGAGCCGCCCACTCCGCCTCCTGCACCGTTGCCTCCGGCAGGGCGAGGGCGGCCAGCAGCCGCCGGTAGGCACTCTTTTCGGCCGGGTTCACCGCAGCGTCATCCTGGGGACGCTGGTTGGCACCCATCATCAGCACCGCCAGCTTCACGGCCTGCTGGCGCCCATCGGCCCCCTCCAAGTCGGCCACCAGTTGCTCCACGTCCACCGGCTGGAGGTTCTCCGCCGCCAGGCTGGAAACGGCCAGGGCCGGATCCTCGGCCGTGTTGAGCGGCGCCAGGGTGCGGGCCACAACCTGCTGCAGCAGGGTGCGCTCCTCCTCGGCGAAATCGCCATCAGCCCAGGCCACCCAGCAGACGATGCGCAGCAGGGCCCGCTGGGACGGCTTGAGGCTGGCGAGGGGAGTGCTGGGGGTGGGGTCGCTGGGCATTGGAATGGGACGGAGCGCCCCTGCGTCAGGCCCCCATTGTGGGCGCACCTGAATGCGAGCCTGGGGCCCTGCCATCGGCTCTGGTCATGCCCCAACCGCGCTGGTGGACCCCGGGCGACCTGGATGGCTTTCTGGGGCTGGGACTCAACAACCTGATCCAGATCCTGCTGGTGATGGGTCTCTGCCGCGGCGTGCTCGGCTACCCCGACAGCCTGGTGTTCGGCACGATCCTGCCGGCCCTGGGCGTGAGCCTGGTGGTGGGCAACGGGGCCTATGCCCGCCAGGCCTTTGCCCTGGCCCGGCAGGAGGGGCGCGACGACCGCACCGCCCTGCCCTACGGCATCAACACGGTGAGCCTGTTCGCCTTCGTGTTTCTGGTGATGCTGCCGGTGAAGCTCACCGCCCTGGGCCAGGGCCTGGGCGAGGCCGAGGCGGTGACCCTCTCCTGGCAGGCGGGGCTGATCGCCTGTCTGGGCTCGGGCCTGATCGAGACGGCCGGAGCCTTCATGGCCGAACCGCTGCGGCGCTGGCTGCCCCGGGCGGCCCTGCTCTCCACCCTGGCCGGGATTGCCCTGGGCTACATCGCCCTGGGCTTCCTGCTGCGCACCTACGCCCAGCCCGTGGTGGGTCTGGCGGTGCTGGCGGTGATCCTGGTGGGCTACTACGCGCCGGTGCGCTGGCCGCTGCCGGCCGGCCTGGTGGCGGTGCTGCTGGGCGTTGTGCTGGCCTGGGCCACCGGCCTCACAAGCCTGGATCCGGAGCAATGGCAGACCAACACTGCCCTGATCGGCCTACGGCTGCCCCAACTGCGGCTGGGGCAGCTCTGGCAGGCCCGGGGCCAGCTGCTGCCCTGGCTGGGGGTGATCGTGCCGATGGGCCTGTTCAACGTGATCGGCTCCCTCCAGAACCTGGAGAGCGCCGAGGTGGCGGGGGATCGCTATCCCGTGCGCAGCTCGATGCTGATCAACGGCATCGGCACCCTGGCCGCCGCCAGCCTGGGCTCCTGCTTCCCCACCACCATCTACATCGGCCATCCCGGCTGCAAGGCGATGGGGGCCCGGATCGGCTACTCCTGGCTCAACGGCCTGGTGATGGGGGCGGCCTGCCTGCTGGGGCTGTTCGGGGTGATCGGCCAGCTGGTGCCGATCGAAGCCGGCATGGCGATCGTGCTCTACATCGGCCTGGTGATCGCCGCCCAGGCCTTCCAGGCCACCCCCCGCCGCCACGCCCCGGCGGTGGCGCTGGGGATGCTGCCGGGGCTGGCGGGCTGGGGGGCGCTGATGCTCAAGGCGGGGCTGCGGGCCGGCGGCAGTGGCACCGCCGCCAATCCATTCGGGCCGGCGCTGCTGCAGCCCCTGGCCCAGGCCGACGTGTGGGCCGCCGGGGCCTTTGCCCTCGAGCAGGGGCAGATCGTGGCGGCAATGCTGCTGGCCAGCATGCTCGTATATCTGATTGAGGCCCGGCTGCTGGCGGCTGCGGCCTGCGCCGGCATCGCCGCCGTGCTGGCCTGGTTCGGCGTGATCCACGCCTGGCAGTTCACCAGCGCCGACACCGTGGTGCACCTGGGCTGGGGCGTGGGTGGGCCCTGGGCCCTGGGCTACGGGGCGATGGCCTTGGTGTTCCTGGCGGCCCGGGGCAGCCTCCGCCGCCAGAGCTGAGCCTGCTGCCTGCCCAGGGTGCTATTTGCCGATGCAGAAGCGGGCGAACACCCGATCCAGCACCGCCTCGCTCACCTCCTCGCCGGTGATCTCACCCAGAGCCCGCACCGCGGCGCGCAGATCGATCGTCCAGAAGTCCCAGGGCAGCTGCTGGGCGGCGGCCTCGAGACTGCGCCCGAGGGCCTCGGCGGCAGCAGCGGCCAACTGGCGCTGACGGGCGTTGAGGGCCACCTGCAGGCCCTCGACCGGGCCAGCGCCACAGCGGCGCAGCAGTTCGGCCACCAGCACCTCCCGGCCGTCGCCGGTGAGGGCGCTGAAGCGCACATCGGCGGGGCTGCCGGCCGCCTCACCCGGCCCCACCAGTCCCGCCGGCAGGCCGGCGGCGTCGGCCTTGTTGCCCGCCACCAGCAGCACCGCAGCGGCCGGCACCAAAGCCCGCAGGGCCGCGTCCTCGGCGGTCCAGCCCATGCTCAGATCGAACAGCAGCAGCACCGCATCGGCGGCGGCCAGGGCCTCGCGGCTGCGGGCGATGCCGAGCTGCTCCACCCGGTCGCCGGTGGAGCGGATGCCGGCGGTGTCCAGCAGGGTGAGGGGCACCCCTTCGAGCACCAGCTCGCTCTCCAGCAGGTCGCGGGTGGTGCCGGGCAGATCGGTCACGATTGCCCGTTCGCGCCGGCTGAGCAGGTTGAGCAGGCTGCTCTTACCCACGTTGGGCCGGCCCACGATCGCCACCCGCAGCCCCTCGCGCAGCAACTCCCCCTGGCGCGCCTCCACCACCAGCCGCTCCAGCTCCCCGCGCACCGCCGCCAGCTCGGCCACCACGGCCTGGCCATCGAGGGGGGGCAGATCCTCCTCGAAATCCACCCGCGCCTCCAGCTCCGCCAGCTGATCGAGCAGGCGGTGGCGCAGGGCCGTGAGCCGACGCTGCAGGCCGCCATCGATGCCGGCCATGGCCAGCTGGGCGGCACGGCGGCTGCGGGCCGTGACCATCTCGCCGATCGCCTCGGCGCGGGTGAGATCAAGGCGGCCATTGAGAAAGGCCCGCTGGCTGAATTCCCCGGGCAGCGCAAGGCGGGCACCGGCCGCCAGCACCAGCTCGAGCACCCGCCGCACCGCCACCAGTCCGCCGTGGCCGTGCAGTTCCACCACGTCTTCGCGGGTGAAGCTGCGCGGTGCCTTCATCAGCAGCAGCAGCGCCTCGTCCACCCGCTCACCGCTAGCCGGATCGAGCACGTGGCCATAGAGCACCCGGTGGCTCTCCCACAGCTGGCCACCCGGGGCCTGAAACAGCCGCCGGCCGATCGCCTCCGCGTCGGGACCGGAGATTCTTACGATCGCGATGCTGCCCTCACCTGGTGCCACAGCCGTGGCGATGGCAGCGATGGTGTCCGTGGCGTTCATGCCCCCATTTCAGCCCCGCAGCTCACCCCTGCCCGCGCTGCTGCAGCGCCTGCTGGTGCGGGCACGCGGCCTCCTGGCCTGGCTGTGGGCCCAGGAGGGCAGCCACGGCCAGCGGGCCCGGGGTCTGGCGGCTGGCATCTTCTGCGGTTGCTTCCCGTTTTTCGGGCTGCAGACGCTGCTGGGGGTGGCCCTGGCCTCCTTGGTGCGCGGCAATCACCTGCTGGCGGCAGCCGGCACCTGGATCAGCAACCCGCTCACCTACGTGCCGCTCTATTGGTTCAACTACCGGCTGGGCAGCTGGCTGATCGGCCCGAGCAAGGACTGGCCGGGGATGGGAGCCCTGCGGGCCGAGAGCCTGAGCGAGCTGGGCTGGAGCGTGGCCAGCCGGCTGCTGATCGGATCCACCCTGATGGGTCTGGTGGCCAGCGCCGTCGGTGGCGGCTGCTTCTGGCTGTGGCTGGAGCGGCAGCAGGGCCGCCAGGGCAGCTGAACGCCGGTTGGCGCCAGGTTCAACGGCAACCCTCAGCCATCGGCATCAGGGATTGGCCAGACCGGGGAACACCATCAGGTCGATCTGGCCACCGGGGGGATGGCGCCATTCACGGAATTCGGCCGCCAGGGCCTGCTGTTCAGGTCCGAGGGCCTGGGTCTGCAGGGCCTGGAGCCGGTGGTGCACCAGGGCCAGGGTGTCGTCAATCAAGCGGGCCGCCTGGTCGGAGGTCATGGCTGCGCAAAGAAATCGATGGGCCCTGTGTAGACCGGTTGGCCCCGGGCCGCTGTCGTGGAAAGCACGGCCCGCCGGGCCTGTGTGGGCAGACCCTCACCCGGGCAGCCTCACCCGGGCGCCCTCAATCCAGCCGCACCCCTTGCAGCCAGGCGTGCAGCGGCTGCCAGTCGTCGCGCTGATCAATCGCCTCCCAGATCCGCTCGATCACCGCACGGATCGGCACGTCGGGCAGGTTCCAGCGCTGCAGGCTGGCGCTGATCCGGCTGGGCTCCTGCCGGCGGCTGCAGGCCCACCAGGCCTCACGCCAGGCCAGCCAGCGGTCGCGGGGGGGCTCGGGGGCCCCGCTCACAAAGGGCGCCAGGGCTTCGGGGTCGTCGGGCACACCGCCGGCGTGGACGGTGGCGGCCAGGGCCGAGAAGAAGCTGCCGTAGCCCACCGGCCAGGCGGCGAGCAGCTGCAGGGTGGCGGGCACCGGATCGGGCAGATGGGTTGCGGCGGCCGCCGTAGCGGGGTTGCTGGCGGCAGGCTCGGTGGGCAGCGTGGCGATCAGCCCCAGACGGCGCAGCAGCAGGGCCTGGTAGTGGGCGTTGTAGACGGGCGCGAAGCGCTCCAGCCGCGCCTCCAGCTCAGCCCGGGGCAGCAGCATCGCCAGGGGCTCCTGCAGCAGGCGCAGGTTGTGATGGGTGATCGCCGGCTGCTGGCCGTAGGCGTAGAGGCCGCTGTGATCGAAATAGGCCGCCGTGAAGCGTGGATCCCACTGCTCCAGGAAGGCGAACGGGCCGTAGTCGAAGCTCTCGCCGGCCAGCGACATGTTGTCGGTGTTGAGCACCCCGTGGGTGAAGCCGGCCGCCATCCACGCGGCGGTGAGCCTGGCCACCCGCTCCACCAGCTCGCCGTAGAAGGCCAGCAGCTGGGGCTCGCTGTTGCCGGAGGCGGCCACCTCCGGGTAGTGGTGGGCCACCACGTGGCGCAGCAGGCGCTCCAGGCGATCGGGCTGACGCAGGTAACGCAGCCGCTCGCAGGTGCCGAAGCGCAGGTGGGTGCGGGCCAGGCGCACCATCACCGCGCTGCGGGTGGGGGAGGGCTCATCGCCGCGCCAGAGGTCTTCGCCGGTTTCGATCAGCGTCAGGGTGCGGCTGGTGGTGACCCCGAGGCGCTGCAGGGCCTCACTGGCGATGATCTCGCGCACGCCACCCTTGAGGGTGAGGCGGCCATCGCCGCCGCGACTCCAGGGAGTGGTGCCGCTGCCCTTGGTGCCGAGGTCCTGCAGCTGGCCGTGGCGATCGCGCAGCTGGCCGTAGAGAAAACCGCGGCCGTCACCGAGCTGGGGGTTGTAGTGACCGAACTGGTAGCCGTGGTAGCGCAGGGCCAGCAGTGGTGTGCGCGCCTCGAAGCGGCCGTAGGCGGCCTCCACGTCGGCGTCACTGATGGCGCCTGGATCCACACCCAGCTGCCGCAGCAGCGCGTCGTTGCGGAAGCGCAGCTGGGTGCGGGGAAAGCGGGCCGCCTCCACCACATCCCAGTAGTCGGGACCCAGACCCTCCACGGCGGGCTCGAAGGGCAGGCCCAGCAGGGGGTTGGCGATGGCGGGGGTGCTGGTCATCACAGAAGGACGTGCCCACCGCTGCAGCCGCCTGGCACACCAGTGCAGCCGCATGACACGCCAGGATTCGGCGACCCTAAGGAGAGTGGCCGCCGGCTGGGGGTGCGGCTGCCGCGACGGAGCCGATGAGCTGGCGTCAGAGGCTTGTGGGGCCGCCCGCTCAGCTGGTGGGCCGCCTCCGGTCGGCCGGCACAGGCGCTCTCAACCCACGCCCGTGCGGGCGATGTCGAGCACGTCGGCCATCGAGCGGATCTGGTTGAGCGTCGCTGCCAGCTGGGTGGAGCTCTCCAGCTCCACGCGCAGGTCGATGCGGGCCGGTTTGCCGGGGGTGGTGCGCACCCGCGCATCGCTCACGTTGATGCGGTGATCGGAGAGGCGGGTGAGGATGTCCTTGAGCACGCCCACCCGATCGAGCACCTCGATGCGCAGCTGCACCGGGTAGCGGCGCGGTTGCTCCAGCGCCGGATTCCAGCGCACCGGCAGGCGGCGCTGGGCCGGCACCTGAGCCACATTGGCGCAGTCCTGGCGGTGGATGGTGATGCCATGGTTGCCCAGGGCCACGGCCCCCAGGATCGGCTCCCCGGGCAGGGGACTGCAGCAGCCGCCCAGGCGGTAGTCGAGCCCCTCCAGCCCCAGGATCGGGCTGTCGCTGCCATGCACCGCCGGCCGGGACGCGGCCAGCTCGCCCTGGGCTGAGACATTGCGGGCCAGCTCCGCGTTGCTGAGGGGCGTTGCCGCGGCCGAACTGGCCAGGCGCAGCTCCTCGCGCAGGCGGTTGAGCACCTGATGCAGGGTCACCCCACCGAAGCCGAGGGACGCCAGCAGATCGTCGGTGCCCACCAGGTTGCAGCGACGCGCCACCCGCTCCATCGCCTCGCCGTTGAGCAGGGCATCAAAGCCATCGCGGCCCAGCTCCCGCTCCAGCAGATCGGTGCCGCGCTGGATGTTCTCGTGGCGGTGGCTCTTCTTGTACCAGGAGCGGATCCGGTTGCGGGCCGTGGGGGTGGCCACGAAGTTCAGCCAGTCGAGGCTGGGGTGGGCGTTCTTGCTGGTGATCACCTCCACGAAATCGCCGTTCTGCAGCGGCGTGGCCAGGGGGCAGAGGCGGTCGTTGATGCGCACCCCCTGGCAGTGATTGCCCACCTCCGAGTGGATCCGATAGGCAAAATCCACAGCCGTGGAGCCCTTGCGCAGCCCCAGCACATCCCCTCTGGGGGTGAATACGAACACCTCCTCATCGAAGAGGTCTTCCTTGATCGAGCGCAGGAAGTCGCTGCTGTCCTCGCCGCCGTCGTCCTTCTGCCAGTCCACCAGCTGGCGCAACCAGTTGAAGCGCTCGGCATCGGCTCCGGAGGCGGCGGGTGAGCCGCCCTCCTTGTATTTCCAGTGGGCGGCGATGCCGTATTCGGCCACCTGGTGCATGTCGGCGGTGCGGATCTGCACCTCGATCGGGCGGTGGCGGCCGATCACCGCCGTGTGCAGCGACTGGTAGCCGTTGGGCTTGGGCAGGCCGATGTAGTCCTTGAAACGGCCGGGAATCGGCCGGAAGGTGTCGTGCACCACCGCCAGGGCCCGGTAGCAGCCCTCCAGGCCGGGGCAGATGATGCGCAGGGCCGCCACGTCGTAGATCTCGTGGAAGGCCTTCTGCTGGCGCTGCATCTTGCTCCAGATGCCGAAGAGGTGCTTGGGGCGGCCGCTCACCTCACAATCGGCCAGACCCATGCCCGCGAGCCGGTCGCGCAGCAGCTGCACCGTGACCCTCAGGCGCTCCTCCCGGTCGCTGCGCTTGCTGGCCACCTGCTGCTGCACGTCGCGGTAGGCCTCGGGCTCCAGGATCTTGAAGGCCAGATCCTCCAGCTCCCACTTGAAGCGGCCGATGCCCAGGCGGTTGGCCAGGGGGGCGTAGATCTCGCGGGTTTCGCGGGCGATGCGCTGCTGCTTCTCGCTCTTGAGGGCAGCGAGGGTGCGCATGTTGTGCAGCCGGTCGGCCAGCTTCACCAACACCACGCGGATGTCGCTGGCCATGGCCAGGAACATGCGCCGGAGATTTTCGGCCTGGGCTTCGGTCTTGTTGGTGAAGTGCAGACCACCGAGCTTGGTGACACCCTCCACCAGGGCCCGCACCTCCGCCCCGAAGTGCTCCTCGAGCTGCTCGGGGGTCACGTCGGTGTCCTCCACCACGTCGTGGAGGAAGCCGGCGGCGATCACCGCGGCGCTGGCGCCGATGTCGCGCAGCAGATCCGCCACGGCCACCGGATGGATGATGTAGGGCTCGCCGGTGGCCCGGTACTGGCCCTGGTGCAGCTGGAAGGCAAAGTCAAACGCCGAGGCCAGCAGGGCCTCGGCGTCGGTGGGACAGCACTGGCCGCTGCCGGGGGGCACATGCTCGATACAGCGCTGCAACCACTCGGGCAGCGGCACGCCGTAGTCGGCGGGGCTGTGGATCGGCCGCCGTCCCAGGCCAGGGCCGACGGCGGGGGATGGGGCAGAAGACCGCTGCGTGGCCAGCACGCTCTGCTCCGGGGCCAGGACCGCGGTGGAATCCGCCATCGGATTCAGATCGGTGGCCGCCCGGAGCATGGGGTCCTGCGGAGTGGCTTCATCGTATGCAGCCAGCGACACTCGGGGACGAATCCGCACAGGCCGTTGTTCATGTCCCAGTCCGATTCCCGCTGATGACCGAGCCCGTGCTCAGCCTGCGCCAGCTGCGGGTGACCTATCCCCAGTGTGAGCGGCCCACCCTCGACGGCCTTGATCTGTGCCTCAACCCCGGCGAGACCCTGGCCCTGGTGGGGCCCTCGGGCTGCGGCAAGAGCACGGTGGCGCGGGCGGCCCTGCAGCTGCTGCCGGAGGGCAGCGCCTGCAGCGGCGAGCTGCTGCTGGCGGGGCGCGATCCGCGCAGCCTGCGGCGACCGGCCCTGCGCCGCCTGCGCGGGGAGGCGGTGGGGCTGGTGTTCCAGGACCCGATGACACGGCTCAACCCGCTGCTCACCATCGGCGACCACCTGGCCGACACCCTGCGGGCCCATCGCCCCGGCTGGGGCCGCAGACAGCTGCGCCAGCGGGCCGAAGAGCTGCTGGGGCGGGTGGGGATCGGCGTGGACCGCTATGGCAGCTATCCCCACGAGTTCAGCGGTGGCATGCGCCAACGGCTGGCGATCGCCCTGGCCATGGCCCTCAATCCGCCGCTGGTGATCGCCGATGAGCCCACCACCAGCCTGGATGTGGCGGTGGCCGGCCAGGTGATGGCCGAGCTCACGGGCCTCTGCCGCGAAGCCGGCAGCGCCCTGCTGCTGATCAGCCACGACCTGGCCATGGCGGGGCGCTGGTGTGACCAGATCGCCGTGCTCGATGAGGGCCGGCTGATCGAGCGCGCCCCGGCCCGGCAGCTGCTCACCGCGCCGCGATCAGCCCTGGCCCGGCGGCTCGTGGCCAAGGCGCGGGAGCGCGAGGGCAGCGAGAGCCAGGCCCCGGCTGCGGCGCCGCTGCTGCTGGAGATCGAGGCACTGCGCTGCTGGCATCCGCTGCCGGGCCTGCCCTGGCAGCGCCAGTGGCTGAAGGCGGTGGATGGCGTCAGCCTCAACCTGCAGCAGGGCGAGACCATCGGCCTGGTGGGCGCCTCCGGCTGCGGCAAGAGCACCCTCTGCCGGGCGCTGATGGGGCTGGCGCCGGTGCGGGGCGGCGCCGTGCGCCTGGAGGGGGCAGACCTGCAGCAGCTGCGGGGCGGCAGCCTGCGCCGCGTCCGGCGCGGCATTCAGATGGTGTTCCAGGACCCGCTGGCCTGCCTCAACCCCCAGATGCGCGTGGGCGACGCGATCGCCGATCCGTTGCTGATCCATGGCCTGGCCAGCCGCAGCGCCGCCCGCGAGCGCGCCCGCCAGGGCATGGCGGCGGTGGGGTTGACGCCTCCGGAAGCATTTGAGAACCGCCTGCCGCGTCAGCTCTCCGGCGGCCAGCAGCAGCGGGTGGCGATCGCCCGCGCCCTGATCCTGGAGCCGAAGGTGCTGCTCTGCGACGAGAGCGTGAGCATGCTCGATGCCGAGGTGCAGGCGGACGTGCTGCAGCTGCTGCGCGATCTCCAGACCCGCCTGGGGCTGGGGATGCTGTTCGTGACCCACGACCTGGCGGTGGCCAGCGGCTTCTGCCACCGCGTGATCGTGCTCGACGGCGGCCGCATCGTGGAGGAGGGCCCCGGCGCTGCCCTGCTGCGCCGGCCCCAGGCGGCGATCACGCGGCAGCTGGTGGAGGCCTGCCCGCGGCTGCCGGCCCTGGCCTGATGGTCACGAACGCTGGGGCTGGCCGCGGCGGCGCAACCGCTCCAGCAGAGCCGTGACCACCGGCGGCAGGGGCGCCTCGCACACCAGGCGCTCGCCGCTGATCGGATGGTTCAGCGCCAGCTCCACGGCGTGCAGAGCCTGGCCGGGCAGCTCCAGGGGCAGCCGGCGGCAGCGGGAGTACATCGGGTCGCCCACGATCGGGTGGTTCATGTGAGCGCAGTGCACCCGGATCTGGTGGGTGCGGCCGGTGTCGAGCTTGAAGCGCAGCAGGGCGTAGTCGCCCAGGCGCTCCACCAGCCGCCAGTGGGTGCGGGCGTGGCGGCCGCTGCCGTCGCTCACCACCGCATATTTCTTGCGATCCACCGGATGGCGGCCGATCGCCCCCACGATCGTGCCGGCATCGGCCGCCGGCTGACCGTGCACCACCGCCAGATACTCCCGGGAGGCGATGCGCGTCTGGATCTGCACCTGCAGCTTCACCAGCGCCTCCTGGCTCTTGGCCACCACGATGCAGCCGGTGGTGTCCTTGTCCAGGCGGTGCACGATGCCGGGCCGCAGCTCGCCGCCGATGCCCGGCAGATCCGGGCAGTGGTGCAGGAGGCCGTTCACCAGGGTGCCGTCCCGGTTCCCCGGGGCCGGATGAACGGTGAGGCCGGCGGGCTTGTTGAGCACGATCAGGTGCGAATCCTCGTAGAGCACATCCAGCGGGATCGGCTGAGCCACCAGATAGGGCAGGGGCTCGGGTGGCGGCATCCACAGCTCCACGCCGTCCCCGGGGCGCAGGGGTGTCTTGGCCCGGCCGGTGACGCCGTTGACGCGCACATAACCGGCATCGATGAACTTCTGGATGCGGGCGCGGCTCTGCTCCGGCCGCTGGCTCACCAGCCAGCGATCGAGCCGCATCGGCAACGGCTTGGCATAGGTGAGCGTGAGCAGCTCGCCCTCGCCCTCGGCGAAGCCGCTCATGGCGCCGCTGGCAGGGGCAGCGGGGACGGCAGGGGCGGCAGCTCTAAGGCGATCGCCCCCAGCCGGCTGCAGCGGAAGTCGTCGAGCAGCTTGGTGGCCATCCGCAGCGTGTCGCCGCTGGTGTGGCGCTCGGCCGCCTCCGCCAGCCAAACCTCGGCGTCGGGGGCGCCACTGCTGAGCGCTCCAAGGGCGATGCCATAGCGCCGCTCCAGCAGGCCGGCCGTCACGCCTGCCGCCGGCAGCGCCTCCAAGGCGCTGAGCAGGGCGATGAAGGCCACGGCCACCGCCTCGGAGTCGTAGGCCGCCTGGCCGATGTCGTCGCAGAGGGCCAGACGCAGGGCCGCCAGCTGGTCGTCCAGCCGCGGCGGCAACACGCCGGGGGCATCGAGCAGGTCGAGATCCTGACCCAGGCGCACCCAGCGCAGGCTGCGGGTGACGCCGGCGCGACGGGCGCTCTCCACCACCTTCTGGCGTACCAGACGGTTGATCAGGGCCGACTTGCCCACATTGGGAAAGCCCAGCATCAGGGCCCGCACCGACCGCGGCCGCATCCCCCGCGAGAGACGGCGGGCGTTGAGGGCCTCACCGCTGCGGATCGCCGCCTGCTGCAGCTGCTTCACGCCGGTGCCGGCCTTGGCATCGCACCACAGCAGGGCCTGGCCGCGGGCCCGGAACCAGTCCGTCCACTCGGCCCGCAGCGGAGCCGGAATCATGTCAACCCGGTTCAGCACCAGCAGGTGCTGGCGGCTGCCGATCCAGCGCTGCAGGCGCGGGTGGCCGGTGGCCAGGGGGATGCGGGCATCGCGCACCTCGATCACCAGGTCCACTTTCGCCAGGGCGGCGCGCAGGGCCCGCTCGGCCTTGGCGATGTGTCCGGGATACCACTGGATCGCCGGCGCGTTGACGCTCAGCCCCGTGGACGGCTCAGGGGACGGCGAAACGGCGGCGGAATCGCCCATCAGGGCACCACCAGCACGGGGCAGGGGGCCAGCTGGATCACCCGCGCCGCAGTGCTCTGCTGATCGCTCTCGAGGGCGATGCCGCGGGTGCCCATCACGATTACATCGGCGTCGATCTCATCGGCCACATCGCCGATCACGAAGGCGGCCTTGCCCTCGCGCTCGATCACCTCACAGGCCACGCCGGCCTGCTGGAAGCTGCCGCGGGCCTGCTCCAGCAGCTGGGCCACGGCGGGTTCGTCGTCACCAGACTCCACCACCGAGAGCAGCACCAGCCGGCTGCCGTGCTGCTGCACGAGCTGCAGGGCCACCGCGGCCGTGTCCATGGCCTGACGGCTGCGGTCGATTGGAAACAGAACGGTTTTGAACATCGCTGGCGGGGCTCGGCTCCATCCAGGTGGTGCCGGGCAGGGGTTCAGTCTGAACGACGCGGTGCGGGCTAAGCTCCCGCCCGTTTATCCCCAATCCCAAACGCGTCCCATGGCGAAGCGATCCCTCTCCAGCCTCAGCGTCGACGACCTTCGCGGCAAACGGGTGCTGGTGCGGGTTGACTTCAACGTGCCGCTCGACGACGCCGGCGCCATCACCGACGACACCCGCATCCGCGCCGCCCTGCCCACGATCAACGACCTCAGCGGCAAGGGCGCCAAGGTGATCCTGGCGGCCCACTTCGGCCGTCCCAAGGGCCAGGTGAACGAGGCCATGCGCCTCACCCCCGTGGCCGCCCGCCTCAGCGAGCTGCTGGGCAAGACCGTGGTGAAGACCGACAGCTGCATCGGCCCCGACGCCGAGGCCAAGGTGGCCGCCATGGCCGAGGGCGATGTGGTGCTGCTGGAAAACGTGCGCTTCTTCGCCGAGGAGGAGAAGAACGACCCCGGCTTCGCAGCCCAGCTCGCCGCCCTGGCCGATGTGTATGTGAACGACGCCTTCGGTGCCGCCCACCGGGCCCACGCCTCCACCGAGGGCGTCACCAAGGCCCTCAGCCCCAGCGTGGCCGGCTACCTGATGGAGAAGGAACTGCAGTACCTGCAGGGCGCCATCGACGAGCCCAAGCGTCCCCTGGCCGCGATCGTGGGCGGCTCCAAGGTGAGCTCCAAGATCGGCGTGCTTGAGGCCCTGATCGACAAGTGCGACAAGGTACTGATCGGCGGCGGCATGATTTTCACCTTCTACAAAGCTCGCGGCCTGGCGGTGGGCAAGAGCCTGGTGGAAGAGGACAAACTTGAGCTGGCCAAGGAGCTCGAGGCCAAGGCGGCCGCCAAGGGCGTGCAGCTGCTGCTGCCCACCGATGTGGTGCTGGCCGACACCTTCGCCCCCGACGCCAACAGCCAGACCGTGTCGATCGACGCCATCCCCGATGGCTGGATGGGCCTCGACATCGGCCCCGACTCGATCAAGGCCTTCCAGGAAGCCCTGGCCGACTGCAAGACCGTGATCTGGAACGGCCCCATGGGCGTGTTCGAGTTCGACGCCTTCGCCGCCGGCACCAACGGCATCGCCCACACCCTGGCCGAGCTGAGCGGCAAGGGCTGCTGCACGATCATCGGCGGTGGCGACTCCGTGGCCGCCGTGGAGAAGGTGGGCGTGGCCGAGCAGATGAGCCACATCTCCACCGGCGGCGGCGCCAGCCTGGAGCTGCTTGAGGGCAAGGTGCTGCCCGGCGTGGCAGCCCTCGACGAGGCCTGAGCCACCCCAGCCATGGCCGGTTCCGCCGTCGCCTTCCTCGGGCTGGGGGCCCTCGGTGCGCCGATGGCCGCCAACCTGGCCCGGGCGGGAGTGCGGCTCGCGGTGCACAACCGCAGCCCGGGCCCGGAAGCGGCGCTGGTGGCCGCCGGGGCCACCAGCGCCGCCTCAGCGCCGGCAGCGGTGGCCGGAGCCGGGCTGATCTGCCTGTGCCTCAGTGATGACGCCGCCGTGCGGGCCGTGCTGGAGACCGTGGGCCCCAAGCTGGCCGGCGGCAGCCTGGTGGTGGATTTCTCCACCATCGCCCCGAGCACCAGCCAGGCCCTGGCCGTGGATCTGGCCCGCCGGCAGGTGGGCTACATCGACGCCCCGGTGACCGGTGGCACCGAAGGCGCCCGGGCCGGCAGCCTGTCGGTGCTGGTGGGGGGCTCCAGCAGCGATCTGGAGCGGGCCCGGCCACTGCTGGAGGTGGTGGGCAGCCGCATCACCCACCTGGGGCCGGTGGGCGCCGGGCAGCAGGCCAAGGCCGTGAACCAGGTGCTGGTGGCCGGCAGCTATGCGGCGGTGGCCGAGGCCATGGCCCTGGGCCAGAGGCTGGGGCTGCCGATGGCCCAGGTGCGGGAGGCCCTGGCCGCCGGCGCCGCCGGCTCCTGGGCCCTCGACCATCGCGCCGGCACCATGCTCGACGGCCACTTCCCGCTGGGATTCCGGCTGGCCCTGCACCGCAAGGACCTGGCCATTGCCCTGGAATCAGCCGCGGCCGTTGGGCTGGAGCTCCCCGTGAGCCAGCTGGTGGCCGCCATGGAGGACGCGCTGCTGGCAGCGGGCCATGGCGATGACGACGTGTCGGCCCTGGCCCGCTGGTTCACCCGGGACACCGACTAGCAGCCCGACACCGCACCGCCGAACAGGCCTCCTGCCGCCGCACCCAGCGGCAGGGTCCAGCGGCGGTTGCGGCGGCGTTTGCTGGAACCGCTGGCCATCAGGGTGCCCACGGTGCCGCCGAACACCGCTCCCAGCACCGGGAGGGCCGGATTGCAGGCGCGCGGTGCACTGCCCTCGGCAGCCAGGGGCTGGGGGACGTCGTAGGCCTGGATGGGCTGGGAGCCGTAGGGAAAGGCCAGGGCCGGAGCCGGCAGGGCCAGGGCCACCAGGGCGAGAGGAAGCAGAGCAGCACGCATGGGATTGAGGAAGCAACTGAGCTGGCACCCCTCAACTCTTCGCGCACCGAGCCGGTGAGGTGCAACTGAACCGGGCCCAAGCTGTGACCAAATGCGTCCAGAAGACCAACCGCCGCTCTACGACTGGCCCTGGGCCGGGCCGATCGAACGTCCCTGCAGGGCGATGCCAAACCGCCTGGCGCCGGCGGCATCGCCCTCCAGCCGCTCCAGCTGGCCGCCATGGGCCCGGGCCACCCGGGCGGCGATCGCCAGGCCCAGGCCGCAGTGGCCGCTGCCGCCCCGGGCGGCATCGAGGCGCTGAAACGGCATCAGGGCCTGATCCCACTGCTCAGCCGCAATGCCCGTGCCGCCATCCCAGAGCACGATCCGGAAGCCCTCTCCCGCCGGCTCGGCAGCCCGCAGCTGCAGACGCAGCGGCGGTGCGCCATGGCTGCGGGCGTTGTCGATTAGATTGGCTACGGCACGGGCCAAGGCCACCGGCTGCACCACCCGCTCCAGGGGCTCCAGATCGAGCTCCAGCTGAGCGGCATCCAGCCCGGCCGCCTGCTCGGCGAGCAGCTGCTCGAGCGGCACGGCCACGGCAGCCTCGTTGTCACCGCCACCGGAGAACAGCAGGAACTGGCCGGTGATGCGCTCCATGGCCGCCAGGTCGGCCTCCGCCTGGCGCAGATCGGGAGCCGGCAGATCGGCCAGGCTGAGGCGAAATCGCAACCGGGTGATCGGACTCTTGAGGTCGTGGGCGATGCCCGCCAGCATCACGGCCCGCTCCCGTTCGGCGGCCTGCAGGCGCTGCACCGTGGCGTTGAAGCGGCCGGTGAGCTGCCGCACCATCGCCGTGCCGCGCTCGCGCTGCAGGCCGGGCCACTGGTGCTGGCCCACCCGTGCCAGAGCCTGCTGAAGCTGCAGCAACGGCCGCTGCACCTCCCACCAGAAGAACAGCAGCAGGGCTGTGCCGGTGCCCAGGCCCAGGCCCACCAGCAGCAGCCAGGGATCCGGCGGCCAGGGGCGCACGGGAGGAATCGGCACCAGCAACCACACCGGATCCAGGGGCGCCAGCACCTCCACCCACACCCCCCGCAGGGGGCCTGCCGCCGGCAGCACCGTGGGGCAGGGCTCGGCCCCCGGGCAGAGCTCCTGGCGCAACAACGCCGCCTGGTCCTCCAGGGCACGGTCGCGGCGGGTGGGCGGAGTCGCCCCCACCCGCAGGGGCAGGCCACTGAGCCGGGCCAGCTTGGCGGGCGGCAGACGGTCGAGGGCCAGCTCGGCCAGCCGCAGCTGGAACAGCACCTCCGGCCCCTGCTGGGCAATCCGGTCGCGCTGCAGGCGCTCCGCCAGCAGCACCTGCAGCTGGACCGAAGCGAGCAGGGCCACCCCCAGGCCAGGCAGGCCGTAGCGCAGGGCCGACCTAACGGCTGCGAGGCTGGCCATCGGGAACAAACACGTAGCCATAGCCCCACACCGTCTGCAGGTAGCGGGGGCGGGCGGGATCAGGTTCCACCAGCTTGCGCAGCCGCGACACCTGCACATCCATGCTGCGGCTGTCGGTGAGCGAGTCGGGCCCGCGGGCCAGCTCCACCAGCCGCTCCCTAGACAGGGGCCGGTGCGGGTGCTGCACAAACGCCGCCAGCAGAGCGAACTCCCCTGAGGTGAGCACGGACACCGCGCCGTCGCACTCCAGGGTGCGGGCGCCCAGATCCAGCACCTGCTCACCGATGCTGATCCGCTCTCCCTCCGCCAGCGGGGTGCCGGCCGGCAGGGCCACCCGGCGGCGCAGCACCGCCTCGATGCGCGCCGTGAGCTCCCGGGGCAGGAACGGCTTGGCCAGGTAGTCGTCGGCCCCCTGCTCCAGGCCGATGATCCGATCCACCGCATCGCCCTTGGCGGTGAGCATCACCACCGGCAGGTCATCGCCGCCGTCGCGCAACCGGCGCAGCAGGGTGAGGCCGTCGTCGCCGGGCAGCATCAGGTCGAGCACCAGCAGATCAGGCCGCTGGCCGGCCAGGCGGGCCAGCAGCTGTTCCCCGTTGGCCAGGCAGCGCACGTCGTAGCCCTGGTCGGTGAGGTAGGTGCCCACCATCTTGCGCAGTTCGGGGTCGTCATCGACCACCCAGATGCGCTGGCCCGCTGCCATCAGCTCCACCGGAAAGATCCGGTCACAGCTTGCCTGGGAGTTGGCCACAAAGGCCCCGCAGGCGCTGCATAGCCTGACGTCATGAACAGCTTCACAAGAGCGATCGCAGGCGCCCTGATGGCTGGCCTGGCGGGGGTGGTCTTCCCCACCCCATCACTGGCCGTGGAGGGGCTGCCGGCGGCGCTGGCCAATGAGCAGGAGCACTACCAGCGGCGGATGGAGCGTCTGCTCCGCCAGCTGGACAGCAACGGCGACGGCCGTCTCGATCGCCAGGAAGCCAGCCGCAACCGCTATCTGCAGCGGCACTTCGACCGCCTCGACCAGGACGGCAAGGGCTACCTGGTGCCCGCTGATCTGCGCTGAATCAGGGCTGCAGCTGCTCGCGCTCGGCCACCACCCGCACCCGCTTGCTGGCGCTCACCAGGCCGTCGGGATGCACGAGCAGCACCGCCCAGGTCTGCTCGCCGGGATTGAGAGGCGCCCGCACCACCCGGAACAGGCCGCCACCGCCGAGGGCGCCGATGCGCAGGGAGGGACTGTCAAGCGCCGCCACCTGGTCGCCCGTGATGTCGGCGATGCCGCCGGCCAGGATCGCCCCATCGAGGGGCTCATCCACGATCACGTCCACGTCGTAGCGCTGACCGGTGAGCACGGCGTCGGGGATCAGCAGGGTCACCGGCAGATCGACAGCACCGCTGCGCAGCAGCGCCTGCTCACGCAGCACGGTCTGGCCGTTGATGCGGCGTCCGTCGCTCTCCAGCAAAAGCTGCTGTTCGGCCTCCAGGCGGAAGCGCAGGGGGCCGTCCTCCCGGCTGCCACGCACCTGCACCAGCACCGTCGGCCGCCCGCCCGGCAGCTCGGGGCCTGGACTCAGCTGCCAGCGGGCGTCGGGGAAGCGGCTGAGCAGCTGCTGCCGGCGCGCCTGCACCGCCGCCGGGTCGAGGCCCGGCCCCTCCTGCAGCAGCGGGGCCAGATCACCCTGGCCGTTGAAGGCCGCTTCCAGGGCCTGGAGCTGCTGGGGGGAGGGGGCCGCCGCCCGAGCGGGCAGGGCCGCGATGAGCAAGAGCGCGGCCCCAGCGGCAAGGGCAGCGGCTCTGGCAGTAGCGGTGGTGGCCCGGACGGCGGTCTGCGCCAGGGGCAAGCGGTGTTTGGAGAGGAAGCGGAAACGCCGCATGGGCCTGCAGGAAGCGCTTGGAGAAAGCGCTTTTAAGTTAGGCGCGCTCGAGAGCGCCATCCATGCCCAGGCTCCTTGTCGCCGCCAGCGGCACCGGTGGCCACCTGTTTCCAGCCCTGGCGGTGGCCGAGGCTCTGCCCAGAGGCTGGGATGTGCTCTGGCTGGGGGTGCCGGATCGGCTGGAGCGGGAGCTGGTGCCCAGCCGCTACCCCCTGCACACCGTGCGCGCCGGGGGGCTGCAGGGGCGCGGACTGCGCAAGCTGCTCAACCTGCTGCGGCTGCTCAGGGCGATCGGCAGTGTGCGGCGGCTGATCCGGCGCGAACGCATCGACGTGGTGTTCAGCAGCGGGGGCTACATCGCCGCACCGGCGATCCTGGCGGCCCGCTGGTGCGGCGTGCCGGTGGTGCTGCACGACAGCAACGCCGTGCCGGGCCGGGTGACGCGGCTGCTGGGGCGGCTGTGCACCCGCGTGGCGGTGGGGCTGGACGACGCCGCCGCGCGGCTGCCCCGCTGCCGGCCGCTGGTCACCGGCACGCCGGTGCGCCGGGAGTTTCTGGAGCCCACACCCGCCCCCCACTGGCTGCCGGAGGGTCCCGGGCCCCTGCTGCTGGTGATGGGCGGCAGCCAGGGAGCGGTGGGGCTGAACCGCATGCTCCGCCCCTTGCTGGGGCGGCTCAGCGCCGAGGGTGTGCGCGTGGTGCACCTCACCGGCCGCCAGGACCCGGAGGCGGGCGGCCCCCTGCCGCCGGGGGTGGTGGAGCGGCCCTTCTGCGCTGAGCTGGCCGGCCTGCTGCAGCGCGCCGACCTGGCCATCAGCCGGTCCGGCGCCGGGGCCCTGAGCGAGCTGGCCGTGTGCGGCACCCCGGCGATCCTGGTGCCCTATCCGGCGGCGGCCGACCGCCACCAGGACGCCAACGCCCAGGCTGCGGCCCGGCTGGGGGCGGCGGTGATCGTGGCCGAACATGCGCCCGACCAGCCCACCCTGGAGCGGGCGATCTGGAGGCTGCTGGGGCCGCGGCTGCGGGGCGTCGCCCCGGCCGCCGATCCGCTCACGGCCATGGGCGCGGGCATGGAGCAACTGGCCGTGCGCGACGCCGACCGGCGCCTGGCGACCCTGCTGGTGGAGCTGGCCTGAAGGCCGGAGGCCGCCGCCCGGCCGTCTCAGACCAGCTCCCCTCAGCCCAGCTCCCGTTCCAGGGCCCGCAGCAGGCGGCGGTGGCCGCGGCGCTGCTGCAGGCCGATGCGCAGCCATCGCTCGCCAAGGCCCGCGAATGAGCGGCAATCACGCAGCAGGATGCCGTGGCGCTCCTCCAGACCGGCACGCAAGCCCTCCAGGGAGCCATCGCCACGCACCAGCAGGAAGTTGGCGGCCGAGGGCAGGGGCATGAGTTGCGGCCAGCGCTGCAGCCGCCTGGCCAGCCAGGGACCCTCCAGAGCCGTCCAGCGCTGCACCCGCGCCGTCCAGCGCGGCAGCCAGAGCGGTCGCTCCAGCAGGGTCTCCCCCACTGCCAGGGCCAGGCCGTTGACGGGCCAGGGATCCCGCCAGGCCGCCCAGCGCTCCAGCCGCTGGGGAGCGCCCAGGGCATAGCCCAGCCGCAGGCCCGCCAGCGACAACAGCTTGGTGAGGCTGCGCACCACCACGAGGTTGGGATGGCGCGGCAGCAGGGGAATCAGCGACTGGGCCTCCCCGCCCCGCACCAGGGGCAGAAAGGCCTCATCGCAGATCACCATGGGGTGGCGGTCCAGCAGCGGCTCCAGGGAGGCACGGCTCCAGAGCTGGCCGGTGGGGTTGTGGGGGTTGGTGAGCCAGAGCACCGGGGGGCTGGCAGAGGCGCTGGCCGGGGCGCTGGCCTCGCCGGTGGGAAAGGGCTGGGGGAAGGCGGCGTCCCAGCGCAGCGGCAGGGGCAGGGGTCGGGAGATTCCGCCCCAGCAGGCCAGGGCCCGCTGATAGTCGGCAAAGCCAGGGGTGGGCAGCAGGCTCTCCCCTAGGGCGGCGGCGTCCCGGGCCGCCCAGGTGAACAGCTCGGCGGCGCCGTTGCCCGGCAGCACCCAGTCGGCCGGCAGGCCGTGCTCGCGGCCCAGCAACGCCCGCAGGCGCTGCCAGCCGCGGTCGGGGTACACCCGCGGCGCCGCTCCCAGCGAGGCCCGCAGCAGTGCCAGACGCGCCGCCACAGGCGGAGCGAAGGGCACCAGTGAGGCGCTGGCATCGAGCAGGGAGCCTGGGGAGCGGCCAAGCCGCCGGGCGGCGGCCGCCAGGTTGCCGCCATGGCGCTCGCTCGCCTGCCCGTTGCCCATAGGCGAACGCTACGGCCCGCCACCGACCGTGGCGCCAGAATCAGGGGATGCCGGCGGAGGGTCTTGGCTGCCTGGAACGATCTGCTGGCCGGCATCGGCCGGGTGCTGCTGGGCAAGGAGCATCCGGTGCGGCTGGCCCTGGCCTGTCTGCTGGCCGGCGGCCACCTGCTGATGGAAGATCTGCCCGGCACCGGCAAGACCACCCTGGCGGAGGCCCTGGCCCGCAGCTACGGCCTGGCCTTCAAGCGGGTGAGCTTCACCAGCGACCTGCTGCCTGCCGATCTCACCGGCATCAACGTGCTCGATCCCGCCAGCGGCCACTTCCGCTTCCAGAGCGGCCCCCTGTTCAGCCAGGTGCTGCTCGCCGACGAGATCAACCGCGCCAGCCCCCGCACCCAGAGCGCCCTGCTGGAGGCGATGGCCACGGGCAGGGTGAGTGTGGACGGCATCAGCCACGAGTTGCCCGTGCCGTTCATGGTGATCGCCACCCAGAACAGCCTCGACCAGGTGGGCACCTCACCCCTGCCGGAGTCGCAGCTCGACCGTTTCCTGATGCGCCTCTGCCTCGGGTTTCCGGAGCGCGACGCCGAGCGGGCCCTGCTCAGCGGCCAGGCCCTCGACCTGGGGGCCATGGTGGCGGCGGGCCAACCGGAGGATCTGCTCAGCCTGCGGCGCCGTTGCCGGCAGCAGCACTGCAGCCCGGCCCTGATCGACTACCTGCTCGATCTGGTGGCCGCCAGCCGGGCCCCCGACCGTCCGGGAGCGCCGCTCTCCCCGCGGGCCTCCCAGGGGCTGCTGGCCGCGGCCCGGGCCTGGTCGCTGCTGGAGGGTCGCGACTTCGTCACCCCCGCCGACGTGCAGGCGGTGTTCAGCGCCGTGGCCGAGCACCGGCTCGATCCCGCCGGCGGCGGCCAGCTCAGCCGCGCCCTGCTGGAGACGGTGGATGCGATCCGCTGAAGGCGGCGACGGCAGCGGCGGCACTGGCTTCGGCTGGCCGGGTCGCTTCGGGCGGGTGCAGCAAGGCGAGCGGCTGCAGCTGCGGCTGCGCAACCTCTACATCCTGCCCACCAGCTTCGGCCTGCTCTGGCTGGGGGGCGCCCTGCTGCTGCAGCTGGTGGGGATCCAGACCCAGCGCAACGGCCCGCTGCTGCTCAGCTTCCTGATGCTCACCCTGCAGCTCCTGGCCCTGCATCTCACCCACTGCAACCTGCAGGGCCTGGAACTGGAGTGCGCCAGGAGCGAGCCGGGCTTCGCCGGCGAACCCCTCACCTACCCGCTGCTGGCCCGCAGCCGCCACGCCCGCAACGCCATCCGCCTGCGCCTGGCCGGCCAGCCGGCCGCTGTCCGCTCCGCCCCGCCGCGGCGCATCCCGGCGGGCACGAGCAGCATCGAGCTCCCCTGGCGCTGCGATCAGCGCGGCCTGCGGGCCCCCGGCCTGCTGCTGATCAGCACCACCGCGCCCCTGGGCCTGTTCGTGTGCTGGAGCCGCTGGGCCCCCGCCGCCCGCCAGGCCGTGATCCCCGCCCGCCGGCCGGGACCGGTGGGCCGGGCCGCACCCACCGGCACGGCCGCCGGGACCGCCGAGGCCGGTGCCTGGAGCGAGGGCAGCGAGCACTGGCACGACCTGCGCCCCCATCGGCCCCAGGAGAGCCAGGCGCGGGTGGCCTGGAAGGCCCTGGCCCAGGGCCGCGGCAGGCTCAGCAAGGTGTTTCTTGACCCCGTCGGCGAGCCGCCGCTGCTGATGCCGGCGGCGGGGGTGGAGCCGGAGCGGGCGCTGCAGCATCTGGCCGCCGAGGTCTGGCTGCGCAGCCGCCGTGGCGAGGCCTACGGCCTGGTGCTGACGCACCAGCGCGTACCCCCCGGCGAGGGGCGGCAGCACCGCAACCGCTGCCTGCTGGCCCTGGCCACGGCTCCTCCCAGAACCCTCCCCAGCATCCCCGGATGAGGGTCTGAGGCCCACCTGTGTCCATGTTTCGCCGCCCCCCCGCCGAGTCCTCTCTGCCCCCGCGGCAGCTGCAGTGGATGGCCATGGCCGCGCTGGCGGCGGGCAGCGTGGGTCTCGATCCCACCTGGCTGCTGGGGGTGCTCACCCTGGCGCTGCTGCTGCTGGCGGCCCTGAAGCTGGTGGAGGCCCGCGACCGCGGCGGCCGGCGGCTGGTGTCCCTGCTGCAGCTGCTGGTGTGCGGGCTGCAGGCGGCCCAGCTGCCCGACCTGCTCCCCAGCCTGGTGCAGCTGCTGGCCGCCGTGCTCAGCCTGGCGGGTCTGCTGCAGCTGGAGAGCGGGCTGGCCACCCCCTGGCGGCGCTTGTTGCGCCAGAGCCTGCAGGTGCTGGCGGCGGCGCTGCCGATGGCCCTGGTGCTGTTTCTGCTGGTGCCGCGTCTGGAGCCCCTCACGGCCATGCCCGCCGGACCCACGGGGCGGGCGGTGACGGGCCTGAGCGCCGACCTGGACCCGGGCAGCATCGCCACCCTGGTGGACGACGACAGAGCGGCGGCGCGGGTGGCCTTCGGCGACGACCGGCCGCCGCCAGCGGAGCAGCGCTACTGGCGGGTGCTGGTGCATGAGCGCTTCGACGGCCGCCGCTGGCAGCGGGACGACGAGGACGAGGAGCTGCTCCGACGGGAGCCCGGTGCAACCGAGGCTGACACTGGCCTTGGCAGCACTCCGGAGGCGGCCGAGAATCGCGACCAGGTGTGGCTGGCGGAGCCCAGCCGCTTCACCGCCGTGCCCTGGGATGGACGCGGCGGCAGCGCCGACCCCAGCCTGCGGCTGAAGCCGGACGGGGAGCTGCGTCTGCTGCGGCCACCGATCGAGCGCCGCAGCTACCGGCTGCGGCCGACAGCGGCGCCCCTGCCCTGGCAGCGGCGGCCACCCTCCCCTGAGGTCCTGACGCTGCCGGCGGGCACCAATCCGAGGCTGCTGACCCTGGGGCGGCGCTGGGGCCAGCTGCCGGATCCGGCGGCCCGGGTGGCGGCGGCCCAGGCCTGGTTCCAGGCCGGCGGCTTCCGTTACGACAGACGCCCCGGGGCACTGCCGGAGCGCAACGGGCTGGATGTGTTTCTGTTCGAGAGCCGGGTGGGCTTCTGCGGCCACTACGCCAGCGCCTTCAGCGCCCTGATGCGGGCCGCGGGAGTGCCCAGCCGCACCGTGAGCGGCTATCTGGGCGGCAACTGGGTGGTGCCAGTGGGCGGCGCCAGCTACCTGGAGCTGCGCCAGAGCGATGCCCACGCCTGGAGCGAGGTGTGGCTGCCTGACCGGGGCTGGCTGCGGGTCGACCCCAGCGGCTGGGCCACGGCGGCCGCGGGGGAGGGCCCGGCGGCGGCGGCGGAGCGGGCCGACACGCCCCAGGCCCAGGGCGGCTGGCGCTGGCTGCAGCGCCAGTGGTGGGGGCTGGACATGGCCTGGAGCCGCTGGTGGCTGGGCTTCGACAGCAGCCGCCAGGAGGCGCTGCTCGCCTGGCTGCTGGGCGGCCGGCGCTGGGCTCTGGGCCTGGTGATCCTGATCGGCGTGGTCCTGGGCCTGGTCGCTGCCCTGGTGCCCTGGCAGCTGCGCCGTTCGCGGCCGCGCCGGGATCGCACCGCCCGCGACCTGGCCAACCTGCTGGCCCTGCTGCGCAGCCTCCGGCTCGAACCGGAGCCGGGCGAAACCCTGGAGGCCCTCTGCCGGCGCGCAGGTCAGGCCTACCCGAGCCTGGCCGCGCCGCTCAGCGAGCTGGCCAGCAGCCATGCCCAGCGTCGCTACGCGGGGCCACACGGCCGCCACCGGGCAGCGCAGCAGGCGACAACCAGATGGAGAAGATCCCTGCGCCAGCTGAAGCAGGCCCGCAGCAGCGCTATAAGGCAGGCAAGTGGATCCGGGCCATGACCCCACGTCGCCGGCCCATCCTGGCCACCAGCCGCCGCGCCAGCGTCAGAAGCTCCAGCGCCGTCAGTGCGGTGCTGTCAGCGGCCATCTCCCTCGTCACGGCCGCCGGTCTCGGCACGGCGGGGCTGCTCGCCGGCGGGCCGTCTGCCCGTGCCCAGCTGCGCGCGCCTGCGGAGACGACCCCGGCCGCTGGCACCGAAGCCCTGATCCAGCTGCTGGAACAGCGCCGCTGCCAGGGCTGTGATCTGGCCGGTGCCGACCTGGTGCATGCCCAGCTGGCCGATGCCGACCTCAGCGCCGCCCGCCTGCAAAGGGCCAACCTGGGCCAGGCGCGGCTCGATGGCGCCCGCCTGAGCGGGGCTGACCTCAGCTTCACCAGCCTGATGGGCGCCTCACTGCGCGGCGCCGACCTGCGCGGCGCCCGCCTGGAGGGCACCGACCTGCGCCAGGCGGACCTCAGCGGCGCCCTGCTCAGCCCCGGGGCCCTCAGCCGGGCCCACTGGCAGGGGGCACGGGGCATCGACCAGGGACTGCTGAGCTTTGGGGAACTCCACAACGCCGGTGTGGAGGCAGCCCAGAAAGGCCGCTATCCGGAAGCCGAACAGTTCTTCAGCGCCGCCATCCGCCGCGAACCCGCCGCCGGCGTGAGCTGGCTGGCGCGGGCCATCACCCGCAGCCAGCTGGGCAAGCGGGAGGAGGCCTCCAACGACTTCGCCTACGCCGCCAGCCTCTATGAGGCCGCCGGCGAGGGGGAGCAGGCTGAACAGCTGCGCCAGGCGGCCCTGCAGGTGAAGGACACACCGCGGCAGCCGGGCGGTGGTGGCAACGGCGTCGGCATGATGGCCGTGAGCGGGGCTCTGGGGGCCCTGCAGTTCCTGGCACCCATCGCCGCCAAGGCCTTCATGCCGCTGCCCTTCTGAAGGCCTCCGGCCCTTCACGCCCCGTGCACAGTCAGCGCTCCGTGCACAGTCCACGGCCTGAGGGACATCTGGTTCTCGCCGGCGGCGGCCACACCCACGCCCTGGTGCTGCTGCGCTGGGCCATGGCCGCTCAGCGCCGGAGCGGATCGGGATTCGTGGCCCTGGACAGCGCCGCGATCACCCTGGTGAGCCGGACCAGCACCGCGCTGTACTCCGGCATGGTGCCCGGCCTGCTGGCCGGCCTCTACGACCGCGACACCTGTGCCATCGACCTGCGGCGCCTGTGCCAGCTGGCGGGGGTGGTCTTCATCGCCGCGGAGATCACCGGCCTGGATCCGGCTGGCCAGACGCTGGTGCTCGCGGGGCGACCGCCCCTGCACTGGGACTGGCTGAGCCTGGACGTGGGCTCCGTGACCGCCACCCCAGGCCCCGGGGCCATGGCCGTGAAGCCCCTGGAGCCCTTTCTCGCCTGGGCCGAGGCCAGCCTCGCCGAAGCCAACCACTCCCAGAACCAGGGCCTGGACCAGGGCCTGGATCTGCCCATTCGCGGCGGCGGCGCGGCGGCCGTGGAGGTGGCCCTGGCGCTGCGGGGGCGCGGCTGGCGGCCGGCGCTGCTGCTGCGCGGCCAGGAGCTGCATCTGGGATCACCAGCGGCCAACCGGCTGGGCAAGCGGCTGCTGGCTGAGGCCGGCATCGCGGTGCGGCGCCAGGTGGAAGCTGCGGAGCCGGCATCGCTGGCCTGCACGGGCAGCGGCGCCCCGCTGTGGCTGGCAGCGGCGGGCCTGCCCACGGAGCCGGGCAGTGGCCGGGTGCTCACCGAGCCCAGCCTGCAGGTGCTGGGTCAGCCGCGCCTGTTCGCCAGCGGCGACTGCGGCCTGATCGCCGCCGACCCCCGGCCGGCCTCGGGGGTGTGGGCGGTGCGGGCCGCGCCCACCCTGGCGGCCAACCTGGAGTGCTGCCTGAGCACCCCGCTGGCCGCCGAACCCAGCGGGCTGCGGCGCTGGCGCCCCCAGGGCCGGGCCCTGCAGCTGCTCGCCGACGGCAGCCGGCCGGCGCAGCCCCGGGCGATCGCCCTCTGGGGTGCACTGGCCATCGGGCCGAGCCGGCTGCTCTGGCGCTGGAAGAACCGCATCGACCAGGGGTTCATGGACCGCTTCACGGCGCTGGGGGCGATGGCGAGATCAGACAACGCACCAGGCAAGGACGGGGGCGCCATGGCCTGCCGCGGCTGCGCCGCCAAGCTGCCGGCCCCCACCCTGGCGGCCGGCCTGCGGCAGGCGGGCCTGCAGGGCCAGGCCGAGGACGCCGCCGTGATCGGCCGGCAGGGGAGCGGGGCGCTGCTGCTGCAGAGCGTCGATGGCTTTCCGGCCCTGGTGGGCGATCCCTGGCTCAACGCCCGCCTCACCACCCTGCACGCCTGCAGCGACCTCTGGGCCTGCGGGGCGCGCGTCACCACCGCCCAGGCCCTGGTGACCCTGCCGCAGGCGGCGCCGCGGCTGCAGCAGGAGTGGCTGGCCCAGACCCTGGCGGGCATCGTCTCGGTGCTGGAGCCCCTCGGGGCAGACCTGCTCGGCGGCCACACCCTCGAGGGCCGCGACGGCGCCGGCCTGGCCCTGGGCCTGAGCGTGAACGGCGAGGTGGGTCCGGAGCAGCACTGGGCCAAGGGTCCGCTGCAACCGGGCCAGGTGCTGCTGCTCACCCGGCCCCTGGGCAGCGGCGTGCTGTTCGCCGCCGCCATGGCCGGGGCGGCGCCGGCCGCCTGGATCGACCAGGCCCTCGCGCAGATGCAGCAGAGCCAGGCGGAGCTGGTGGCGCCGCTGCGGGAGCTGGGCTGCCGCACCTGCACCGACATCACCGGCTTCGGGCTGCTGGGCCACCTGGGGGAGATGCTCGCCGCCAGCCCGCCGGAGCTGGAGGTGCACCTGGATGCGGGGGCGGTGCCGGCCCTGCCCGGCGCCCTGGAGCTGCTGGAACGGGGCTACGCCAGCAGCCTGGCCCCCGCCAACGCCGCCGCCCTGAACCTGCTGCAGGGGCCGGTGCGGCTCTGCGGCCCGGCCGGTGTCGCAGCGTCGGCAGCGGTGGAGGCCGCCCGCCAGGCACTGTGGATCGATCCCCAGACCTGCGGACCCCTGCTGGCGGCCCTGCCGGCCGGCGCCGCTCAGGCCGCCCTGGAGGGCCTGAAGCAGCGGGGATTCGGCGCAGCGCGGGTGATCGGCCAGGTGCGCAGCCGGGGATGAGTGCCAGTTCTTCGCCCAGGCTGTGAGAATGAGGCAAACCTCTCCGTTGCGATTGTCCGCCCTCACCCGTTGCTTAGTGGAAGAGGCTGCTGCGATCGCCGCTACCGCCTCTCGCCTCGATCCCGATCAGGTGGAAATAGCCCTAACTCACTTGGAGAGCTGCCGTGCACGCCGCGGCAAGCTGGTGGTGACTGGGGTAGGCAAGAGCGGCATCGTCGCCCGGAAGATCGCGGCCACTTTCTCGTCCATCGGCCTGACCGCAGTTTTTCTCAATCCACTGGATGCCTTGCACGGCGACCTTGGGATCGTCGCCGTTGACGACGTCACCCTGCTGCTCTCCAACAGCGGAGAAACCGCAGAGCTACTGGCAATCCTGCCCCACCTGATCCGCCGCGGCACCCACCGCATCGCCCTGGTGGGGCAGCTGGGCTCGAGCCTGGCCCGCGGCTGCAATGTGGTGCTAGACGCCTCGGTGGACCGGGAGGTGTGCCCTCTCAACCTGGCCCCCACCGCCAGCACAGCGGTGGCGATGGCAGTCGGCGATGCTCTGGCGGCGGTGTGGATGGAACGGGCCGGCATCTCGCCGGTGGACTTCGCCATCAACCACCCGGCCGGCGCCCTGGGTCGCCGCCTCACCCTCACCGTGGCGGATCTGATGGTGCCGGCCCACGAGCTCACCCCCCTGGCCCCCGACGCCCCCCTGCCGGATGTGATCGCCGAGCTCACCCGGGGCAGTCCCAAGCGCGGCAGCCTCGGCGCCACCTGGGTGCATGGCGAGGGGCAGCCGGCTCACCTGGCCGGACTGATCACCGATGGCGACCTGCGCCGCGCCCTGCAGCGCCACCGGGCCGCCGAGTGGGACCAGGTGACGGCCGCCGCCATGGCCACCCGCGACCCGATCACCGTGACGCCGGAGGTGCTCGCCGCTGAGGCCCTCGAGCTGATGGAGCACAACCGCCGCCAGGCGATCTCGGTGCTGCCGGTGGTCCACCCCGACCACCCCGCCCAGCTGGTGGGCCTGCTGCGGCTGCATGATCTGGTGCAGGCTGGCTTCAGCACCGCCCAAACCCCATGAGTTTCCGCCTGATCGCCGGCCCCTGTGTGATCGAGAACCGCGATCTGGTGCTGACCATCGCCGAGCAGGTGAGCGAGCTCTGCCGGCGGCTGGGCATCGCTTACGTGTTCAAGGCCAGCTTCGACAAGGCCAACCGCAGCTCCGGCCTGTCGTTCCGCGGGCCCGGCCCCGAGGAGGGGCTGGCGATTCTGGCGGAGGTGCGCGAGCTCATCGGCGTGCCGGTGCTCACCGACATCCACGAGAGCCACCAGGCCGCCAGCGCCGCCGAGGCGGTGGACGTGCTGCAGATCCCCGCCTTTCTCTGCCGCCAGACCGACCTGCTGGAGGCGGCCGCCCGGGCCGTGGCCGGCACGGAGAAGTGCGTGAATGTGAAGAAGGGCCAGTTCCTGGCCCCTTGGGACATGGCCCAGGTGGTGGCCAAACTGGCCGAGAGCGGTCTGGATGCGGCCAGCGGCCGCCTCTGGCTCACCGAGCGCGGCAGCAGTTTCGGCTACAACACCCTGGTGGTGGACTACCGCAGCCTGCCCCAGTTGCAGGCCACCGGCTGCCCGGTGATCTTCGATGCCACCCATGCCGTGCAACAGCCCGGCGGCCGCGGCACCAGCTCCGGGGGGCAGCGGGAGTTCGTGGCGCCGCTGGCGCGGGCGGCGGTGGCCGTGGGCGTGGACGGGCTGTTCATGGAGGTGCACCCCGATCCGGAGCAGGCCCTCAGCGACGGGCCCAACATGGTGCCGCTGCACCGGCTGGAGGCCCTGCTGGGCCAACTGATGGAGCTGCGTCAGGTGGTGGCCGGCGGCGGCGCCGTGAGCACGCTGTAGATGACTCACGGGAAGCTGCCGCGGTGACCGGCCTGGGTCTGCGTTCCCGCCTGCAGCGGCTGCTGCTGGGCCGCCGGCTGGCGGCGGTGCGGCTGCTGGTGTGCGATGTGGACGGCGTGCTCACCGACGGCGGCCTGCACTACGACGAGAGCGGCCGGGTGGTGAAGCGCTTCGATGTGCGCGACGGCCTGGCGGTGCGCATGCTGCAGCGCTCCGGCATCGAGGTGGCGCTGCTGAGCGGTGGACGCAGCGGGGCCATCG
Source organism: Cyanobium sp. ATX 6A2 (assembly GCF_024346355.1). Lineage (GTDB taxonomy): Bacteria > Cyanobacteriota > Cyanobacteriia > PCC-6307 > Cyanobiaceae > NIES-981. The sequence continues at coordinate 85,414 of NZ_JAGQCU010000008.1, forward strand.
AGCAGCGGGCGCGCCACCTGGGCATCGAACACTGCCGGGTGGGGGTGGGCGACAAGGCCGCCGGCCTGGAGCAGCTGCAGGCCGAGCTGGCGGTGGCACCAGCCCACACCGCCTTCATCGGCGACGACCTCAACGACCTCACCGTGCGCCCGCGGGTGGCCCTGCTGATCAGCCCGGCCGATGGGGCCAACGGCCTGCGCCAGCGGGCCCACTGGGTGCTGCGCCGGCGCGGCGGCAACGGCGCCCTGCGGGAACTGGCGGAGGCGCTGCTGCAGCAGCGCGGTGCCCTGAAGGCACTGCAGCGTCACGGCTGGCGCGAGGGCAACGGCTGAGGGCTGTCAGAGCGTCTCCACCAGCCGGCGAACCTGCTCCAGCTGCTCGGCGGTGTCCACGGAGAGGCAGTCGGCCGACACGGAGAAGGTGGCGATCGGGATGCCGGCCTCGATCAGCCGCAGCTGCTCCAGCTTCTCCAGCTCCTCCAAGGGCGAGTGGGGCAGCTGGCCCCAGCCGGCCAGCACGTCGCCCCGGTAGCCGTAGAGGCCCACATGGCCCCAGTAGGGGGTACGCCGGTGCCACTGCTCCGGGGGAAGGTCGCGCACGTGGGGCAGGGCGGTGCGGGAGAAGGTGATCGCCCGGCCGTCACCGGCGCGCAGCACCTTCACCACATTGGGGTCGTGGATCGTCTCGCCGGCGAGCCGGTACACCGGGGTGAGCACCGGCGGCCGACGACGGCGGCCAAACTCCGCGGCCATCGCCTCGATGATCGCCGGATCGAGCAGGGGCTGATCGCCCTGCACATTGATCACCAGCGTGTCCTGGGGTGCGGCGCCACCGGCCGCCACCAGCTCCGCCGCCACCGCCGCCAACCGCTCACTGCCGCTGCTGCAGCTCTCGGGTGTGAGCAGGGCGTTGAAGCCCCAGTGATCGCAGGCCCGCACCACATCGGGGCTGTCCGTGCAGGCAAACACCGCCGCCACGCCCCGAGCCCGGCTACAGCGCTCCAGCACATGCTGCAGCATCGGCCTGCCGCCGATGTCGGCCATCACCTTGCCCGGAAGCCGCGAGGAGGCCAGCCGCGCCGGCACCGCCACCACCACAGGAGCGCTTTCGGAAGCGTTGGCGGTCTGCTCGACCATCAGCAGCGTTCCTGGGCCAGGCGCTGCGAGCGTAGGCGGCGCAGTTCAGCCCCCAGCTCCGGCCCTGGCCGCCAGCCGGCGGCGATCAGCTCGGCGGCGCTGAGCGGAGCCTTGAGCTGGCGCCAGCGCAGCAACCAGCGCAGCAGCGGGCGGCGAGGCCCCCCGCCGGCCACCACGGCCAGGGTCACGGCCTCGACAGACTGGCTTGGAGCCTCGAGCAGTTCGCACCAGGCGGCGGCATCACCCGGCGCCGGGGCCGCCGCGGCCAGCCGCCGACATAACAAGAGCCACTGGGCCAGCAGGCGGTGCTGGCGGTGGGGCAGCTGCAGGCGCTCGGCCAGGGCCATGGGATCGGCGGCGCCTGCCACCAGGGCCGGCAGCAATGGCAACTGGAAACGGCACGCCCACCAGAGCCGCTGTTGCCAGCGCCGGTCGGCCTGCAGCGCCGAATCGAGCAACACCAACCCCCCCCACCGCTGCAGGGCCCCCAGGGCCGGCCGCCAGGGCTCGCGCTTGAGCAGCAACTCCAGTTCCATGCGCAGGCGCGTGCCCAGGGCCGCCGGCGCCTGGCCGGGGGGAGCGCCTGGCGCCCAGGCCCAGGGCCAGGCCGCCAGGGTGGCGCGCACCTGCTCGCGGCTGGCGGGATCGAGTTCAAAGCCCAGGCGGGCGGCATAGCGGGCGCCGCGCACCAGCCGGGTGGGGTCGTCGGCCACGCTGGTGGCGTGCAGCCAGCGCAGCCGGCGATGCTGCAGATCGACCTGGCCGCCGTGGGGATCCAGCAGGCGGCCGCTGGCCAGATCGAGGGCCATGGCGTTGATGCTGAAGTCGCGCCGGGCCAGGTCGTCGGCCAGGGCACCGAGACTCACGCGCGGGTTCTCCCCCGGCACCGGATAGGTCTCGCGCCGGGCCGAGGCCACATCGAGCAGCACCGGCGCACCATCGATGACCAGCTCCAGCTCCACCGTGCCGTAGGCGCCGTGCTCGAGCACGGCGCGCAGGCTGCCGGGGGGCAGGGCCCGTTCCAGGCGGCGCACGAAGTCGCCGGCGCGGCCCTCCACCACGAGGTCGAGATCGGGCAGGCCGCGCCAGGGGTCGTTGTGCACCCGGTGCAGCAGCAGATCGCGCACGGCGCCCCCCACCAGGGCCACCCGCTGCTCGCGCGCCAGAGCCAGCAGCAGCGGCGGCAGGGCCGCGGGAATGCCGGGGATGTCCAGCACCGAGCTCAAACCTGCACCGCCGGGCTCAGGACGAGCCGGCCAGGGGCTCGATCGGCGCCAGGCGCGGATCGAGGATCTTCGGACCCATGCCCTCGAACTTCACGGCCAGCGAGATCTTCTCGCCGCTGCCGAACAGGTGGGTCACGTGGCCCTCGCCGAAGGCGGCATGGCGCAGGCGATCGCCCACCGCCCAGGCCTTGCCAGGCACCGCTGCGGCCGTGCGCCTCCGCACGGCGTTGGCCGGCACCCCGGCCCCGCCGCCGCCGGCCACCCGGCGGCTGTCGTCGCGGTCGACGCGGGTGAGGCGATCGAGCCGCTGCTCGCGGCGGATCGCCGCCCCGCCGCTGCGGGGCACATCCCCCTGCACGTGCTCCTCGGGCAGCTCCGCCAGGAACACCGAGGGCACGGCCGGCTCGCGCATGCCGCCCCAGAGCCGCCGCTCGCTGGCGTGGGAGAGGAACAGGCGCTCCTTGGCCCGGGTGATGCCCACATAGCAGAGGCGCCGCTCCTCCTCCAGCGACGAGGGGTCGTCGAGGGAACGGAAGCTGGGGAACAGCCCCTGCTCCATCCCCACCAGAAACACCACCGGAAACTCCAGCCCCTTGCTGGCATGCAGGGTCATCAGCGTCACCCGGTCCTGCTCGGTGTCCTTGCTGTCGGCGTCACTGGCCAGGGCCGCCGAGGCCAGGAAATCCTCCAGGGAGCCCTCCTCGTTCTCCTCCTGGTACTGCAGGGCGGCGTTCACCAGCTCGTTGAGGTTGCGGCGGCGGTCTTCGGCCTCGTCGGTGCCGGCGGCGATCAGCTCGGCCAGGTAGCCGCTCTGCTCCATCACCTGCTGCAGCAGCGTCGAGGGCGGCACGTCCTGGGCGGCGCGCTGCAGGGCGTTGATCAACGCGCAGAACTGCAGCAGACCCTTCGCCGAGCGCCCGCCCAGGGAGCGCACCGCCTCGGCGTCGCTCACCACATCCCAGAGGGGGATGCCGAGCTGGCCCGCGGCGTCGGTGAGGCGCTCGATGGTGGTCTTGCCGATGCCGCGGCGGGGCACGTTCAGCACCCGCAGCAGGCTCACGGTGTCGGCCGGATTCACCAGCAGCTTGAGGTAGGAGAGCATGTCCTTCACCTCGCGCCGGTCGTAGAAGCGCAGGCCGCCCACCACGATGTAGGGGATGCCCCAGCGCACCAGCGACTCCTCCATGGCCCGCGACTGGGCGTTGGTGCGATAGAGCACGGCCATGTCGCCCCAGCGCAGCTCGTCGTGGGCGGCGCAGAGCATGCGCATGCGCTGCACCACCGCTTCGGCCTCGGCGATCTCGTCGTCACAGCGGGTGAGGGTGATCGGCTCCCCCGCACCGCGGGTGGGCCGCAGCACCTTGTCGATGCGCTCGCTGTTGTGGGCGATCAGGGCGTTGGCCGCCTCCAGGATCGTGGCGGTGGAGCGGTAGTTCTCCTCCAGCTTCACCATCGTGCGGGTGGCGTCGTCGGGGGCGCCGTCGCCGAAGTCGTCCTGGAACCCCATCAGGATCGTGAAATCGGCGGCCCGGAAGCTGTAGATGCTCTGGTCGGCGTCGCCGACCACGAACACCGAGCGGCCATCCCAGCTGTCGAAGCTGTCCGGGTCGCGGCCATCGGTGACCAGCAGCTTGATCAGGTCGTACTGGGTGCGGTTGGTGTCCTGGTATTCATCCACCAGCACGTGGCGGAAGCGGCGGTGCCAGTAGCCCCTGATCTGCTCGTTCTGACGCAGCAGCTGCACCGGCAACAGCAGCAGATCGTCGAAATCGAGCGCGTTGTTGGCGGCCAGGGCGCGCCGGTAGCGGCGGTAGGTTTCCGCCATCAGCTTGCCCCGCTGGCCACCGGCATCGGCCTCCAGCTGCTCGGGCAGCCAGCCCTGGTTCTTGGCGTTGCTGATCGCCCAGCGCACCTTCTTGGGCTCGAAGCGCTTGGGATCGAGCCCCAGCTCCTGGGTCACGATCTCCTTCACCAGGCTCTGGGCGTCGCCCTCGTCGTAGATCGAAAACTGGCGCGTCCAGGTGAGCCCTTCGGGATCCCGGTACTTGTCGATGTCGAAGCGCAGCAGCCGCGCGAACAGGGCGTGGAAGGTGCCGATCCAGAGGTCCTTGATCACCTCCCGGTAGATGCGACCGCGCAGCTGGCGCTGCTCCACGGGCGGCAGGGTGCTCCAGGGCTGGCCGAACTGGCTCTGGGCGAGCTTCTGGGCCAGCAGCAGCTCCAGCCGCTCCTTCATCTCCCGGGCGGCCTTGTTGGTGAAGGTCACGGCCAACAGCTCGGCTGGATCCACGCCGTGGTGGCCCACCAGGTGGGCGATGCGGTGGGTGAGGGCACGGGTCTTGCCGCTGCCGGCGCCGGCCACCACCAGCAGCGGGCCGCTGTGGTGGTCCACCGCCCGGCGCTGGGCGTCGTTCAGGCCGCTGAGAAAGGCACTCATCACGGCAACCCTAGGCACCGCGCCGCGGTGCGCCAGCGGCAAGCAGGCGGCTGAGGCGGCCGCGCCAGCGGCGCCAGCGCAGGGCCACCAACGGCGGCGCCCGCAGCGGCGGCTCGCCGGCCTCGAGGCGATCGAAGTGGGCATTGATGGCCTCCAGGGCCTGGCACCAGCTGTCCCGCAGGCGCGGCTCGCTGTGTTCGTGGAGCAGGGCCTCCAACCGCCGCGCTGACGGCCGCCAGCCCCCCGGATCGGCCACGGCTGCGCCGATGCGCTCCACGTCGACCGCCAGGGTGCCGGCACCGAGCTGGTGGGCCATGCCGCCGGGATCGAGGCTGTCGGCCAGGGCGTGGTTGAAGCTGCTGAACACCACGCAGCCACAGGCCAGGGCCTCGAGCGGCGGCAGCCCGAAGCCCTCGCTCACGCTGCTGACGCGCCAGTGGTCGGCGGAGTCGTAGAGCACCACCGTGGCGCTGTTGAACAGGTCCACCAGGTCATCCACCCAGCCGTCCTGCACCGTCACCGCCAGGCCGCGGGCGCGCAGGGCCGGCACCAGGCACTCCAGCAGGTAGGCACTGCTCTTGCGCCGCTGCACCAGCACATCGATCGGGCGAGAGCCGGGGCCCGACTGAGCGCCGAGGTTGAGCGGCCGATCGCCGCGCTGATGCCACATCGGCTCGAGCGCGTTGGGCACCAGGAACAGGGGGTTGCGGCTGGCCCACTGGCCCCAGTAGCCGAGGGTGTTGCGGCTGGCTGCCAGCACCGGCACGCCCGGGGGCAGGCGGAAGCCGTAGCCGCTGCTGTGGGCGTGATAGGCCACCGGCCGGCCGCGCAGAGCGCGCAGCTGGCGCGGCACCTCGAACCCCCAGTTCACGATCCACAGCACCTGGCGGGCAGCCGGGCCGCTGAGCGGTTCGGCACGCAGCAGGTCGGCCAGAAACGGCCGCTCCCGCTCCCGCCGCCGGTAGGTCACCACCTCGGTGGGCACAAACTCCCGCAGCAGGCGGGCGGTCTGCAGCTCCACCAGCAGGCCGCCGCTGCGCAGGCGGCCGCTGGTGCCGGGCACCAGAAAGCGGAGAGAACGCAAGGGCGGGGCGGCCGGGCGAGCCGACTTTGCCGCAGCCCGGGCGAGGCTCAGGCGGCGATGGCCTCGGTGCTGCCGCTGCGCTGGCGGCGGGTGAGGAAGCCGAACAGCACCTTGCCGATGGCGGCCACCAGGTTGCCTTCCAGCTCCTGAAACATCTTCATGTTGAGGTGGAAGGCGTGGTTGGCCTCCGCCACGATGCGATCGGCGGTGGCCTGATCGATCGGCAGGCTGTCGAGGGTGGCGCGGTAGGCGGTCTTGAACGCCTTCTCGTCGGGGATGGCGTCGAACTCGTAGAAGCGCAGACCGTCGTGCTCGCCCAGGTTCATGGCCTTCTGGGCGATGGCCTTGAGGATCTGGCCGCCGGAGAGATCGCCGATGTAGCGGGTGTAGTGATGGCCCACCAGGAGCTCGGGGCTTTCGGCCCCCAGCTGATGAATGCGGGCCACGTACTCCTTGGCGGCGGGTGTGGCCTCGATGGTGCTGCGCCAGTTGGCGCCGAAGTAGTAGGCGAGGTCGAGCTCGAGAGCTTCACGGCGGTTGAGCTCGGGGGAGCCCACCGGCGCCACCACCGGATGGCCCTGCGCGCGCAGCTTGCCGATCTCCTCCTCCATCGCCGAATACACGAAGTAGAGGTCGGCTACCAGGGTGCGGTAGCTGGCCTTGTCCACCACGCCCTTGAGGAAGCAGCTCACGAAGCCGGTGTTCTCGGCCATGGTGTGCGACTTCTTGGTCCCTTCACGCAGCTGGGAGGCGAGGGCAACGGCCATGGGATATGGGATTCGTGGCAGGCAGGGAGCCAAGTTAGGCGCGGGCTCCGGCACAGGTCCCGTTCAGGTTGCGAAGGGTTACGCCGCGGCGGCGTTGCCGGCGTCGCGGAACAGCTCGAACAGGTCGCGGCACAGCTGCTGCAGCTTGCCCGCCACCGCCGGCTGGGGCAGGTGACTGCCGGAGGGCTGCCAGTCGCCCATCGTGGCCAGCCGCCAGCGCTCCGACTCATAGGTGAGACCGCGGATCAGCACGCCGATCAGCCGCGGCCGGGCCGCCCCCTCCGGCGGGCGCTCCAGGCGCAGCTGCACCAGCATCGAGCGGCACTGGTTACGGGGGTTCCAGCCGGGGAAGTGAAAGGAGAGGTCGAGGCTCTCCCGCTCAGCCCAGGCGCGGGTGTGGGGGTCGTCGCGCCAAGGGGTGAGGTTGGCCCGGGCATCGGGAAACTGGCGGCGGAACAGGGCCGCCACCGAGGCGATTGCCTGGGCCAGTTCCAGATTGCGGGCCTGGTCGGCGGCATTCATGCCGGATCGGATGGCGAGAGTGGTTGGGCTCGGGTGGGGGGTTGTGTGCGTCGACGCGCACAACCGGTTGGTGCTGAGCAGTACCAGCTGGGTTTGAAACCTAATCTCGGCGCTGCGTCTGTGCCGCAGGAATGGCTACCGGCTCCGCCAGCTACGAGAAGCTCACCCCCCCCACGGCGGGCACCCCGATCCGGTTTGAGGGGGGGCAGCCGATCGTTCCGGCCGACCCGATCATTCCCTTCATCCGCGGCGACGGCACCGGGGTGGACATCTGGCCCGCCACCCAGAAGGTGCTGGATGCGGCGGTGGCGAAGGCCTATGGCGGCGAGCGCCGGATCGAGTGGTTCAAGGTGTACGCCGGCGACGAGGCCTGCGAGCGCTACGGCACCTACCAGTACCTGCCGGAGGACACCCTCACCGCCATCCGCGAGTACGGCGTGGCCATCAAGGGGCCCCTCACCACCCCGATCGGCGGCGGCATCCGCTCGCTGAACGTGGCCCTGCGTCAGATCTTCGATCTCTACTGCTGCGTGCGCCCCTGCCGCTACTACGAGGGCACCCCCAGCCCCCACAAGCGCCCCGAGGACCTGGACGTGGTGGTGTATCGGGAGAACACGGAGGACATCTACATGGGGATCGAGTGGGAGGCCAGTGATCCGGTGTGTCTGGAGCTGATCGAGCACCTCAACAACACGGTGATCCCGGCCAACGGCAAACTCGGCAACCGCCGCATCCCCGAGGGCTCCGGCATCGGCATCAAGCCGGTGAGCAAGGCGGGAACCCAGCGTCACGTGCGCAAGGCGATCCAGCACGCCCTGGGCCTGCTGGGCAACAAGCGCCACGTGACCCTGGTGCACAAGGGCAACATCATGAAGTTCACGGAAGGGGCCTTCCGCGACTGGGGCTACGAGCTGGCCACCAGCGAATTCCGCGACGTGTGCGTCACCGAGCGGGAGAGCTGGATCCTCGACAACCTGGCGCGCAACCACGGTCTCAGTATCGAGGACAACGCCCGTCTGATCGAGCCCGGCTACGACAGCCTCACCCCCGAGAAGAAGCAGGCGGTGGACGAGGAGGTGAAGGGGGTGCTGGCCGCCATCGGCGAGAGCCACGGCTACGGCAAGTGGAAGAGCATGGTGCTGGTGGACGACCGCATCGCCGACAGCATCTTCCAGCAGATCCAGACGCGGCCTCAGGAGTACTCCGTGCTCTGCACCCTCAACCTCAACGGCGACTACATCTCCGACGCGGCGGCGGCGGTGGTGGGCGGCCTGGGCATGGCCCCCGGCGCCAACATCGGCGACAACGCGGCGATCTTCGAGGCCACCCACGGCACCGCCCCGAAGCACGCCGGCCTCGACCGCATCAACCCCGGCTCGGTGATTCTCAGCGGCGTGATGATGCTGGAGTACCTGGGTTGGCAGGAGGCGGCCGACCTGATCACCCAGGGCATCAGCGCCGCCATCGCCAACCAGGAGGTCACCTACGACCTGGCCCGGCTGATGGAGCCGCGGGTGGAGCCGGTGAGCTGCAGCGGCTTTGCCGATGCCGTGGTGCGCCATTTCGGCGGCTGAGCGCCGGGCCGGGCAGACTCAGGCCATGACACTGCCCGGCCTACCGGAGGGGGTCACCGACCCCTGCGTGCATTGCGGCTTCTGCCTGCCCAGCTGCGCCAGCTACAGGGTGCTTGGCACGGAGATGGATTCGCCGCGGGGCCGCATCCACGCGCTCAAGGCGATCGAGGCCGGCGAGCTGCAGCTCGATGTCACGGTGGCCCAGCACTTCGACAGCTGCCTGGGCTGCCTGGCCTGCGTCACCGCCTGCCCTTCGGGGGTGCGCTACGACCAGCTGATCGAGGCCACCCGCCCCAAACTCAACGCCCCGGAGTTGCGCACGCCGGTCCAGCGCGCTTTCCGCCGGCTGCTGTTCGCCCTGCTGCCCTACCCGCAGCGGCTGCGGGCGGTGCTCAGGCCACTGCGGGCCTACGCCGGCACGCCACTGCAGGCCCTGGTGCGGCGCAGCGGATTCACCCGGCTGTTCGGGCCCCAGCTCGAGGCGATGGAGCGGCTGTTGCCGCCCCTGGCACCCGAGGCCTTCCGCGACGATTTTCCCCAGGTGGTGCCGGCCGTGGGGGAGCGGCGGGCACGGGTGGGGCTGGTGCTGGGCTGCGTGCAGCGGCTGTTCGATCCGGCCGTGAACCGGGCGGCGCTGGAGGTGCTCAGTGCCAACGGCATCGAGGTGGTGATCCCACAGCAGCAGGGCTGCTGTGGCGCCGCCACCCACCACCAGGGCGAGCTGCGCCAGACGCGGGAGCTGGCAAGCGCCCTGGTGAAGAGCTTCGAGGCGGTGGGGCCGCTGGATGCAGTGCTGGTTGCGGCCTCGGGCTGCGGCCACACGCTCAAGCACTACGGCTCGATCCTGGCGGAGGAGCCGGGCTGGGCCGAGCGCGGCTCTCGGTTTGCGACTCAGGTGCAGGACGCGCACGAGTTTCTCTCCCGGCTGGGGCTGAGCGAGGCGTTCCAGGTCCGGCTGGCACCCCTGAGCCACGCCGACGGCACGGCGGCCAGCGCCGAGCGGCCGCTGGCGGTGGCCTACCACGACGCCTGCCACATGCTGCACGGCCAGGGCATCCGCGAGCAGCCCCGCCAGCTGCTGCGCCAGATCCCCCATCTGCGGGTGAAGGAGGCGGTGGAGGCGGGCGTGTGCTGCGGCAGTGCCGGCATCTACAACCTGGTGCAGCCCATGGAGGCGGCGGAGCTGGGCCGGATCAAGGCGGCCGACCTGGCCGGCACCGGCGCCGCGCTGGCGGTGAGCGCCAACATCGGCTGCACCCTGCAGATCCGCCAGCACATGGCCGGGCAGGAACAGCCGCTGCCGGTGCTGCACCCGCTGGAGCTGCTGCAGCGCAGCTGGCAGGCGGGCACGAGCGAACCATGAGCCGCGAAGCGCCCAACCTGGCGGTGCTGATCGATTCCGACAACGCCCAGGCGTCGGTGATCAGCGATCTGCTCACCGAGGTGGCCCAGGTGGGCACCGCCTCGGTGAAGCGGGCCTACGGCGACTGGACCACACCGCAGCTGGGCAGCTGGAAAGACGTGCTGAATGTGCACGCGATCGTGCCGGTGCAGCAGTTCAGCTACACCAGCGGCAAGAACGCCACCGATTCAGCCCTGATCATCGACGCCATGGACCTGCTGCACGGCGGCCGGGTGGATGGGTTCTGCCTGGTGTCGTCAGACAGCGACTTCACCCGCCTGGCCACCCGCATCCGCGAGCAGGGGCTGCTGGTGATCGGCTTCGGCGAGCGCAAGACGCCGAAGGCGTTCGTGGCCGCCTGCGACCGCTTTCTCTACACCGACATCCTCAAGCGCGGGAGCGGCAGTACCGCTACCGGCGGCAGCGGCCGGCGGCCGGCGAGCGACAGCAGCGACGACAGCGCCCCGGAACTGAAGCCGTTCCTGTGCGAGGCGATCATGGCCGTGACCCAGGAGGACGGCTGGGCGCCGCTGGGCATGGTGGGCAGCCTGCTGCAGAAGAACGACCCCTCCTTCGACGCCCGCAACTACGGCTTCCGCAAGCTCAGTGAACTGGTGAAGGGCCAGACCTACCTCACCGTGAAGGAAGTGCCGATGAGCCCCGGCAGCCAGCAGATGCACCTGTTCGTACAGGTGAGAGGGGGCTGACACGGAAACCTGAGGCCGGTGCGCGCTCCCTGGCACAGCGGCGGGCGGCAGTCCCGCCGGCCACCCCCAGCCACGAGAATGGAGCCAACCTGTCGCTCCGCCCGCTTCCGTGCTCCTCTCCCTTGGCTGCCTGCTGGAGCTGCAGTGTGAGGCGCCCACCCCGGTGTTGACCCTGGTGCGTCCCCACATGGGGCTGCTGCCTGATCTGCAGGCCCCCGAGCGGGTGGAGCTGGATCCCGATCGCACCCTCGAGGCACTCACCGATCGCAGTGGCAACCGCTGGAGCCGCATGGTGACCCCCAGCGGCGTGACCCGTTTTCGCTACGCCACAGCCATCACCTGCCCGGACAGCCCCGACCCCGTGGAGCCCTCAGCCCCCCAGTGCCCGGTGCAGTCGCTGCCGATCGACACCTACCCCTTCCTCACCGCCAGCGCCTACTGCGACACACCGGCCGTGATGACCCTGGCCTGGCAGCAGTTCGGGGCCACCCCCCCGGGGTGGGAGCGGGTGCAGGCGATCTGCGACTGGGTGCATGACCGCATCCGTTTCGACTACCAGGCCGTGGCACCGCACAAGACCGCCAGCCACACCCTCGCCGATGGGGCCGGGGTGTGCCGCGACTTCGCCCACCTGGCCATCAGCTTCTGCCGCTGCCTCAACATCCCCGCCCGCTATTGCACCGGCTACCTCGGCTACACGGGCATCCCGATGGGCGAGGCACCGGTGGATTTCTCCGCCTGGTTCGAGGCTTTTCTCGGCGATCGCTGGTATGTGTTCGACGCCCGCCACAACATCCCCCGCTGCGGCCGGGTGCTGATCGCCCGCGGACGCGACGCCGGCGATGTGCCCTTCCTGCTCTCCTTCGGCGAGCACCAGCTGCTCCGCTTCGAGGTGATCACCGAGGAGATCGCCACGCCGGAGCCCGCGGCCGCTCTGGCGCCGTGACCGCTGCCCCCGCCCTGGTGCTCGCCGGGGTGCTGCTCGTGGGCGGCGGCTGCGCCCGGGCGGAGCCGCCGGAGGCCCGGCCGACTGCGGATCGTGCGCGACGGCGTGCTCGATCCCCAGCCGGTCGCCGGCGTGCCCGCAGTTCTGGCCGCCGGTCAGGGCGGGCTGCTCGTTGGGAGCGTTCACCCGCGCTTCGCCGGCACCCGCTGGGTGTACTTCACCTACGCCGCCGGCACCCCGGAGGCAAACCACACCCGGCTGGCCCGGGCCCGCTTCGACGGCCGCTCCCTCACCAACCTCGAAGTGCTGTTCGAGGTGCCCCAGCCCAAGCGCGGCAGCCAGCACTTCGGCTCGCGCCTGCTCTGGCTGAGCGACGGCACCCTGCTGGTGTCGATCGGCGACGGCGGCAACCCACCGCTGCAGCTCGATGGCGCCCTGATCCGCGAGCAGGCCCAGAACCCAGCAAGCGCCCTGGGCAAGATCCTGCGCCTCAATGCCGACGGCAGCATTCCGGCCGACAACCCCTTCAGGGGCCAGGCCGGCACCCATCCCGCCGTCTGGAGCCTCGGCCACCGCAACATCCAGGGGCTGGCCTACGACCCGGCGCGCAACCGCGTCTGGGCCAGCGAGCACGGCGCCCGCGGCGGCGATGAGCTCAACCTGGTGAAGCGCGGTGCCAACTACGGCTGGCCCCTGGTCACCCACAGCCGTGAGTACAGCGGCCCCGAGATCACCCCCACCCGCACGGCCCCGGGCATGGTGGATCCGCGCCGGGTCTGGACCCCCGCCATCGCCCCGTCCGGCCTGGCCGTGGCCAGCGGCCGCACGGTGCCCGGGTGGCGCGATCAGCTCTTCGCCGGCGGGCTGGTGTCGGCCGCGGTGCACCGGCTTCACCTCGACGACGAGGGCCTGGTGGTGCGCGAGGAGACGATCCCCATCGGCAGCCGCGTGCGCGACGTGCGTGAGGGCCCCGATGGGTTGCTCTATGTGCTCACCGACAGCTCCGGCGACGGCCAGCTGATCCGCCTGGAGCCCCGGTGAGCGGGCGAGCCAGCTGTGCTGACAACCTGGAGCGCCGCGCCACCCGGGCATGACCGCCTTTCGCCTCCTCGAGCTGCTGGTGCTGATTGCCGTGCTGGCGGGCCTGGTGGGGCTGCTGCGGCACCGCAACCTGTTCCTGAAAGTGCTGGCGATGGACGTGACCAGCACCGCCGTGATCAGCCTGTTCGTGCTGATCGCCGCCCGCGACGGCCTGATCACACCGATCCTGCACGGCGACACCCCCGTGGTGGATCCCCAGGCCGCGCTTGCCTACGCCGATCCGATCCCCCAGGCCGTGATCCTCACCGCGATCGTGATCGGCTTCTCGGTGCAGGCGCTGCTGCTGCTGGCCACCACGCTGCTGGCGAGCCGCGATCCCACCCTCGATGTGGCCGAACTCGACGAGCCGGAAGCGGCCGGGCCGCGAGCTGGACAGCCATGAACGGGATCACCATCGCCTGGCTGCTGCTGCCGCTGCTGGCGGCCTTCCTGGCCGCCCTGCTGCCGGTGATCGGCCGCTTCGCCGTGCTGGTCACCTGCCTGGGCACCGGCGCCATGGCGCTGGCGGCCCAGCAGAGCTGGCTGCCGGCCAGCCTGCAGCTGCTCGGTCCGCTGGGCATCACGATCCAGCCCGATGTCCTGGCCGCACCCTTTCTGCTGCTCAACGCTCTGGTGTGCGCCGCCGTGCTGCTCGACGGCTGGGGGCGACCCAGCCGGGAGGCATGGCCGCTGCTGCTGCTGGTGCTGCACGGCAGCGTCAACAGCGCCATCGTCGCCGCCGACCTGATCAGCATCTATGTGGCCCTTGAAGTGGTGGGCATCGCCGCCTTCCTTCTGCTGGTGCTGGGTGGAGGCCGCCGGCAGGTGTGGCTGGGCCTGCGGCTGATGCTGGTGAGCAACACCGTGATGCTGCTGTTCCTGATCGGCTGCGCCCTGCTCTACCTCGAGCAGCACAGCTTCGCTCTGGCCGCGGTGGGCCAGTCCGGTGGCCTCGTGCTCGCCCTGCTGGCGGTGGCACTGCTCACCAAGGCCGAGGTGTTCGTGGCCGGTCTGTGGCTGCCGCGCACCAACGCCGAGGGGCCGCTGGAGGTGTCGGCCCTGCTCTCCGGCACCGTGGTGAGCGCCGGTGTGGTGCCGCTGCTGCGCATCAGTGCCGAGGCCGTCAGCCTGCTGCCTGTGCTGCGCTGGCTGGGCATCGCCAGCGCAGCCGCCGGGGTGCTGCTGGCCCTGCTGGAACCCGACCTGCGGCGGTTGCTGGCCTGGAGCACCCTGGCGCAGATGGGCCTGGTGGTGATCCTGCCGGCGGTGGGGGGGCTCTACGCCCTCGGCCACGGGCTGGCCAAGGCCGCCCTGTTCCTGCTCGCCCGACACATCCCCGATCCGGCCCTGGCCGGCTGGCGCCAGCGGCCCCTGGCGCCCCGCCTGTGGTGGCCGCTGATGCTCGCCTCCCTCTCGATCGCCGGGCTGCCGCCGCTGCTGGGATTCCTGGCCAAGGAGCAGCTCAGCAGCCAGCTGCCCGGTGCGGCCGGCTGGCTGGTAGCGGCCCTCGGCGCAGGCACGGTGGCGGTGTACGCCCGGATCTGGGGGCCGCCGCTGGCAACGCTGAGCACCCCGGCAGGAAGCCCGCACGGCATCGCCCATGCCGACGCCGGAGCCACTCCCGCGGCGGCGACCGGCGCGACCGTGCTGGTGGGCGCCCTGGTGCTGCTCAGTGCCAGCCCCTGGGTGCTGCCGCTGTGGACGGCCATGGACCCCCAGGAACTGGCCGGCGCGATGCTGAAGAGCGCGTCCGTCTTCGCGGCCGGTCTGATGCTGCACCGCCTGCTCCACGCTTCTGCATCCGCCCCGGTCTCCGCGCCGGTACCGGCGCCGGCCTGGCGGCCCCAGCTGGAGGGGCTCGACGAACTGCTCGGGGCCATCGTGATGCTCGCGGCGGTGCTGCTCGCCCTGCTGGGGTGGCAGGCGTGATCGCGGCGCTGCTCAACGTGGCCCTGCGGGTGGGGATCTGGATGCTGCTCACCCAGGATCCCCGCACGCTGAACGTGCTCATCGGTGCAGCGGTGGCGCTGCTGCTGCCCCTCCACAGCAGCAGGGGGGTGCCGTTGCGCGAGCTGGCTGTGGCCGTGGGCGCGGTGCTGGTGGCGATTCCCCAGGCGTTCCACCAGGCCGCACTGCTGCTGACACGACGGCCGCTGCGGGAGTGCTGCGACCTGGTGCCCGGCAACGGCCGCCGCAACGATGTGCTGATGTTCCTGGAGGTGTTCGCGATCACCCTCACCCCCTTCAGCATCTGCCTGGAGATGGACCCTGCCGGACGCCACTACCACGTGCACACCCTCACGCCGGAGCGGGCGCCATGACCTGGCTGGTGGACGGCATGGTGCTGGCTCTGCTGATCCCGATCGCGGTGGCCTGCCGCACGCGCGAGCTCTGGCATCGCCTGGCCGCCCTCGCCAGCCTGTCCACCAAGGTGGCGCTGGTGATGCTGGTGGTGGCGGTGGTGCGCGACGACCCCATGCCGGCCCTGGTGAGCGTGCTGGTGCTCAGCGTGGGCAACGCCGGCATCCTGCTGATCGCCAACCTGCTGCGGGAGCGGGAGCAGCCGAGCCCATGAGCCTGCGCTCCCTGCACGTGCTGGCGGCCGTGGCGGTGGCGCTGGCGCCCCTGCTGCAGGCCCTGCCTGACACCGCTGCCAACGGGGCGCTGATCACCGCACTCAGCGAGCAGACCCGGGTGCCCAACCTGGTGTCGGGTGTGCTCCTGTACACCCGCCTCTACGACACGGTGGCCGAGGTGGTGGTGTTCACCCTGGCCTCGATGGGGGTGGTGTGGATGCTCAGCGGCGAGCACCCCCAAGCCCGCATCCACGGCCTCGATGACCCCGCCGTGCTCGTGCTCTGCCGGCTGGGCGCCACGATGGCGGCACTGGTGGCGGTGGAACTGGCCCTGCGCGGTCACCTCTCCCCCGGGGGCGGGTTCGCCGCCGGGGTGGCGGGGGGTACCGCCCTGGCCCTGCTGCTGATCGTGCAATCCGGCCATGGCCCGCTGCCGTCCGAAGAGGCCACCCACCGCAACCTGGAGCGCACCGAGCTGATCGAGAAGCTGGCGGTGCTGCTGTTCATCGTGCTGGCCTTCCTCAGCCTGGAGGGGCTCAACCTGCCCCGCGGCAACTTCGGGGCCTTGGAGAGCGGCGGCTGGATCCCGATCCTCAACGCCCTGATGGCGGTGAAGGTGACGCTGGGTTCCTGGACGATGGTGCAGATGTTCATCCGCTACCGCGGCCTGCTCTGAATCGCCATGACCACCCCGGAGGTGAGCCCGGATCCACTGCCGGATCCACTGATCGAACAGATGCGCAGCCGGCGCGCCCAGCTCGATCGCTTCCTGCGCCGCTCGCTGCCCCAGCGCCGGCAACTCGTGAACGCCTCGATCCTGTTCAGCAGCGCCGCAGCGCTGCTGACCGCCGCTCCCACGTTCGGGGGCCAGGCCTTCACCACCGGTCTCACTGAAGCCCTGAATCTGTCGGTGCCCTCCTGGCGCCTGCTCTGCGGCCTGGCCTCGGCGGCCTCGGTGGTGGCCTCGGTATCCACCCAGCTGCTGCAGACCAGCCGGCTGGAGGAGAAGGTGGGCCGCGCCCTGGCCGCCCGGGCGCGGCTGGAGGCCCTCGAGCAGGGGCTGGTGCTCGGCCAGTTCGATCGCCGGGCCGCCACCGACGCCCTGCTGCTCTGCATCGAAACCACTGCCCTGCTCGACCCCAGCTTCGAGCGTGCGGCGGGCGCCCCGGGCCGGAGCCGGTAGCGTCGACGAAATGCCGAAGCAGCTGCCCCGCATGGCCCAGCGCCAGCCCCAACCGAGCCTCCGGCCCCCGGCCCGCGGCTGGCGGCCGGCCACGGGCTGGCGGCTGGCCGGCGGGGGTCTGGCCCTGGCGGTGCTGGGCAGTCTGGCCCTGGGGCCGGCGCTGCGCTTCAGCGCCCTGGCCCTCAACGAGAGCGGCGATCCCACGGAGGCTGCTCAGCCCACCCAGGTGACCCTGCCGGAGGATCCCTCGCTGCCGCGCCTGGCCGATGACCGCCACTACCCGTTGGTGCCGGCCGATCCGGCCGAGCTGGCCGCCCTGCTCACGGCGGTGGAAACGGCCCTGCGCGATCCCACCACCGCCGCCGAGCAGCTGCCGCGGCTGGGCCACCAGCAGCAGGTGATCTACCGCCAGCTCTCCCAGCAGCCCGCCCAGTCGGAAGCGGTGCTGGCCGCGCTGGATCCGGCCTGGCGCGGCGTGGCTGAACGCCACCTGGCCGCCCGCCGGGAGTTCCTCACCATGCAGCGCCGCAGCCGGCCGCTGGCCGCCCTGCCGGCCTGGCGCATCATTCCGCCCGCCCCCGCCGAGGAGCTGCTGGCCCACTACCGCAAGGCCGCTGCCGCCACCGGCATCGACTGGGAGGTTCTGGCGGCCATCAACCTGGTGGAAACGGGCATGGGCCGCATCGATGGCGTGTCGGTGGCCAACGCCCACGGGCCGATGCAGTTTCTGCCCACCACCTGGGCCCAGCCCGGCGTGGGAGCGGGCGACATCCGTGATCCCCACGACGCCATCCAGGCCGCCGCCCGCTACCTGGTGCGCCGCGGGGGCCTGCAGGACATCCGCAAGGGGCTGTGGGGCTACAACAACAGCGACTATTACGGCCGCGCCGTTCTCCTCTACGCCTCGCTGCTGCGCGATGATCCCCAGGCCTACATCGGCCTCTACCACTGGGAGATCCACGTGAACACCGTGGCCGGTGACCTCTGGCTGCCTGTGGGCTACACCCAGAACGGGCCGATCTCGGTGAGCGCCTATCTGCAGCAGGTGCCCGCCAGCGGCCCGCCCCGATGAACCCAGCCCAATGAGCAACGCCCTGGTGCTGCTGGCCGAGGCGGCGGCACCCGAACCCATGCTCGACTGGCTGAAGCGGCATCTGTCAGTGCTGACCGGCTACCGGCTGCTGGCCAACAGTGAACTGGCCGAGGCGATCGCCAGCCGGCCGGCGATCGCCGGCCTCAGCCTCAGTGAGCGGCACGAGCTGGGCAGTCTCTCCGCCGGTGCCGACATCCGCGCTGCCGCCCTGGTGCTCAGCGGCGAGGTTGGGGCCGTGGTGGCCTTCCCCGCTGCCGGCACCCCGGCCCACAGCCAGCCCGACGCGGCGCTGCTGATCCGCGCCTGCGCCATCGCCCGGACCCCCCTGGCCCTGAACCCCGCCAGCGCCGATCTGGCCCTGCGGGGTCTGGGCCGCAGTCGGCTGGCCTACCTGCTGTTCAACCCGGTGGCGGGCAACGGCGATCCCACCGCTGACCTGGCCCGCATCCGCTCCCTGCTCGAGCCCCAGCTGCTGATGAGCGTGGTGCTCACCCGCGCGGATGGGGATCCGGCCGCGCAGACCCGCGAACTGGTGAACCTGATCGAGGCCCGGGGCGAGGGGGACACCAGCGACGCCATGGTGGTGGCCTGTGGCGGAGATGGCACCGTCTCGGCCGTGGCCGGGGTGCTGGCGGGCACCGCCATTCCCCTGGGGGTGATCCCACGCGGCACCGCCAACGCCTTCGCCTCCGCCCTGGGCATTCCGCTGAATCTGAGCGAGGCCTGCCGCGTGCTGCTGGTGGGCCACGAGCGCCGGCTCGACACCGCCCTCTGCAACGACACCCCGATGGTGCTGCTGGCGGGACTGGGCTTCGAGGCGGGCATGGTGGAGCGGGCCAGCCGCGACCTCAAGAACCGCCTCGGCACCCTGGCCTACGTGCTGGCAGGGGCCCAGCAGCTGCTCAGCCAGCAGCCCTTCCAGGCCAGCCTCACGATCGACGGCACCACCAGCGAGCTCCAGGCCGCCGCCATCACCGTGGCCAACGTGGCCCCGGGCACCTCGGTGCTGGCCCAGGGCTTCGGCGAGGTGATTCCCGATGACGGCCTGCTGGAGGTGACCGTGGCCACCCCCGCCAACCGGCTGCAGGGCCTCAATGCCCTGGCCGCGCTGATGACCTCGGCGGTGGTGCAGTCACCCACCAGCCACCCCGACCTGCTCGGCCTGCGGGCCAGGGAGATTCACATCGTCACCGACTCCCCCCAGCGACTGGTGGTCGACGGCGAGATGATCACCACCGACAGCGTTCACATCCGCTGCCGTCCCGAATCGCTCAGCGTGATCACCCCCCTGACCCGATCCCCGGCCTGATCCCGGCGCAGCCCCTGCCCCATGAATTTCGCCAGCGAAGCCGGCATCGCCTCCAAGATCCGGCGCATGGCCGAGCGGGTGCGCTGGGGCCATCCGGCCCTGGCGGCTGCCGGCATCGACCCCTGCCGGCTGGTGCTGGAGGGGGACCCGGGCGGCAGCGAGGCCTTCAGCTTCCTGGTGATCGGCGACAGCGGCACCGGCCGCCGCGGCCGCAACGACCCCCAGCGGCTGGTGGCCGAGCTGCTCCTGGCCCACGGCGAAGACGCCCGCTTCCTGCTCCACACCGGCGATGTGGTGTACCTGGTGGGCTCCAGCGAGCAATACCGCCGCAACTTCATCCGCCCCTACCGCGAGTGGCTGGTGGGGGGCGAGCACTGGCGGCAGCTGCGCCACAGCGAACTGGTGTTCCGGCGGCCGTTCCTGCCGGTGCTCGGCAACCACGACTACTACGACCTGCCGCTGCCCCTGGCGCTGCTGTCGCTGCTCACGGCCCTGCCCAGGCGCCTGCTGCGCCCCTGGGTCAACCTCGATGTGGGCTGGCACGGCTCCTTCTGCGGCCAGGCCTGGAGCGAGGCCTTCGTAGACCGGCTGGCCGCCGTGCCGGAGCAGAGCCTGAAGGCCCACCTGGCCTCCACCCGCAGCGCCGCGGCCGACGGCGCCGATGGCGGCCGCGCCCTGCTCTACCGCCCCGGGCGGTTCACGCGCCTGCCCCACCGCTACTACGCCAGCCGCTGGGCCGGCATCGACCTGTTCGCCCTCGACTCCAACACCTTCAACCAACCCCTCGCCGGAGTCGGCGATCGCGCCGGGCGCGAGACCCTGCTGCAGCACCGCCAGGCCCTGGAGGCCGAACAGGCGGTGCTGCTGCGCGAGCTGGGGGGCGACTGGCTGACGGGCCGCCACGACGACCAGGCCGACGACAGCCGCGCCGATGCCCTGGGCCTGGCGGAGGAGCTCGATGAGCGCATCCGCGACATCGACAAGCAGCTTGCCAGCGCCGCTGCCGCCCGCGCCGGCCGGCCCCCGGCGCTCGACGGCGAGCAATTGGCCTGGTTCGAGCGCCAGCTGCTGGCCTCCTGGCAGAACCCGGCGGTGCGCGGCCGGTTGCTGGTGCTCCACCACCCCCCCTACGTCACCGAGGCCACCAAGTGGAACCAGGCCCAGACCCTGGCCGTGCGCTGCCAGTTGCAGCGGGTGTTCGATCGGGTGGCCACCAGGTTGGGGGAGCGGCGGGAGGGCCGGCCGCTGGTGGATCTGGCCTTCAGCGGCCATGCCCACTGCCTGGAACTGGTGCGGGTGGCCGACAACGGCCGCGGCGATGCCGGCATCCCCTGGGTGGTGTGCGGCGGCAGTGGCTACAGCCTGCGCCGCCAGCGGCTGCAGGGGCCCGAGTTGCACGCCGCAGACGGCAGCCCGCTGGCCCGCAGCCACTTCTTCCATGGCCGCCATGGCCATGGCTCCGCGCTGCAACGCCGCTACTCCGGCCTGCGCGTGGATGTGGCCGCCGGGTCGCCGCCGCGCTTCACGCTCACCCCGCTGGTGGCGGAGCGGGCCGCCGGCCGCTGGCACTGCCGGCCTCTGGAACCGATCCAGCTGTGAGCGGCTGCGGCAGCGCTGTGAGCGCCTGGGGGTGCTCCATCAGCTCCCAGGCCTGGCGCAGGCTGCCGGCAGCGCCCAGGTTGCCGGGGAAGGTGAGCACCGGCAGGCCCGCCAGGCCGGCCGCCAGGGCTGGATCGCCGCTGGGCAGCCGCACCAGCGACAGCCCCGGCAGCAGCTGACCCTGCAGCTCCAGCAGAGAGGCCCCCAGCCCCTCGGCCAGCAGGGTGTGGGTGGTGATGCCGCCCTTGCTGATCAGGTAGCCCAGGCGCGGCGCCAGGGCAGCGGCGAGCCGAGCCATCAGGGCCGCCAGCTCCAGTCCCAGCCGGCGCCGCTCGCCGGCCGAGTGGCAGTGCAGCTCCCCCCGGCTGGTGAAGAGCACCGGCGTGCGGCCGGCGGCCAGCTGCGCCTCCAGCCGCTGCAGCCAGCCGCGCTCCAGCGAGGCCAGGAGCTCGGCGGGCAGCGGCCGCTCCAGCACCCGGGCCAGCTTGGCCACCTCGAGCTCGATGCCGCTGCAGCCGGGCCCGGCCAGCAGGGCCTCCAGCTGGGCATCGGCGAGGGGCACGTGGGAACCCACCAGCACCAGGCCCGGCAGCCAGCGGCCGCCGGGGCCGCGGCGGCGGAGCCCCGCCAGGGCCGCTGGCGCGAGGGGCTGGGGGCCGATCGGCGCCAGGGCGTTGAGCAGGCTGGCGGCCGCCTGAAACAGAAACCGCCGCGGCCGGCCCCAGCGCGCGGCGGCCGCGGGCCCGGTGAGGTCCCGCACCGCGGCGCCGAGGGCCGCCAGTTGCTGCGGCCGCTCCGCGTCCACAGCCAGACAGCGGTTGCCCGCCAGCGCCGCCAGCCGCTGGCACAGCTCCGTGAAGCCCGGGCCCCCGGCGGCGGCATCCAGCTCCGCCAGGCTGAGGCGCTCCACGGAGGCCGCCGGGATGCGCCCGCCGCTCTTCTCCTCCACCCAGTCGGGCAGAAAGCTGCTGCGGTAGCCCAGCAGCCGGTCGCGGGCGAAGGCGGTGGTGTGCACCGGCTCGCCGTGCAGGCAGTGCACCCCGGCGCGGGTGCTGCGGCCGCCGGGCAGGAAGGCCGGCACCAGCAGGGTGGCGTCGACGCCACCGGTCCCGCCCAGTTCGGCGGCGATCACCTCCACCTCCAGGGGGAAGTGGCTGCGCAGGGTGGAATCGCCGCGGCTCACCAGCAACCAGCGCCCGATCAGTCCCTCGCTGCGGGCCGCCTCCAGGGCCGGCCCCAGGGCCCGGCAGATCTGGCGCACGCGCGCAGCGGCCGCATCCGGATCGAGGGCACGGGTGTTGGCCAGCAGAAACAGGAACGGCGAGGGATTGGCCAGGCCGGCACGCAGGCTGGCGGCATCCCAGCGCAGCAGCAGCGGGCAGCTGTGCAGGGTCTGGGAGCCGGTGGGGTCGTCGTCGAAGACGACGATCTTGAGGGGAACGGCGGCCATGGCACCATCGTGCCGTGATGCGCCCTGAGCCCCGCGAGCTGCAGGAGCTGGTGCGGGATCTGCACCGGCAGGCCTTGCCCTGGCTGCCGGCCGGCAGCGGCAGCCGGCTGGACTGGGGGCCGCCGGTGCAGCCTGGGCCGGGGCAGAGCGAGGCGCTGGTGCTGAGCACCGCGCGGCTGGATCGGATCGTGGAGCACAACCCGGGCGACTTCACCGTCACCGTGCAGGCGGGCACACCACTGGTGGGGTTGCAGCAGGAGCTGGCCCGCCACCGGCAGTGGCTGTCCCTCGACTGGCCCTGGGGCACCCATGCCCCCGCCACGGCCAACGGCCTGGGCGCCGGCACGGTGGGCGGGCTGGTGGCCCGGGGTCTGGCCGGCGGCTACCGCCAGCGCTACCTGGGCGTGCGCGACCAGCTGATCGGCATCGGCCTGATGCGGGCCGACGGCACCGCTGCCCGCGCCGGCGGCAAGGTGGTGAAGAACGTGGCCGGCTACGACCTGATGCGGCCACTGTGCGGCAGCTGGGGCTCTTTGGCCCTGATCACCGAGGTCACCCTGCGCACCCAGCCGTTGCCGCCCCAGCGCCGCGGCCTCTGGCTGAGCGGTGCGCTCAGGCAGCTGCAGCCCCTGGCCCGCTGGCTGCTCGGCTCCAGCCTCAGCCCCGAGCGACTCGACTGGCACCGCCACACCCTGGCCGGCGCCACCAGCGACGAAGGGGCGGCGCTGCTGATCAGCCTGGCCAGCATCAGCCCCCAGACCCTTGAGGAGCAGATCGCCTGCATCGGCGAGCAGGCGGCAGAGGCCGGCATCCGGGTTGAGACCCTCGCGCCCGAACGCCTGGAGGTCCATCTGGAGCTGGGCCGCGGAGCGACCACGCCCCGGCCCGGCTGGCTGCTGCGCGCCGGCGTGCTCCCCGCCCGCGTGCCGGCGTTGCTGGAGGCCCCGGAACTCCGTGGCCTGAGCGCGGTGATCGGCGCCGGCAGCGGCCTGGGCGACCTCTGGGCCGCGGCCGCGTCCATGCCGGCCTACCGGGTGGAGGCCCTGCGCCGCCGCTGCCAGGAACTGGGGGGCCAACTCACCGTGCTGTGTCAGCCGCCCGGACCTGCCGGGGCGGCCATCCCCGCCTGGCTGGATGCCCCCTCGCGGCCGCTGATCGAGGCGCTCAAGCGGCAGTTCGATCCGAAACAGCAGCTGGCGCGGGGGCGGCTGCCAGGGGTTCAGCCCCTGCCTTGAGGCCATCGAGCCACTCCTGCAGGGCGGCATTCACCTGCTCGGGCACCTCGTCGTGGGGGCAGTGGCCGGCCTCCAGCACCACCTCGGTGGTGGCCGCCGGGGCGTGGCGCTGGAACGCCGCCCGGCGGCCGGCGGCGTTGATCCAGGGATCGCGGATGCCCCAGAGCAGCAGCAACGGGCAGCTGAGCTGGGCAAACAGTTCGTCGAGGGGCTGGCCGCGGGGAATGTCGAACACCGTGCGGAACACCCCGAACGCCCCTGGGTCGAGGGACGGGCGCCGGATCGCCTCCACCAGGGCGTCATCGACGTTGCTGCGGTCGACATACACCTGGTTGAGGGTGCGGCGGATGGTGGCGGGCCGGCGCAGGTTTTCGAACAGCAGCCGCTGCAGCACCGGGCTGCGCAGCAGGGCACCAGCGATCGTCTGGCGGGCGATGGCCCCCCAGCCCCGCGGCGGCGCCTGCTCATCGCTGAACGGACCGGCGGCATTGAGCAGCGCCACCCCGGCCGCCTGCTCGCCGAGGGCCACCCCGGCCGCCAGGGCGGAGAAGCCGCCCAGGGAATTGCCCACCAGCACCGTGGGCCGGCCGATGCGTTCGGTCACGTAGGCAACCAGCTGATCGCGCCAGAGGGCACCGCCATAGGCCAGCCCGGCGGGCTTGGCACTGCGCCCGAAGCCCAGCAGGTCGATGGCATGCACCTCATGGCGCTGGGCCAGCACCGGGATGTTGAAGCGCCAGTGGTCGGTGGAGGCGCCAAAGCCGTGCACCAGCAGCAGCGCCGGTCCCCGGGGGTGCTCCGGGCCCGCCTTCACGGCATGCACGCCATGGCCGAGATGCTGCCAGGCTTCAACGGTGATCGCGCTCACCACGGTCTCTCTCAGGCAGTCGATGCTAAGGAGCTCATGCAGGCGCCGCCCCCTCTCCAAGCTTGTGCCCGATGGTTGTGCCCCACTGGATTCCCCTGCTGCCCGGCACCGCCTTCTGGGCCCTGGCGCTCTACCTGCCCCTGAGCCTGCCCCTGGGCCGCCTGGAGGCCGCCCTGGCCGAGGGCGACCTGCCCGAGAGCCTGCAGCAGGTGGTGCTGGTGGCCGGCAGCCTGCTGCTGGCCCTGGCCATCGGGGCCCTCACCAACCTGGCCCTGAGCTGGGCCCTGGGCCCCGGCTGGGCCAGCAGCCTGGGCCTGATCGCCGCCGGCTGGGGGGCCTTCACAGCACTCGCCAGTCAAGCCAGGGACAGCGGGGAATGATCGCCGGCGTGCTGCTGCGGTAGGTGGCGTATTCGGGATGGAGGCGCTCCAGGGCCCGCTCCTCGCGGCGGGCCTTGCCGCCCAGCACTGCCACCAGGGCCAGCAGCAGGGCCAGATGCAGCAGGCTGCCCAGGGCCAGGGCCATGCCCAGCGAGCACAGCAGCACAGCCTGGTAGAGGGGGTGGCGGCAGCGAGCGTAGGCACCGCTGGTCACCAGGGCCGCATCGGCCATCGGTTCGGGCAGGGGCGTGAGGTTGGACCCCAGCCGCACAAACGCCCGCAGCGCCAGCAGCACACCCAGGAGCAACAGCACGGCACCGCTGAGAGCCAGGGGCAGGGGCCAGGCGTAGCCCCAGGAACCGGGCGCCGGCCAGGCGGGCAGCAGGTGGGCGGTGATCAGCAGCAGCTGGGCCAGCAGCCACCACTCACCGCGGCGGTTGTCGAGCCACCCTCCCCAGCTCAGGCCCCAGCGCCGCGCCAGCTCCAGCAGGGAGCGTGGCACCGGATCAGGTGGGGATTTCGGCGAGGGGGTCCAGGTCGGGCCCTCCGCTGTTGTCGCGCAGCGCCACCCGCAGCAGGATCGGCGCCAGGAACGTGGTGCCGATCACCATCAACAGGATGGCGGCCTCCAGGGGCTTGGTGAGCAGTCCGGCCTGGGTGCCCAGACCCAGGAAGATCAGGCCCACCTCGCCGCGGGGCATCATCCCCAGACCAACCACCAGCCGGTTGGTCTTCTCCTTGCTGATGTAGCTCCAGCCGGTGACCACCTTGCCGGCGATCGCCACCACCAGCAGGAAGGCGGCCATGATCAGCCCCTCGCGGTTGTCGGGGTTGAGGGGATTGAGCACCCCCAGGTCCATGCCGGTGCCGATCAGCACGAAGAAGATGGTGGCGAACAGGGCCACCAGGGGCTTCACGGCGGCATCGATGTCGTGGGTGTGCTTCGAGCCGCTGAGGATCAGGCCAGCCGCGAAGGCGCCCAGGGCGGCCTCCAGGCCAATCGCCTGGGCGGCGAAGCAGCACAGCGAGAGCACCACGAAGGAGGCCACCACCACCTCGCCGGGAGCCTTGAGCCGGTCGAGCAGCCAGTCGAAGCCGGGAGCGGCGGTGCGGCTGAGAAACAGGGCGGCGGCCACGAACACCCCGGCGGCGGCCACCAGCTTGAGCAGCGGCCCGAAGGTGAAGGCCCCGCCACCGGCCAGGCTCACCACCACCGCCAGGATCACGATGCCGAGGATGTCATCTAGCACGGCGGCGCCGATCACAGTCTGGCCTTCGCGGGTCTTGAGAAACTTCAGCTCCCCGAACACGCTGGCGGTGATGCCGATCGACGTGGCGGTCATCGCCGCCCCGGCGAAGATCGCCGGGATCAGCGGCACGTCAAAGAGGTAGTAGAGGCCGGCCGTGCCCAGGGCGAAGGGCAGCACCACCCCGGTCACCGCCACGGTGGTGGCCTGCATGCCCACCGCCACCAGTTCGTCGAGCTCGCTCTCCAGGCCGGTGAGGAAGAGCAGAGCGAACAGGCCGATCTCGGAAAGCGCCGTGAGGTTGGGGAAGGTTTCGGTGTAGATCTCCTGCACGGTGTCCGGCGAGACCTCAGCCAGGGAGCCCACCAGCGACAACAGCCAGGCGCTCAGCTGGGCCTGGGTTTCGGGGGGCACGATCAGGTGCAGACCGGACACGCCGATGAGCACGCCGGCGACCAGTTCGCCCAGGATCGTGGGCAGCTGGATGCGCACCATCAGCTCGGCCAGCAGGCGCGCCGCCACGAAGATCACCAGGAATTCCCCAACCCCGATGAGGGTTTCAACCACCTCGATCTGGTGGTTGCCCACCTCCAGCAGCAGCGATGGAGCCATGGCCAGGGCGGGCATCGGTGACAGCGGCATCGGCAAAAGAGCCATGGGCAACTGCATGGGCAGCAACAGGGACGGCGAGAGCGGGCCCGACCTTAAGGCGATTGGCGGCAAGGCAGCCAGGCGCCCGGGCAGGTCGCGTGCCGGTGTTCGCTTGCTGATCACTAGCCGCCGGAGGGGGTTGGCCGTGGCAGCCGTGGCTACGGTCCGCAAAGTGCAGGTGTGGCATGACGCAGGCAAACCCGATCACAGCGATCCCCTCCGAGCGGCCCAGCCCCAGCCGACCGGCCAACCTGCGCCTGCCGACTCCGGGCTGTTACGCCGACCCTCCCCGCAGCGGTCTCAGCGCCAGCGAGGTGTTCGACGGCATGACCGAGCACCTCTTCTACACACTCGGCAAGCTCGCCCCCACCGCCAGTCGCCACGACCTCTACATGGCGCTCAGCTACGCGGTGCGCGACCGGCTGATGACCCGCTACCTGGCCGGCCTGGAGGCCCTGCGCAAAACCCCCACCCGCGTGGTGGCCTACCTGTCAGCCGAGTTCCTGATCGGCCCCCAGCTGGGCAACAACCTGCTGATGCTCGGCATCCAGGAGGCGGCGGCTGAGGCCCTGAAGGGATTCGGCATCCAGGACATCGGCGAGATCCTCGATGTGGAGGAGGAACCGGGACTGGGCAACGGAGGCCTCGGGCGCCTGGCGGCCTGCTTCCTGGAATCGCTGGCCTCCCTGGAGATCCCGGCCACCGGCTACGGCATCCGCTACGAGTTCGGGATCTTCGATCAGCTGATCCGCCACGGCTGGCAGGTGGAGATCACCGACAAATGGCTCAAGGGCGGCTGGCCCTGGGAGCTGCCCCAGCCCGATCAGGCCTGCTTCGTGGGCTTCGGCGGCCGCACCGAGACCTACCGCGACGAGGACGACGTGCTGCGCAGCCGCTGGATCCCGGCCGAGCACGCCATCGGCGTCCCCCACGATGTGCCGGTGCTGGGCTACCGGGTGAACACCTGCGACCGCCTGCGGCTGTGGCGGGCCGACGCCACCGAGAGCTTCGACTTCTACGCCTTCAACATCGGCGACTACTACGGCGCCGTGGAGGAGAAGGTGGGCAGCGAAACCCTCTCCAAGGTGCTCTATCCCAACGACGGCACCGATGAGGGCCGGCGCCTGCGGCTCAAGCAGCAGCACTTCTTCGTGAGCTGCTCGCTCCAGGACATGATCCGCAGCCTCGAAGCCCGCGGCATTCCCGTGCAGGAGTTCCCCCAGCACTGGGCCGTGCAGCTCAACGACACCCACCCCTCGATCGCGGTGCCGGAACTGATGCGGCTGCTGCTCGATGAGAAGCGCCTCGAGTGGGACCAGGCCTGGGCGATCACCACCGCCTCCCTCGCCTATACCAACCACACCCTGCTGCCGGAGGCGCTGGAGAAGTGGGGCGTGGACCTGATGGGTGCGCTGCTGCCGCGCCATCTGGAGATCATCTACGAGATCAACCGCCGTTTTCTGCAACAGGTGCGGCTGAGCTACCCCGGTGACAACCAGGTGCTGCGCCGGGTGTCGATCATCGATGAGGACGGCCCGAAGACGGTGCGCATGGCCCACCTGGCCACGATCGGCAGCCACCACGTGAACGGTGTGGCGGCCATGCACAGCGATCTGGTGAAGCGCAATCTGTTCCCTGATTTCGCGGCCATGTGGCCACAGAAGTTCACCAATGTCACCAACGGAGTCACCCCGCGACGCTGGCTGGCCCTCGCCAACCCTCGCCTCACCCGCCTGATCACCGAGGCCATCGGCGATGGCTGGGTGAAGGACCTCGACCAGCTGCGTCAGCTGGAGGCCTATGCCGACGACGACGGCTTCCTGGAGCGCTGGGGAAACACCAAGCTGGCGGTGAAAACCCACCTGGCTCAGTACATCGAGCGTCACACCGGCGTGCTGGTTGATCCGGCATCGCTGTTCGACGTGCAGGTGAAACGCATCCACGAATACAAGCGCCAGCACCTCAACGCCCTGCAGGTGATTGCCCACTACCTGCGCATCAAGAGCGGCGCCGGCGACAATCTGCCACCACGCACCGTGATCTTCGGCGGCAAGGCGGCACCGGGCTACTACATGGCCAAGCTGATCATCCGCTTCATCAACGGCATCGCCGACACGGTGAACGCCGATCCCGACATGGACGGGCGTCTGCGCGTGATCTTCCTGTCCGATTACAGCGTCAAGCTGGGCGAGAAGGTGTATCCGGCCACTGATCTCTCTGAGCAGATCTCCACTGCTGGCAAGGAGGCCTCAGGCACCGGCAACATGAAGTTCGCCATGAACGGAGCGCTCACGATCGGCACTCTCGATGGCGCCAACGTGGAGATCCTCGAGCAGGTGGGTGCCGAGAACTTCTTCCTGTTCGGCCGCACCACCGAGCAGATCGCCGAACTGCGGGCCGAGGGCTACCGGCCCTGGGAGTGGATCAGCTCGATCCCCGAGCTGGGGGAGGTGCTGCGCCTGATCGAGCAGGGCCACTTCAGCGACGGCGACGGCGACCTGTTCCGGCCGCTGCTGCAGAACCTCACCGGTCAGGACCCCTTCTACGTGCTGGCCGATTTCGAGGACTACGTGCGGGCCCAGAACGCGGTGAACCAGGCCTGGGCCGATCCCCGGGGCTGGAACCGCATGGCCCTGCTCAATTCCGCCCGCACTGGCTTTTTCTCCTCCGACCGCTCGATCCGCGAATACGCCGAGCGCATCTGGGACGCCCAGCCCTATCCGGTGACGATCACCTGCGAGATGGATCAGCCCTGAGCGGGCTCAGCCCCGATCGGGCAGATCGGGGGTCTGGTGCAGCAGCCGGTTGAGCCGTAGCCGGTCGGCGTTGAGCGGGTCGGGGGCCAGCTCCCCGGCCTGCTCGCGGAAGGTGCGCTCCACCTCCTCGGGTACACGCACATCGAAGATGCGCTCCATCAGCGCTTCGATCGAGAACAGGTGGGCGTTGATGTTCTCCAGGTCGGCCAGGGCCTGCTGCATGGCGTCGGGCTCTGTGTCCGCCTCGGTCGAGACGGCGGCAGCCGAAGCAGCCTCAGCCGGAGCATCGGCTGAGGGCTGGGCCTCGCTGGCGTCCTGGCGCTTCTGCAGCTCCTCCATCACCCGACCGGCGAGGGTGCGGAACGACTGCAGGGCAGCCCAGTTGAGCTCCTGCTGCTGGCGCAGGGTGGGATTCTCGCGGATCAGTCGGTCGTGCTCCCGATAGAAACGCTGGCAATCAGGGCACTGGCAGGGCTCTTCGGGCACCGAGCTCCCTATCCGTCGCAACCCCCATCATGGCATCAGGGATCACTTCAGGTGGCCGTTTCGTCGGATTCGTCGGCGGCTGGCAGGGGGATCTCGATTGAGGTCACCACGTTGATCACGTCGCGCAGGCGCATCGAATCGGCAAACCAGCCCATGGCCTGCTCGGTGTCGCCGCGGCGCTCGGCATCACAGGCCTGCTCCTCGTGGGCTTCGATCAGCAGGGCCAGCCAGCAGAGACACCGGGCCTGAACCACCGAGAGGTCGAGTTCATCGGGCTGACTGTCGAGGATTCGCTCGGTTTCCTGCTGAACCAGAAGACGCAGCCTGAGATCGTGCAGCTGGGTCATCGGGGTGAAGTGCCTGGGCACACGCTAGCGGCGGTGGCCGTTTCCTCCACCGCACTACAGGTAGTGTTCACTACCGGAACGCTGCGAACATCTCAGAGCAGGTGACACCAGCAGAGCTTCTGCTCAGGGTGCGGATGCTATCCGCTGCGCTGATGCCCCATCCCCCGATCGAGTCCTGGAGCGTCCAGCCCTTGAGCGGGACCCTGGGCATCCTGGTGCTGGGCTTTGTGGTGGCCGCCCTGCCCCAGATCGGCGTGGCCCCGAACATCGTGGGCCTGGCCTTCGGGCTGGTGCTCGGGTCGCTGGCCGCGAGTTGGCGGGCGAGCAGCTGCGCGAGTGGGTGGCGGGCCTCGAGCGCCGCTGAGCGCAGCGCCTCAGGGCAAGTTCATCCGAACGTACGCCGATTCCAGCCCCACAGGTCGCCCTAGGCGGCGGCGAATTCGATGTAGGTACGGGCGGCGGCCGGCACCCCCAGCTGCTCCTCGATCAGGCCGCAGAGATCGTCACTCACGGCGGCGGTGATCTGGGGCGAGGCGGCAAACGTCATCGCCAAGGCTGGCAGGCCCGCACTGCCGTGGATCATCCGGTGGAATGGAGGCTCGTTCACCCGGACCCGCGGCGCCCCGTCGCTCCCACTGCCATGGATGCCGCCAGCCTGCAGGCCCTGTTCACCAAGCCCTACGGCGCCCCCGGCCCCAGCGCCGAGCAGTGGCGGGCGCTATACGACGCGGCCGTGCACTTCCAGGACCCCACCCAGGAGCACCACGGCATCGACGCCTATCTGAAGGCCCAGGAGGACCTGCTCCAGCGCTGTGACGACGTGCTGCTCAAGCCCGGCGCCATCGCCATCACGGGCGCCACCGCCTTCGTGGAATGGGAAATGGGGCTGAAGATCAAGGGGGTGGAGTTCATCTATCCCGGCGCCACGCGCCTGCTGCTCAACGACGCGGACAAGATCGTGGATCACCGCGACTACTTCGATTTCGTGGGTCCCACCTTCGGCCCGGTGCCGGTGCTGGGGGGATTCGTGCGCTGGCTCTACCGGCGCTTCGTGAGCTGAAGGCCGATGCCTGATTGCGCCTGCGACTCCGCCACCGCCGCACAGCTGCAGCGGCGCACCCTCTGGTGGGTGCTGCTGATCAACGCCGCCATGTTCGTCGTTGAACTCGGCTGGGGTATCCGCGCCGAATCCATCGCCCTGATCGCCGATTCCCTCGACATGCTTGCCGATGCCGGCGTGTATGCCCTGGCCCTGCTGGCCGTGGGGCGGGGCCTGCGGCGGCAGCGCCGCGCCGCCGCCGTCAGCGGCATCCTGCAGATCGGCCTGGCCCTCCTGGTGCTGGCAGATGTGCTGCGCCGCACCCTGCAGGGCAGTGAGCCGGTGAGCGGGTTGATGATGGGCGTGGGCCTGCTGGCGCTGACGGCCAACCTGCTCTGTCTGGCGCTGGTGTTCCGTCACCGCCGCGCCGGTATCCACATGCGCGCCTCGCTGATCTTCTCCAGCAACGACACCCTCGCCAACCTCGGCGTGATCTTCTCCGGCCTGCTGGTGGCCCTGCTCGGCAGCCCCCTGCCCGACCTGATCATCGGCCTGGCCATCGGCCTGCTGGTGCTGAGCGGCGGGCTGCGGATCCTCCAGGAGGTGCGCCTGAGCGCCACGGGCTGAGCCTGCAGAGCAGCAGACGTTGCTGGCGGGACTGGAACCCGCGACCGAAGGCTCAGAACACCCCGAGTCGCTTGCAGCGCAGTGGATCCACAAAAAGCTGCGCACATCGAGCAGGCAGCCAACCTGAGCCCAGTTCGGATGCCCCCTCCCGATGCGAACTGCGCGCGGAGCTGATCCGGTTTTGAAAACCCCTCCCGGCTGATCCCTGCAAAGGTGGGGCCCGCAGGCCACTGTGAGGCGGGAGCCGTTGATTGAACAGCCTGGGCAGGCTGTCAACATTTCTGCTGCAGTTACCTTAGAGCAACGCCACTACTGGATCCCACTTGAAGAAGCTTGCCGGGCCTTTGCGCAGAGCCTTGATCTATGGCGTAATCAGTTATTCTGGCCTTGTTCTGATCAACAACTCTGAGCTGAATCTTCCCAACATGTGGATCGTATATCTGCCAATGTTTATCGGCGTTTACGTGGCAACGCAGTGGCTAGACAGGAAGATTGGAGACTGAGGGCTTCAGGATTGGGCGCATCGTCGTCCATACCCCAGGCAGCAGGCCAGGCCTAACCCCAACAGCAGGGACTTAATGCTTCTCGACCTGTCAAGAGCTCGCAGCACGCTGCCCGAAGGCTGGCGCTTGGGCCCTCCACAGAGGCCTGCCAACACGCCCGAACCCGACCGTCCGTCCCTCACTGCCTCCCGCAGGCCTGCGGCAGCTGCGCAGCTTGGTGCAACTGGCTGGGTTGTGCACGCCGGGCTACGGCGCCATGAACAACAACGTCCCAGCTCGCAGCATTGGTTCTCGGCCGAGATCGGTGCTCTGGACGCAGCAGCGATGGCTGGCGTTGCGGCAGCCAACCTGTGGACACGAGCATCTCGGTGTCGACAGGCGGCGTCGAGGCTCGACGGGTTGAACCGAGGGCCCGACCCGCGCCGCGCTCGTTACATCCTGTTACAGTCCACGCAACACTCTGTCACCTCCATGGCCGACATCACTCCCCGCTTCGGGTTCAGCGCCTTCGCCGAAACCTGGAATGGTCGCCTGGCCATGCTCGGCTTCGTGATCGGCCTCGGCACCGAGCTGCTCACCGGCCAGGGCATCCTCTCCCAGATCGGCCTGGGTTGATCGCCATGTCCGCTACTTACTCCACCGCCATGGTGGCCTCCGTGCTGTCCCGCCCCAGCGACCCCCCCAGTGTCAGCAAAGAAGTCCGCTCGGTCTGACCCGTCCACCTGGGGGCCCAACCGACGAGCATGCAACCGCCCTATGACGCCGCTCAGCGGGAAGCCGTCCGTATCCGGATGAGCCCGCCCAACCGCCAGAGCGTGGCCCAGATCGCCCGTGACACCGGGATCACAGCGCAGACCATCTACAACTGGCGCAGCCAGT
>NZ_JAGQCU010000009.1 GCF_024346355.1 Cyanobium sp. ATX 6A2
CTCCGAACAGGGTCACAGACCGGCCCACCCATTGCCACAGCTGAGATCTGAGGGAGGCGAGCCGTCAGCCCCGGCGTAGCCGGGGCTGATCCTCCCGAGTTACACCACTCCATGGGACGCCGCTCGGTGTTGATCACCCGGCACGGCAAACCCGTGGCCCGCCTGACGCCACCTTCTGTGGGAGTTGTAGCGGACTCGCATCCCTGGGAGCGCTTGCGCGGATCCGGTGTGCTGCACGCCGAACCCGAAGACTCCATGCTGGAAGCCCAGGCCTTTGATGCCCTGCGGTGAGCCAGGCGGCGGCCCCTGGAGTCGTTCAGACGGTGCCGATCGATGTCGACGTCGTCATCGCCCTGGACCGGTTGCCCGATGCCTTTCATGGTGATCCAGCCGATCGGCTGATCGTGGCCACAGGATCCGCAGCAGTGCCTTACTTCCGATCTGGAACGGTTCCGGCTGACACCGAAGGACCGAACCGCTGCGGGCATCACGGCTGACGGTCCTCCTGCGGCTCCCAGGGGTTGGCCACGCTGCTGGAGCAGGTGGGTGTTGCGCGCCGGGATGTGCGCCAGCGCCAATCCTCGTAATATGAACGTAATACGTGCAGGAGGGGCGCCATGCGGACCATTTCAGTGCGCCTCGATGACGGCAGCGAGGCCAGGCTCAACAACCTCTGCCAGAACCTCGGCCTCAGCCAGAGTGAGGTCGTCAAGGCCGGGCTTGCCCTGCTGCAGCAGCAATCCACAAGCCCGGCAGCTCTTGCGGAACGCCTCGGGCTGGTGGGTAGCTTTTCCAGCGCCACACCGGACAACGGCACCACCAGCCGGGGCAGGGACCATGCCTCCCTGCTCCGTCAGAAGCTGAGTGATCAGCACAAGCGGGAACGGCAGGCCGGACCGCAGTCGTGAGCCGTTCCCTGTTTCGCGGTGCCACCTTGCTGGACACCGGCCCGCTGGTTGCCTGGTTCGACAGCAGTGATCAGGACCATGGGGCCTGTGCTGGGTTCTTTCAACGGCATCAGGGGGCTTTTGTGTCCACCTGGCCGGTGTTGACCGAGGTCTGCCATCTGATTCCTGCGGATCTGGCACCGCGGTTCCTGTCCTGGGTATCGCTTGGTGGTCTGAACCTTGCGGAGCTCGATGGATCCGCCCTGGAATGGATGGCCACCTGGATGCGCCAGTACGGCGATTTGCCGATGGATCTGGCGGATGCTTCCCTGCTCTGGGTGGCCCAGGAGCATGGGATCCGCCGTGTCGCGACCCTCGATCGACGCGACTTCGGGATCTATCGACTGCCCGGTGGCGAGGCCCTGGAAAACCTCCTGGATCCCTGAGATGGGTTGTGATCACCGGTCGTGAACCCTGCAGGCCAGGATCACCAGCAGCCCGTCATCCAGCCGGTAAACCAGGCGGTGCTCCTCATCGATGCGGCGCGACCAGCAGCCGGCCAGGTTTTCCCTCAGGGGCTCGGGTTTGCCGATGCCATCGAAGGGATCGCGCAGGCAGTCCTGGATCAACTGGTTGATGCGCCGCAGCTGTTTGCGGTCCTGGCTCTGCCAGTGGACGTAGTCCTCCCAGGCGGCTGCCGTCCAGGCCAGCCGCTCAATCTTCGGCATCGGCCAGATCTGGATCGAGCAGCCCATGGGAGAGAAGCTCCCCACGCCCGGCCTGCTCCAGCGACTGCTGCAGATGGGCCGCGTTGGCCGGGGAACGCAGCAGGTGCACCGTTTCCATCAGGCTGTTGTAGGTGTCGAGCGACATCACCACCGCCCCCTTGGCGTGCCGCCGGGTGATCAGGGTCACGTCCGCATCGGCCTCCACCCGATCCAGCACGGCCTTGAAGCTCTCCCGGGCCTCCGAAAAGCTCACCACCTACATGGAGTTGTCCAATAACCTGTACACCAGGCTAGCTGGGATAGAGAGCTTGCCTTGGCTGCCCCAACTGTGATCGGTATCGACGTGGGCGGCTCCCGCAAGGGCTTCCATGCCGTGGCGCTCAGCGCTGGCGCCTGGGCCGGGCAGCTGGCCACATCCGACGTCCAGGAGCTGGCCCACTGGTGCCACAGCGTGATCGGCGCCCAGCTGATCGCCGTCGATGCGCCCTGCCGCTGGAGCGGGGATGGCCGGGCCCGGCCCTGCGAACGCGAGCTCAATGCCGCCGGCATCCGCTGCTTTGCCTCCCCCTGCCGCACGGCGGCCGTCAGCCATCCCAGCAACTACTACGGCTGGATGCTGCAGGGCGAAGCGCTCTACCGGGAGCTGGAGGCCAGCCATCCGCTGCTCTCTGGCCTGCCGTCGCCTGGCCTGCCGCCCAGCGCTCCGGCCTGCTTTGAAACCTTCCCCCACGCCATCACCTGGCAGCTGCGCGGCGGCAACGCCGCTGCTCGCCAGAAGCGGCTGCAGCGCCGGGCCCTGCTGGAGCAGGCCGGCATCGACACCGCACCGCTCACCAGCATCGACTGGATCGATGCCGCCCTCTGCGCCCAAGCCGCCCACCACCTGGCCAGCGGCCGCCCCTGCCGGGCCTACGGCGAGCCGGCATCGGGGCTGATCGTGGTGCCGGAGCTCCAGCACTGGAGTGAGGAGGTGCCCGACTGGAGCGACTGGACGGCGTGAGCTGGTGCCGGCCAGGGGCGTGGGCTCGTTGTTTCCTGCATTGGAGGGCCGACTATTTCTGCATTGGACCTGGGATATGCCAAGCCCGGGCTGCCTTGGGAATGCTTGGCTGCCTAATGGTCGTCCCTGCCATCGCCCCGCCTCCGACATCGATCTCTCCGCGCTCAGCGCGATTCGCGATCCCGCCCTGCTGGCTCACATCGAGCGTGCCGGCGTGGAGCTGGTTCGCCGGCCGGACGCGCCAGACTGATCCCATGGCCGCTTCGTCTCGCCCCTCCAGCTATCACTACGTGGTGGATGAGGCGCTGCTGCGCACCATCGCGGCCGAGATCCAGGCGGCGATTCCCGGCGCCGAGGTGCGCCTGTTCGGCTCCCGCGCCCGCGGCACCGCCCGGCCCGATTCCGATCTCGATCTGCTGGTCACCGTGCCCGACGCCTGGCTGGCCGCGCACTCGCGGTTTGAGGAAACCGATGCCCTGGGTTGGAAGCTGGCCCATCACCGCCTGCCGATTGAGTTGTTGCTCTTCTCTGCCAGTGAGGTGGAGGAGCGGCGGCATGGGCGGATCAATGTGATCGCCGAGGCCTTCCGCTATGGCCGGCGGCTGGAGCCAGCGGAGCCTGTGCATGGCGCCGGCTGAGACGCCCACCGCTTTTCTGCGCATTGCGCGGCGCGACCTCTCTCCGGTCATGGCCATGGTCAATCCCTCCGTCTTCGATGAAGCCGTCTGGGAGTTTTATCTGCAGCAAGTCACAGAAAAAGCGCTCAAAGCCTGGTTGCTGGTGCTGG
Source organism: Cyanobium sp. ATX 6A2 (assembly GCF_024346355.1). Classification (GTDB taxonomy): domain Bacteria; phylum Cyanobacteriota; class Cyanobacteriia; order PCC-6307; family Cyanobiaceae; genus NIES-981. The sequence continues at coordinate 3,403 of NZ_JAGQCU010000009.1, forward strand.
TGTCAGAACAGCCCCCTTTCAGTCACAATCTCCGGCTGCTGTTCCAGATGCTGCGGGATCAAGGAGCCGCCATCGACCCCTACATCGGGCTCAGCCGCTTCACCCTGTTCGCTGTGCTGCGCCGCTACGACGAGGAACCGGAGCAGGTCAACCTCGATCGCGCCACCTGGAACCAGATCTGCGCCGATCTCCTCGAGCACGTGGCCTCGCTGCTGCCATGAACGAGGCCGAAACCCGCGCCGAGCTGATCGATCCGCTGCTCGCCGCCGCCGGCTGGGGCGTGGTGGAGGGCCTCAGCGGTGGTGGGCTGGAGCAGTTGCTGAAGGCCTGCCTGCTTGCCGCCAGCCCGGGGATTGAGAATGTGGGGCGTTTCGCCTCGGGACGATCGACACCCTCAACGAGGGAGGTCGCTGCTGATCAGCGCTCCTGCGGGAACCACTGATTCAGCCTGTGCTCGGCCCGCTCGCGGATCTGTGGCGACACGTAGCGGGTGCACAGCCCGAGCAGGGCCGTGATCGCCATCAGATCGTCGGAGAAGCCCGCCACCGGGATGAAATCCGGGATCAGATCGAGTGGAACCAGCAGATAGGTCAGCGCCGCGAGCATCGTGAGGCGTGCCTTGTGCGGTGTCTGGCTGTCGATCGCCATCTCGAAGCATTGGATGGCCGGACGGGCGAGGGTGCGCCCGGCGCGCCGCAGCAGCCGCTTCAGCAGGCCTTCGTTGATGGCAACGAAATCGCGGCCAGGAGCCGCGACGAGTTCAGTGTTGGCGGCGGACATGGGGTGGCCTCGTGAGGCATCGACGCCGTGATTCTCAAAGCGCGCACCCTGCCGGCGCCAGGGACGGAATACCACACGGTTCAGGGGGTAAACCGGCCGTCGCTGCTGCTGAGGCAACGGAATGCAGTCCTTGAAGGCGACCTCGTCGTGCATGAGGTCGCAGTGAAGGATGATGCGGATTGGCTTCGACCACGGCCAGGGTTCTGCGGTTGTTCCGCTCGGTGAACACCAACGACCAACTCAAGACCGGGTCTGCGCCGTTTCGACCTGGTCATCGGGCCCTGTGGCCATGGCGTCCAGACGCTTGAGATCACGCCGATGCCACCGGTCCTGAGGTCGTTCGCCGCAATGGGCCGGGTTGCATTCATGACGACACGACCCATCACACGGCGAATCGCACGGTTGAGGGTGCGGTCCTGCCCTCCCTGGAAACCGCGCCTACGGTGGCACCATCACCGGCCCGGCCCCGCCATGATCCGAAACCCCGTCAACTGGTTCGAGATCGCCGTCTCCGATATCGAGCGGGCCAAGCGGTTCTATGAGGCCGTGTTCGCGCTCACCCTCACCAACATGCCCACCCCCGAGGGTGGTGATTACTGGACCTTTCCCATGAGCGACACCCTCATGGGAGCCGGCGGCGCCCTCACCACCATGGAGGGCATGCAACCCGGCCCCGGTGGCACCCTGATCTACTTCGCCTGCGACGACTGCGCTGTGGAACAGGCCCGCGTGGAGCCCGCCGGCGGCAAGGTGCTGCAGCCGAAGATGACGATCGGCGAGTATGGCTTCATCGCCGTCTGCATGGACACCGAAGGCAACCCCATCGGCCTGTATTCACAGAGCTGACCAGTGGCGTCACGCACGCCTCATGCCGCCTTCCCTGAGCTCCGCCCCAGGCCCCAAGCCCTGGGCGGCACTGCACCCACCCCATGACGACCATCACCGAGATCGCTCCCGACCTGTTTCGCCTGTCGATTTATGTGCCGGAGCTGGATCTGCAATTCAATCACTTCCTTGTGCGAGATGAGCAACCGTTGTTGTTTCATGCAGGCCTCAAGGGGATGTTTCCCAGCCTGAGCGAGGCGGTCGCCGCGCTCATCGACCCTGCCACGCTTCGCTATGTGGCCTGGAGTCACTTTGAGTCGGATGAAATCGGTGGTCTCAACCACTGGCTTGAGCTGGCGCCGGACGCTGAGCCTGTCTGCACCTTCGTCGGCAAGGTTGTGAGTGCTGACGACTTTGCCATCAGGCCCGCGCGGGGTATGGGCCCAGACGACCTCCTGGTCACGGGTCAATACCGTTTTCGGTTCTATCGCTCTCCGCATCTGCCGCATGGCTGGGATGCGGGCCTGTTGTTCGAGGAAACCCAGCGAACCTTGTTCTGTTCAGACCTCTTCCATCATTTCGGAGCTGCAGCCCCTGTCACATCCAGTGATCTGGTGGGCCCGTCTCTCGAGGCGATGCGGCAGATGCAGCAGGGTCCTCTCTCCTGTTATCTGCCGTATACCCGCCAGACCGATCGCCTGCTGGCTTCATTCTCTGAACTGGATCCCAGAACACTGGCTGTGATGCATGGATCGTCGTTTGCTGGTGACGGTCGACGCCAGCTGCACGATCTGGCGCTGGCCGTGAAGGAGGTCTTTGACGCGGCTTGACGAACCCCGCGAACCGCCCGGCCTCACGCTCCGGGAGCTGGGGGTCAGTCCTGCTCCTCGTCGTGGATCCTGCTCATCCGCCAGCTCTCCCAGGCCTCGAGGGCGTTGTTGAATTCCTCGAGCGTGATGCTGAATCCCGCCTCGGCCGCGATGGCCACCGGGTCTGCCCCAGGGGCCTTGAGACGGGCCTCCAGTGCGGGATCGTTGTAGGCCGCTTTCATGAGGCCTTGGAGGCCAGAGGCAGGCATGGCGTGAGGTTGCTGGCTCAGGCCTGTTTAGCTCCATTGGGGCTGCCTTGTCAGTGCCCTGTGCCCGGCCATGTGGGCTGCGACACCTTGTTCAGCTGTTTCGGGCCACCGGGCCATCGCTCACCCCCCGCGCAGGCTGAGCGCAAACAGCAGCACAAACACGCTCAGCAGCACCAGGCCCAGCCGTGCCACCGCCAGCAGGCCGGGGCCCAGCCGGTCGGCCGGAGCCACCTGGCGGCCCTGGATCACCCGCAGGTTCATCCAGGCCAGCACCGGTGTCGTCACGAACGACACCACCATCGCCAGCTGCACCAGGGCGCCCATCGAGCCGGGCCAGAGGCCGAGCACGGCGCCCGCCAGGGCGAAGTGCAGCGCCATCCAGAGCTGGTGGTTGCGGCGGTCGTGCACCGCCGGGCCCGAAAAGCCCCGCAGCAGCCGCACCCCCGCCGAGGCCGCCCGCGGGTAGCCATCCAGGCAGGTGAGGCTGGTGCTCAACATCGTGGTGAAGGCGGCCGCGGCGATCAGCGGCTTGGCCCAGCTGCTCAGGCTGGCGGTGTAGAGGCCGATCAGCTGCTGCGCGAAGGCGCCGCCGGCGGCGGAGAAGCTGTCGCCGGTGCCGTGCATCACCCAGGCGCCCAGCAGCAGAAACAGCACCGCCATCAGCACCGTGACGCCGTAGCCCAGGTTGAAGTCGGCCTCCACCTCGGCGCGGCTGCCGCGGTGGCCGGAATCCTCCTGGCGGGCGTAGATCCACAGCGATGACCAGGCCGCCAGATCCAGCGGGCAGGGCATCCAACCCATCAACGCCACCAGGAACGGCAGCGCCGCCAGGGTCCAGGGGCTGGGGGTGAAGAAGGCCGGGGCCGCGGCCACCGGCCCCTGCCAGAGGATTGCGCCTGTGGCCGCCACCGTGCTCAGCACCAGCAGCGCCACGATCAGCTTGCTGAAGCGGTCGAGGGTCCGGTAGTGGCCGAGCAGCAGCAGCAGCAGGCAGAGGCTCAGCAGCCCCAGGGCCAGCTGGTTCGGCGGCCCCGGCAGAAACACGGTGGCCAGGCCGCCGGCCACGGCGGTGACCGCGGCGATGTTGGCCACTCCTGTGGCGAAGGTGATCAGCAGATACACCGGCAGATACCAGCCCCGCTGGCGCTGGTAGCCCTCCAGCAGGCTCAGGCCGGTGACCGCGGTGAAGCGGCTGCCCACCAGCAGGAACGGGTACTTGAACAGGTTGGCCAGCAGCACCAGGGCCAGCAGGCCCAGGCCATAGCGGGCGCCGGCCTGGGTGGAGGCCACCAGGTGGGAGCCGCCGATGGCGGCGCCGGCCAGCAGGATGCCCGGGCCCAGGGCCTGGGTCAGGCCCCGGCGCGTCAGCGGCCTGGCCGGTTCAGCCCTGGCCGCTGGTGACACAGGCGTTCAGGCCCCGTTCAGGCCACCGCCGCGAAGCTCTCGCGGAAGGCGGCGATGGTGGCGTCGATGTCCTGGTCGGAATGGGCCAGGGAGGTGAACCCGGCCTCGAAGGCACTGGGAGCGAGGTACACACCGCGCTCGAGCATGGCGCGGTGCAGCTTGCCGAAGCGGGCCGCGTCGGCGGCCTTGGCCTCCTCGAAGTTGTGCACCGGACCCTCGCAGAGGAAGAAGCCGAACATGGCGCTGATCGAGCCACCGCAGATCGGCAGCCCGGCCCCGCGGGCGGTCTCCAGGATGCCGGCCACGAGGCGCTTGGTGATCGCCTCAAGGCGCTCGTAGGTGCCGGGGCGCTGGAGCAGCTCGAGGGTCTTGATGCCGGCGGTCATGGCGAGCGGGTTGCCGCTCAGGGTGCCGGCCTGATACATCGGCCCGGCCGGCGCCACCATGGCCATGATGTCGGCCCGGCCGCCGTAGGCACCCACTGGCAGGCCGCCGCCGATCACCTTGCCCATGGTGGTGAGGTCGGGGGTCACGCCGAACTTCGCCTGGGCGCCGCCGTAGCTGATGCGGAAGCCGGTCATCACCTCGTCGAACACCAGCAGGGCGCCGTGCTCCTTGGTGACCTCACGGATGCCCTCGAGGAAGCCCGGCACCGGGGTGATGAAACCGGCGTTGCCCACCACCGGCTCGAGGATCACGCCGGCGATCTCACCGGGGTTTTCGGCGAACAGCCGCTTCACCGCCTCCAGGTCGTTGTAGGGCGCGGTGAGGGTGGCGGCGGCGGTGCTGCGCGGCACGCCCGGTGAGTCGGGCAGCCCCAGGGTGGCCACCCCGGAGCCGGCCTTCACCAGGAACATATCGGCGTGGCCGTGGTAGCAGCCCTCGAACTTGATGATCTTCTCCCGTTTGGTGAAGGCGCGCATCAGCCGCAGCACCGACATGCAGGCCTCGGTGCCGCTGTTCACGAAGCGCACCATCTGCACGCTCGGCACCGCCTCGATCACCAGCTCCGCCAGCCGGTTCTCGAGCTCGCAGGGGGCGCCGAAACTGGTACCGCGATCGAGCGCCTCGTGCAGGGCGGAAATCACCTCGGGGTGGGAGTGGCCGCAGATCGCCGGGCCCCAGCTGCCCACGTAATCGATGTAGCGGTTGCCGTCCACGTCCCAGGCGTAGGCGCCCTTCACCCGCTCGAACACGATCGGATTGCCCCCCACCGAGCGGAAGGCCCGCACCGGTGAGCTCACTCCCCCGGGCATCAGCTTCTGGGCGGCGCTGAAGAGCTCCTGGGATCGGGTCGTGTTCAAGGCGTGGGCCGAAACGGGTGCCGAAGTCAAAGGGATTCCGCTGGCGAAGGAAAACCGCTAACCATCCTGACCCAGAACCGACCCGGCCGCCGGCCACAGGAGCAGACTTGATCCACACGCGCATGTGCAGGCCGTGAATCACGACTGGGCGGCCCTGGAGCGCGGCCTGCGCCGGCTGCTGCCCGGCCGGGCGGTGGTGGCGGCCCGTCAGGAGCTGCTCACCTACGACTGCGACGGCCTCACCCTCAACCGCCACCAGCCGCCCCTAGTGGTGCTGCCGGAAACCACTGCGCAGGTGGCCGCTGTGCTGCGGCTCTGCCACGAGCGCGGCGTGCCCTTCGTGGCCCGGGGCAGCGGCACCGGCCTCTCCGGTGGTGCCGTGGCCGAGACCGAGGCCCTGGTGATCGCCACCAGCCGCATGCGCCGGGTGCTGGAGCTCGACCTGGAGAACCGGCGGGTGGTGGTGCAACCGGGGGTGATCAACAGCTGGGTGACCCGGGCCGTGGCCGGCGACGGCTTCTATTACGCCCCCGATCCCTCCAGCCAGGTGGCCTGCAGCATCGGCGGCAACGTGGCCGAGAATTCCGGGGGCGTGCACTGCCTCAAGTACGGCGTCACCAGCAACCATGTGCTGGCCCTGGAGGTGGTGCTGCCCGATGGCACCGTCACCACCCTGGGCAGCGGCCTCGACGAATCCCCCGAACTCGATCTGCGCGGGGCGTTCATCGGCAGTGAAGGCACCCTGGGCATCGCCACCGCCATCACCCTGCGGCTGCTGCGGGCGCCCCAGAGCGTGGCCGTGCTGCTGGCCGACTTCAGCTCCATGGAGGCGGCCGGTGAGGCGGTGCGGCTGGTGACCGCCGCCGGCGTGCTGCCCGCCGGCATGGAAATGATGGACCGGCTCACGATCGAGGCCGTCAACGACTACCTCCGGGGCGTCGAGGGGTTCGAGGAGTACCCCGCCGATGCGGCGGCGGTGCTGCTGATCGAGCTCGACGGCCAGGAGCGGGAGGTGGTGGCCGCCGCCGAGCTGGCTGCCGGGCTCTGCCGCGAGGCCGGCGCCCGGCAGGTGCGCCAGGCCTGGGAGGAGGACGAGCGCGCCCTGCTCTGGAAGGGCCGCAAGTCGGCGATCTCGGCCCTGGGCCGCCGCTTCCCCAGCTACTACCTCCAGGACGGCGTGGTGCCGCGCAGCGCCCTGCCGCGGGTGCTGGCGGCCATCGAGGCGCTCAGCGAGCGCTTCGGCCTGCCGGTGGCCAACGTGTTCCACGCCGGCGACGGCAACCTCCACCCGCTGATCCTCTACCGCGACGGCGAGGCCGGCGTGCGCGAGCGGGTGCAGGAGCTGGGGGCCGAGATCCTGCGTCTGTGCGTGGACGCCGGCGGCAGCATCACCGGCGAGCACGGGGTGGGCAGCGACAAGCGCTGCTACCTCGACTGGATGTACGGCCCCGACGATCTGGCCACGATGCAGCTGCTGCGCAATGCCTTCGATCCGCTGCGCCGCGCCAATCCCGGCAAGATCTTCCCCACCCCGCGCAGCTGCGGCGAGTCCGCCCGGCGGGTGCAGGTGCTGAGGGCCGAGGGGGTGCAGCTGCCCGCTGAGGCGGTGGTGTTCTAGGGACGCCCGACGGCTGCACCGCGGGGTGGTTCATTCGCGATGGCCCCTCGCAGTGGTCACTTCGGATCGGGATAGTCCCTGCGGAATGCATCGATGGCATCCACAAGTTTCGGGGTGGAACGTCCGCTGATCATGAAGAGCTTGAACCTCTCATCTTTGCTCAGATACTCAGCGTAGGACGAGCGAAGATAGGGTTTGTAGCTGTTGTTCTGACGCAGATAGACCTCGAAGAAGGGTAAGGCCACACCCTTCATGTAGTTGCTGATGACGCCCTGGCTGGGCAGGGTGATGTCTGTCATCGATTCGATGGCATCCTTGATGCCGGGGTCGATCTGGGTGAAATTCACGTGGGCCTGACCCTGCACGATCAGCCAGTATTTGTCGGGAGCAGTCAGCCAGGTGAACGACGCGGCTTGCTCCAGTGCCGGCGGCGTTGCCGGGTCGTAGCTGCCCGAGGCCATCACCACAGGCACCTTGATGGTGCTGATCCCCTTCCTGCCGAAGATGCTGCGGTTCACCGGATTGGCCGCGAACACTGCGGCGGTGCGGCTGTCCTGAAGGTTGGTGAGCTGCTCCGGGGGGAGCCTCAGGGCCTGGCACTGGAGCAGAAGTGACACGTTCAGGCCCCCGAACGGGCGCTCACACTCCTTCTTGAGGTAGGCCAGATCCACCGTGGCTCCACCCAGGGCCAGCACGGTGTATCCGCCGAAGGAATGGCCGACCAAAGCAACCCTCGTCAGGTCCAGCTTGCCGCTGAACTGGCCGGCATTGCGGCGCTCAAGCTCGTCGATGACGAAGCTGATGTCCTTGGGGCGATTCGAGAAGTCGTTGATATCGAAGATGTCTTTGTGCAGACCCTTCAGCATCTCCTTGAGCCAGATGGCATCACTGCCTGGGTGTTGCGGTGCAGCCACCACGTAGCCATGGGAGGCCAGCTGCCTCATGGCCTCCGAGAAATCCTCCGGCCTCGATGCCAGGCCATGGGAGAAAACGATCACGGGCAGCTTGCCCTCTGGCGGGTTCCTGGGGCTGTAGACGTCAACGTAGAAGGAGCGGTTGCGCCTGCTGTCCGTCAGGTTCCAGACCTCCTTGGTCACCGCCAGAGTGCCTGGCTTGCGCAGATCCGCCATGGCGGAGAAGTCGGCTGGCGCATCCCCCTTCGCTTCTTCTGCGGTGAGCTGGCTCATCACGGAATCGAGCCGTTCGGTGGCTGCGATCACCCGTTTGGTGGCCTGTTCGGTGGCGAGAACTTTCTCCCCGTGGATCTGAACGTTGGCAGGCAGCTGCTCCAGCACCGACAGCAGGCTGAGGCCATCATCGGAGAACGCCGCATTCACCAGTGCGGCGCGAAGAATGCTCATCCCGTTGCCGCCGCGGAGCATGGTGATGGCTTTGCCCAGCCGCTCGAGGGTGTCTTCGCCGATATCGCTGTTGAAGAATCGCGAGACGACCAGGGGGTCGACGTCTGCCTTTTCCGTCAGGGCTTTGCGCAGACGTGGGTAGTCCTCTGGTTTGACGAGAGCCAGAAAGAAGGCCAGATCCTCTTCAACCGTGCCGTCTTCGGCGAATTTCTGCAGGGAGCTGACCTTCAGCGAACGAATCAGCGGTCCATAGGAGAAGGACAGCGTTTCGGAGGCGCGGGCGGGCTGGCCGGCCAGGACGGCCGCACTGCTCAGGACGAGACAGAGCCCCAGCGCCTTGTGGGCCAACTGTCTACCCATTGCCGAAACCTTGTGGAACCGCAGGCGCATTGATGGGCTGATCCGATCACAGGAAACACTACTGATTCACGCCTCATGCACCCTTCTGGATCAGGGGGATTCGTGAGGTTTGAAGCCGGTGCTCTGCCGCGGCGCTCCGGCTGGCCCGCGCGGGCGGGACTCAGCCAAGCTGCTAATCCTCCTCTTCATCGTCGGGAGGCCAGGCCAGGTTCACCGCCACCGGCGCGTGGTCGCTGGGCTGGGGGTTGCCGCGGGTGGCCTTGTGGATCACACAGCCGGTGGCCAGCTCCAGGAGCTCCCGATCGAGATAGATGTGGTCGATGCGCCAGCCCTGGTCGCGGTCCCAGGCGCCGCTGCGGTAGTCCCACCAGCTCCAGTGGCCGCTGGCCGGCTCGAAGGTGCGGAACACGTCGTGCAGGCGCTCCCCCAGCAGCTGCCGCAGGGCCTGGCGCTCCGCTTCGCTGGCCATGATTCCGCCGGTCTGCCGCTGCGGTTCGCTCAGATCGCGGTCCTCCGGGCCGATGTTAAAGTCGCCCAGCATGCACAGCAGATCGCCCTGGCGCTCCTGTACGGCCAGGTAGCGCTCCAGGCAGGCCAGCCACTCCAGCTTGTAGGCGTATTTGTCGCTGGTCACGGCACTGCCGTTGGGCACGTAGAGGTTGAGCACCCGCACCCCCTCGATCAGGGCGCTGATCACCCGCTTCTGCTCGCTCAGTCGGGTGGCCTGCGCATCGGCGGGCAACAGGGCATCGAGTCCGATCTGCACGTCCGCCAGGGGCGGACGGCTCACGATCGCCACGCCGTTGTAGGCCTTCTGCCCACTGATGGCGCAGCTGTAGCCCAGGGCCTCAAAGGCCTCCCTGGGGAACAGGGCGTCGTCCACCTTGGTTTCCTGGAGGCAGAGCACCTCGGGCTGCTCCCGCTCCAGCCAGGCCAGCACCTGGCTCAGGCGCGTGCGCACCGAATTCACGTTCCAGCTGGAGATGCGCATGGCCCCACCCTGAGCGCCCTTAGCATGCAACCCAGCTGAGCTGAGGACTTGCCATGGACGCCATACCCCCACGCTCACCGGCAGAGGACTGCCCAGCTGCACGGCCCTCGGCTCTGCTGCTGGCGGCCCTGGTGCTGGGCCCACTGGCGCTGAGCGAAGCGCGGGCCCAGCAGGCGGGCTTCGGGCAGACGATCAACTCCCCCCAGCAGGAGCGGATGCTCGACGAGGGCAGTGGGGCCGGCCCCGGCAGCAACATTCTCGATGCCACCAATCCGATTGAGCTGATGAACCGCATCCGGCGGGCCACGGCGCTGGACAACGCCACCCCTCCCCGCGACGCCATCGACGCGGCCCTCAGGGATTTTGATGCGGCTCCCCAGCCGGCGACGCCGGGTTCTTCGCTGATTCAGGCTCCCTGAGGGCTTCCAGGCCCCAGGCGGCCGCCAGGCGATCGAGCTGTTCCTGCTGCCTCGGATCGCTCTGGCGGCTGCGGGCTTCGGCCAGGGTTTCCTGGGCCGCCGTGCGCTTTCCCTGGCTGTGTTGCAACAGGGCCCGGGCCAGCAGGGGCCGGGAATCGGCGGGGAAGATGGTGGTCAGCCGGATCAGCTGCGCCTCCGCCGGACCACTCTGGCCCATCTGCTCGAGCACATTGGCCAGCAGCAGGCCGATGGGCAGTGCTTCCGGCCTGAGCTCGGGGGCGATGGCGCGCTGCAGGGCCGCCTCCAGCTGGCTGCGGGCCTCGGCGCCGCGGCCGCTCTCCAGCTGCAGCAGGGCCATCAGCTGCAGCGCCTCCACCTGGTCGGGCCGCTGGCTCAACAGCTGACGCAGCTCCCGCTCGGCGCCCGCCGGGTCGTCCTGATCGCGGCGCAGCTCCGCCAGCAGCAGCCGCAACGACCAGCGCTGGGGGTCTTGATCCGCCAGCCGCTCCAGCAGCGCCGTGGCCTCCGCCTGCCGGTTGAGCGCCACCAGCAGCTCCAGCAGCCGCTGCTGTTCCTCGGCGCTGGCCTCGCCATCCTCCAGGCGGCGGCGCAGGTCGCTCGCCTGGTTCTCCAGGGCCGGCACGGCACCACCCGCGGCGCCCGCGAGCTGGCGCTGGCCCAGCCACCAGCCCGCTCCCAGGCACACGGCGGCCAGGCCGGCGGCGGCCAGGGCCAGCCCCAGGGGCCGGGCAGCCAGGGGCCGGGCAGTTCGTTTGGCGGGGCTGGGCATCGACGCGCAGGCGAGCCAGAGCTGGCGAGTCTGCCTCGGCCCAGGCGGCCGCCATTACATTGGCGGCATGCGCGACCATCCCATCCCGCCGGTCACCGAACCGCAGCAGTACCGGGCCATCGGTGTGGTGCGTGGCGTCTATGTGCCCGCCGATCCCGAGCAGCTCACCCGCGGAGCGATCCACACCGCCGACGGCCAGGAGCTGGAGGCCGTGGTGCTGGGCCGGCTGCTGACGCTGATGCGCCGGCACCTCGACCTGGCCCAGCCCCACCTCTGGGTGGTGTATCCCCGCAGCCGCGAGGAGGGTGGCCTGCACCTGCAGATGGTGGGGATCTGGGAACCCAGCACCCTCGCCGCCGCGGAGCCCCCAGCTGACCCCGCGGAGCCTTCAGCCGCCTCCGCGCAGGGCGAGGCCGCCGAACCCACCAGCGCCGAAATCACCCTCCCCGAACCCACCAGCCCCGAACCCAGCGGCGGTGATGCCCTGCCCGAGGGTGACGACTACTTCTCGGTGCGCGGTGAGCTGGTGTTCACCAAACCGGAAAGTGGCGATCTGGTGGTGAAGGTGCGTCAGCTGCCCCGGGCCGACCAGCGCCCGGCCCCGTTCAAGTTGCAGCTGCGCGGCGAGGTGCCCCTCGCCCACCTGCGCCACTTCGTGTCGCTCGACCTGCGCCGCCAGGGGCAGACCCTCAGCGTGGAGGCAGTGGAGGTGCTCGCCCCGGTGGACAAGCGGGGCAGCCGCGGCGGCAAGGACCGGCCGAGCAAAGACCGGTCCAGCAAAGATCGGCCCAGCAAAGACCGTTCCGGCAAGGAGCGCGGCCCCCGCCGTGACACCCCCAGGGACGGCCATCAGGGCGGGGATCGCCCCCAGCCCCAGGCTGCCCGCTCTGCCGTCGTGCGTCCCGGCCGCTGACCATGGCCCTCTGGGAGGCCACCAGCGGCACCTGGATCAACCTTCTGGCCGTGGCCGCCGGCACCCTGGTGGGTGCCGGCCTGGGCGCGCGCATCAGCCTCGACCTGGCCCAGCAATGGCGGCGCTGGCTGGGGGCGGTGACCCTGCTGCTGGCGGTGCAGATGGTTCAGCCGCTGTGGCAGCAGCGCCTGGGGCCGTTCCCGGCCGTGCTGCCGGCCCTGCTGGCCCTGGTGCTCGGGGTGAGCGCCGGTGAGGGCCTGGCCCTGGAACGCCGGCTGGGGGCCTGGCTGCACCGTTCCGGCACCCCGGCCCCGGGCTCCAGTCCCCACATTCTGGCCGGCAGCTTCGTGCTCTTCTGTCTGGGGCCGATGACCCTGGTGGGCTGCCTGCGCAACGGCGCCCTCGGGGATCCCGACCTGTTGCTGGTGAAGGCAGGCCTCGATGGCATCAGCTCCGCCCTGCTGGCGGCTGGTGTGGGTCTCACCCTGGCCTGGGTGCTGCTGCCCATGGCCGTGCTGCAGTTCAGTCTGTCCGGCCTGGGGATGCAGCTGGCCGGCGGCCTGGGCGACCCCATGGCCGCCCCCGCCGTGGCCTTCACCGCCGCCCTCGGCGGGCTGCTGGTGCTGAGCCTGGCCCTGGAGCTGCTGGAGCTGCCCCATCCCTCCAGCGTCAACGCCCTGCCGACCCTGCTGCTCGGCCCGCTGGTGGGCTGGGGGGTGCAGCCATGACCTCCCCCCTCGCCGCCGGGGTGGCGGTGGCCGTGATCACTCTGCTGGCGGTGGTCGGTCCGCTGCTGGGCCTCTCGACCGCCTGGATCGCCCTGCTGGCCGCCACCGCCCTGGGGGCTCTCACCGTGGATGCGGCCAGCTTCTCCGGCCGCGGCGGTCACCTGCTGGCCGAGGCCCTGCCCGGTGGCGAGGGTCGCCTGCGGCGCATCGCCGTGCACGAGGCCGGCCATGTGCTGGTGGCCGCCGAGCAGGGGCTGCCGGTGCGCCGGGTGCTGGTGGGCAGCCTGGCCTGCCTGCGGGCGGGCCAGGCGGTGGGCGGCAGCACGGAGTTCGACCCCCCGGAGCACGCCAAGCTGCCCCTGGAGGAGCTGCGCCGCTGGAGCCGGGTGCTGCAGGCCGGCATGGCCGCCGAGCAGGTGATCTACGGGGCCAGCGTGGGCGGCGCCGACGACCGGGCGCTGCTCGGCCGGATGTGGGGCCTCTCCGGCCACGATGTGGCCACCGCCCAGCGGGAACAGCGCCGGGCCCGCCGCGAGACCGATCAGCTGCTGCGCCGCCGCCAGCAGGAGCTGGAGGCCGAGGCCGCCCGCCTGCTGGCGGAGGCCCCCCGCCTGGGCCGGGTGAGTTTGCAGGAGGCCTGAGGTGGGCCAGCTGGCTCTGCTCGACTGCCCCACCGGTCTGGCCGGCAACATGCTGCTGGCGGCCCTGCTGGATCTGGGCGTGCCCGAGGCCGTGGTGAGCGAACCCCTGGCCGCCCTGGGGCTGGCCGGGGCCTACGCCCTGGAGATCGAGGAGCGTCGCAGCGGCGGTCTGCGTGGCCTGCACCTGGCGGTGCGGCTGTTGGAGGCCCAGCCGCCGGAGCGCCACTGGAGCTTGCTGCGGCTCCAGCTGCAGCAGGCTCCCCTGCCCGAGCCCCTGCGGCAGCGGGTGCTGGCGGTGTTCGGCCTGCTGGCGGACGCCGAGGCGGCGGTGCATGGGCACAGCCCGGAGCGGGTGCACTTCCACGAGGTGGGTGCGGTGGATGCCCTGGTGGATGTGGTGGGGGTGTGCGCCGCCCTGCTGCATCTGGGGGTGGAGCGGCTGGTGTGCACGCCGCCGCCGGCGGGCCACGGCACGGTGCGCACCGCCCATGGGCTGCTGCCGCTGCCGGCACCGGCGGTGCTGGAGATCGCCCGGCGGCACGGGGTGCCCCTGGCCGCCGCCGACGGCCTGCCGGCCGGAGAGCTCACCACCCCCACCGGCCTGGCCCTGGCGGCCTGCTGGGCGGATCGCTTCGGGCTGCCGCCGGCCCATGTGCCGCGGGCGGTGGGGGTGGGCCTGGGCAGCCGGGAGCTTGATCGCCCCAACCTGCTGCGCCTGGTGCTGGCCGATGGGGTCGCCGCTGCAGCCACCCCAGCTGCCCCAGATCTGGAGCCCCATCTGGAGACGGTGCTGGTGCAGCAGGCCCAGATCGACGACGCCACCCCAGAAGACCTGGCCTTTCTGCTCGACGCCCTGCGCCGGGCCGGCGCCCTGGAGGCCTTCAGCCAGCCGCTCACCATGAAGAAGGGCCGACCGGGCTGGCTGGTGACCGTCCTGGGGCGGCCCGATCCGGCGGCCGCGGCGGTCCTGCGCCGGGTGTGGTGGCAGCACGGCAGCAGCCTGGGCCTGCGCGAGCAGGAGCAGCGGCGCTGGGTGCTGCCCCGCCGCCAGCTGGAGCTCCACACCCCCCTCGGCCCGGTGCGGGTGAAGCAGGCCCGCCGGCCCGATGGACGCTGGAGCGCGAAGCCCGAACATGACGACCTGATCGCCCTGGCCCGCCGCCACGACCTGGCCTTGGAGCAGGTGCGTGTCAGTGTGCTGCAGGAGTTGGACCGCATCTCCCCGCCCACGCCGTGAAGCTCCCCCAACTGCCGCTGCCATCCCCGGGGCCGCACCTGAGCCGCCTGGCGGCCGCCCTGCGCGGCATGGCGCTGCCGGGAGGCGTGTCCCTGTGGATCACCCTGCTCAGCTTCGGCTTCGTGCTGGCCGCCCTGGTGGGCCATGGCCGCCGGATGCTGCAGCTCAGCCTCGATCCCCAGGGCTGGTGGTGGCTGCTGCTGGCGGTGGGGTTCAGCCTGCTCAGCCTGGTGGTCAATGCCCTGGGGCTGGGGGTGGTGCTGCGCTGGCTGCAGCTGCGGCCCCGCTGGGCGCCGTTGGTGACCCTCTACCTCGACACCAACCTGCGCAAGTTTCTGCCCGGCGGTGTGTGGCATCTGGCCGGTCGCCTCGCTCCCCTGCGGGCCGCCGACGGCCCCCTGCGCCAGCCCGCGCCCCTGGCCCTGGCGCTGCTGGCGGTGCTGCTCGATCCCCTGCTGGCGGCCGTGGCGGCCCTGGCCCTGGTGGCGGTGGCGGGCTGGCAGAACGGCCTGGCGCTGGTGTGCCTGCTGCCGCTGGCCCTGCTCTGGCCGCGCTGGCTGGCGCCACTGCTGGAGCGGCTGGAGCGGCGCCAGGCCCGACGCCTGAAGCTCGAACCTGAAGCCCTGACGGCCCCGGGGGAGGGGCTGCGGGAGTCCCTGGCCGGGTATCCCTGGCTGCCACTGCTGGTGCAGCTGGTCTTCGTGCTGCTGCGCTTCGCCGGCTTCGCCTGCTGCGTGCTGGCCTTTGATCTGCACACCTCCCTGGCCTGGAGCAGCTGGCTGGCGGGCTTCGCCCTGGCCTGGACCATCGGCTTGGTGGTGCCTGGGGCGCCGGGGGGTCTGGGGGTATTCGAGGCGGCCCTGCTGCTGCGCCTGGGCGGTGCCATCCCGGAGGCGCCGCTGCTGGCCATCGTCCTCAGCTACCGGCTGGTGGCCACCCTGGCCGATGGGCTGGGCGCCGGCTGCGCCCGCCTCGATGGCTGGCTGGATCGGCGGGCCACCTGATTTGCAATTGTGCCTATTATTGAGAGGCCCCCTCAGCCGACCATGGTTGCTTCCGGTTCGGCCGGCGAGGGTCTGCGCAACAGCCTTCATCACCGCGGCCAGCGCCTCACCCCCCAGCGCCACCGGGTGCTCGATCTGTTCGAGCGCACCGGCGAGGGCACCCACCTGAGCGCCGAGCAGGTGCACCAGCGGCTGCTGCGCGACCGCGCCCGGGTGTCCCTGGCCACCGTGTATCGCACGCTGCGGTTGCTGAGTTCCATGGGGCTGCTGCTGGAACTGGAGCTGCCTGAGGGGGGGCGGCGCTTCGAGCTGGCCAGCGACGCCCACCGCGACCACCACCATCTGGTGTGCATCCGCTGCGGCCGCACGGAGGAGTTTGAGAACCCGGGCGTGCTCGCGGCCGGTCAGGCGGCCGCAGATGGTCGCGGCTTCCGCCTGCTGGAATGTGTGCTCAACGTGCGTGCCGTCTGCCCCCGCTGCGCCGCCGACGAGGCCCTGGAGCTGGAAGGCCCGGCCTGATCCCACCATGAACCATGCCTGATCACTCCTCCCGGATGACCGATCCGATGTGCTGGCCCAGCAGCCCTGGTCCACGTGGTTGAGCTGCTCGCGGAGCAGTTCTTCGGCCTGGCGGAAGCGCTGCGCCTGCTGCTCGAGATGCTCTCGGTGATGGCCGTGCTGATGGGCCTGGGGGCGGCCCTGTCCCATGCGGTGCGCCGGCGCATTCGCCGCCATCCTCGCCACATCGGCCGCCCGTCCCACGGGGCCCGGCTCACCTTCGCCAGCTGGCTGGCCACGGCCCTGGAGTTCCAGCTCGGCGCTGACATTGTGGCCACCACCATCGCCCCCACCGGAGAGCATCTGATCCAGCTGGGGGTGGTGGCCGTGATCCGCACGTTCCTCAACGTGTTCCTGGCCCGGGAGATCGAGTCCGAGGCCGCCCATGAGGACAGCCTGCGTGCGCACAGCGTCAACCCTGGATCCGCCCACGGCGCCACCACCCTGCCGCCATGAACCTCACCAACGAGCTGGCCAAGGAACGCAACCGGGCTGCTGCCGATCGCACCCTGATGGCCTGGATCCGCACCTGTCTGTCGCTGATCAGCTTCGGCTTCGGTCTCGATCAGATCGTGACTGCCCTCCATGGCCGCTCCGCCGCCGGCGGCGTTGATACGCCGGGGGTGCGACTCGTGTCGGCGGGGTTTGTGGTCACGGGCGTGCTGGCCCTCAGCCTGGCCACCCGCCAGCACCGGCTGGATCTGCGGCAGTTGCTGCGCAACGACTACCTCTACAGCCACCGGCCCTCGATCGCCGCGGCCACGGCGGTGGTGGTCACGGCGATCGGCGTGCTGGCACTGCTGGTGCTGCTTGTGGGGGCCCTCAGCAGCTGAGGGCCTGGCCCAGCTCCGCCCCGCCCTACACCGACCCGTAGGCCACCTGGCAGGCGGCGTTCAGCAGTTTGGCCTCGGCCAGGGTGCTGGGGGTGCGACCGTTGAGCCTGCCGCCGTTGCAGTCGGCATCCATCACCACCTCCTGGTTGTTGATCTCCACCTCGAAGCGCACCGACTGGCTGGTGCTGGGCGCCACCGTGCCGTACAGCAGCTGGTAGTCGCTGTTGGACATGGTGATGGACGTGACGTGGTCGTTGACCGCGTTGTCCACCGCTGAGTTGATGATGGCGGCCGTGGTCAGGGCGCTGATGCCCCAGGCGGCGGCGTTGGCCCCCCACCAGCCCCAGCCCGGCCGCGCCCAGCCGGGATAGCGGTCCCAGCGGTCGTCCCAGTGGTGGTGGTGATAGCGATCAGCACGCCGGTTGAGCTTGTCGTCGCGACGCTCGAGCTTGTCCTTCTGGCTTTGCTTGTTCTTGCTGTCGCTGCTCCCACCTGACCTCCCTTGTGGCCGCCACCGCCACCGCCTTTCTTGGCGAGCAGCAGGCCGAAGGGCCGCTGACGCTTGCTTGGGGTTCCCATCACTGCACCCCCTCGCAGCCGTCGTCGTAGCAGGGGAGCGACCCGCGGCCATCGGCGGCGAAGCGCACACGCATCAGGTCACCGCCTTCCGTGGCGGTGGGCCGGTCCTCGCGGATGCTGTTGAGGTGGTTGGGGTTGATGACGCAGAGGTCGGTGCCGTTGAAGCAGATGGTGTTGGTGGAGAAGCGTGTGGCGACGCTGGTGATGTAGGTCCAGCCCTCGCTCTTCCCGGCGAAGCGGCCCATGCGCACCCGGGCGTCGGAGATGCGGATGGATTCGGTGCTGCGGCCGATGGTGTGGCGGCAGGTGGTGAAGCTGCCCTCGTCGATCGCTTCGACAACGCAGGGCTGGGCCGCACCGCCCTCCACGGAGCAGGTGGTGCTCAGGCGGTAGGGGTCGGTGGATTCGCTCTGGGCTTGCGCCGGGGCCCCGCCGGCTCCCAGCCCCTGTCCCGTCCCGTGTTCACGGCTCGGGAGGCCTCAGGAGGTGCTGAGCGCCCTGGGCCAGAGCTGCCGCCGGCCTTCCCTCAGCACGTCCGAAGGCCGTAGGCCGAAGTGGGCCATGAAAACCCGGCTGAAGTCACTCTGGCTGGCGAAGCCGTAGTGCTCCGCGACGCTGGCCACGCTCGCGTCCGACGTCGAGTTCAGCAGCTCCTGGCGTGCCTGTTCGAGCCGTTGTCGACGGAACCACTGCACCGGGCCACAGCCGAAGCGCTGCTTGAAAGCCAGTTGCAGGGTGCGGCGGGAGTAACCGCTGCGCCGCTCCATTTCGGTGAGGTTGATCGGCGTGTGCAGATTGGCGCGGATCCATTCCAGGAGATCCTCGAAGATGCGCTCCCGGGATGCCACGCCGCCCTGTCGATTCACGGCCAGAACGGCGTCAAGCCGCGGGTGCAGCAGCAGCGCGAAGACGCGGTAGATCAGATCGTCCACCTGGAGCACATCCAGATGTCCATGGGTATCCAGATCGGGGTTGTCGAGCAGCGACAACGTTCGCCGAAACACCTGGATCAGCTGCAGGGTGCGTCGGTTTTCGCACACAAAAACCCTGGCACGCTCCAGGTCGCTGGCGAAGCGCTGCTGGGAAACCCCGACCCCGGCCATGGCGGCGGCCGTGCTCCTGAGCCGCTCCAGATCGAGGCGCATCACCAGGGCATTGAGGTGATCGGTGGTGAAGCGATACTCGGCGCCCGGTGAGAACCAGAGGGGTCGCGCCTGATGGATCACCTGGTGAAGACCCTGGGTCTCATAGCGGATGCTGCCGGCAAGGCAGAACTGCAGATAGGCGTTGCCTGTCTCCTCGCCCATGGCTCCCTCGATCGGCGAGGTGTAGCCGCTGGTGAGCAGCAGGGACCCTGCCCTGATGGTGTTTGCGCGATGCACGAACCCCGCCACATGCCCGTGCCGCGGCGCGAAGTCCAGCACCGGGTGGTTCTGGGCCAGGCGTACCGCCAGCGCCTGCGGATCGCGATCGAGCTGGGTGTGGCGGTTGTGAAACAGCAGGGGGACTGCTGATGCGTTCCCTCCTGGGTTCTCGAGCACGTCAGTTCGCCAGTACGTCAGGTCGCCTCGCCCGGCCCAGAGCGGCTGGATTTTAGACCGCTCTGGGCGCATCCCTTTCCCTGCCCCCGATTGCAGGGCGTTGCGGCATGGTCCGCAGTCAGCGCCCGGCGCCGAACTTGACGGTTCACGCAGCATCCATTCGGTAACGGAAGCCACCACTGGGTAGGCGTTTCCGCTCCCCCCTCCCACGATGAAGGCAGTTCGTCCGGCCTTCCCAGCCATGCCCAACGGCAAGCCCAACATCCTCATCCTCTGGGGCGATGACATCGGCCAGAGCAATCTCAGCTGCTACAGCGATGGCCTGATGGGCTATCAGACCCCCAACATCGACCGCGTGGCCAAGGAAGGTGGCCGCTTCATCCACTACTACGCCGAGCAGAGCTGCACCGCCGGCCGTGCCGCCTTCCTCTCCGGCCAGAGCGTGTTCCGCACCGGCCTCAGCAAGGTGGGTCTGCCCGGCGCTGAACTGGGCTATCGCACCGAGGATCCCACCATCGCCTCTCTGCTGAAGCCGCTCGGCTACCGCACCGGCCAGTTCGGCAAGAACCACTTCGGCGACCGCGACGAGCACCTGCCCACCAACCAGGGCTTCGATGAGTTCTTCGGCAATCTCTATCACCTCAACGCCGAGGAGGAGCCCGAGCTGCGGGACTACCCCACGGCTGAAGACCTTCCCGATTTCCGCAAGAACTTCGGGCCTCGGGGCGTGCTGCACAGCTGGGCCAACGGCGACGGCAGCCAGCGGATCGAGAACACCGGCCCGCTCACCAAGCAGCGGATGCAGAACTGCGACGAGGAGTTCCTGCGCGAGGCGAAGCGCTTCATCCGCGACGCGGTGGCCTCCGGAGAGCCCTTCTTCGTGTGGTTCAACACCACCCACATGCACTTCCGCACCCATGCCCGTCCGCAGGATCTGGGCCGCTCGGGCCGCTGGCAGTCGGAATACCACGACGTGATGATCTATCACGACGAATGCATCGGCGAGATGCTCGATCTGCTCGATGAGCTGGGCGTTACCGACGACACGATCGTGATGTACAGCACCGACAACGGGCCGCACATGAACAGCTGGCCCGACGCCGGCATGACCCCCTTCCGCAACGAGAAGAACTCCAACTGGGAGGGGGCCTACCGGGTGCCTGCCCTGGTGCGCTGGCCCGGCAAGATCGCCCCTGGCACGCTGTTCACCGAGATCGTGAGCCATCTCGACTGGCTGCCCACCCTGCTGGCCGCCGCTGGAGAGCCGGAGATCAAGGAGAAGCTCAAGGCCGGCCATCAGGCCGGCGATCGCCACTACCACGTGCATCTCGACGGCTACAACATGCTCGACTACTGGACGGGCCAGAGCGATAAGTGCCCCCGGGTCGAGTTCTTCTACTTCTCCGACGACGGTGACCTGACGGCGCTGCGTTACGACAACTGGAAGATCGTGTTCATGGAGCAGCGGGCCGCCGGCACCCTGCAGGTGTGGGCCGAGCCCTTCACCAAGCTGCGGGTGCCGAAGATCTTCAATCTCAAGACCGATCCCTACGAGCGGGCCGACATCACCTCCAACACCTACTGGGACTGGATGCTCGACCACGCCTTCATGCTGGTGCCCGCCCAGACCTACGTGGGCCGCTTCCTGGCCACCTTCCAGGAATTCCCGCCGCGGCAGAAGGCCGCCAGCTTCTCGCTGGAGGAGGTGATGGAGAAGATGATCAGCACCACCGGCCACTCATAGGCCGTTCCGGCTGGAGGGTGCGAACACCACCCTCCAATCCCGGGCCATGTCCACCACCAGCCAGCCCCGTTCCGGGGCCTGGCGCAGCGCTTCCACCAGCCGGCCGCTGCTGCGGGAATTGGCATCGTAGGCATACTCCCGCTGCGGGTCGGTGTGGTGGACAAGCAGGCCGAGGGAAGGCCTGGGATTGGCGATGGTGGTGTACTGCAGCATCTCCAGATCGCCATCGGAGTTGCCGAAGGCGGCGATCGGCCGCCGGCCCATGACGGCATGGATCCCCACCGGCTTACCCCCCTTGTCGTCCACGAACAGATGATCGAGCCCTTTCACCAGCACCGGCCGCCCGTCCCGCAGTTCGAAGCGGGTGAGCGCCGTGCTGCCCACCACCTGCTCCGGCGGGATGCCATAGACCCGTTCCGTCCACACGCGCATGAAGTCGGCCCCGCCGCCGGACACGATCACGGTGCGGAAGCCGTTGCTGCGCAGCAGTTGCAGCAGTTCCAGCATGGGCTGGTAGGCGAGCTCGTCGAACCGCCGTCCGAAGCGGGGGTGGCGCGCCGTCTCGAGCCAGCGCAGCACCGATGCCCGGTAGTCCTCGGTGGTCATGCCGGCGTGGGTGAGGGCCAGGATCCGCAGCAGCCCCTCATGACGCTGTCCCGCCACCAGGGCGGCCACGTCGTTGCGCAGGGCTGCCTGCACCATCGGGTCGCGGCGCAGTTCCGGCTGTTGTTTCACCGCTTCCCGCAGCATGTCCAGCGCATAGAGAAGCTGGAACGGCAGGGGATGCTCCGGCCACAGGTTGCCGTCGTTGTCGAACACCGCGAGGCGCTCCGCCACGGGCACGAAGTCCGGAGAGTCCTCCCGGCTCACCCGCCGCACGAACGTGAGCAGGGCCTGCTTGACGGCCCCCTCGTTCCAGGACGGCAATGCATCGGGCTCTGCGGCCCTGGCCGGGCCCCAGCTGGCCAGGGCCATCATGACCAGAACGGCAGCGGCCCGGCGGGCAGGTTTCACGAGTCAGCCCCGGTGCGTTGGCTTCCGATCCTGACAAGTCCACAGGCGTCGAGGTGATGCGCCCATGACCATCGAGCGCGCCATGCCCCAGACCATCGCGGCACCAGACGGTCCCGCCCGCCCGCCCGGGCGGCCCCCGGCCCGCGACATGGTGTGGATCCCGGGTGGCACCTACACCATGGGCTCCGATCACCACTATCCCGAGGAGGCCCCCGCCCACCGGGTGCGGGTGGAGGGGTTCTGGATCGATCGGGGTCCGGTCACCAACGCCCAGTTCCAGAAGTTCGTGAAGGCCACGGGGTATGTGACCCTTCCCCAAAGGTCCGCGGATCCCGCGGATTACCCCGACGCCCGGCCGGAACTGCTGGCACCCGCCTCGATCGTGTTCGTGCCGCCGGCGGGGCCGGCGGGCACCGCTGATCCCTATCGGTGGTGGCAGTACGTGCCCGGTGCTGACTGGCGGCACCCCGAGGGCCCGGGCAGTTCCATCAAGGGCCGTGACCAGCACCCCGTTGTTCATGTGGCCTACGCGGATGCCGTGGCCTACGCGACCTGGGCAGGGAAAGCCCTCCCAAGCGAAGCGGAATGGGAGCGGGCCGCCCGCGGCCGACTCGAAGGGGCCGAATTCGCCTGGGGCGACGAGCTCCACCCCGGCGGCGTTCCCATGGCCAACACCTTCCAGGGGGACTTCCCGCATCACAACAGCCGCCGCGATGGCTTTGAGCGCACGTCGCCCGTGGGTTCCTTCCCGCCGAACGGCTTCGGGCTGCTCGACATGATCGGCAACGTGTGGGAGTGGACCGATGACTGGTATGCCGACCACGGCCGCGTGGTGGCAGACCACAAGGCGGCCGTTGGCTGCTGCACGATCGACAACCCCCGCGGATCCACCCGCGAGGCCAGCGTCGAGGCCAGCTCCCAGCACGGCGCCATCCCCCGCAAGGTGGTGAAGGGTGGCTCCTTCCTGTGCGCGCCGAGCTACTGCCGCCGCTACCGCCCGGCTGCGCGCATGGCCCAGGGCATCGACACCTCCACCTGCCACATGGGCTTCCGCTGCGTGGTGCCTGAGTCCCAATCCGCCTGAAGCCGATGGAAGCAATGGAAGCAATCGAACAGCTGGACGTTGTCCTCATCGCCGTTGTCGGGGTGATGCGCTTCCTCCTGGAATCCCTCTCCGTTCTGTGCGTGTTCACCGGCCTGGTGGCGGTGGTCCGCCTGGCCTCTCCCTTTCCCCTCAACCACCGGCGGCGCCACCGGCCCACCACCGGCATCCGCCTCACCTTCGGCAGCTGGCTGTCGATGGCGCTCGAGTTCCAGCTGGGGGCCGACATCGTGGCCACCACCACCGCAGCCACCGGCCAGAACCTCATCCAGCTGGCTGTCGTGGCCGTGATCCGCACCTTCCTCAACGTGTTCCTGGCCCGGGAGATCGAAGCGGAGCAGAGGACGGAGGCGGAACTGCAACGCGCAGGGGCGCAGGACTGATGCACAACCACCCATGAACCTCACCAACGAACTGGCCAAGCAGCGCAACCGGGCCGCCGCCGAGCGCACGCTGATGGCCTGGATCCGCACCTGTCTCTCGCTGATCAGCTTCGGTTTCGGCCTCGACAAGATCATCGGCGCCATCAACCGCAGCCGCCTCGAGGGAAGCAACCATGTGGACCTGAGCGTGCGCCTGTTGGCGATGGGATTCGTGCTCACCGGCATCCTGGCGATGGGGGCGGCCATCCGCCAGCACCGCAGGGACCTCCGCCAGATCCGCCGCGACGATTATGTCTACATCGAGGAGACGTCGATCTCAACTGCCACCGCGGCGGCGCTGATCGTGATCGGCGCGATCGCCTTGATCATCCTGATCTCAGGTGCGCTCTCGGCTTGAGCGGCCCCACAAGGTTTGCCCAGGATTCCTGTTCATTCCCCTCTTCCTACCCATGGCCCAGGCCGCCGCGCTTCTCGTTCCCGCCACGCTGTTCGCGATCATGTTCGCGCTCGGCCTGGGACAAACCGAAGGGATCCGCGAGCTGATCAGGGGCCGGCGTGCCCTGCTGCTGCGGGTGCTGTTCGGCAGCTGTGTGCTCGTCCCCCTGGTGGGGGTGCTCCTTCTCCAGCTGCCCCTCAGTGAGCTGCTCTCCAGTCCCGCCCGCTTCGGCCTGGCCCTGATGGCCGTGTGCCCCAGCGCGCCCCTCACGCTGCGCAAGGCGGGCAAGGCCGGCGGCAGCAGCGCTCTGGCGGCCACCCTGCAGGTCAGCGCGGCTCTGGTGGCCATCGTGTCCATCCCGCTGATGGCCCAGCTGCTCACCACGCTGCAGGGTGTGGAGGGCTGGGACGTTCTGCCGCGCCAGGTGGCCTCCCAGATCGGCCTGGCCCAGATCCTGCCGCTCTCCCTCGGCATCCTGGTGCGGCGGCGATGGCCGGCCTGGGCCGCCAGCCGCACCGGTTTCTTCGACCGGCTCGCGAACGGGCTGCTGCTGATCCTGGTGGTGGTCGTGCTGCTGAAGACCGGCCACCTTCTGATCCCCTTCGTGAGCCGCAATCTCCTGGCCCTCGCCTTCATGGCGGCGATGGTGCTGGCCTCGATGGCGATCGGCTTCCTGCTGGCCGGACGGGACCGCGAGGACCAGACCACCGCGGCCCTGGTGACCTCGATGCGCAATCCCGGCCTGGCGCTGCTGTTCGCCGGGATCTACGGCCCCAGCATCGAGGGCCTGAAGTTGGCGATCCTGGTCTACCTGCTCGTCACCGTGGTGGTGCACATCCCCTTCCTGCGGTGGCGGCGCCAGTTCACTGCCGCCCGATCAACCTGATCAACGCTGCTGCGGAGGGGAACCCCCGTCCGGGGCTGGGGGCACCGTGCGGGGGTTGCCGTCGCGGATGGCGTGGTAGCCCGGGGAGAGGATCTCCACGTCGGCGGCGGCGAACTGATCCTGGAGGGCAGCCAGCACTTCCGAGAGCGTCTGGGGGTAGAGGGCGGGATCGCGCACGAAGGCGTTCAGTTCGTAGCTGATGTGGAAGTCGTTGAGCGACGTCTGCAGCACGAAGGGTTCGATCTCATCGGTGATGCCCGGCACGCTGCGGGCGGCGTCGAGCATGAGCGCGTGCACCTGCCGCCAGGGCACGTCGTAGCCGATGGTGATCGTGGTCATGAGGGCCACCGGCTGCTGGATCTCGCGCCGCGAGAAGCTGTAGTTCACCACCGACGCGCCGATCACGCTGGCGTTGGGAATGCTCACCAGTTCGTTGCGCGAGGTCTTCAGGCGCGTCACCAGCAGGGCCCGGTCCTGCACCACCCCCACCACGCCGTTGATCTCCACCCGGTCACCCTCGCGGAAGGCCCGGGTGTAGATCAGCATCAGGCCGCTGATCACGTTGGTGGCGATGGCGCTGGAGCCCAGGGCCGCCAGCACGCCCACGACCAGGCCGGCGCCCTGGAACACTTGGCTGCCAGAGCCGGGGATGTAGGGGAAGGCTGCCGCCAGCCCGATCAGTGTGAGCAGGATCGTGGCCAGGCGCGCCGTGGGCAGGGCCCATTCCTGATAGAACCCGGGGATGCGTACGCGACCGAGGTCGAGCGCCTGGAACCAGGCATTGCTGGCTCGGATCACCAGGAGCGTGATCACCAGGATCACCAGAATCGAGAGCAGGTTGGGAATGGCCTGCACCACCCCGCTCAGGAAGCCGATCACGAGATCCCTGATCTGACCGCGGAGGCCGGCGGCGATGCTCTGGGTGGGAGGGAACAGACCCAGCAGCAGCGGGATCAGCAGATAGCTGATCAGCATCACCACGCTCCAGTGGATTACCTGGCGCAGCAGCTGGGTGAGGGCGCGCACCTGATCGACATCCACGAAGCCGCTCAGGCCGAGCCGACCGAGTTGCTGGAGGATGAACCGCGGCCGCTGGGCGATCCGCCGGCGCATGCGCTCGTTGAGCATCACCTGGCCGCGCAGCCAGAGGATGTAGATGCCCAGAACGAGTGCCGCCAGTGCCGTTCCATTAAGCCAGGAGCTGAGGGTGCGGCGGCTTCGGTAGTCGTTGATGGCTGTGCGCAGCTGGTCGCGGTAGCGGATTGCCAGGCTCTGACGGGTGAGACCGAAACAGGCCGCGGCGCGATCGTCCACGGCCATCTCGGGCGCGAGGTGCCCGTCCCGCTCAAGGATGCCGACCACGGAGAAGGGCGGATCCGCCTGCACCACCAGCTGGGACGGCTGAATGCTGTAGTTCCTCGCCAGCTGCAGCAACCGCCCCTCGGCACGACGCACGTAGGCATCGAGATTCTGGGCGGCCGGTGCGCGCCGAAGCTCCACCACCTTTTGGTCGTCGAGGGTGACGAAACTGGGCGTCTCCGCGCAGCTCTGCTTTTGGTCCACCTCCTGCGCTCGTGCATCCTTGGCCAGGGCGGCGCTGACGCCATCGACAGCACCGACCGGCTTCTGCGAGGTGAGCAGCATCCCCAGGCACAGGGTGAGGCCCAGACAGAGTGAGATGACCCGCAGTCCTTTATGCCTCAAGTGCGCGAACTTCCGACGATGAGACGCCCACGGCATGGCAGCCATGCATTCAAGTCCTGCTTGCCCAGTGCCTGCATCATGCCGCATCGACACTGTCGTCCACCGGAATTCTTCCGTGATCGTTAAGGGCACGGTGGTGTGTCATCTGCGATGGCCCCGCCTCCGGCAAGAAGCCGAGATGATCTGTACTGCCGTTTGACGAGACTTTCAGGCACCATTCATCGCTTGGACGGAAACAGCAACTTGAAGGTGACGCGTGCCGTGAAGTCCCCGAAGCCTGAAGGTTTCACCACATTGCCGTAGCCCTCCACCGCCACGCTCATCGGCTGGCCGCCGAGGGTGAAGATACGGCCCAGACCACCGCCGAGGGGCACGGTCCACTGGTCGCGCCGGCGCTCCCAGTTGGCGGTGATCACCGGCGAGCTGGTGAGATACCACCCACCCGGAAGGTTGTAGTTGAGGAAGGGCTGCACCAGAAATGAACTCACCGAGCCACGCTCGCCGTCGCCGGCGAACGACCAGATCTGGCTCACCAGCCCACCCGCAACCCAAGGTCCTTGGGTGTAGACGGCCACGGCGGCGGGACCGGCGGACCATTTGCCCGTGCCCAGCACCTCATCAGTGGCGGTGGGCAGCAGGAAGGTGGGCCCGACGCCGATCGTCCAGGGGCCCTTGCCGCTGGGCACGAGGAAGAAGGTGGGGTTGATATCACCCAGCCCCCACACCTGACCCTGGCGAACCGTGGGTTTGCTCACCACCGGCACGATCGTGCGGGTCACCAGGGTCAGGTCATCGCTGAGCTTGATCGGGATGACGGGCTGGATGTTGAGAACGTTGAGGGTCTCGTCGTTGTAGTTGCGCAGATCCTTGCTCAGCTGGCGCAGCTTCTTGGGATCAAGGCTGCGCTGGAGCTTCCTGAGTTGTTCCGAATCAAAATTGAAGACATCATCCAGGCCACCGTTCGACACATCGAACCCGCCGGGTCGGTTCAGGCCGAAGGTGGTGTTGTTCTGAAAGGGAACGCTGATGAGATCGGCGATCGGGTTCTGGGATGACGCCGCCAGAGATCCGGTTTCCGCCTCGCTGCCCTCCTCAGGGCTGGACTGTTCCGTCGGCGTCGCTGCGTCGGCGGCAGGCTCGCCGATCGCTTCGGCAAGCGCCGGGCCCGGTGTGAGCGTCAGGGCCGCCAAAGCGAGCAGCCAGTGCAGATGACAATTCATGGACAACTAGCGGGGGTGGGGACTCCTGTCTCCAGGGCTGTTGGCTCCTGGGGTATCTCGGATGCAGCCAGCTTCAGGACGGCTTGGAGCTGATCGACCATGGTTCGGATGCTCCTGCTCAGGGCTGGTACAGCGCGCGATCAACTGACATCAGAAAAAGAATTTGATGCCCAGCTCGATGCCGTTCTCATCGATGCGGAAGCCACTGCTCGGGCTGCGATCGTTCCGGTAGCGCAACCCCAGATAGCGCCAGGAGAGGTTGAGGTGGGTGCTGTCGCCGACGGCGTAGCCCAGACCCACCTGGGCGTTGCCGGAGAGATCCTGATCGCCGCTGAGGTTGAAGCCGCCGATGTCGGCCCGCGCGAATGCGCGCAGACGGGGCGAGAGAAACACCTGGCCCTGAACGCCCACCAGCGGCTGCGCCCAGGTGCGCCCGAAGGTTCCCTCCCGCTCGACATCCACCCCCAGTGGCCCCGCACCCAGTACCTCCACATCCACATCGAGAGAGGCATCGATCACTCGCACCCCGGCGTAGGGGATCAGGCTGAAGGCGCCCGGTTCCGCGACCGCGGTCTCCGGCTCGCCGAAGCGGTAGCGCACGGCCAGGTCGTAGGTGCCCAGCCGCTCGGTCACTTCCGCCTTGCCCGTGAGGCGGCCCCCCGGGCCGGTGCGCGCCCCCTGGGCGCCTAGCCGCACGTAGCTGAGATCGGTGAGCAGTCCCCAGCGGTCGCGCTCCACGCTGCCTCGCACGTAGGTGGCCCACTCCAGGGCATCGAGGATGTCGCCCAGGTCCTGGTCCACGTCCGCCTCGAAGCCCCGGATGCGGGTGGTTCCGGTGGCTTTCAGCGGAGCGAAGCCGTAGAGCTCGAGGGAGCCCCGCCACAAAGCCTCGCCATCACCAACGTCATCGCCTTCACCATCGACATCTGCAGCGGCATCGGCAGTGGCCGACTGGTCCGTGGATGACTCAGGGGCGGACTCGGCCCTGGCTGCGACCGGGACGAGCAGGCACGGAACCAGTCCAAGGACCGCGGCGAGCCCAGCGAGGTTGCTGAACACAGGCTGCATGATCGAATCCTGTCGGGTGGCGACTTGATCGGTTCGGGGCGCCCGATCAGATAAGGTTGCGGCCAAGGTGGTTGCCCGTCGTGGAATGGTCGCGAGTGTTATCACCTTTTGTTGCGGATGTCGAGGGTGGAAAACTGTGCTCAGCCACTAGCGAAGGCGCGGCCAAGGAATCACCGTCAAGCGAAATATTTTCCGTATTGCGCATCCATGCGGTGTGCCGGCGGCATCGGTCTGCCCTGTTCAGGCCCCTGATCGCAGATCACGGTCGGTTGTGACCAGGCCACAGCGGGGCCGTGGGCTGGGCGTATTGGATATCCATTTGATATCCAAGGGTTCACTTAGACGTGCTGGCTTGTGCGGCCCATCGACACGTTGCGTGATCGGGACTCATCGGCTGCCAACACCGGGCCAGCGCTGGAGACTGCGACAAGACAGGCCCAAGCAACTCTCCCGCAGGTGGAAGCAGGCCCTCTAGAGCAGGTCATTGGGTGCAAGGGTGGAAACAGTTGAGAACCTCATTGAGATCCGTCGCGATATCTCTGCCCTGTGTTGCGGTCCTTCAGTTGTCTGTTCAGTCCCACCCTTTTCACTGACCTTTGGAGCCAAGGTTGCGATTGGGTCTTGCAGCGAGAAAGGATCCTGCTGTAAGACCCGAACCTTAGACGGCCCCGTAAGCCACCTGACAGGCCGCGTTCAGGAGTTCGGCTTCGCTGGCACTGCTGGGATTGCGCCCATTGAGTGTGCCTCGGTTGCAGTCAGCATCGAAATAGGTTTCGCTGCTGCCTGTCTCCACCGCAAACCGCACCGACTGATCGTTGATCGGCTCCACCGTGCCGTACAGGAGTCGGTAGTCGGTGTTGGGCACCACCACGTAGGTGGTCTGGTTCGACACGGCGTTGTCCACGGCGGAGTTGATGATCGCCGCTGTGGTGAGGGTGGTGAGGCCCCAGGCAGCGGCACTGGCTCCATACCAGCCCCAGTTGGACGACCTGTAGCCGCTGTCATACCAGCCGTAGTTCCAGGGTCGTGCGTAGCCCCAGCCGGGCCGGGCCCAGCCGGGATAGCGGTCCCAGCGGTCATCCCAGCGGTCGTTGCGATTGTCCCAGCGCTTGTCGATGTTTTTGGAGCGCTGATCCCAGCGATCATCGATGCGGTCGGCGCGCTTGTCGAGGTTCTTGTCACGCTGGTCCAGCCGGTCGTCGCGCCGATCCGCCTGCTTCTCCCGCTTGTCGAGCCGGTCGTCACGACGGACCTGCTTGTTCTTGTTGTCTTTGCTGCTCTGGCTCTTCAGCGAGGGACTGTTCTTGCTGTCGGATTTTTTGCTCCAGCCCCCCTTGGGTTGCTTGTTGCCCTTGCTGAGCCCGGACCCCGCGCTCTTGAATCCACTGGAACCCTTGGACGACGTCTTGCGGGAGCCTCCTCCTTTTTTCCCCCCGCCGCCCTTGCCACCCTTCTTGGCTAGCCACTCGGCATCGGCCCCGTGCTCCATGGCCGGTGCATCCGGCAGCTCGGCCATCCACGCTGCTCCTGCGGGAAGGCCCGGCAGGCAGAGGCATCCGGCAAGCAGCAGGGCGAGGGGCTGCAGCGGGCGTTGCTGGAATGCCTTCATCACTGCAGCTCCTCACAGCCTTCGTCGTAGCAGGCGAGCTTCACCCGGCCGTTGTCAGCGAAGAGCACCCGCACCAGGTCGCGCCCATCCATGGCTTCCGGTCTCTCCTCGCGGATGCTGTTGAGGTAGTTGGGATTCACCACGCACAGATCCCTGCCGTTGAAGCAGATGGTGTTGGTGGAGAACTGCACTGCGGCCGAGCTGAGGTACAACCAGCTCCTGGTGGCCGGATCGAGGCGGCCCATGCGCACCGGGTTGTCGGCGATGCGGATGGTTTCGGTGACCGTGCCGATCCTGTGGCGGTAGGTGGTGAAGTTCTCCTCTTCGAAGGCTTCGACCACGCAGGGCTGGGCGGCACCCCCCCGCAGGGAGCAGGTGGTTTCGAGGGTGTACAGCTCTTCACTCTGGGCCTGAGCCGGCGAGGCGAACAGGGCGGCGCCGAGGCCAAGGGCAAGGCAGGCGCCTGGCAAGAGCAATGAGAGAGGACGTGGCATCAGGGAACGGTCCCCGCGCGCGGGCCTGTGCGGCCGCGGGCGACTGGATGGAGTGACGATCCGATCATGACAATGCCCCCCTCAGAGCGTCCATGGATCCACGCAAAGTTGTGCCTCCTGCGCAGAACTCGTTACACAGGCGGGTCGCATCGGACACACGCAATTGAGAATCGCTTGCAAAAGCGCTGTGATTCCTCCTAGGTTCTGCCCATCTCCCTCAGGCCAGCCCGCCAGCTGATCTCCATGGCCCAGCCCCTCGGCACCGCCAGTCCCGACCTCGCCAACCTCTGCCCCGGCGCCCGCCAGTGCCCGGTGCTCACCACCGGCAAGAAAAAGAGCTGCAAGCAGAAGAAGTGCTCGAACTGGATGGGCGGCAAGTGCCGCTGCGGCCGCGACTAGGTTCCGCTCAGGAGCCCGAGCGGCGCTCCAGGCTCGGGATCAGGGCGATCGAGGCGACCAGGCCCAGCACCATGATCAGCAGGGCCGGAGCCATGGCCGCCTCCACCCGCTCGTCGCTGGCGTACTGGAACACCCGCACAGCCAGCGTGTCGAAGTTGAACGGACGCAGCGCCAGGGTGAGGGGGAGTTCCTTCACCACATCCACGAACACCAGCAACCCGCCCATCAGCAGCGGTCCCCGCAGCAGGGGCACATGGATGAGCCGCACAACCGCCAGCCAGGAATGGCCGAGGCTGCTGGCAGTCTCGTCCATGGTCGGAGGCACCCGCTCCAGCGCGGCGTCCAGGCCCTGCTTGCTCACCGCCATGAAGCGGTCGCTGTAGCCCCAGAACAGCAGCAGCAGTGGACTCATCAGCAGGGGCCCGCCGATGATCAGCAGCCCAACCCCCAGCACGCTTCCCGGCACGGCATACCCCAGGCCGGCGACGAAGCTGAGCTGGCGGATCAGGGGTTGGGGGCTCCAGCGGCGGATGATCGCCAGCAGCAGGGCACCGCAGCAGGTGAGCACGGTGGCGCCCAGGGCCAGGGTGAGGCTGCGGCTGGTGAGCCGCGCCAGTTCGCCAAGAGGCTCGGCGCGCAATGCCGGCCAGCCTTCATTGATCCAGAGGGCCGGGATGGCCACAGCCATCAGGGGCGGCAGAGCCGTGACCAGCTGCGCCAGGGCCGCACGCCAGCCGTGCAGGGGCCAGCTGAAGGGCCGCTCGTTGTCACTTTCCAGGTTCCAGCGCTGGCTGCGTCCGCGCAGCTGCCGCTCCAGGGCGATCATCACCCCCACGATCGCGAGAGCCACCAGCGAGAGCAGCGCCGCCCCCTGGGGGTCACCGTCCACCTGCCAGCGATCGAGAATCCCGGCCGAGAGGCTGGGTACGCCCAGCAGCCGCACGGCCCCCAGCTCGTTCACCACCTCCATGGCACTGAGGGCCACGCCGGCGCCGATGGCGGGCAGGGCCACCGGCAGAGCCACACGGAAGAAGCTCGTCCAGGGGCCCAGGCCGAGACTGAGACTGGCCTCCACCAGGCGACGACCACCCGCCGAGAAGCTCTCCGTGGTGAGCAGAAACACATAGCTGTAGTTGGCCAGGGTGAGGAGCGCGATGGCCCAGCCGAGCCCGTGGATGCGCAGGGCCCGGTGGCTGCCCCAGTCGATCAGGCTTGCGGCCAGCAGATAGGCCGGAAACGCCATCGGCACCAGCTGGGCGATGCGCAGCAGACGCCTCCCGGGAAAGCGGCACACCGCGGTGAGCCAGCCGATCCCCGTGCCCAGCAGCGCCCCCAGCACGCCCTCGCCGCCCACCAGCAGCAGGGTGCCGCGGATCTGGGCGGCCCCATCAAGCCCCAGTCCCAGAGGGCTGGTCTGCGCGGCGAAGAGCGCGTCCCAGAACAGGGCGAGCAGGGGAAGCAGGGCCAGAAGGCCGATGCCCAGGGCCGCGAGGATGAGCCCCGAGCGGCCCTGACCGGCCGCCGGGGACACGCCTGTGGGTTGAGGTGCGGCAAGCGCTGTTGATTCCATCGCCACTGTGCGGGACGCCTGGACCTATTTCCAGCCACCCTGTTGCATCAGCTGCACGGCTTCGCGGTTGCGCTGACCGAGCTGCTGGATCGTCACCGGAGTGGCCTTGAACGTGCCAAAGCTCTGCAGCGTGGGGTTGTTGCCCCATCCCTTCACGGGGTATTCGTTGTTCGCCCCGGCGTAGCCTTCGCCCGCGGTGGGGGAGGAGAGAAACTCCAGCAGCCTGCGGGCCCCCTCCGGATTGCCGGACGTTCTGGTCACCCCACCGCCGGTGACATTCACGTGGGTGGGATCGACCCACACCACCTTCACCTTGCGGGCATTCGCCTTGTCGGTGGCGTTGTCGGAGGTGAGCAGGCGGGCGAGATAGTAGGTGTTGGCCACGGTGGCGCCGCAATCGCCCTGGCCCACCGCGCGCACCATGGTGGTGTCGGAGGTGAAGAAGGGCTGCTTGACGTTGGCGACCATGCCCTTCAGCCAGCGCTCGGTGGTGGCTTTGCCGGCACGCTGCAGCACATCGGCGGTGAGGGACTGGCTGTAGACGCTGGAGCGGTCGCGCATGCAGAGCTTGCCCTTCAGTTCCGCCCGGGTGAGATCGCCGTAGGTACGGATCAGACTGGGATTCACCTGCGCGGGATTGACCATCACCGGCCGTGCCCGGCGGGTGAGCGCGAACCAGTGGCCGTTGGGGTCGCGCAGATTAGCCGGTACGTCTCTCTTGAGCGCGGCCGAGTTGATCGGGCGGAACAGATTCAGCTCCTGGGCTCTGATCAGGCGAGCGGCATCCACTGTCACGAGCACGTCGGCGGGGCTGTTGGCACCCTCTCGGCGCAGGCGCTCGATCATCGCATCATCTTTTCCTTCAATGAGATTCACCTTGATTCCCGTTTGACGGGTGAACTGTGCGTAGAGTTCTTTGTCGGTGTTGTAGTGGCGGCCGGAATAGACATTCACAACCTTGTTGCGACTCTGGGCTTGGGCCGTGGCGGTGATGGCACCCAGCAAACTCAGACTGCTCACGGCAGCCAGGCCAAGGCGGAATGGCCTGGCGTTGAAGAGGAACTTGATCATGATTGTGGGGGAATGAACGCCAGGGGCCGAGACGAATCGCCCCCTGGTCATGAGGGGGAGTGAGGAGAGGGGAAGAGGTGCTTTGCGGCTCTGGATCAGAACCGGAACGTGGTCTGGATCACGCCGCCCCAGGCGTCGTTGCCGCTGTTGCTAGCCACGTCGCTGCCGTAGAACACGGCCGGGGTGATGGTGATGTTGTCGGTCACCCGGAAGCGGTAGAACAGCTCGTAGAGCATGGAGTTGTTCTCGCCGCCGGTGAAGGGAGGCTGGCCCAAGGCGAAGCCAGCGGCATTGCCGGCCCAGCCCACATCGCTCCACTGCAGACCGGCCATCCAGGACTGGGAATCATCCAGTCCGCCGCTGGCCCAGTTGTAGCCGTAGCCCAGGCTGATCGAGGGGATCCAGGTGCTCTCGATCGGGCTCCAGTAGCCAGCGAGCGAGAGGCTATTGTTGTTGCCCCCATCCGGCACCCGGCTGCTGAAGTTGGCATTTCGCAGGCTGGAGTTCTCGGTGCCGTAGCGGTAGCCCAGGGCCACACCCCAGTTGCGGCCCCGGTAGCCCAGCTGTGTGAGGGCGTTGATGCCGCTGTCGGAGCTGAAGGCGCCGACGCTGGAATCGGCGAAGCCATTGTTGGCCACGTAGTTGGTGTCGAACGTGACGTAGGGATTGCCCTTCTCCACCTGCTGGCGCCAGCTCAGGCCCACGCCGGCACCGGTCGCTTTGTTGTAGGTGCCGGAGGCTCCGGCGAGGCCAAAGAAATCGAGGATGTCTGACTTGTAGGCGCTGGGGATGAAGGAGAGCATCTCGGTGTTGCGGGCCAGGGGACCCACCGTGACGTTGAAGCTCTCGCCCACCGGGAAGCGGTAGAAGAGGCGATCGATCTCGACGCTGTCGTCGGTGCCGGTGGCCTTGTCGAGGGTGAAGATCCCGCTGCGGAAGGGCAGGGAGCTGAAGTTGCCGGAGCGCAGGCGGGTGCGCAGCAGGTCCTTGCCCGTGAAGCTGGTGTCGAGGACGAGCCGCAGGTCGTAGTTGAACGTGGTCTCGTTCGGGCGGGCCGGGCGGCTGCCGTCGGAGGCGCGCAGCGGGCTGTCGAAGTCGGGGGAGCCAGCCAGGATGAAGCTGGCCTCACCGCGCAGCTTGGTGGTGGTGGAGAACTGGTTGGCCTCCAGCTCCCCCACCTTGGCCTCGAGGCCATCGACGCGGCCCTTGAGGATGGCGAGTTCCCGCTCGAACTCGGCCATCAGGCGCTTGAGCTCGTCGGTCACCTCGGTGACGCGATCGAGGCAGGCATTGAGCAGGGCGGCGGCCTCGAAGCGGGTCATGGCCCGCTGGCCCTTGAAGGTGCCGTCGGGGTAGCCGGCCACGCAGCCGTAGCGCTCGATCAGGTTGGCGAGCGCCTGGTAGGCCCAGTCCGTGGGGCGCACGTCGGGGAACTGGGAGATGCTGGTGACCTGATCCAGTGAGCCCGAATCGCCGTAGCGACTCAGCTCTTCGAGCGCCAGATCGCGGCCGCCCAGATCAGCGGCACTGGCCAGGCACGGGGTGAACAGGCCGGCGCTGATCAGCGCCAGGGCCAGGGATTGGCTTGAAGCCATGGAAATCCTCACAACGACAGATCGTGACTTACCCCTTCGGGAAGCAGCGACCGCCACTCTTTTAGCTGCCTCGGCTATGGCGAACTTCCAGGTCTGTCACGATCCCGTGTGATCAATGTTGCACCGACACGTTCCGATCCGGGTGCGTCTGCCGGGCTCCAGCCTTTGCCGCGCTGTTCAGAAGCGAAAGGTGGTCTGCAGTACTCCACCCCAGGCGTCATTGCCGCTGTTGGTGGCCACATCACGACCGTAGAAGAGGCCCGGGGTGATGGTGATGTGGTCGCTCAGGTGAATGCGAACGAAGAGTTCGTAGAGCACCCCGTTGTCTGCGCTGCCAGTGAACGGTGGCTGTCCCACGGCGATGCCGGCGGTGGTTCCAGGCCAGATCAGATCGTTCCACTGCAGGCCGGCCATCCACGACTGGGAATCGCCCACTGAGGAGATGGTCCAGTTGTAGCCATAGCCGAGGCTGATCGAGGGGATCCAACTGGTGTCCATCGGGCTCCAGGTCCCAGCGACGGCCAGGCTGTTGCTGTAAGCGCCAGCGGGCACAGTGGCGTTGAAGTTGGCATCTGCAAGCCTGGAATTCTGGGAGCCATAGCGATAGCTCAGGGCCAGGCCCCAGTTGCTGCCGTGGTAGCCCAACTGGCTGAGGGCGTTGAGGCCACTCTGGCGGTTGAGCACACCAACGCTGGCGTCGGCGAAGCCGTTGTTCGCCACCACGCTGGCATCCACGGTGAATGTGGCGGTGCTCGGTTTCGGATGCTGTCGCCAGCTGAAGCCGACGCCAGCCCCGGTGGCCTTGTTGTAGGTGCCGGAGGCGCCCGCCAATGAAAAGAAGTCGAGCACTTCACTCCTGTACACCGAGGGGAAGAAGGAGAGCATGTCGGTGTTGCGCACAAGGCCACCCACGGTGATGCGCACGTGCTCACCGGCCGGAAATCCGTAGAAGAGACGATCGACGCGCACGCTGTCGTCGCTGCCCGAGGCCCTGTCGAGGATGAAGATCCCTTCGCGGAAGGGCAGTCTGGAGAAGTTGCCGGAGCGCAGGCGGGTGCGCAGCAGGTCCTTGCCGGTGAAGCTGGTGTCGAGGACGAGCCGCAGGTCGTAGTTGACGGTGGTTTCGTTCGGCCGGACCGGGCGGGTGCCGTCGGAGTTGCGCAGCGGGCTCTTGAAGTCGGGGGAGCCGCCCAGGATGAAGCTGGCTTCACCGCGCAGCTTGGTGGTGGTGGAGAACTGGTTGGCCTCCAGCTCACCCACCTTGGCCTCGAGGCCATCGACGCGGCCCTTGAGGATGGCGAGTTCCCGCTCGAACTCGGCCATCAGGCGCTTGAGCTCGTCGGTCACCTCGGTGACGCGATCGAGGCAGGCGTTGAGGAGAGCGGCGGCCTCGAAGCGGGTCATGGCCCGCTGGCCTTTGAAGGTGCCGTCGGGGTAGCCGGCCACGCAGCCGTAGCGCTCGATCAGGTTGGCGAGCGCCTGGTAGGTCCAGTCCGTGGGACGGACGTCCCCGAGCCCGTCCACTGGTGTGGCCCATGCTGGGCTGGCCAGTGCGGTGCAGGTGAGGGCCAGCGCTGCGGAGCCCGCATTCATGCCGGCAGCGCCACCACCTGCTCGCTCACCTCCAGCCGCACCCGCTCGCCTTCCTGCAGCGCATCCGTGTTGGTACTGATCACCGTCAGGGCGATGTCACCCACGCGTACGCGGTAGAGCTGATCGTGGCCGCGGAATTCGCGCATCTCCACCGTCGCCGCGGCCTGGGCATCGGCCACCAGCCGGATCTGTTCGGGGCGCACGGCGATGGTGGTGGGACCCTGGGCCGGAGTCACCAGGGCCAGGCAGCCCAGCGCCGTGTCCACCGCTGAGCCGTGGGCCTGGCCGCGCAGCAGGTTGGAGCGTCCCAGAAAACTGGCCACGAAGGCGCTGGCCGGCCGCCGGTAGATGGCATCGGGTGTGCCGCACTGCAGTAGCCGACCCCGCTCCATCACCGCCAGGCGATCGGCCATCACCATGGCCTCCTCCTGGTCGTGCGTCACCAGAATTGCCGCCGCCCCGGCCCGCTGCAGCAGCCGGCGAACCTCCTGGCGCATCTCCAGGCGCATGGCGGCATCGAGGTTGGAGAAGGGCTCATCGAGCAGCACCAGTTCCGGCTGCGGTGCCAGGGTGCGGGCCAGGGCCACCCGCTGCTGCTGGCCGCCGGAGAGCTCATGGGGATAGCGGCGCGCCAGGGCCGTGAGCCCCACCAGCTCCAGCATGTCTTCGCTGCGGGCCGCCGCCTTGGAGCGGGGCCAGCGGTGCAGGCCGAAGCGCACGTTCTCGCCCACGGTGAGATGGGGGAACAGGGCATAGTCCTGAAACACCAGGCCGATGCCGCGCCGCTCCGGTCGCCAGCCGGTGATCTCGATGCCGTGCTGCCACACCGAGCCGGCGTCCACCGTTTCCAGGCCGGCGATCATCCGCAGGGTGGTGGTCTTGCCGCAGCCGGAGGGGCCCAGCAGGGCCATCAGTTCGCCCTGCTCCAGGCTGAAGCTCACGCTGTCCACGGCGGGGCTGCCGTTGGCGAACTGGCGGCAGAGGCCCCGCACCTCCAGGAGTGGAATTGAGTGGGACGAAGCGTTCATCGGCATGGCGGAGGGGATGTCGACAGGGATGGAGCCGGAGCTGCGGGCATCGCGGTGGTCTGCGGCCGCTCCCGATCGCGCCGCAGCACCACGCCCACGGCCAGGGCCGAGAAGGCGATGATTGCCGCGGCGTAGGGCGCCGCCTCCACCAGCATTCCCTCCGAGGTGCGCGAGAACATCTGGATCGCCAGGGGTCTGAATCCAGGTGGTGCCAGCAGGAAGGCGATGGGGAGCTCCTTCATCACGGTGACGAACACCAGCACCACCGCCGCCACCAGCCCCGGCTGGATCAGCGGCAGGGTGGCTCGCCGGAAACTGGCCAGGGGCCCGAGGCCGAGGGCGCGGGCTGCCTCCTCGATCGCCGGCCGGGCCTGATACAGGGCGCTGCGGATCGGGCCGATGGCCAGCGCCAGGAAGGCCAGGGCATACACCAGCACCAGCAGGCCGTGGGTCTGGTAGAGCCAGGGGGCGCTGCGCAGCGTGAAGAACACGAAGGCCAGGGCGAAGGCCAGGGCGGGCACGGCATAGCCCACGAACGACAACCGGTTCACCCAGCGCGACAGGCGCCCGGGGAAGCGCACCGCCAGCACGGCCACCGGAATCGCCATCAGGCCGGCCAGCAGGGCTGCGGGGGCAGCCACGCTCAGCGACTGGCCAAAGCTGCCCAGCAACCCCTGCCAGGTGGCCTGGGAGACGCCACGGCTGATCCAGAAGCTGAGCACGGCCACGGGCAGGCCGAGGGCCGCGGTGGCCACGGCGATGGCGAACAGCAGACCCAGCACCTGCCCCCAGGCCGGCAGCCGCAGCGGGGCCAGGGGCCGGCCACTGCCGGTGCCACTGCCGCTGTAGTGCTGCCCCTGGCGCAGCCGGCTCTCGACCCACACCACCAGCAGGGCGATGGCGATCAGGATCAGCGACAGCCAGGCCGAATAGAGGAGGTCGTAGGCGATGGCGTACTGCTGGTAGATCACGTAGGAGAACACCCGGAAGCGCATCAGCGCCACGGCGCCGAAGTCGCCGAGCACGTAGAGCCCCACCACCAGCCAGCCGGCCATCAGAGCCGGCATCAGGTGCGGCAGGGTGACCCGACGGAACACCTGGCGGGGGCTGGCCCCCAGGGCCCGGGCCGTTTCCTCCAGGCTGGCCTCGAGGCCGGCGAAGGCCGCCCGCAGGTTGAGGTAGAGGTAGGGATAGCAATAGAGGCTCAGGGCCAGGGTGGCGCCCCACAAGCCCTGGGGCCTGGGGATGGTGACGCCGATGGTCTGGTTGAGAAAGCCGTAGTTGCCGGCCAGGCCGATCAGGGCGTAGGCCATCACGTAGCCCGGCACCGCCAGGGGCAGCACCGCCAGCAGGTTGAGCCAGCGGCGGCCGTGCAGGTTGGTGCGGCTCAACAGCCAGGCCAGCGGCAGGGCGATCAGGGTGCTGAGCGTGAGCACGCCCACGGTGAGGGCAGCGGTGTTGGCCAACAGCTCCACGGTGCGCCAGCGCCACAGCAGCGCCGCCACCTGGGCTGGCTCGGCCTCGCTGGCCCGCAGCAGCAGGTACACCAGCGGCAGCACCATCAGCCCGGCCACCGCCAGCCCCAGGCCGCTGAACAGCAGCCTGGCCAGCGGCAGGCTGGGGCGTCGACGCGCGGAACGCTGTGGCGGGGCTGCGATCAGCAAGCGCTAGTTGAGGTGCTTGTTGATCAGGGCCAGGGTGCCCTGCATATCCGTGAGGTCGTTGAGATCAACCTTGGGGGCATTGGCGGCGGCGGTGGCGTAGTCCACGCCGGCGGTGCCCTCCGGCACGATCGAGATACCCGTGACCGGATACTCGAACACGCTGCCCGTGAAGTACTGCTGGGCCGTGGGGCTGGCCAGAAAGTCCATGAACATCTGGGCTGCGGGTTTGTTGTTGCAGCTCTCCAGGATGCCCGCACCGGCCACCAGCATCAGGTTGCCGATGTCGCCCGGCTCGAACTGGGTCTGGGCCACGGGGAAGTTGGGATCGCTGGCCTTGAACCGGCCCAGGTAGTAGTTGTTGGTGGAGGCCAGGTCGGCTTCGCCATCGGCGATGGCCTGGTGCTGTGCCGTGTTGTTGCGCACGATCACCGGCTCGTTGGCGGCGATGCCCTGGAGCCAGGCCTCGGCGGCCGCATCGCCCTGGCTGAGCCGCAGGGCGGCCACGTGGGCCACGAACGAGCCGTTGGTGGGCGCCACGGCCAGTCGGCCCTTGAATTTCGGATCGGCGAGTTCGGCCATGGTGGAGGGCAGATCCCCCTCCTGCAGGCGCTCGGGGGAATAGATCAGCAGCCGGGCCCGGCCAGAGGTGCCGATCCACTTGCCGTCCCGGTCGCGGAACACCGGTTCCACCTTGTCGGTGATCGAGGCCGGCAGGACCTTGAAAAGCGGCTTGGTGGTGCCGAGGGCGGCCACGTCCTGGGCCCAGAACACGCACGCAGGGCTCTGGCCGCCCTCCTCCTGAAGCAGGTTGGCCAGTTCGGCGGTACCGCCGTAGCGCACATCCACCGTGATGCCGGTTTCGCGCTCGAAGGCTTCGATCAGCGGTGCCACCAG
Source organism: Cyanobium sp. ATX 6A2 (assembly GCF_024346355.1). Classification (GTDB taxonomy): domain Bacteria; phylum Cyanobacteriota; class Cyanobacteriia; order PCC-6307; family Cyanobiaceae; genus NIES-981. Next base: position 43,841 of record NZ_JAGQCU010000009.1, read on the forward strand.
GGGTTCGCCGCGGCCGGAGTAAAGGGTGAGGGAGTCTCCCCCGGTGCTGTCCTGCTGGCAGCCGGCCAGCAGCAGCGAGCCCGAGAGCAGCGCGGCACTGAACAGATGGCGTTGACGCATGGTGCGGTGACGGGAAGGGTGGAACGACGGTGATCAGCGCCGCCGGCGGCAGGCCGGCATCGCAGCGTCCTTAAACCACGCCAACGGGGGTTGCAGCGACCCTAGGGATCGCTCGCCCAGCACCATGTGACCGATCTGCTGAGATCGGGTGACATTTGCTACCAACCTCCAGGCCAGGGCCCGGCGCTGTTGGCTTCCCCGTGAAGCTTGTGGCGACGCTCACCGGTGGGCCCGCCATCGAAGGGGGCGGCCGGTGGGAGTGTTCTATCGGGGAAGCTGGTTGCCAAAGCGGCAGCGGGAATCACCTGGCCGTAGCCGATGGCACAGGTTGACGTTCCGACCCTCGGGCCAAGGGATGAGCCAGGGGCTCAGCGGTGACGCTGAACCCGCACCGGCACCAGCGCGGGTTGCATCAGGCCACCGCCGCCATTGTCGTCGTCGGAGTCGATGGTGAGCCAGAAAGCCAGGCCGAACAGGGCGATCACGCCCGAGAGCAGAAGCAGTTCGGCCATGGAACAGTTGTAACTCGACTCACCGTAGCCAGAAGGCACGGCTGTGGTGTAGCAAAGCTGGCCGTTCGCCCCTGGCTGTTCCTCTACGCAAACCCTCTACGCAAACGCCAGCACCACGCCGGACACTGCGAGCACGGCTGCCACCACAACGGTCCAGCGGATGTGGGCCTGGCGCAGCACCCCATAGCTCACGGCCACCGCCAGGGTGGAGCCCAGGGCGGCCCCCAGCCACCAGCTGGCGCCGCCGCTGGCCTCCTGGCCGTGCAGCAGGGCGTGGACGGCGATGGCCAGGGCCACCAGGGTGCCGATGAGCCCCAGCCGCGGGCTGCGGCCGCTGCGCTGGCTGGCCAGGATCACCACCCCCAGGGCCGAGATCGCCAGGGCTGCAAGCAGTTCGGCGCCGGGCAGATCGCCGCCCAGGGAGCCCACCACCGCTCCGGCCACGGCTCCCACCAGGGCAAAGAGCAGCACGGAGCCGCCCATGAAGGCGGCCACGCCACCCACGCCCACCAGCAGCAGCAGGTGGTCGAGACCGGTGATCGGGTGGCTGAAGCCGGTGCTGAAGCCGGCATCGGCGATGCCGTGGGCCTGGGCGGGCAGGCCGGAGAGCAGGCTCAGGCCCAGCCCTGCCGTCACCGGAAGGAGCAGGGGACGCAGGGTGGAGAAACGCATGGAGAGGCCGGTCCGCGCCGGAAGGAATGGAGGTGAGGCGGGGGTGAGCGTTCTGGCTCAGGCGCGGGCCGGAGCGGCCGGGGCGCCATCACAGCTGCGGGACAGCGCCGGAGTGGGGATGGACTCCCGGCACCGGACTTTCCTCGTTGCCTTCCCGGGCTGAATCCGGGAAACCCTTGGCGCCATTATTGATGCAGGAGCCCGGTTTGGCTGCGGGCTGCTTGCGTTTCCGGGCCGTTTCAGGCGAATCCCTTGCCGGCGTCCCTGGCCACGCAGGCCTGGAGCTGGCTGCGCAGTTTGGCGTGATCGAGGTCGCGGCCGATCAGCACCACGTTGTTCTTGCGCTGGTCGCTGGGCCAGTCGGAATCGTCGATCGAGAAGCGCTTGCCGGCCAGGTGGAACACGTGCCGGCGCGCGCTCTCGTTGAACCAGAGGATGCCCTTGGCCCGGAACACGCTCTCGGGGAGCTGGTTGTCGAGGAAGTGCTGGAACTTGCGCAGGGCGAAGGGGCCATCGGCGGCGAAGGAGAGCGAGGTGTAGCCCTCGATGGCGGCGTGATCGGGATGGGCGTCGTGGCTGTGGTCGTGGTGGGCGTGGCTGTGGGCGTGATCGTGATGGCTGTGCTCGTGCTCGTGCTCGCAGTGGCCGTGGTCGTGGTCGCAGGCGCTGTGGTCGAGGGCAGGATCGTTCTCGATGGAGTCGGCCACCACCCGGTCGCTCTCGAACAGCCCCACGCTGAGCAGCAGCGGCAGGGGCACGGCGCCCTTCACCGAGCGCAGGATGCGGGCGTCGGTCTTGATCTGGCGCAGGCGGCTCTCGAGGGCTTTGAGCCGCTCCTCGGCCACCAGGTCGCACTTGTTGAGCAGGATCATGTCGCCGTACACGATCTGGGCCCGGGCCACCTCCCCCTCCAGCAGCTCGTCGCTGAAGTTCTCGGCATCCACCAGGGTGATGATCGAATCGAGGCGGGTGGCATCGCGCAGGTCGCTGCCCAGGAAGGTCATGGCCACCGGCAGGGGATCGGCCAGGCCGGTGGTCTCCACCACCAGGTAGTCCACCGGGTTGGGGCGCTCCAGGATCCGATACACGGCCTCCAGCAGCTCGCCGTTGATCGAGCAGCAGATGCAGCCGTTGCTCAGCTCCACCATGTCGTCGGCGGTGGCCACCACCAGGTCGTTGTCGATGCCGATCTCGCCGAACTCGTTCACCAGCACGGCGGTCTTGAGGCCCTCCTGGTTGCTGAGGATGTGGTTGAGCAGGGTCGTTTTGCCGGCCCCCAGAAAGCCGGTGAGGATGGTCACAGGCAGAGGCCTGGACTCGGCCTCGAGCGTGTCCTGCAGGGCAGGTGTGGCGGTGGTGCTGGACCCCATGGCGGCGGCGAGAACGGTTCTCAGACGTTAGACAGACGGCGACGGGGTGGCCTGGCCGGCCACCTCGCCCACCTCAGTCTCACTCCGCCGCTGGCGGCGCTGGCAGTCGGGGCAGAGGCCGTAGAACTCCAGGGTGTGGAACAGGGGCAGGTAGCCCCGCAGTTCCTCGTCGTTGAGCTCCAGGGCATGCACCGGACAGCGGTCGAGCCGGTGGGTCTGGCCGCAGTCCACACAGGTGAGGTGGTGTTCGTCGCGCTCGGTGGGGGCGAACAGGGCCTCGCCGCTGGGCAGATGGCGGCAGCGCACCCGGCCCCACTGCTGCAGCTGGCGCAGATGGCGATACACGGTGGCCAGTCCCATGGGGGTGGCGCTGGCCCGCAGGCAGGCGTGAAGATCCTGGCCCGAGAGCTCGCGTCCGGCGCGGCGCAGGGCCTCCAGCAGTTGTTCCTGACGGGAGCTGAGAGTGGTAGCCACGGTGGCCAGGGAGGATCGGCGGGCCGTTCGGTGAGGCCGTTCTAACCGGCCACCAGCCACTGGGCCCGCTTCACCGGCGCCTGCAGGGGCCGCAGCTCCAGGCTGGTGGCGTCGATCAGCACCGCCCGGGCCGGTGGTGGGGCGGCATCACCGCGGGCCCTGGGCCGCAGGGTGGTGAGCAGCTGATCGCCGGTGGCGTCCCAGTGCAGTCCGCTGCCGGGCTCCAGTTCCCAGCCGCTCAGGAGGCGCCGCCCCAGCTCGACGCCCTGCCGGTTCAGGGCCAGCAGGGTGAGGCGTGGCTCCACGCTGCCCTCCATCAGCAGGGCCCACACCCGATCGCCGCTGCGGCTGCAGGCGCTGGCCACCAGGGCCTGTTCGCCCAGCCATAACTGCTTCGGCGGCTGTCCCGGTTCCAGCAGCTCCAGCGAGCGGCGGAAGTCGGGCCAGTGGCGCTGCAGCAGGGCCCGCCCGGCCTGGGGGCAGAAGCTGCTCAGATCCCGGCTGCCCGGCAGGGTCTGGCGGCGCGGCGCCTGGGGCGGCAGGGTTTCCAGGTGCAGGCCATCGGTGTCGGGCACCACCACCGCGCCCCCCTCGGGCAGCAGCAGCATCGGTCCGCTGGCGCTCCAGGGCAGCCGCCGCCAGCGCCAGCCCCCGCCCCGCTGCAGCCGGGCCTGGCTGCTGCCGGGCTCCAGCTGGCCGCTCTGCACCAGCAGATCACCCTGGCGGTTGCTGCTCAGGTGGGCGAACAGCACCGGCCCGGCCTGCAGGGGCTGGGGGTCTTCGGCGCGCACCGCCTGGGTCGGCTCGTCGGCCGGCCGCAGGTTGCGCTGGCGCAGGGGAATGCGCCACAGCCGCAGCTGGCCGTCCGGTTCGCGGCTGGCGGCCGCCACCCCGGAGCCATCGCCGAGGGGCAGCACATGGGGGATCTCCGGCCACACCGGACTGATCGGCCGCCAGCTGCCGTCGTGCTCGCGCAGCTGCAGCTGCTCGCCGCCCGCCGCCCCCACCACCGCCAGCACCCGCGGGCGGGGATCCCAGTGCCAGCTGCTGGGCTGCAGGGTCAGGCCCCGTTCATCCCGCCCGGCCAGCTGCAGCTCCAGGGGGGCCTCGATGCGCTGGCCCTCGGCGAGGCTGAGCAGCAGGTTGCTGCCGCTGCCCAGCCAGCTGTGGGCCAGGGGAGGGGTGAGGCGGCTGGCCTGCTGCAGGCTGGCGGCCTGCATCGGCCGGCTGAAGCGGGCCTGCAGGGCCGCCGGCCCGGAGCTGGCCGGGGCGTTGCCCAGCTCTTCGAGCTGTGGCGCCTGGCGCACCAGCAGCTGCTGCTGGGCCACCACCAGCAGGGCCGGCAGCCCCAGGGCCAGCAGCAGGGGCCGGGAGGGCCGGGGAAGGGAGGGAATGCCGGTCATGGTTCCAGCGGGCGGGCCGGCCGGGGGATCGGCTGGTTGCGCTCGGGCACCACCTCCAGCTGCTTGTTCTGGATCGCCATGCGGCCCTCGATGGCCAGCCACTGATCGGCCCGGGGCAGGGGCTCGCCTGCGGGCCAGCGCACCGGCAGCCCCACCGGTGTGGCGTCCGCCAGGCAGCAGCGCACGAGCAGTCGGGCCAGCTGGGGCGGACCCTCCGCCATAGGCAGCACGAAGCCGCTGATGCGCACCGGATCGCCCTCGAACAGCTGGGGATCGGGCTGGCTGCGCAGCATCCGCACCCAGTCAGTGAGGCTGCGCTGGGCCGGCGGCAGCACGAAGCTGAGGGTGTCGTTGCCGGTGTCGTCCGCCGGTCGCTGGCTGGCCAGATCGGCGAAGGAGGGATTGGCCGGCAGGGCGATGAGCAGCGCGGCGATCAGCGCCGTGGCCATACTCAGGCGGCGCTCCTGGCGGCTGGCGGGATCGGCGCCCTGGCCCCATTGCCGCACTCCCACCAGCACCTGCACCACCGCCAGCATCAGCAGCACGCCGCCGGCGCTGCTCACCAGGGGGTGGAAGGCGGCCCGCAGCAGCAGATCCAGCCGTCCGTCGACGCTGCTCTGCAGCAGCACCACGGCCCACAGGCCCAGGGCCACGCCGCGGATCAGAGCCGCCACAGGTTCACCCACTGACCGATCAGCAGCACCAGCACCCCGGAGCCGGCTGCCGTGAGCAGCAGCCCCTTGCCGCGGAACAGCAGGCTCAGCAGCCCCACCAGCTTGATGTCGATCACCGGGCCCAGCAGCAGGAAGGCCAGCAGGGCGCCGGGGGTGACCTGGGCGGCGAAGCCGAGGGCCAGGAAGGCGTCCACGCTCGAGCACACCGAAAGCACCAGGCTGAGGGCCATCAGGGCCACGATCGAGAGCGTGGGGGCGCCGCCCACCGCCAGCAGCCACTGGCGCGGCAGCGTCGCCTGCACCAGGGCGGCCACGGCGCAGCCGGCCACCAGCAGCAGGGCCAGGTTGAGGAACTCGCGACTGCCGTGGCGCAGCACCTCCTGCCAGCTGGACGGCAGCTGGCTGGGCAGGTTGGGGGGTGCGTCCTCGGGCAGGCCGATCACACCGGTGCGGCGCTCCAGCAGGCTGACGCTGGCCAGGGGCTGGTTGAGACGGCGCTCCTCCAGGAGATCCGTGCGCAGCAGGGTGGCCTCGGGCAGGAGGCGCAGCAGCAGGGCCAGACCCAGGGCCACCAGCACCGCCCCCGCCGGCCGCGCCAGCAGCAGCCAGGGTTGATCGGGGAACGCCGCCCAGGTGCTGGCGATCACGATCGGGTTGAGCACCGGCGCCGCGAACAGGAAGCCGAGAGCGGTGCCCACCGGCGCTCCCCCCACCAGCAGCCGCCGGGCCACCGGCACATTGCCGCACTCGCAGGCGGGCAGGGCGAATCCGAGGGCCGCGCCGGTGAGCGGCCCGGCCACCGGGTGGTCGGGCAGACGGCGCAGCCAGGCGCCCCCGGGGCTGAACCAGCGGGCCAGCGAGGCGATCAGCACGCCGATCAGCAGGAACGGCAGGGCCTCCAGCAGCAGGCCCTGGAACAGGGCCCAGGCCGTGTTGAGGCGCGTCAGAACGGCGCTGGTCATCGCTCCGGGGCTGCGCGCAGCGATTCTGCACCGCTCCCCAGGACGGTGGCCGATGCCGGGGGGCAGCGGTGCAGCAGGCCGGCCGTGATCCGCCGCGCCCCCTCCCGGCCGCCGTGGATGGTGGCCGCGGCCGGGCCCAGCTGCAGGGCGCTGAGGCCCCCCATCACGAACACACCCGCTCCGCCCCAGCCCAGCTCGGGGCTGAGCACGGGCCAGTCGTCCACCAGCTCCAGGGGCCGCTGCCGTTGGAGCTGCCGCAGCAGGGGCTGGTGGCTGACGCCCTGCTGATGGCCGGTGGCCAGCCAGATGCGCTCCACCGTCAGGGCGCTGCCATCGCTGCAGGCCACCTGCCAGTGGCTGCCGCCCCAGTGCAGCTGCCGCACCTCGATCTGTTCGTGCAGCCGCAGCCGGCCGCCGCGGCGGGCCTGCTCCAGCCGGTGGCGCACCTCGGGGGTGAGGGAGCCGCCGCCGCGGGCCTGCCGCACCAGCTGCCGGCGCCGCTGCCAGCTGGGTTCGGCTGCGAAGGCCTTGAGCCGCTTCGGGCCCAGCCAGCCCGGGTCGCTGTCGAAGGGCTGCGCCCGCAGCCGGCGGCGGCAGAGCAGCTCCACCGTTGCTCCCCGCTCCAGGGCGCCGAGGGCCAGATGGCCGCTGGTGAGGCCGCCTCCCACCACCAGCACGCGCTGCCCATCCAGCCGCCCCAGGGCGGGCAGGTTGAGTGTGCGGCTGTGCTGCAGCGCTGCTGGCGGATGCAGCGGCGGCAGATCCAGGGCCCAGGCCGGCCAGCGGGGCTCTCCCGGCCCGCAGGCCAGCACCAGCTGGCGGGCCTGCAGCCGCTCACCGCTGGCCAGGCTGAGCTCCAGGGGGCCGCTGCGGCAGGGAGCCAGCCGCAGCTCCCGCACCTGCCCGGGACGCACCAGGGCGGCCAGGTTCTCGCTGTCGATCAGCTGCTGGCAGAAATCGCTGAACAGGCCGGTGTGGGGCTGGCCGAAGGGGCCGTGCAGCTGGTGGCCGCGCCCCCGTCCGTGGGCGTAGTCGCGCAGGGCGTTGGGGTTGGGATGGGGATGGTGGGGGGCCGGCGAGCGCAGCATCGGCACCTCAAGGCGGTGCATCTGCCGGCGCCAGCGGCTGAGCCAGGCGCCGGCCGGATCGATCACCCGCAGGTGGCGCCGCCAGCGGGGCCGTTTGCGCAGCAGCTGGGCGCAGAGGCAGAGGGCCTGGGGCCCGGCGCCCACCACCACGATGGCCGCCCCGCCGGCGGTCAGCTCACAACCCATGAAGCGGGCTCAATCTGGGAATCATTCTCATTTAAGGTGGTGCCCACGCCCGTGCCCCTGTTCCATGCCCTCTCCCTTCCGCTCCCTGCTGGGGGGTGCCCCGCGGCTGCTGCTGGTGGCCGCCTCGGCCCTGGGCCTGCTGCTCGCCTCCTGCGCCCCTGCCACCGGCCCCGGCGCTGATGGAGGCCAGAACGGCGAGGCCAGCGGTGATCTCAAGGTGGTCACCACCTTCCTGCCGATCACCCTGTTCACCCGGGCGGTGGCCGCAGGCTGCGCCGAGGTGAGCGCCCTGATCCCCCCCAGCACCGGTCCCCACGATTTCCAGTCGCGCCCCGGCGATCTGGTGGCCCTGCGCGAGGCCCAGGTGCTGGTGAAGAACGGTCTGGAGGTGGAGGACTTCCTCGACAAGCTGGTGGAGTCGGCGGAGAACCCCGAGCTCACGGTGATCGACAGCAGCCGCGGCGTGGCCACCATCGAGAGCGACGACCACGGCCACAGCCAGGGCCACAGCCATGGCCACAGCCACGGGGCGGTGAACCCCCACATCTGGCTGGATCCCCAGCGGGCCGTGCAGCAGGTGGAGAGCATCCGTGATGGCCTCGTGGCTGCCGACCCCAGCTGCGCCGATGGCTACCGCCGCAACGCCGAGGCCTACATCGCCGAGCTGCGGGCTCTGGATGAGGTCATCGCCGCCGAGCTGGCCCCGTTCAGCGGCAAAACCTTCGTGGCCTTCCACGATTTCGCCCCCTACTTCGCCGAGCGTTACAACCTCAAGGCGGAGTTTGTGGTGGATGTGCCCGCGATGAATCCCACCCCCGCCGACCTGCGCCGGGTGAGCGAGATCGTGGAGCGCAGCGACCTGCGGGCCCTGCTCAGCGAACCCCAGGAGGGCAACCGGTCGTTCAATGCCCTGGCCAGGGATCTGGGGGTGCGCGTGAGCGTGTTTGATCCCCTGGAAACCGGCTCGGAGGAGGACGCCCGCGATCCATCCACCTACCTGCGGGTGATGCGCGGCAACGTGGAGGAGCTGCGCCAGGCCTTCGCGGGCTGAGCCCGGCTGGTGCCGGGGGTTGGGTCGGGTGTCTAGCGTCGTCGCAGACGCCTCCGGCCCACTCCCGGCCCCGGCTCACAGCCCCACGCGACCCCTTGCCCTTCCAGCTTTCCCACCCGTGTGGCCGCCAGCGGCCGGCGCCGCGAAGGCCCCGCCATGGGCTCGCCGCCACCCGCTGGGCTGGGGCGTTGTTGGCCCTGCTGCTCACAGGCTGCGGCGCTCCCGGGGCCGGGCCAGACCGCGCTGACGGCGGCACCGACGGCAAGGACCGTCCCCTGGTGCTCACCAGCTTCACCGTGCTGGCCGACATGGCGTCCGAGGTGGCCTGCGGCCAGTTGCGGGTTGAGTCGATCACCCGGCCGGGCGCCGAGATCCACAGCTATGAGCCCACCCCCAGCGATCTGCGCCGCGCCCAGGACGCCCAGCTGGTGCTGATCAATGGCCTCAATCTGGAGCTCTGGGCGCAGCGCTTCCTGGCCAGCGCCACCGCCGCCGAGCGGGCCGTGGTGAGCGAGGGTGTGACGCTGATCCCGATCAGCTCGGACGCCGGCGCCGGCAAGCCCAACCCCCATGCCTGGATGTCACCGCTGCAGGCGCGCACCTATGTGGCCAACATCCGCGAGGCCTTCATCCGCCTCGATCCCGCCAACGCCGACACCTACCGCGGCTGTGCAGCCGACTACAACGCCCAGCTGGAGGCCCTGGATGGGGAGCTGCGTGAGCAGCTGGCGGTGCTGCCTCCCGAACGCAGGCTGCTGGTGAGCTGTGAGGGTGCCCTCAGCTACATGGCGGCCGACTACGACCTGGAGGAGGCCTACCTCTGGCCGGTGAACGCGGAGTCGGAGGTCACTCCCCAGCGCATGGAACGGGTGATCCGCACGGTGCGGCAGCGGCAGGTGCCGGCGGTGTTCTGTGAGAGCACGGTGGACGACAGGTCCCAGCGGCGGGTGGCCGAGGAGACCGGCGCCCGCTTCGGCGGGGTGTTCTACGTGGATTCTCTGTCGGAGCCCGATGGTCCGGCGCCCACCTATCTCGACATGCTCCGCCACAACGCCGACACCCTGGTGCAGGGTCTCCGTGCCGATGGCCAGGGCTGAGCGCCACCTGGATCACGTGCCCGCCGCCGCAGGCAGGGTGCCTGGCATCGCCGTGGACAACCTCACGGTGGGTTACAACGGCCGGCCGGCGGTGGTGGATGTGAGCCTGGAGCTGAGCTCCGGCAGCATCTGCGCCCTGGTGGGCATGAACGGGGCCGGCAAGTCCACCCTGTTCAAGGCGTTGATGGGCTTCCTCAAGCCCAGCAGCGGCAGCATTCGCATCGCCGGCAGCGGCCTGCGCCAGGCCCAGCGCCGCCAGCTGGTGGCCTACGTGCCCCAGAGCGAGCAGGTGGACTGGGACTTCCCGATCCGCGTGTGGGATGTGGTGATGATGGGCCGCTACGGCGCCATGGGGCTGCTGCGCTGGCCCTCGGCCGATGACCGGCGCCAGGTGCGGCGCGCCCTCGAGCGCGTTGACCTCTGGCCCCTGCGGCAGCGCCAGATCGGTGCCCTCTCCGGCGGCCAGCGCAAGCGGGCCTTCCTGGCCCGGGCCCTGGCCCAGGGAGCCCGGGTGCTGCTGCTCGATGAGCCCCTCAGCGGCGTGGACATCAGCACCGAGCGGCTGATCATCGACCTGCTGATCGAGTTGCGCGACCAGGGCGCCACCGTGCTGCTGGCCACCCACGATCTGGAGTCGATTCCCAGCTTCTGCGACCGGGTGGTGCTGATCAACCGCACCGTGCTGGCCTACGGCGACACCTCGGAGGTGTTCACCCAGGCCAACCTGCTGCGCACCTTCACCACCCCAGCCCCTGCGGCCCCCAACCTCTGATGGACCTCCTGCTGGCACCGCTGCTGCAGCCGATGGAGATGGTGTTCATGCAGCGGGCCCTGGCCATCGGCGTGGTGGTGGCGGTGGTGTGCGCGGTGCTCTCCTGCTTCATGACCCTCAAGGGCTGGGCCCTGATGGGCGATGCGGTGTCCCATGCCGTGCTGCCCGGCGTGGTGATCGCCTACGCCCTGGGCCTGCCCTTCGCCCTGGGCGCGTTCGTGTTCGGCGTGGGCTCGGTGGGGGTGATCGGCACCATCAAGCAGCACACCCGTGTCAAGGAGGACACGGTGATCGGGCTGGTGTTCACCGGCTTCTTCGCCCTGGGGCTGGTGCTGATCTCCAAGATTCGCAGCAGCGTTGACCTCACCCACATCCTGTTCGGCAACCTGCTGGGCATCACCGACGCCGACCTGGTGCAGACCCTGGTGATCAGTGCGGTGTGCTTGCTGGTGCTGCTGCTGCTGCGCCGCGATCTGCTGCTGTTCTGCTTCGATCCCACCCACGCCCGCACCATCGGGCTGAACACCGGGGTGCTGCACTACCTGCTGCTCACGCTGGTGAGCCTCACCGCCGTGGCCGGCCTGCAGACCGTGGGCATCATCCTGGTGGTGGCGATGCTGGTGACGCCTGGGGCCACGGCCTATCTGCTCAGCGACCGCTTCGATCGCATGACCTGGCTGGCCGTGCTTTCGGCGGTGAGTGCCACGGTGCTGGGGATCTATGCCAGCTACTGGTTCGATGCCTCCACGGCCGGCTGCATCGTGGTGGTGCAGACGCTGCAGTTTCTGCTGGTGATGGTGCTGGCCCCCCGGCACGGCCTGCTGGCACGGCGGCGTTCGCCCTGAAGATCTGCGGGCTGGAGGGCCCCTCCCCCCTGCGCTATTCCGGCTAGAACGGGAACGATCCTCATTCCAGACCCGGCATGGCCTTCTCCACCGCCGTCCCCGCCGGCGAGCGCCTGCCGGTGACCGTGCTCACCGGCTACCTCGGCGCCGGCAAAACCACGCTGCTCAACCGCATCCTCACCCATGAGCACGGCCTCAAGGTGGCGGTGATCGTGAATGAATTCGGCGAGGTGGGTATCGACAATCAGCTGGTGATTGATGCCGATGAGGAGATCTTCGAAATGAATAACGGCTGCATCTGTTGCACCGTTCGTGGCGATCTGATCCGCATCATCGGCAATCTCATGAAGCGCCGTGATCGCTTCGACCACCTCGTGATTGAAACCACCGGTCTGGCGGATCCCGCCCCCGTGATCCAGACCTTCTTCGTCGACGACGACCTGCGCGATGAGTTGCGGCTCGATGCAGTGGTGACCCTGGTGGATCTGCGCCACGTGCTGCAGCACTGGCAGGCCGACGAGGTGCAGGAGCAGCTGGCCTTTGCCGATGTGCTGCTGCTGAACAAGGCCGATCTCGTGGACGAGGCCGAGCGGGCGGCGATCGAGCAGCGGGTGCGGGCGATCAACCCGATGGCGCGGCTGCTCACCAGCACCAACGCCGATGTGCCGATGCAGCAGATTCTCGGGGTGGAGGCCTTCGAACTGGAGCGGGCCCTGAGCCTGGACCCCGGCTTCCTGGTCGACGACCACGACCATGAGCACGACGCAACGGTGGGCTCACTGGCGCTGGTGGAGGAGCGGCCCATGGATCTTGACAAGCTCGGCAGCTGGCTCTCCGAGTTGGTGGCGCAGCGCGGCCCCGACCTGTTCCGGATGAAAGGGATCATCCAGCTGGCCGGTGAAGACTGCCGCTACGTGTTCCAGTCGGTGCACATGCTGCTCGACGGTGACTTCGATCGCCCCTGGAAACCAGGCGAGCGGCGGCGCACCGAATTCGTGATCATCGGCCGCGATCTCGATGCCGCTGGCCTGCGGGCGGGCTTCGCCGCCTGTGGGGCCTGAGCGGGTATGGCAGCTGAGCCGGTGCTGGTGAACGAGCAGCTCAGTGGGGCGCTGCAGCAGCCGATCACGGCGCTGGCCTGGAGCCCGGATGGGGAGTTGGTGGCCATCGCCAGTGGTGGCGGTGAGCTGCTGCTGCTGGATTTCCGGGCGGGTTGCGAGGAACTCCTGCGCGGCGACCGCGACCAGAGCCTCGATGCCATCGGCTTCAGCAGCGACGGCCAGTTCCTGATGGCTGTGGGACAGGCCGGCGAGCTGCTGCTCTGGGAACTGGGCGGCAGCGGTGTGCGGCCCCTGGCCCTTGAGCCCCTCGCCCTCGGCGCCGGCTGGCTGGATGCGGCGGCGTGGCGGCCTTTGGGCCTGCTGCTGGCGGTGGCGGCGGGCCGTGAGGTGCGGCTCTGGGATGGGGCCAGCCGCCAGTGGTGCCCCCAGGTGCTCGATCTTCCCGGCACGGTGCAGGCCCTGGCCTGGAGCGCCGATGGCGCGCTGATGGCCGCCAGCTGCAACGGCGAGCTGGCCCTGTGGCAGCCCCTGGCCTCCCCAGCCCCGCCGCCGTTTCGTCTGGCCACCGCTTCGGCAGGGCTGGGGCTGGCCTTCTCGCCCCGGGCTGGGCTGCTGGCTGCTGGCCAGATGGACCGCTCGCTGCTGCTGTGGCCGGAGCTTGGCCAGGGCACCCCCTGGCAGTTCAGTGGCTTTCCGGCCAAGGTGCGCCTGCTCGCCTGGAGTGATCAGCTGGGCTCGCTGGCGCCGCCCCTGGCTGTGGCGTCGGGCGACACCGTGGTGCTCTGGAGCCAGCACGACACCGGCTCCCGCGGCTGGCGACCGCAACCCCTGCTCTGGCATGGAGCCCGGGTGAATGCTCTGGCCTTCGCCCCCGGCCGCCCGCTTCTGGCCACGGCCTCCGGCGATGGCACGGTGGCGCTCTGGGATGGCAACGGCGCCCTGCGTCAGTCGCTGGAGGGGGATGGCCAGGGCTTCAATGCCCTGGCCTGGCGGCCCGATGGCCAGCACCTCCTGGCTGGGGGCGATCAGGGGCGCTGGTGGCTGTGGCCGGTGGCGTAGGCACTCGATGGCAGCGGCACCGAGCGCCTAGGCTCCATGAGAATCGTTCTCACGGGCTCTGGTCGCCGGGATGACTGACGGTTGTGAATGCTCTTGTGCTTGCTGCTTGGTTCCTCCAGTGATGGCTCCAGCGATGGCTCACGCCTGGGCGGCCCATGGCTGAGCTGGTGCTGCAGGTGAGGGGGCTGCGGGTGCTGCGCGACGGCGTGCCCGTGGTGGATGACGTGAGCTTTGCGTTGCCCGCGGAGAGCGACACGGCCCTGGTGGGCCCCAACGGCGCCGGCAAGAGCACAGTGGTGGCGGCCGTGCTGGGGTTGCTGCCCCGTCAGGCCGGCGATGTGAGGCTCCTGGGCCAGCCCCTCAGCCCCCAGGGGCGCTGGCCCCGCTCCGTGCGCACCCAGGTGGCCTATCTCCCCCAGAGCCTGGCGGTGGAGGGAAGGTTTCCCCTCACGGTGCGGGACTTTGTGGGCTTCGGGTTTGATCCGGCCGGCCCGCGCTGGCCCTGGAGTGGCGCTGCCGGGCGCCGCCAGGCGATCGAGCGGGCCCTGGAGCGCACCCAGTGCAGTGCCCTGAGCGCCCGCTTGATCAGCGAGCTCTCCGGCGGCCAGTGGAAGCGGGTGCAGCTCGCCTTCTGCGTGGTGAGGCCCCGCCGCCTGCTGGTGCTCGATGAGGCCCAGGCGGGTCTGGATGCCCCCTCCAGCGAGCGCTTTCAACAGCTGTTGCTGGATCTGCGCCGCCAGGAGGGCTGGACCGTGCTGCAGGTGTCCCACGACCTGGAGATGGTGCGGCGCAGCTGCGATCAGGTGCTGTGCCTCAACCGCCAGCTGCGCTGCAGCGGCAGCCCCGACCACGCCCTCAGTGCGCAGCGGCTGGCGGAGCTCTACGGACCCGGCTACGTGCCCTACCAGCATCACCACGCTCCCCTGCCCTGATGGCTGCTGTTGAGGCTCTGCCGGCGCTTCTGGCGCTGCCGTTCATGCAGCGGGCCCTGCTGGGCGGGCTGCTCACCGGGGCCCTGGGCGGGCTGCTGGGCAGCGTGGCCGTGCTGCGTCAGCTCTCCTTCTTCAGCGACGCCCTCGGCCATTCGGCCCTCCTCGGCATCAGCCTGGGCATCCTGCTGGGGGTCAACCCCACGCTGGTGCTCGTGCCCTTCGCCGTGCTGTTCGCCCTGCTGGTGAACCAGCTGGTGCAGCGCAGCCGCCTGCCCACGGATGCCCTGCTGAACATCGTGTACTCCACCTCCCTGGCGTTGGCCGTGCTGGCCCTGAGCCTGGTGGACACCTACCGCGGCAACATCCAGCCGTTGCTGTTCGGCGACATCCTCGGCATCAGCTGGCCGGATCTCTGGGTGATCGCCGGCCTCTCCGTGCTGGCCCTGGGCTACCTGATCGTGAGCCTGAGGGCCCAGGTGCTGGTCATTCTCAGCGACGACCTGGCCGGGGCCTTCGGGGTTCAGATCAGCGCCCACCGGCTGGCGTTCATCGTGCTGCTGGCCGTGGTTGTGGCGGTGTCGATCAAGGCGGTGGGGGTGCTGTTGATCAGCGCCTTCGTGGTGATCCCCGCCTGCGCCGCGCGGCTGGTGAGCCGGCGCTTCTCCTCCTATGTGCTCACCTCGGTGCTGCTGGGGGGCAGTTGCGCGGTGCTGGGCCTGCTCGGTTCCGGACTCACCAACCTGCCTTCCGGCCCCTGCGTGGTGGTCGTTCAGTTCGCAGGCTTCCTGCTGGCCCTGCTCTGGAGCCGTCTGGTGGTGCGCACCTGATTCACTTGCCGGCCTCGATCGTGATCCAGAGGGTGTGGTGGGCATCCACCACCTCCAGGGCCTCGAGATGCTCGGCCGTGAGGGCACGGGCATCGTCCAGCCGCCATTGCAGGCTGAGCTTGGAGAGCCGTTGCATGCACCAGTCGCGCAGCTGGGTGAGCTGCAGGGTGCGGTTGAGATGGTTGGACGCCATCAGCCCAGGGGAGGCGGGTTGATTCAGTGTGCTGGCGGGCGACGACCGCGGCTGATCCGATTGCACAGCAGCGTGTGCCATTTGTTGCTCGGCACCGCCACCGGTGCCATGGATCACGCTCTCTTCACGATTTCTTCGCGCCCGCGGGTTGGGCGATCCGTTAGAAGAGTTTATGGACATGTTGCGCCATTCTCAGCCCAGCTTTCAACGTAGCAGTGTCGTTGCAGGGCTGCCTTGGGTGCTGCTCAAATGTTGATAGCCCGCACTGTTTTAGAGTTCTCCCAGTTTTATACACCCCACCGATGCAAGATCTCACCCAGGCCATCAACAGCCACCTCGCGTCCGAATTCCAGGCCAGCCACACCTATCTGGCGATGTCGATCTGGCTGCGGGAGAAGGATCTTGCCGGCTTCTCGCAGTACATGCTCGAGAAGAGCAATGAGGAGCGGGGCCATGCCGCCCGCATGATTTCCTACCTGGTGGATTGCGATGAGCCGGTGGAGCTGCCCACCATCGAAGCTCCGGAGCGCAGCTGGCCCTCGGTGCAGCAGCTGTTCGATCGGGTGTTCGAGATGGAGAAGCAGGTCACCGCCTCGATCAACGGCCTCTACTCCCTGGCCGAGGAGGCGGGCGAGCGCAGCGCCTCAGCGATGCTCGACTGGTTTGTGAACGAGCAGATCCAGGAGGAGGCGGAAGCCCGCTTCGTGCTCAAGCGGCTGCGGCTGGCCGGCGACAACAGCGCCGCCCTGTTGCTGCTCGACCAGCAGTTCCTCGAGGGCAATGCCCTGGCCCACGTGAAGACGGGCATCCCAGGGGGGCGCTGATCTCCCCGTGACCCAGGCTCCAGCCCTCACGGTGGCCCTGGTGGGCATGCCCAACACCGGCAAGTCCACCCTCTACAACCGCCTCACCGGCGGCCATGCGGTGATCGCCAACTGGCCCGGGCTCACGGTGGAGCTGCTGCGCGGGGCGATGCCGGCCGACCGCCGGGGGCAGCGCTACACCCTGGTGGATCTGCCCGGCATCCACGACCTCAGCGGCAGCAGTGAAGATGAGGCGGTGGTGCAGCGCTTTCTGCGCCACACGCCTCCGGCGCTGCTGCTGGTGGTGGTGAACGCCAGTCAGATCGCCAATCAGCTGCGCTTCGTGCTGCAGATGCGCCAGCAGGGGTTTCCCATGGTGGTGGCCCTGAACATGAGCGATGAGTCGAGACAGCTGGGCATCGGCATCGACCACCAGCGGCTCAGCGTCGAGCTGGGCCTGCCGGTGCTGCCGATCAGCGCCAAGCGCAATCAGGGCATCCATGACCTGGTCGATGCCGTGCACCAGCTCGGCGAGCGGCTCCCCGCCGCCGCCCGGCCCCAGCCCGCTGATCGGCCCCAGGTCTGCGCGGAGGATCTCGATGCCCAGGCCGAAGCGCTGGCCGCCTCCGCCGTCACCATGCCGGAGCGGCTGATCAACCGCGGCACCCGCCGGGCGGATCGCCTGCTGATGCATCCCGTGGTGGGCCTGGTGGCCTTTCTGGGGATCGTGCTGGCGATGTTCCAGCTGCTCTATGCCGTGGGCGCGCCGCTGCAGGATCTGCTTGGCCACCTGATCGACCGGACCCAGACGGCCGTGCTGGAGCCGCTGCTGGCCGCTCTCGGTGCTCCGGAGTTTGTGCGCGGCTTTCTGGTGGATGGGGTGTGGCTGGGCGTGGGCACGGTGGCCACGTTCCTGCCGATCATCTTTCTCTTCTACGTGATCATGGCGGTGGTGGAGGATTCGGGCTATCTGCCCCGCGCCGCCTTCCTGATGGACGGCTTCATGCGCTGGCTGGGGCTTGATGGCCGGGCCTTCGTGCTGCAGGTGATGGGCTTCGGCTGCAATGTGCCCTCGATCATGGGCACCCGGGTGATCCGGGATCGCGGCATGCGGCTGCTGGCCATGCTCTGCATTCCCTTCTCGCTCTGCCAGGCCCGCCTCACGGTGTTCATCTTCATGGCGGCGGTGTTCTTTCCGCGGCCCTGGTGGGCACCGGGCCTGGTGGTGTTCAGCTTTTACGTGCTCAGTTTCCTGGCGGCGGTGATCACCGGCCTGGTGTTCCAGCGCGCCTTCCCCAGCCGCGAGGCCTTCATTCTCGAACTGCCGCCCTATCGCTCCCCGAGCGTGGCCACGATCCTGCGCCGCGGCTGGACCTCGATGCTCAATTTCCTGGTGACCACGCGCGTGTTGATTGTGGTGGGGGCAGCGGCCATCTGGCTGCTCACCCACCTGCCGCCAGGGGCGGTGCAGGGCTCGGGCGACACCATCGCCGATGCCATCGGTGCGTTCTTCCAGCCCGTGCTGGGACCGATCGGCATGAATCCATCCCTCACCGTGTCGCTGTTTTTCGGCTTCATCGCCAAGGAGATCCTGCTGGGGGCGATGGCGGTGATCTATGCCACCAGCGAAACCGATCTGGGTGGTGTGATCAGCCAGACGATCACCCCCCTGCAAGCCCTGAGCTTCATGACCTTCGTGCTGCTCTACACCCCTTGCCTGGGAACGGTGGCTGCCCAGTTGCAGGAATCAAAAAGCCGCAGGTTCACCCTGCTGTCCCTGGGCTGGTCGCTGGCTCTGGCCTGGATTCTGGCCTTTGTGGTGTTTCAGGGAGGGCGCTTGTTTCACCCTGTCGCCTGAGGCTGAGCCTCAGACACTCACCTCCATCTCGGCGGCATGTTCGTGGCGGATCATGAATTCCATGATGCCGCAGGCCACATGCAGGATGCCTCCCGGCTGGCCGCGTCGCAGCACCTGAACCCGGGCTCCTGGCTTGATCCCGATCGCCATCAGGCGGGCCTGAATGCTGGGCTGCGAGGGCAGCGATTCAATGCAGATGGAACAACCTGCTGGAGCGGCGCTCAGGGGCATGGACTGGGGTGATCTATGGCTTCACCCTAGGCGCATACCGTTGTGCGAAGCGGCCTCAGGCCAGCTTGGTGGTTTCGTGCTTGCCGTCGCTGAGTTCCCCGTCGATGAGCAGCAGGGCGGCGGGCTGGTTCTGGGCAAACCGCACCCGGCCCAGTAGATGGGCGAAGGTGTTTTCGGAGTTCACCTGGTTGTCCACCAGGGGGTCGAGGAACACGGTGGTGCGGGTGTCGCCCGCGCGCTCGGCCATGGCGTAGAGCTGCTGGAGCGAACTGGTGACATCGGCTTCCATGGAAAAGGAGGCCGCCACGATCTCCTCCACGGAGGCCCAGGACTGGCGGGGAGCGGGGATGTCCTGGAGCACCACGGTCTGGCCCCGTGCAATCAGGTAATCGGCCACGGTGCCGGCATGCTCCTGCTCGTCCTGAGCCTCCTGCTTGAAGAAGTGGCCGAAGCCCCGCAGTTCCCGCTCGGCAAACCAGATGGCCATGGCGAAATAGGCCGCACTGGCCTGGCGCTCCATGGTGAGGTGCTGCTGCAGGGCCTCCACCAGCTCGGTTTCCATGGGCTGGGCCATGGCCCGGCCGGCTGGACCGGTGCTGATGCTGATCGCGGCTGAGGCGTTGGCGACTGGTGTGTTGGTGGCGTCGGGGGAGAGCATCGGACGAGGTATGGGCAGGGTTTCGTGTACCAAATGTTACAGGCGTCTGTGATGGTTGGTGGGCTGATGGTGTGTGCGATTTCGACCACCGGATTGCAAATGATTCGCAGTTGCCGCACTGGCCGACGTCCTTCGGCCCGGCGCGCTGGGGGGAACTGAATCTGTGTTGGATTCGTTAGTGTTGCCTGGGTATTTGATTGGTGCCAAACCACTCCGGCAGGGCTTCGAAGCAGGCCGCGTTCTTCTCGTTTTCCCGGGCCTCTGTTTTCCAGCAGCAACTGCGACCGCCATCGCGCTTCAGCAGCAGCTCGTTGGCCCAGCCCCACACGAGCTCGGCGCTGGCTTCCATGCCCACGTTGGCCATCACGCGCAGATCCAGTGCCCCCTGTTCGTGCAGCTCCCGCCAGCTGGGCAGCAGGGGGTCGTCGGCACTGGCCAGAAAGGTGTGATCGAACTGGCCCGCCAGCCGCACCTCCAGGGCCTTGAGCCCGGAGAAATCCACCACGAAGCCGTTCTCATCGAGGTGGGTGGCCCGGAACCAGAAGCGGAAGCTGCGGCTGTAGCCGTGCACGAAGCGGCAGTGGCCGTGGTGGCGCCACTGGCGATGGGTGCAGGGGTAGCCGCTGAAGGTTTTGCTGCAGGTGTGCACCGGGGACGACATGGGAGAAGATCGGGTCAGCGGCAGCGGCAGGGCCTTGCAGGCATCATTTCAGTCGTCCGATCCGGGTTTTCCGGATCCTGGCTTCATCGAGGCCCTGCGGTTCAACGAGGCCGGCCTGATTCCGGCCGTGGCCCAGGACTGGCTGGACGGCGCCGTGCTGATGGTGGCCTGGATGAACCGGGAGGCGATCGAGAGCACCTGCGCCAGCGGTGAGGTGCACTACTGGAGCCGCTCCCGCCAGGAGCTCTGGCACAAGGGCGCCACCAGCGGCCATGTCCAGCGGCTGCGGAGCCTCCGCTACGACTGCGATGCCGACGTGCTGCTGCTCACGGTGGAGCAGAGCGGTGAGGTGGCTTGCCACACCGGCGCCCGCAGCTGTTTCTACGAGCAGGGGCGCGAGCCCAGTGCCGGTGGCCCTGGCGCCGCGCCACCGCCCGCCGATGCCTGCACCGAACTGATGCGGGTGATCGAGGGCCGGCGCAACCACCCAGAGCCGGGCAGCTACACCAACACGTTGCTGGAGGGGGGCGACAACCGCATCCTGAAGAAGATCGGTGAGGAGAGCGCCGAATTCGTGATGGCCTGCAAGGACGATGAGGCCGGCGCCATCGCTGGCGAGGCCGCCGATCTGGTGTTTCACCTGCAGGTGGCCCTGGCCCACCATGGCGTCAGCTGGCGGGACGTGCAGCAGGTGCTGGCCCGCCGCCGGGGTGCGCCGCGGCGGCCCTGAGGCCAGGTCCGCCACGCTTCTAGCCTGGGCTGATGCTGACAACGGTTCCCACCCCCACCAGCGTGCCTGTGCCCAGCCCCGACCCCAGCCCCGCCCGCAGCGCCGACACCGTGCTCGAGGTGGAGGGCCTCACCGTGGGCTGGGGCGCCGCCGCCGCTGAACGGCCGGCCGTGGAGACCGTGAGTTTCCGCCTGGCCGCCGAAACCGATACCGCCCTGGTGGGTCCAAACGGGGCCGGCAAGAGCACCCTGGTGCAGGCCGTGCTCGGCATCCTGCCCCGCCAGGCGGGCACGGTGCGGGTGCTGGGGGCGCCGCTCTCGGCCAGCGGCCGGCTGCCGGCGGCCGTGCGCGCCCAGGTGGCCTACCTGCCCCAGCAGCTGAGCGTGAGTGGACGCTTTCCGCTCACGGTGGCGGAAGCGGTGGGGCTGGGCTGGGAACCCAGTGGCCTGCGGCTGGCCTGGGCCGGCCGCAGGGGGCGCGGAGCCGCCGTGCGGGTGGCCCTGGAGCGCACCGGCTGTGCCGATCTGGCCGGGCGCCTGATCAGTGAACTCTCCACCGGCCAGTGGAAGCGGGTGCTGCTGGCCTTCTGCGTGGTGCGTCCCCGGCGGCTGCTGGTGCTGGATGAGGCCCAGGCGGGACTGGATCCCCAGGCCGCCGACCAGTTTCTGCGCCTGCTCTTCGACCTGCGCCGCAGTGAGGGCTGGGCCGTGCTGCAGATCTCCCACGATCTGGAGATGGTGCGGCGCACCTGCGATCGGGTGCTCTGCCTCAACCGCAGCCTGCGCTGCCAGGGCAGTCCCGAGATCGCCCTCAGCCCCGCCCAGCTGGAGCGCCTGTATGGGCGTGGCTACGTGCCCTATCACCACCACCACACCAGGCCGTGACGGGTCCCGCGGCGGACTGGCTGGAGCTGCTGCGCTACCCCTTCATGCAGCGGGCCCTGCTGGCCGGTCTGCTGAGCGGATCCCTGGGCGGCCTGCTGGGCAGCGTGGCCGTGCTGCGCCAGCTCTCGTTCTTCAGTGATGCCCTCGGCCACTCCGCCCTGCTGGGCATCAGCCTGGGGGTGCTGCTGGGGGTGGAGCCCACGGTGGTGCTGATTCCCTTCGCCGCCCTGTTCGCTCTGGTGGTGGCCCAGCTGGTGGAGCGCAGCCAGTTGCCCAGCGACGCCCTGCTCAACATCGTCTATTCCTCGTCGCTGGCGATCGCCGTGGTGGTGCTGCGGCTGCTCTCGGCCCGGGCCGGCAGCCTCGAGCAACTGCTGTTCGGCGACATCCTGGCCGTGTCCTGGGGGGATCTGGCCCAGCAGGCGCTGTTGCTGGCGGCGGTGCTGCTCTACCTGCTGCTCACCCGCCGCGCCCAGATCCTGGTGAGCCTGGATCAGGGCCTGGCGGTGAGTCAGGGCGTGGCGGTGGGCCGCCAGCGGTTGCTGTTCGTGATGGTGCTGGCGGTGGTGGTGGCGCTCTCGATCAAGGCCGTGGGGGTGCTGCTGATCAGCGCCTTTGTGGTGATTCCCGCCTGTTCCGCACGCCTGATCAGCTCCAGCTTCGCGGTGTATGTGCCCCTGGCCAGCGGCATCGGTGCCGGCTGCGGGGTGCTCGGCCTGCTGGCCTCCGGCGCCTTCAGCCTGCCCTCCGGTCCCTGCGTGGTGATCGTGCAGCTGATCAGCTTTCTGCTGGCCCTGCTGATTCGCTCCCGGCGTCAGCCGATTCGCGCCGGCGTCAGCGCTGCGGCTCCTGCTCCGCCATCGCCGGGCTGAGCATCAGAGCGGGCTGCTCCTGCAGCCACTGCAGCGTGGCGCGATCGCGCTGGCTCAGATGCCGGATCGGTGTGGCGCCCGGCACCGCGGCCATGGCGTCGGCGGGATCGTCGCTATGGCCCCAGAGACCGAAGGCATGGCCGAGTTCATGCAGGGCCGTGGCCTCCATGGCCTCGGGCCGCTGACCGGGGCTGATGCTCACGCTCACGTGCGGTTCCAGCGCCAGCTGGCCATGCCGCTGCACCACCAGCAGTTTCAGCTCGGCCCGCCCGTGGCTGGCCCGCCCGCCCCGCAGCGGTGGCCGTCGCCGCCACACCAGCACCTGGGCCCGTTCGGGATCGCTCACCACGCTGAGCGGCAGCAGCTCCTGCCAGCTGGTCACAGCGGCGGCCACCGCGTCTTCCCAGGCCTGGTCCCAGCGGGCGGCCGGGCCCTCGCTGGCTCCCGGCTCGATCCACAGGCACCAGTGCTGCCGTCGCGGCCAGCCGTGGGAAGTGGGCCGCAGGCGGTGGCGGTAGTCGGCGCCTGCCGGATCAGGGGCGGGGACAAGGATGGCGGATCCAGCTCCGGCCTGGCCCTCGCTGGCTGCTGGTGGCAGCGACCGGCGGCTTTCCGCCGGCGGGCAGGCCTGCTCGGCGGCCAGGGCAGCGGAGCCGGGGACCCACGGCCACGGGTCCAGCAGGGCCAGCAGGGCCGCGGCGGGCAGCAGGGACAGCTGCTCCCGCATCAAACCGGCAGCGTGCCCGGCAGCCCCACCCCCCGGGCCATCAGGGTGGCCAGCAGGGGGATGAGGGCAAAGCCCGCCAGTTCGATGTTGAGCACCCAGGCCAGGCGCCCGGCCAGGGCCTCGCTCACCTGGGGCAGCTCCCCTTTGCGCAGCGGGATCGCCCAGAGGATGTAGGTGATGGTGGGGTACAGGGAGAGGCCGCCCACCGCCAGATACACCCCCACCTTCCACCAGAACAGCGGGTTCTCGGTGTAGAAGGAACTGCCCTGGCCGAAGTAGAGCACCCGCAGGATGCCGCTTCCCAACAGCGCCAGGGCCGCCAGGCCGTACACCACATCGGTGATCACCATCAAGGTGGCGTCGGCCTTGTTGGGGTTGGGCTGAATCAGGCGCCGTTCCAGCACCAGAGCCCCGAAGCAGAGCATGAAGCTCACGTAGTGCACGTAGGCCACCCCGGCGCGGCTCAGAAGCTCGGGCGGAATGGCCGCAAACCCGGTCATGGGGCTCTAGCAACGGGCGCAACCGTAGCGGCACCCGAGGCTGGGGCGAGAGTAGGGCGGACCCCCCGGCCAGATGTTGATCTCAGCACAACGGTTCATCACCTGTGATCACAACAACGTTTCCAACACTTCCAAGCCCTGGCCGTGTTTCCGAAGTCGAAAGTTTTGCCAAGAGTTTCTGCCTCTGGGTCAAGCGTCCTTAGCTTCAATCCAGTGCACGAGCAAACCATGGCCAGCGCGTTGAGCAGCTATCTCGGCGAGATCGGTCGCCATCAGTTGCTCACCCCCGAGCAGGAGCTCACCCTCGGACGCAAGGTGCAGGCCATGGCGAGCCTCCAGGAGCGCTGCCGAGAGGCGGGAGGCGAGGGGCCCGCCTGCGAGTACAGCGATGTGGAACGCCGCACCCTGCGCCAGGGGGAGCGGGCCAAGAACCAGATGATCACCGCCAACCTGCGCCTGGTGGTGAACCTGGCCAAGCGCTATCAGAACAAGGGCCTCGATCTGCTCGACCTGATCCAGGAGGGCACCCTCGGGCTCACCCGGGCCGTGGAGAAGTACGACCCCACCCGGGGCCACCGCTTCAGCACCTATGCCTACTGGTGGATCCGCCAGGGCCTCAACCGGGCCCTCTCCACCCAGAGCCGCACGATCCGGATTCCGGTGAATGTGAACGAGAAGCTCACCCGCCTGCGGGCGGCCAAGGCGCGGCACCTGCAGGCCAACGGGGTGTCGGCCTCCCCCACCCAGCTGGCCCGGGCCCTCAATCTGCCCATGGCCGAGGTGGAGGAGCTGCTGGCCTGCGAGCTGCGCAGCATCACCGTCAGCCTTCAGGGGGCGGTGAAGTCGAAGTCGGATCCCTCCGAGCTGGTGGATGTGCTGCCCAGCCCCGATCCGGCGCCGATGGAGCGCGCCGAGCTGGCCGAGCGCAGCGCCACGGCCTGGACCCTGCTGGACCGGGCCAGCCTCACCCCCAAGGAGCGCACGGTGGTGATGCTGCGGTTCGGGCTCGACGGCAGCCACGAGTGGCGCACCCTGGCGGAGGTGGCCCGGCAGCTGGGTTGCAGCCGTGAGTACTGCCGCCAAGTGGTGCAGCGCGCGCTGCGCAAGCTGCGGAAAACCGGAATCGACAGTGGCCTGGTGGAGGCGTGAGGGGTTGACAATGGGCCCGTTGGCTGCCTGAAAGGCCGTGACCCAGAGTGTGAATGCCGATCCCGGCAATCCCGATTCCGTGGATGCCGAGGTGTTGGAGAGCAGTGTCGTTGATGAGGCGTTGCTTCTGCGGTTGCTGCGCCGCGCTGGGCGGGCGGTGGCTCTCCCGGCCCTGGAGTGCTTCGAGATGCTGCTCGATCCCGACACCCCCACCTCGGCCAAGGTGACGGTGCTGGCGGCCCTCACCTATCTGCTGATGCCGCTCGATCTGATCCCCGACTTCATCCCGGTGGTTGGTTTCAGTGACGATCTGGTGGCCCTCACCGCCCTGCTGGGCATCTGCGGCCGCCATCGCACCGAGGCGATCCGCGCCCGGGCGCAGCGCCGCCTGGATCGCTGGTTTCCCCTTGGGCGCTGAAAGCCATGGCGAGCCTCACGGCCGATCAGCTGGACGACCTGCAGGCCTTCCTCAAGGACTGGCTGCGCCATGCCGGCCGGACCCAGTCGGATCTGCGCCGGGCCCTCAAGGCCGGCTCGATCCGCATGCCGGTGTTGCTGGAGGCGCTGCAGGCCACCCACAGCAGCCAAGGGGTCACCGGTCTGGCAGCTCAGCTCTGCGAGATCGAAGACCGCTGGCAGCGGGAGGACGCCAGCGCGCCCGCCGAGCCCCTGCACCGCGCTGCCTCGCTTGAGGAGTCCCTCGGTCAGCTCGATCTGCTGCTCCAGGAGATCCGCGGCGACGCTGAGTCGACGCCCCAGCCCTGAGCTGAGCAGCCGCCCATGTTCTCGCTGCTCACCCGCAAGAAGCGCTTTGGGGATCCCTGGATCGGCCATCCGCAGCTGAACCGCGGGTTTGCCCTGCACCGCAGGCGGATGCAGCTGGCTGAGGGCCTTTGCCGTTGGCGCCGCTGGCTGGTGGGGCCCCAAGGGTCGGCGCTGCCCTCCGCCGCCCTTTCCGCCCTGGCCCGAGACGGCTGTGTGCAGATCCCTGACTTTCTTCCACCCGCCGCCTTTGCAGCCCTGCGCGAGGAGGTGGAGCAGGCGGTGGTCGCGGCAGGACGGGTGCGGGCGCCCGGCCGGAACCACCGGCCGGGCTATCAGCGCAAGCGACCGTTCGCCGGTGGCTTCGATCGCTTCGATGGCGGCACCCTCAACCGCTTTCTCGCGATCCAGCCCTCCTCCATGCCCCATGCCGCGCGCGTCTGTGCCGATTCCCGTCTCACGGCCTGTTCGCGCGCCGTGATCGGCTTGCCGCACCGTCCGGCCAACACAGACATCTACCTCACCGTGCACGGTGAGGAGGCGCGCACACCCGACCTGCAGAAGGTGTTGCACCGCGACACCTTCTTTCGCGCCCTGAAGTTCTGGCTGTTCCTGCGGCCCGTCAGCCCTGAGGACGGCCCCTTCGTCTACGTGCCCGGCAGCCACAGGCTCGATCGCCGGCGCCTGGAGTGGGAGCAGGCCATGGCCAACGCGGCGATCGCCACCCGGGCGATGCCCAACGTGGGTGGTTCCTTCCGGATCCACGAGTCGGATCTCGGCGGCCTGGGACTGCCCGGGCCGGTGTCCTTCAGCTGCTCCGAGAACACCCTGGTGGTGGCCGATGTGCTGGGGTTTCACCGTCGCGGTGACGCCCTCCCCGGTCGGCAGCGGCTGGCCCTCTACGGCTGGCTGCGGCCCTATCCATTTCTGCCTGTTCCCTGGTGATCCCAACTGGCGCTAGGCGCAACGGCGGCACCAGGGTTCACGCCGGCATCGGCAGGCAGAGTGGAGAGCCCGTATCCGGTTGCGTGCCATGGCCGATCTCGCCCCATCGCGCTTCAGCCTCCCCAGTCCCTCCGCGGCTGCAGCGCTGACGCTGCTGGGGACGCTGGCCCTGACGCTGGCGCTGGCTGAACCGGCCACTGCCCAGCGCAAGACCTTCATGCTCGGTCCTGGCAGCGAGGTGGCTCCCACCACCCAGGTGGTGCCCGTCAACTGCGTCACCGCCCCCGATGGCACCATCACCTGCGACACCGAACTGCGCAATCCCCCGGGCCGCACCCCCGCCCGGCCCAGCCTTGAGCTGTTCGAGAACTGAGCCGGGCTGAACCGATGCGCTTCCAGCGGCTGCGGCGTGTGCTCGATGACGCCAACTACCTCCATGTGATCGACCGCAGCGAGCAGCAGCTGGCCAAGCTGCTCGGCGTGGTGCTGGTGGTGGTGATGATTGCCGCCACCGTGCAGCTGGTGGTGGAGGTGGCGCTGGCGCTCACGGTGGAGGGCACCCCCTGGCTGGACGCCAAGCTCAACAAGGTGCTGGGCGACCTGCTCAACCTGCTGATCGCCCTGGAGGTGCTGCAGAACATCACCTCCTACCTGCGCCGCCACGTGGTGCAGATCGAGCTGGTGCTGCTCACCGCCATGACCGCGGTGGCCCGGAAGGTGATCGTGTTGCCGCCCGGCGCTGAGAACAAGCCCGCCCTGCTGGCCGGTCTGGGGGTGGCGGTGCTGGCCCTGGCCGGTGCCTACTGGCTGGTGCGTTCGCTCACCCTGCGCAAGCCTCCCGCCAGAACAGGGCCAGCCATACGCATCCGGGCTCCCCATCGGTAGCGACCAGCCGGTGCCGCCGGTGGGCGGGGATCAGCAGGGCATCGCCGCGGCACAGCTCCAGTTCCTCCCCCGGATCTCCTGGGCTAGCAGGTGCGAAGCCCAGGCGGGCACTGCCCTGCAGCAGGGTGAGCCACTCGTGTTCACTCTGGTCGTACCAGAAGCCCGCTGGGCTGCTGGCGCTGCAGGAGTGGATCCGCTCCAGCCGCCAGCCCTCGCCCCGGGCCAGCACGGTGGTGCGCTCCTCGCCAGGCGCTGGGCAGGGACCCGCCAGGAGGTTGTCGGCCGCGGCTGGGGCCGCCGCTGTCTCCCCCCAGCGCCGGCCGATCTCGAAGCCGTGCTGGCGGGCCAGGGCCACCACCGCCTGGTGATGGCTGCAGTGGCGCAGGGCCTCTCGCACGGCGGGATCGGCTTCGCTGAGGGCCACGAAGGCGTTGAGCTGGCGCACCTTCTCCAGGAATTGCTGCAGCTGCGCTTCAGCCACGGGGATCGCTTCGGTGGAGGGGGCTGAGCGGCTTGATCATGCGCCAGCGCTGGAACCAGGCGCCGCCGAACAGCACGGTTTCCTCGGCCTCCACCAGCCAGCCCCGGCGCTCCAGCAGGGGCCGGGAGAGCTGGCTGGCCTCGGTGCGCAGCTGCCGCAGGCTCTGGCGGCGGGCCCGCTCCTCCAGAGCGCGCAGGATGGCGCTGGCCCGTCCCTGCCGGCAGGCCCGGCCGCGGCAGTAGAGCAGGGCCAGGCGGTCGCCTGGATGCAGCACCCCGAAGGCCTCGATGCTGGTGGTCCCGTCCGGCCCTGGCCCTGCGCCGGCGAGGGGAGCCGTGCTGGCCAGCCCGTACCCCTCGGCCAGGGGCTGCCGCAGCGCCCCCGAGCGGGCGGGGTGGTGGGCCCAGGCGTCGATCTGGGCCTGGCTGTAGCGCCCGCCGCTCTGGCTCAGCACCGCATCCCGGTACACCGCCACCAGCTCGTCGTGGTCAGCGGGCCGCAGGCGCCGCAGATCGGCCGCCGGCCGGCCATGGCTGGCGGCGGCGCTCAGGGACACGACACTCTGTGGGACCCGGGATCCATCGGCGCTGCTGCGGCCACGGCGGCATCTCACCAGTGTCTCGCCTGCCGCCACACTGCCGCCATGCCCGCTGCTGCCGCCATGCTCACTCTTACCTCGCCTGCTGCCGTTATGCCCGCCGCTGCGCCCGCGATCTCCCGCTCGTCGCTGGCGGGGCTGGTGCTGGTGGTGCTGCTCACCTGTCTGCTGGCCCTGCCGGCGGCAGCGCGCGCCGAGCCCAGTGCGGGGCGGCAGCTGTTCGAGGCCCATTGCGCTGGTTGCCATCTCCAGGGCGGCAACATCATCCGCCGCCGCAAAACCCTCAAGCTGGCCGCCCTGGAGCGCGAGGGCATCGCCTCGCAAGCCGCCATCGCCGCCATCGCCGCCGCAGGGGTGGGCCAGATGTCCGGGTATGGAGTGGTGCTCGGTGAGGACGGCCCCGAGGCCGTGGCCGCCTGGGTGTGGCAGCAGGCCCAGGCGGGTTGGCCCCGAGGCTGAACGCGTACTGCGCCTTCAGGCTGAGCCCTCAGAAGGCCTGGATCCACGGGTACACCTGCACTGCGGTCCAGATGCCGTGGCGCCAGTAGGTGTCGCCGTGCACCAGCTCCTCCACCTGCTGCCGGGATTCGGCCTCGTAGATGCCGAACACGTGGCTGCTGTCCTCGGTGGGCCCCAGGGTGATCAGGATGCCGGCGTCCTTCTGGCGCTGCAGGCCGGCCAGGTGCTCCTCCCGGTAGGGGACGCGCTGCTCCAGGGGCTTGTCGCAGTAGGTGCCCCAGAGCACGAATCGAGCCATCGGTGGCAGGGTTGGCGATTCCGCAGGCTAGGCGCCACCGGAGCCGGACTCCGTGGCTGGGTGGTGCAGCACCCGTTGCGGGAAGGGAATCTCGATGCCGTGGCTGGCGAATGTGGTCCAGATCGCCCGGCCCACGCCGTCGCGCACGCTGACGTTGCGCATCGGGTTGGCGATCCAGAAGCGCAGGCTGTAGTTGATCGCCGAATCCCCATAGCCCACCAGGAAGGCCCGTGGCGGCGGCTCCGGTAGCACGCCCTCCACCTCCCTGGCTGCCGCCTCCAGCAGCGGGATCACCTGCTCGGGGTTGTGGCGGTAGGCCGCTCCCACCATCAGCTCACTGCGCCGCAGGCGATCCGAGCGGGTGTAGGTGACCGTGCTCTCGGTGAAGAAGGTCTGGTTGGGGATCACCAGTTCGGCGTTGTCGCGGTCGCGCCAGAGCACCGCGGCCCTCAGACCGAGGCTGCGCACCTCGCAGGGGTCGCCGTCCACCATCAGCACCTCGCCGGGGCGCACCGATCCCTCGAACAGCAGCCAGAGGCCGCTCACGAAGTTGGAGAAGATCTCCTTGATGCCGAAGCCCAGGCCCACCGAAAGGCCCCCTGCCACCGCCACCACTGCCGTGGCGTTGAGCCCCAGGTTGGAGAACACGAGCAGCAGCCCCAGCCCCACCACCGTGTAGCGGAAGATCAGCGCCATCGCCCGCTGGCTGGACTGGGTGAGGCCCAGGGTGCGTCGGGCCAGCCAGGCCAGGCCGGCCGCGGGCGGCCCTGAGCCCACCAACACCAGATAGACCAGCAGCACAGCGAGGAACAGCTGCCCCACGGTGAGGGTGTTCCCAAGCAGCGTCAGCGGCAGCAGGGCCAGATCGCGCACGTTCTGCAGCTGATCCAGCAGGGCGCCAGCCGCCGCCAGCAGATACAGGGGGCGGATCAGACTCGACATCAGCTGGGCCCTGGGCTCCGGCGGCATGCACCGGGCCAGCAGCCGATCCAGGGGATTGAGGGCTTCCCAGCCCATCACCAGCAGCAGCAGAAAGACGCCGAAGCCGTGGGGAATGCCCGCCAGCTTCAGGGCCAGCAGCCCCAGCAGCGCCACGCCGAGACCGATGGGCCGCCTCCAGCGCCCCATGGGGGTGGCGATGCCCTGCCACCTGCGGATCCCGCTCCCCACCAGCAAGGGCAGGGCCACCACCAGCAGCTGCAGCCCCACCGCGGGCCGCTCGAGGTAGCCCACCGACGTGGCGATCTCCTGCACGATCGCGATCATCGCTGGGCCTCCCTCGCACCGGCAATCAAAGCCTCGAGCAGCTGGTCGGCCCCTGCCTCGGGCGCGACCGTTTCGTAGGTCACATCGTTGATCACCCGCCGCAGGTGGGCCAAGCGTTCGTTATCGATCCTGAACAACGCTTCGGCCTGCGGTCCGAGGCCGGCCTGCTGCCGGGTTGCCTCGAGCGTGCGCAGGGTGGCCGAGCTCTCCACGGGCACCGGTAACTGCAGGTTCACGGGCAGGTTGCCGGTGGTCTGCAGGGTGAGGCGGCGCTGCACGACCGGACTGATCGAGAAGCTGGCCCAGCGCTCTGCCGTGCGTTGCTGGCGGGCGCTGGAATTGCGACCGAAGGCCCACACCCGCAGGGTGTTGATCGGTGAGGCCTCCCCACCGGGTCCGCGGGGCAGCGCAGCCACCCCCAGATCGTCTCCCAGGCTGCGCCGCAGGAGGGTGAGATTGTCGCTGCGGCACGGGATCCAAGCCAGCTCTCCACTGGCGAAGCGCTTGAGCATCGGTTCCTTGGCGGTGAACAGCAGCACCCGCTCCTGGAGATTGGCATCGGCCAGCCACTGCAGCATCTGCACCAGGGCCGCCCGGCCCTGGCGACTCGGAACCTCGCCCCGGGCCGCTGCGGCGATGGCGCCATCGGCGCCAAAGCCCCCCAGCAGCCAGGCGAGGTCCTGGGGCACCAGGCTCAGACCCACCGGCAGTCCTGCGGCGCTGGTCTGCAGCAAGGCCTTCAGGTTTGCGGGGCTCTCGGGCAGCAGGCTGCGGTTGAAACAGGCCTGTTCGGTCTGCAGAAACACCGGCAGCCCGGCCAGCTGGCCATCCGGGGCCCGCAACTGCCGCAGGGCCAGTGGGTCCAGCTGGCTGACCAGCTCGGCTGGGGCTGTCGCCGGCCGGCTCAGATCCAGACGCCGCAGGTCCCGGGCCATGCGGTCCGTCACCAGCAGCAGATCGGGTCCGAGGCCTTCCCAGTTCCGGCGCCGTACCTGCTGGATCAGCTGGTCCTCCGCAAAGGGGATGAACTGGATCCGTACGGCAGGGTGCAACTCGCGGAACGGCTGGCGCAGCAGATCCAGGTCTTCGATCACCGCATCGAGGTTGTCCGGCTGCTGGATCTGCCAACCGGGCAGGGCCACGTACACGAACAGCACACCAGCGGGCTCCTGCTCGGCCACCGGTGGGCGGCCGCAGCCCGTCAGGAGTATCGCCGCGAGGGCCAGCAGGGCGCTCAGCATTCCCTGGCGCTTGCCGGCAGGAGAGAGTTGAATGGGTTCAGCACGTGTCCCCCAACCCAACCCCCACCCCATGCTCAAGTGCTTCACTCCGCTGGCTCTGCTCACGCTCATGGCTGCTCTGCCCGCGAGGGCCAACATGGTGGACCAGCTGATCGCTAGCAACTGCCTGAGGGTCGTGAACGCCGAGATCAAGGCCTCCAGCAAGCCGGCCCCCGACGGCATGGCCGACTACGCCTGCGACTGTGTGGTGCAGGAGATCAAGACGGGCAGTTCGATCAACCAGGCCTCAGCCAGCTGCAAGAGCCGGGCTGTAGCCAAGTTTGGCTTCTGATCCCCCGCCTTAGACCCACCGCCACTCACCCACCGCCACTCACCCACAGCCACTCCCCACCGCCCCTGATCAGGGTCCGTCCTGCTCCAGCCGTTGCCGGTTGGCTGGCCGGCGGGCCTCGCTGCGGCAGCGGTTGGAGCAGTAGCGCACCTCCTCCCACACGTCCTGCCACTTGCGGCGCCACTGAAACGGCCGGCCGCAGACGGCACATAGCTTGGTGGGGCGATCAGCGTGGTGGGGCATCGCCTCGGCTCTGGCGCCTGAACACCAGCATGCGGTTGTTGGCTGGCATCGGCGCATCGGCCCGCAGCTCCAGGCCCAGAGCCGCGGCCTGGCCGATGAGGTCGCGGGCATCGCGCACCCCCATGGCCGGATCGATGGCGCGCAGGTGGGCATCGAAGGCGGCATTGCTGGGGGCAGTGTGGGCCTCCCCATCCCGGAACGGTCCATAGAGCAGCAGCAGAGCGCCGGGGGCGAGCACCCGGGCCGCGCCGGCCAGCAGCTGGGGCACGGCGGAAGCCGGCATGATGTGGCACGTGTTGGCCGTGAACAGCGCATCGAAGGGGCCGGCAGGCCACTGCTCCGGCCGGGTCACATCCAGCTCCAGCGGCTCGGCGATCACCGTTCCCGCTGCCAGAGCGCTGCTGCCCTCCAGCCGCAGCCGCTCCTCCAGATCGTTGAGAGGGGGCAGGTCGCTGGGCTGCCAGTGCAGGCCAGCCAGGTGGCGGGCCATGTGCACGGCGTGCTGACCGCTGCCCGAACCCACCTCCAGCACCCTGGCCGACGCTGGCAGCCAGGCCCTGAGCAGCTCGAGGATGGGCTGCTGGTTGCGCTCACAGGCGGCGGAGAAGCGCATCGTTCCGTTGCCCTTCAGCGATCGAGGCCGGCCCGCAGCTCGGCGCAGACGTGGCCAGCGGCCTCGGCAATGGCACCGGCATCATCGCTGTGCTGGTGGGCCGCCGTGGCCATCGCCTTCACCAGGGCGCTGCCCACGATGGCGCCATCGGCTCCCCACTGGCGCACCTGGCGGGCCTGCTCGGGGCCGGCGATGCCGAAGCCCACAGCCACCGGTGTGGGGCCCAGCT
Organism: Cyanobium sp. ATX 6A2; assembly: GCF_024346355.1. Classification (GTDB taxonomy): domain Bacteria; phylum Cyanobacteriota; class Cyanobacteriia; order PCC-6307; family Cyanobiaceae; genus NIES-981. Next base: position 76,563 of record NZ_JAGQCU010000009.1, read on the forward strand.
GCTTGAGCTGCCGCACCAGCGCCTCCACGCGCGACTCCAGAGTGGTGCGCACGCCGGTGACGCCGGTGACGCTCACCAGATAGGTGAAGCCCCGGCTGGCGGTGTGAATGCGGGCCATGCGCTCCGCTGGGGTGGTGGGGGCCACGAGCAGCACCAGATCCAGCCCGGCGGCGCTGGCGATCGCCGAGAGTTTCTCGGCCTCCTCGAGGGGCAGGTCGGGCACCACCAGGCCGGCGGCGCCGGCGGCGGCGGCCTCCCCGCAGAAGGCCTCCATGCCGCGGTTGAGCAGGGGGTTGCTGTAGGTGAACAGCACCACGGGGATCTGCAGCTCGCCCCGGAGCGAAGCCAGCATCTCCAGCACCCGGGCCGGCGTGGTGCCGGAGGCCAGGGCACGGCTGGCGGCGGCCTGGATCACCGGACCATCGGCCAGGGGATCGCTGTAGGGGATGCCCAGCTCCACCAGGTCGGCCCCCTGGGCCTGGAGGGCCAGCAGGGTGGCCCGGGTGGCGCCCAGGTGGGGATCCCCCGCCATCAGAAAGGGCATCAGGGCGCAGCGCCCCTGCTGCTGCAGCCGGCTGAAGCGCTGCTGGATCGGGGTGGGGGCGGCGGTCACAGCAGCGGACACAGGAGCGGAGAAGGAGCGGGCTGCTGCGAGCCTATGCCTCGCCACCCTCGGAGATCTGGCCCGTTTCGCGCAGCAGCCGCTCCTGATCCTCAGGGCTCAGAGCGGCAAACTTCTTCTCCAGTTCCTCGCTGGTGTAGGCGTCATAGGCGTCGCGGTAGGTACGCCGCTGCTGCATGTAGGTCATGTTGCCTCCCACAGCCCGCACCAGATAGGTGGCTGTCCAGCCGAGCACCAGCAGCATCAGCAGGGCCGAAGCGGCGATGCCGGCCGAGAAGCCCTCGAATCCCCCCAGCTGCAGAAGGGCGTAGCCAGCGGCCCCCAGGCCGAACACCGCCAGCCCCACCAGCAGCGACTGACCCTTGGTCATCGGGAGCCCTGGCCGGCCATGCGCAGGTTGATGAACGGCGAGAACAGGATCAGGCCGGGGAAGAACAGGAACACCAGCCCGTACACCCCGAAACGCTCGAGTTTGCCCATCACCATCCAGCGCTTCACCATCCAGGCGTAGAGCGCGAGGGGGATCACCACCAGGTAGGTGCCGGCGAGCACCGCGTAGAGGGCGATCACCAGCAGGGTGTCAGGCGAGAGGCCCAGCACGGAGGGCACGGTCAGGGCGAGCAAGGCACTCGGGGCGAGGGGATCGGAGAGAGGGTGGGGGCGTGTGACGGGTGGTGCGCCCGGCGGGATTCGAACCCGCACTGGGGTCATTTTAAGTGACCTGCCTGCTACCGATTGGGCTACGGGCGCGGGATGGGGCCGATCGTTCGGTTCGAATCGTCCTGATCGAGTGTATGGGTGCTGGTTCGGTGATCCCATGCGCCACCCTGCCACCAACCGGTACTGTGAGTGCACTCGGTTGAAGCCGGCGGTGAACCCCGCGCAGGCCGATCCAGCACCCAACCTTCCCCTGCGCTTCCTGGGGAAATCCCAGTGTGTCGCGCGTCGACCCTGGGGTCCAGCGGTGCGTCATCCATATCGCAATCAACGTCCAGATCCATGTTCATTTTCAATCGCTCCATGGCGTCCAACCCCCATCCCAGCCGTCCCCACACCGTGCGCAGTGAGGTACCCCTCTCCTGCCCGATCCGCAGGCCCTTCCACCGGCCCGGCGCTGAGAGCCCGCTCACCTGGGAGGAATTGCTGGGTCGGCGCTGAGCGCCAGGCTGGCGTGCCAGTGACAGAGAGGCCCCTGGCCTGAGCCGATCGCCAGGGCGTGGCGCAGGCCGCCCTCCACATAGCGCTTGGCCGCCATCACCGCCTCGGGCATCGCCAGGCCCAGGGCCAGGTGGGCGGTGATGGCGGCCGACAGGGTGCAGCCGCTGCCGTGGGTGTGGGGGGTGTCGATGGCGGGCGATTCCAGCCAGTGCAGCTCCCCACCGCTGCAGAGCAGGTCCACACCCCGCAACGCCGGGATGCCGGCTCCCTTGATCAGCACCGCGGCCACGCCCTGCTCAGTGAGGTCCAGAGCCGCCGCTTCCATGTCGGCGCGACCTTCAACCAGCCGGCCGCTGAGCAGCCCGGCCTCGTGCACGTTGGGGGTGATCAGGCTGGCCAGGGGCAGCAGCGCCCCCATCGCCGCGATCGCCTCGCCCTCCAGCAGCACCGCCCCGGCCTGCGACACCATCACCGGATCGATCACCCGGGCCACCGGCAGCGGCGCAATGGCGGCGGCTGTGGCCTCAATCAGCTCGGCGTTGAGCAGCATGCCGGTTTTCAGCGCCGCCACCGGCAGATCGCGGCACACCGCCGCCACCTGGGCGCTCACGGCCGCGGCCGGCAGGGCATCCACCCGCTCCACCCCGCAGGTGTTCTGGGCGGTGATGCAGGTGATCGCCGTGCAGCCGTGCACCCGCAGGGCGGCGAACGTCTTGAGATCGGCCTGAATGCCGGCGCCGCCGCCGGAGTCGCTGCCGCCGATGCTCAGCGCCGCCGGCGGTCGCAGCACCTGGGCCGGCTGCAGAATTGGAGAGGTCATCGGTGCCATTATTGGCGGCCGCTTCCCGTTGCTGATGCCACTGCTCCCAAGCCTGGGCGCGATCCTTGCGGGAATCGTGGTGCTGTTTGCCGGAGGTGAACTGTTCGTGGGCGGTGCCGCGGCCCTGGCTCTGATGCTGGGCATCCCCCAGATCGTGGTGGGACTCACCGTGGTGTCCCTGGGCACCAGCGCTCCGGAGCTGTTCGTGAGTCTGCTCGCGCTGTTCAAGGGCGGTGAGGCCACCGCCCTGGCCGCCAGCAACGTGGTGGGCAGCAACATCTTCAACGTGCTGGTGGTGCTCGGCCTCAGCGCCCTGGTGATGCCCCTGCGGGTGCGCAGCCGCCTGGTGCGCCGCGATGCTCCCCTGGTCATCGCCGTATCGATGGCGGTGTGGGGCATGGCCTCGGGCGGCAGGCTCACCTGGCAGGCCGGTCTGGCCCTGCTGGTGGGCCTGGCGATCAACATGGTGTGGGAGATCCGCACCGCGCGGGAGCATCCCGAGGAGACGGAGATCGACGTCGATATCGCCGCTGGGCAATCGTCCTCCAGTTCCCTGCTCAAGCTGGCCCTGGGGCTGGCGCTGCTGGTGCTGGGCTCCTATGTGCTGGTGCGCGGCGCCACCACCGCCGCCGTGATGCTGGGGATGAGCCAGACCCTGATCGGTCTGACCATCGTGGCCGCCGGCACCTCCCTGCCGGAGCTGGTGACCTCCCTGGTGGCGGCGTACCGCGGCAGCGGCGACCTGGCCATCGGCAATGTGGTGGGCAGCAACCTGATGAACCTGATGCTGATCCTGGGGCTGTCTGCCCTGGCCTCGGGTCCAGGCGGTCTGCCCGTGGACCCGGTGATCGTGCAGCGCGATCTGCCGTTGATGGTGCTCGTCTCCCTGGTCTGCCTGCCGATCTTCTGGACCAAGGGCTGCATCACGCGCCGGGAGGGGGCCCTGCTGGCGGGGCTCTATGTCCTTTACCTCACAGAGCAGCTGCTCAGCAGCACGGCGCCCTGGGCCTCGGATGGCTACCGGCAGGTTGTGCTGGTGGGGGTGATGCCCCTGGTGCTGGTGTTTCTGGTATGGCAGGTGCTGGCCTGGACGCGGGTGCGCCAGCGCAGCTAGCCACGTTCAGCGGCCGGGAAGTTTGGCAAGGTCTGTGGTGGTGCCCATCACCACCAGCAGCTGCCCCGACTGCAGCACATGGGTGGCGGGGGGATTCACCTTCAGGGCGTTGTCGGGCCCGGCGGCCAGCACGCTCACGTCATAGTTCTTGCGCATATTCAGTTCGCGCAGCGATTGGCCCACGAACGACTCAGGAACGCGGATCTCCTCGATCGCGTTGCGGTCGTCCAGGCGCAGCCGGTCGAGCAGGTTGGGTCGCACCAGCTCCATCCCCAGCCGTTTCCCCTGCATCTTCGAGGGAAACACCACCCGGTCGGCCCCCACCCGCTGCAGCATCTTCATGTGCAGGTCGCTGGTGGCCCGGGCGATCACCTGCCGCACCCGGCTGCCCTCGCTGTCCTTGGCGATCAGGGTGGCGGTGACGCTGGCCTCGATCGGCTCGCTCATCGCCACCACCACGGTGCTCACATCGAGCACACCGGCCTCGCGCAGGGCCTCCTCGTCGGTGCAGTCCACCACCCGGGCCTGGATGGAGGGATCCACCTGGCGCAGTTCATCCACCGCCCTCTGGTTGTTGTCGATGGCCAGCACGTCGCGGCCGGCGTCGCAGAGCTCCCGGCACACGGCGGTGCCGAAGCGGCCCACGCCAATCACCGCGAAGCCCCCTTCGGAGGTGCCTTCGGCCGGATTCCAGTGCCACCAGTTCGCCATCAGATGTAGAGCTCTTCGCGGGGATAGCCCACCCGGGGCTGGGGCCTGCTGCCATACAGAGCAGACAGCAGCAGCAGGATCCCCAGTCTGCCCACGAACATGCCCACCATCAGCACCAGCTGGCCCCAGCGGTTGAGCTGGGATGTCACCCCCAGATCCAGGCCCACGGTGCCGAAGGCGGACATGCAGGTGAACAGCCGCTCCAGGAAACTGAATTCGCTGCTGCCCGGCGCCCCCGTGCTGGAGGCTCCCAGTCCCAGCACCAGAGCCATCAGCAGCACGAAGATCAACGAGGCGATGGTCACGCCGATGGCCCGCAGCACCACGGTGGCGGGGATCTGGCGCTGGTGGATCACCACCTGCTCCCGGCCCTGGAGGGTGGAGCGGGTGGCGCCCATCAGGGTGGCGAAGGTGGTGGTCTTGATGCCGCCGCCGGTGCTGCCGGGGCTGGCGCCGATGAACATCAGCATGATCAGCAGCAGCAATCCGGCATCGGAGAAGGTGGCGGTGGAAAACACCACGGTGTTGAAGCCCGCCGTGCGGGCGGTGATCGACTGAAACAGAGTCACCTGCAGTTTCTCAGCCACATCCAGCGGTGCGATCACCCCGCCGATCGCGAACTGCTCGGTGAACAGCAGCCCCAGGGCCCCCACCAGGATCAGGATCAAACTGGAGCGCAGCACCAGCCGGGTGTGCAGGTTGAGCAGCTGCAGGCCGAGGCCGTGCCGCCAGCGGCGCAGCAGCCGGCGGCGGCTGCCCCAGAGGTCGTTCACCACCCGCCAGCCCAGCCCCCCGGTCACGATCAGCACGGCGATCACGCCGTTCACCACCGCGTTGTCGCGGTAGCGCACGAGGCTGTCGCTCCAGAGCCCGAAGCCGGCGTTGTTGTAGGCGCTGATGGCGTGAAACAGGGAGGCCCAGAGGCGCTCGAGCGGGTTGCTGATGTCGGCGAAGCCGAAGCTGTAGAGCACCGCGGTGCCCGCAGCCATCACGCAGGAGCCCGTGATCAGGATGCGGTTGAAGGTGGGGCCGATGCCGCCCACGCCGAATTCATCGAGGGCCCGGCCCCGGTCCAGCCGGGTGCGCAGGCCGCCGTGGCCCTGCACAAACCCCTGCAGGAAGGTGGTGATCGCCATCAGCCCCAGACCGCCGGTGATGATCAGGGCCGCCAGCACCAGCTGGCCGAACAGGGTGAGGTCCTGGCCCACATCGATGATCGACAGGCCGGTCACGGTGATGGCGGAGGTGACCGTGAACAGGGCCTCCCACAGCCCCACATCGGCGCGGGAGCAGAGGGGTGTGGCCATCACCAGGGTGCCCACGGCGATCACCAGGACACCGGTGACCACGGTGAACTGCGGCACCGTGAGCTGCTGGCGCCATTGTCCGGGCTCCAGCCAGCGGCGCCCTGCACGCGTGGAGCTCATGCGCCGCCAGGAGCGTCCACAGGCTGGCTGCCGGCCTGGCCGCCGCTCTGCTGGGAGGGCGGGCAGGGGCCGTCGCGGTCGGAGCGGAACACCAGGTCCAGCTCCGGCAGGTGGGTGTGCACCAGCTCCACCAGCCGCTCGAAGGTCTTCATGGTTTCCGGAGCCCGCAGCCCCATCGGCTCGCGGCTGAGCAGCACCAGTTCCAGGGCCCGACCGCCGGCCTGGGACTGGACATCGGCGAACAGCTGCATGCGCTGCACCTCGCCCCCCTGCCTGAGCAATGCGCCCAGGTGGGCCGGGGTGCGGTGATCCACCTCGGCACTGAGGGCATCGAGCACCGGAGCGAGGCCGTCGAGCAGCTCGGCGGACTGTGCGCGGCTCCCCGCAGAAGCAGCGCCGGGGCCCTTGCCGGTGGGCTTGAGAACCAGCAGAAACCGGGCCATGGCTGCCTTGATCGGCTAAGACGCTACTGCGTGCGCCCGCTGCGGATGCCTCGCTCCAGTTCCGAAGCGATTGCCGTGATCGGCGCTGGGGTGGCGGGCTGCGCCCTGGCGGCCCAGCTGCGGCGGCTTGGGCATGGTGGTGTGCTGTCGCTGTGGGAAACGGGTCGGGGGCCCGGTGGCCGCGCCAGCACGCGGCGCTCGCGCCGCGATGGGCAGCTGGCGCTGGACCATGGCGCTCCCCTGATGAACATCACCGCCGAGCCGGCGCCGGATCTGCTCGAGCCGCTGCTGGCGGGGGGCTGGATCGAGCCCTGGACTGGGCCGGTGGCGATGCTGGAAGGGGAATCGCGGCTCAACATCGGCCGCCCCGATGCCCTGGGCCTGGGCCGGCTCTACCGCGGCCGTGGCGGCATGGATCAGCTCTGCCAGGGGCTGTTGCACCTGGCAGGCGCCAGCACGGTGGACGCCCACTACGGCGTGCTGGTGCGCCACCTGGAGCGCTCGGCCAGCGGCCGCTGGCGACTGCTGGATGCCGGCGGGCAGCTGCTGGAGGAAACCGACTGGCTGGTGCTGAGCGGCACCCTGTTGGCCCACCCCCGCAGCCGGCTGGTGATGGACTGGCCCGAGGTGCCTCTGGAGAGGGCCATCCGTGGCGGTGACGATCTGCAGCTCGAGCATGCCCTCACCACCATCGCCGGCATCCGTTTCGAGGCCCGCACCAACCTGCTGCTGGTGTTCAGCGGTGCGGCCGCCGAAGCCTGGCGGGGGCTGCCGTTCACCCTGGTGGCCTTCGATGCGGCCGCCCAGCAGCGCTGGGGACTGCGGCGCATCAGTATTCAGCCCCTGGCCGATGGCCGCTGTGCCGTGGTGGCTCACTCCACCCATGTCTTCGCCGCCGACCATCTCGATGTGGTGGGCACTGGCTCGGCGGCGGCCCGCCAGCTGGGGCTGCCCCTGGATCAGGGCCGCGAGGACACCGTGATTGCCGCCCTCAGCGAGGCCCTGAGCCAGTGCCTGGCCCCCTGGATCGGAGGGTTGGACACCAGCCAGGCCAATCCCCGGCTGATGCGCTGGGCCGCCGCCTTCCCGCTGGCCCCCGGCCTGCCTCCCTCCCTGGCGATCTGCCCCTGGAGCCGGGTGGGTTTCTGCGGCGACAGCATCGACGGCGTGGGATTCGGCCGCATTGAAGGGGCCCTGCACAGCGCCGAGCGGCTGGCGGCATCGCTTCTAACCCCTGACTACCCTGAGCGCCATGTTCAGCCCCTTCGGTGACTGGCTGCCCGAGGTGGTGGTCTTCCATCCTCTGCGCTTCGAGGACGCTCAGCCCATCGTGCTGGCGGTGCGGGACAACAAGACCGCCCTGGTCCATGCCGGAGCCATGGACCGGCTTGAGGCCCAACGGCTGATCGACTTCGTGGCCGGCGGGGTGAGTGCCATGGACGGGCGGGCCGAGTGCCTCGATGACCTCACCTTCGTGTTCACCCCCGACATCGTGCAGCTCACCCGGGATGGCGGCGGCAGCGGCGCGGGCCGCTGATCAAGGGGCGGGCCTGCAGAGGGGTGGGTTCAGCGGGAGGCGGCCACGGTGCTGAGCTGCAGCCAGCAGCCTGCCGGTGCCAGCTTTTCCACCACCAGGGTCTGCTGGAGCTGGCGCGACGTCAGCAGCGCGAAGGCCTCAGCGGCATCGCGGCTCGCGAAACGCGCGGCCTGCACCTGCTGGGGCACGCTCTGCTCCCGCTCCACGTGGGCACGGACTCGGTATGGCCCCGTGCATGGGGCCTGATCGCTGGGCTCCTGATCCATGGCCAGGAGTCTGCAGGCGTGAAGGTCTCAGGGGCCCAGTCTTTGTCTTTTCCTCCGCTTCCGTCACTGCGACCCATCACCAAAATCCTTCACATGGTGTTACAGTTGTCGAAACACCTCGCAACACTTCCATGACCGACTCCACGTCCCGCTTCGGTTTCGTCGCTTTCGCCGAAACCTGGAATGGTCGTCTCGCCATGATGGGCTTCGTGATCGGCCTGGCCACCGAAGTGCTCACCGGCCAGGGCATCCTGTCCCAGATCGGCCTCGGCTGAACCAGGCACGGCTGGCCTCCATACACGCCAGCCATTCCCCGTTCATCAAGCCCCCTGGCGACAGTCCGGGGGCTTTTTGCTGTTGACTTTCCCTTTCCCGTTGATCCATGGCCGCACCCCAGGACACCCCGGCCAGGGTGGTGAAGCTGCAAATCCTGGCGGCGGTGCTTGTGCCGATGCTGCTGCTCTCGGTGTGGCTGCGCTCCCAGGGGTTCTGGTGAGGCCTTCGAGCAGCTTGCGTTCAGTCGCCGCAGCCTCGCTCGAACACGGTGCGACGCAGCTGGTCCAGCTCCGGGGAGGCGGGCGAGCGGCGATCGAAGAGCAGCGTCCAGGCCAGAGCCACATCCCCCTGCTCAAGCGCCTGCTCGAAGGCCGCCTGCCATGTGTCGGGATTGCTGCCCAGGGTTTCCAGCAACCGCACACTCTCCTGCATCCGCTGGGCGGATGCTCCCACCAGCTGCACGTGGGCAAATGCGTCCCGCCCCGCACCCACTGGCCGCAACTGCAGCAGCACCGGCTCGTCGGGCTCGATCGGCTCGGCGGGCCAGGCCAGCGGCGTGAGGATCGGGCGACTGCGGCTGCCGCGCTGCTGCCAGGGCGGCCGCTGCTGCCGCTGAATCTGCAGCTCCAGCAGCGGTTCCACCACCACCAGCATCGGCTCGGGGGTGAGCGCGATCCCATAGGCATCCACCCCGTCAAGGGGCTCGATGCGCGGGGCCACCACGCACACGGCCACCCCCGCCCCCTCGCCATTGGCCGCCACCGAAGCCGGATCCGAACAGCCGAGCATCAGCATCGCCATGCATGGTGCCAGCCAGGAGAGCCGCAGGGGCGGGGCGGCGCCGGGGTCACTGGCTGTGGCCATGGTTCAGCACCTGTCCAGGGGAGTCTGCAGCTGGGGCATCAGCGCCGTGGGCGGCCCTTGGCACACCATCAGCCAGTGGCACCCCATCAACCAGCCATCACTACCGTCCATCCTGCCGCTCCACTGCCATGACCGATCTGCTCGTGATCGCGGCCAGCAATGGCGAAAACCTCTCCCTGGCGGGCCGCTTCGCCGCCGCCGCCCGCCAGCAGGGTGAGGACGCTGAGGTGCTGGATCTCACGGCCCTGGACCTCCCCCTCTTCACGCCCCGCGCCCAGGCCATGGGCATGCCGGCGGGGCTGGCGGCCCTGCAAGGTCACCTGGTCGCCGCCTCCCGCTGGGTGATCTGTGCGCCCGAATACAACGGCTCGATCCCCCCGGTGCTCACCAGCGCCATCGCCTGGCTGTCGGTGCAGGGCGACGACTTCCGTGCCCTGTTCAACAACAGGCCGGTGGTGATCGCCACCCACTCCGGAGGCGGCGGCCACACGGTGCTGGTGGCCCTGCGGCTGCAGCTGGCCCACCTGGGAGCCCAGGTGGTGGGCCGGCAGCTGGTGAGCAACGGCACCAATCCGGCCAAGGACAGCTCCATCAGCGAGCTGGTGCAGCGTCTGCTCAGCCTTCCTGCTCCCCCCACCTGAGTCCACCTGATCGCGTCGTCCTTCCATCCCCTCCAGCCATGGCTTCCAGCAAAGCGGCCTCCACCAACGACCACGTCAGGGAATCCACGGATCCCCCAGCCACGGATCTCCCAGCCATCGACACCCCAGCCATCGACACCCCAGCCGATTGGGCGCCCCTGTTCCGGCCGGCCGCCGAGCGCTTCCACTCGCAGCTCGACTGGCTGGACAGCTGGCACAGCTTCTCCTTTTCCAGCCACGTGGATCCGGCCTGGATGGGGTTCGGGCCCCTGCGGGTGATCAACGACGACACGATCGCGGCGGGCCAGGGGTTCGGCATGCACCCCCACCGGGACATGGAGATCGTCACGGTGATGGTGGAGGGACAGCTCAACCACCGCGATTCGATGGGCCATGCCGAGGTGCTGCGGGCCGGCGAGGTGCAGCGCATGAGCGCTGGCACCGGCGTGGTGCACAGCGAAGTGAATGAAGGCAGCCAGCCCTGCCGGCTGCTGCAGATCTGGATCGAACCGGCTGCTCTGGCCATCCCTCCGGCCTACGAACAGAAGCCCTTCGAGATCGCTGCCGGCTGGACCCCCCTGCTGGACCCCGAGCGGCGCGACGGGGCGATGGCGCTCTGCCGGCCGGTGCACCTCTGGCGGGCCCAGCTCGGCCCCGACGCGGTGCTGGCCCTGCCCGCGCTGCCCGCCGGGGCCCAGGCGCCCAGCCATCACTGGCTGCAGCTGATCGACGGCTCGGTGGACTGGCAGGGCGTCACCCCCTTGCCGCTGCAGCGGGGTGACGGCCTGGGCTGGCAGACAGCCCGGAGTGGTGTGTTGAAGGCAGGCAAGATGGGCTCCGACCTGCTCCTGTTCGCGCTGCGATGATCCGGCCCGATCGCCCCCCGGCCCGGCCCCCGCTGGAGACCGCCTCGGGCGGGCGGCTCTCGATCGCCCGCTCCCTGGCGATGCTGCAGCCGCCCCGCGGCTACCGCGCCCTGGCCTGGTTGGGGTTGGTGGCCAATGTGCTGGCCATTCCGCTGGTTGTGGCTGTGATCCTGGGCCTGCCCACCTGGCGCACGGTGCACATCGCCGTGGGCTCGGCGGCCGTGCTGCCCACTGCGGCGGTGGGCATTTTGGCGTCGGTGGCCCTGCTCAAATGGCGAGCCTGGGGCCAGATTCTGGCCATCGTGGGCCTGTCGATGAGCCTGGCGGTGTCCATGCCCTATGGCATCGTGCGGCTGGCGATGCTGAGCGAGGGACGCCTGCTCACGGCGGTGCTCTGCAGCCTGGTGTGGACGGCGCTGATCGCCGCTTTGGTGTTCTGGTGCCGCCCCTGCATCCGCCGCTACCTGGTGTGAGCCCTTGGGCAGTGGTGCTGTCTGCTCCTAGAGATGTTGTGAAGGTGACAGTCTCAATCTGTCACAAGGGTGATGATCCGGTGAGGATGCACAGACAGGCGCGATGACGAACACCCTCACACCCGGTAACTTCCAGAGCTTCCCTGGGCGCCCCTCGCAGCGGGGCCACGTCCACCACGCCCAGCCCCACGTGCGCCGCTACCGGCTCGTGGATGGCCGCGGTGCCCCCCACCCGGTGCTTGACGATCTCTACGACTCCCTGGAGGCGGCCTGGGCTGAGGCCAGCCGCTGGTGGCAGAGCCACTGCGGCTGCAGCCAGGATCCGGTGGAGATCGGCGTGGAAGTGAGCACCGCCAGCGGTGAGTGGCGCACCCTGCGCTTCCCCGGTACCTGATGCGGCCTGGGCAGCCGAGCGCTCCAGGGGATCAGCGCCAGTAGCGCTCGTAGATCCGCAACCGCGCCGATCCCAGGGGCGTGGGGTTGGGGTTGGGACCATCCGGAAAGGCCGTCACCTGAAACAGATAGGTGCCCGCCACCGAGGGGTTGCTCCAGGGCTTGAGCACCACCGTGACCGTGGAGCCGGGAGCCACCGGTTCTGGGAAAACCACCCTCACCTCGCGTTCGTGCGCTGAGACTTCAGCTTCCACGGGGATGGCGTCGCCCCGGCTGCGGGGACGGCCCAGAAAGGCCCTGGTGCGCTCCGCGCTGAAGGGGCCAGCGCGGTCTGGACCTTCGCTCTGGCGGATCAGCAGGCCAGCGAGGGAGGCGCCGGCGGCCTCATCCAGTTCCACGCTGAAAAAATACTCAGCACTGGGATCGCCCACAGTCGTGCGGTAGCTCACCAGGTCCACCGTCCAGGGGGGACGGGCGAAGAACGTGGATCCCCTCAGCTCAACAGCCCTGGTGGCTGTGGCCGCCATCAGGGAGGCGACGAGGGAGGCGCCGAGCGCGGGACCGATCCGCAAACCGGGGCGGGCCATGGCAAGCCAGGTGGGCTTCACACCGTAGATCGGCTGTGCAGGAAAGGCTGTGGGTCCTGATCCCGGCGGTGTCGAACGGGAATCGGCTGGCCCTGGGCAGAGGGGGTGTGGGGATCGTGGCTGGCGGTGCTCTCCAGGGCGGCACGCTGATGCGATCACGCAGCTGGCGCAGGCCACCGGCGCTGCCCGCCGGTGGCGCGATCGTCTGGCCGCTGAGCAGCCCGCTGAGGGCGCAGCGCAGGGGCAGATCGAAGCCCTCGGCCCCCAGGGGATTGCGCTCCAGCAGGGTGACGCGATGGCGCAGCACCCGGGCCAGAGCGGTGGCGGCCGCCCCGGCCGGTGGGGCTTGGCTGGTTTCCGGATCCATGGCGGTGTCGTTCAGGATCGGCCAGGGGCCGTGATCGATGCGCTGCGCCAGGGCGCGCTGCTGCGCACTGCCGTTGGCGTGGCAGCCACCCATCTGCGGCGGCAGATCGTGGGCGTGGGTGTGGAAATCGCTCTGGGTGCCCAGGTAAGTGGAACGCTGCTCCAGGCCGCGGAACCAGCGGTCGATGGCCGGGTGCTGCCGGCGCAGCAGGAAGCCCTTGTAGTAGGCGAGCGAAGCGTTCATGCGCTCCACGTAGGGCACGAACACCAGATCGGCGGTGCCCAGCTCCTCGCCCAGCAGAAAGTCTCCCGGCCGGCTCTCGAGTGCCGTCTCCATCACCCCAGCCAGCTGCTGGAAGCGATCGCGGGCCCGCACGTCGGAGGCGGGGGGGTGGGGGTAGCAGAGCCACTCGCACCAGGCCCGGAACAGCTCCCGCTCCAGCCGGCGCAGGGGCAGCACGGCGCTGTCGTGCATGCCGGCACCGAAGCTGGCCTCCAGGGCCTCGATGATGCGGTCGCTCTCAGTGATCAGCTGCCCGTCGAGCTCCAGGGCCGGCAGCATCCCCGAGGGCACCAGCCGTCGGTACCAGGCCTCCTTCTCGCCGTAGCAGACCATCGTCACCTTGCGCACCCGGTAGGGGATGCGCCGCTCCTCCAGCCACAGCCACACCTTCTGGCAGTAGGGGCACCAGGCGTGGTGATCGCGGTAGAGGGTCACGCGCACGGCCGTCTCCGGTTGGCCGAACAGGCGCAGCAGGGCTCGGGGGCTGGTGGGGCCGTGGGCGGGATCAGCGCTGGAGCCTCCTGCCGCGGCGGCCTCGGCCAGCTCCGGGGGAACCAGGGCCTCCAGCTCGCTCCAGCTCAGGGGCAGGCCCGCACGCCCTGCGCCGGCCCCATTGTGGAGGTTCGGTTCTCCCACCAGTGCGTTTTGGGTTGCCATGTTCGACGCCTTCACCAAGCTGATTGCCCAGGCCGATGGCCTGGCTGCCATGGTGGCCGACAGCATCAAGCGGATGGATTCCTTCAACCGCATCACCCCCGGCGACGGCTCCGCTCTGATGAGCGATATCGGCACCAACTTCGATCGCGCCGCCGCCGTTGTGGGCTGAAGCTCACAGCCTCATCACGAAAAGGCCCGGGCTGTGTAGCCCGGGCCTTGTGGTGTTGCTTGTTCTGGGCTGCTGCTGGGCGCTGGGCAGGCTCAGCAACGGCTCTGCTTCAGGCCACGGTGGGCTCGCCGCTCTCGCCGGTGCGGATGCGGATGGTGGTTTCAACGGGCAGAACCACGATCTTGCCGTCTCCGACCTGGCCGGTACGGGCTGAGGTCTTGATGGCCTCGATCACAGCATCGACTTTGTCATCGTTGACAATCGTGGTGAGCATCACCTTGGACAGAAAGCGGGCATCCACTTTCACCCCGCGATACATCTCGGCGTGCCCCAGCTGCTGGCCGAAACCCTGCACTGAAGTGACCGTGAGGCCATTGATGCCAATGGCCACAAGGGCATCCTTGACCGGGTCGAGCTTCTCGGGGCGAATGACGGCTTGAATCAGTTTCACGCGATACCAGTGAAATCGGAACTTGTTTAGGGGCTGCGCCCCCTGCGGTCTGTAGCAATGGCAGCAGCCGCTGCAGGTCGGTCCTGCCCCCAACCTGGTGGGAGCCCTTGCCTGCACTTATGGCCATCCTGATAGGTGAAGCCCTTCACGTCAGCCTGATGGGTGCGGCAGGGCCGGAGCCTGGGTCCGTTTTGTAGCAATTCAAACACCAGTTGGGCCTGCGAGGCCGCATTGTCACTGCCGATGGATGTCGCAAGGGCATCCAACTCTCGTGCAGCCATCCTTCCGAACTGCCCATGACCATCGCTTCGCACCTTCCCAGGCGACCCAAACGCCTCAGGGACGTCAGTTTGTTGGATGCCCCCTCGCTTCTGTTGGGTCGCATTCATTCCCTCTCCTCCAAGCGCCTCACCTGGCTTGCTTGTGTGCCCCTGGCCCTCTTCGGCCTGGGTGTCTTCAACCTGTCTGCCCATGCGGCTGAGCTGCCGGAGCTCACCCCCGCCTTTCTGATAAACAACTTCTTCCTGTTTATCTGCGCGGTTCTGGTGATCTTCATGAATGCCGGCTTCGCCATGGTGGAAGCTGGGTTATGTCGTCAGAAGAATGCTGTCAATATCCTGTTCAAGAACCTTCTTGTCTTCGGCGTCGCCGTTACGGCTTATTGGTTCATTGGCTACAAATTGATGTACAACGCCGATTGGGTGATCCCCGGATTCCTCAAGTTTGGCGGGATCTTCTTCGACCCAACCGTCACCCCCGAAATGGTGACAGAAGGCTCGTTGGTGCCCAGTGTCGACTTCCTCTTCCAGGCAGCCTTCGCCGGCACTGCCGCCACGATCGTTTCCGGTCTGGTCGCTGAGCGCATCAAATTCCCGGAATTCGTGATTTTCTCTCTGCTCCTCGTGGGCATCGTCTATCCAATTTTGGGTAGCTGGCAATGGAACTTCCCCGATGAAACCGGCGCTGGTGGTGGCTGGCTCAGCACCCTCGGGTTCATTGATTTTGCCGGTTCCACCGTGGTGCACTCCGTGGGTGCCTGGGCCGGCATCGTGGGTGCCGCCCTGCTTGGTCCCCGCATCGGCAAGTTCGTGGGGGGCAAACCCAATGCCATGCCTGGCCACAACCTGGCCATTGCCACGCTGGGCTGCCTGGTGCTCTGGATCGGCTGGTATGGCTTCAACCCGGGCTCCTGGCTTTCCATGGCACCCGAAGTGCCCTACATCGCCGTCACCACCACCCTTGGTGCTGCTGGCGGTGCCATCTCCGCAACCCTGGCATCCCAGCTTCCCGGAATGGGGCCAGACAAGCGTCCTGGCAAGCCAGACCTCACCATGACCATCAACGGGATCCTCGCCGGCCTGGTGGGCGTGACCGCAGGTTGTGATGGCTTCTCCATGCCTGCCGCCTGGGTGGTGGGCTTCATTGCCGGCATCATCGTGGTGTTCTCGGTTGCCTTCATCGACAGCCTTCAGATCGACGATCCCGTCGGCGCCTTCTCCGTGCACGGCAGCTGCGGCATCTGGGCAACCCTGGCTGTGGGCCTGTTCAACATGGACAAGGGACTGTTGACCGGCCACGGTTTCGGCCAGCTAGGCATTCAGATTATTGGCGTTCTTGCCTATGCAACCGCTGCAATCGTTGCCTCCTGGATTCTCTGGTCGATTATCGGCGCCATCTTCGGTGGTCTGCGTGTTACCGAAGAGGAAGAGACCATCGGTCTCGACATCGGTGAACATGGCATGGAGGCCTATCCAGACTTCGCCCCCAGCGCGAAATAAGTCTCCGGAGCACACGTTGGTTCCAGGGTCCGCGGCGCTGCCGTGGACCTTTTTCATGGCCGTACCCACCAGAGAGGTCCAGGCTGGTGCCGGTGCGCAACGCGATCAACAGAGCAACGCTGGGCGGCTCTACAGGATGCAACTACCGCATCGAACGCTGAAGGCACCTGCCGCCGATCACACCAGCCGTGAGCCGCTGGCCCGCTGGCGCTGCTGGGGATCGAACACCGCTGCGATGGTGCGGATCAGCCAGCGTCCCTCGGTGGTGACGCGCACCCGCCCCAGCCCACCGCTCTGGCCGAGCTGCACCAGGCCGTCGGCGGCCAGGGCCTGCAGGTCGGCCCATTCCTGGCTGAAACGGCTCAGCTCGAGCTCCACCTGGAAGTGACACATCACCTCCTTGATCAGCTCACGCCGCTCGAGCACCTCCGCGTCCCACACCTCCAGACCCCGTTCCACCGGTAGCCGGCCGGCGGCCACGGTTGCGGCCCAGGTTTTGAGGTTGCGCTCGTTCTGGCAGGTGAGATGGGTGAACTGGCTGATCGCCGTGGGCCCCACCCCCAGCAGCTCCAGCTCACCACCGGTGGTGTAGCCCTGGAAGTTGCGGTGCAGCCGGCCCTCGCGGGCGGCCACCGCCAGGGCATCGCCGCTGAGGGCGTAGTGATCCATGCCGATGGCGTCGTAGCCGTGGCCGGTGAGCTGCCGGTTGGCGTTCTCCAGCATCGTGATGCGCTGCCGCTGGCTGGGCAGGTCTTCGGCGGCGATCTTGCGCTGCATCGGCAGCTGCTCGGGCAGATAGGCGAAGGAGAACAGGGAGATGCGATCGGGCCGCAGCTCCCGCACCAGTTCCAGGGTGGTGTCGAAGCGCTCCGGGGTCTGCAGGGGCAGACCGCAGATCAGATCCACATTCACGCTCTCGAAGGCGGCCTCCCGCAGCCACTGCATCGAGCGGCGCAGCTGCTCCTCTGCCACCACCCGGTTCACGGCGCGCTGTACCTCGGGATTGGCGTCCTGGATGCCGAAGCTGATGCGATTGAAACCCAGCTCCCGCAGCTGCAGGGCCTGGTCGCGGCTGAGGAATTCAGGATTCACCTCGATCGAGGCCTCCAGTTCGCTCTCCAGATCGAAGTGGTGCGCGATCAGCCCCCACAGCTGGGCCTGCTCCTCGGCGTTGAGGTAATTGGGCGTGCCGCCCCCCCAGTGCAGCTGGGCCAGGCGGCGCCGCTGGGGCATGGCCGCCGCCACCAGCTCCAGCTCCCGGGCCAGGGTGTCGAGGTAAGGCGCCACCACCTTGGAGCCCAGCTGGGTGGTGACCCGGTTGCAGCCGCAGTACCAGCAGGCGTGGCGGCAGAAGGGCACATGCACATAGAGCGAGAGGGGGTCCGTGCTGGCCTGGCCCAGCTGGGCGCGCAGCTGGGTTTCACCCACGGCGTCTGAGAAGGCGGCGGCCGTGGGGTAGCTGGTGTAGCGGGGAACGGGCCTGTCGTACTTGAGCAGCAGCTCAATCGGACTGGGGGCTGGGCTGAGGGTGGTGGCGGTCATCAACGGGAGCGGGGCGGTTGTCCGGAGGTGGGCGTTGGTGGAGGTGCTGGGTTCAGCGCTGTGGCTCTTCAGGCTCAGGCGAGCTCGCCCAGCTCGGCCAGCAGGGCCTGGGTGGCGTGGAAGGCCGCCTCGGCTTCCTCCAGCAGCTCCTGCTCCTCGCTGTCGCTGAGCTGCAACTGCTCGAAGCCGTGATGCAGGGCCGCCTTGAGTTCGGCAATGGGCCGCTCGAACAGCCAGAAGCTGGGGCAGGGCAAACCGTTGCGCTCCAGGATTGCTCCGGCCTGCTGGGCCAGCTGCTGCCCGCCGGAGAGATCGCCGCCATAGCGCACATACACATGGGCCATCAGCCGGTGCGGCGCCTGCAGGGCCAGGGCCCGCAGCTGCTCCAGCCACATCGCCCCAGCCGTCGAGGTGGGCGTGGGTGGCAGCACCTGCAGCGTGGCCACGTCGTGCTCCAGAGCGGCGCTGCGCGCCAGGCTCCGCCAGGGCAGATCGTGAGAGCCCAGCTGGGCCGCGGCGGCCGGCGCCTGCTCCTCGATCAGGCGATAGGCGGGCATTAGGGCCCGCAGCAGGGCCGCCAGCTGCAGCGGCGTGGCCTGGCCGGCGAGCAGGGCCTTGGAGAAGGCCATGCCCTCGGCCTGGTGGTGGGCCTTGCCGATGCGGGCGTGCAGCTTGCGCACCCGCGGGCCGAAGCCCTGGCGCAGCTGGGCATCGGCGCTGGTGGCGTGGTCGGAGATGGAGGCGCTGGTGGGCGTGAGGGTCACGGCGTGCGGAGTGGACGACAGCGCTCACGCTATAACGTTAGCGTTGTTCTGCAGTGTCGCGATGACGAAAGCGTTGCAGAGACGTCGCACCCCCCCCCATGCCCCACGCCGATCCCCTTGCCCCAGCCGCCGTCACGCCGATGCAGGTGCTTCTGGCTCCCGCGCCTCAGCTCAGCGGAGATGGACAGTTGCGTGAGCTGATCCAGGAGCGCCGGGAGTGCTCGGGTGGCACCGGCTCGATCTGGTACCTGCCCCCTGAACTGGTGGCGGCGCAGGGGTTGGGTCAGGGTCTGGAGGCCGTGGTCACCCCCACAGCGGCGGTGTGCACCTGGCTGCAGCTGCGTTTCGGGGGTTGCCCCAGCCAGGCGCCCCTCGCCAGCGCCTGGCTCGATGCCGAGGCGGGGGCCTTGCCTCCCGCCGCCCCTCTGGCCCGACTCAGCTGAGCGCTCCGGCCCTTACGGCCGGGGCGCTGAGGGCCCGGGCCGTGAGCCGGTTCAGCAGGCGCCGGGCTTCGCCGGCGGTGTAGCCGATCGCCTCCAGCGAGGCCTGGAACTCCACCACAAACTCAGCCACCAGCTCCTCGGGATCGATCCCGATCGCCTCCAGGTCATGTTCCAGAGTGCTGAGCATGGCCAGGGCCACCGGCACGGCCCGGCCGGCGCAGGCCTCCACCCGCTCCGCCACCGCAGCGAAGCGCGGCCGCAACCACTGCTCTCCGAAGTTGAGATGCTCGGCCTCATCGCGCATCACCGCTGCGGTGATCGGCTGGGCGTAGGCATCGGCCACCGGCAGGTAGAGCCGGTAGGCCGCCACCGCAAAGCACTCGATGATCAGGCACTGGATCACCAGGCAGCTCACCAGGTCGCCCTGCCGCTCCGCCTCCAGGAACTGCTGGTGCAGAGGGGCCAGCAGGCGGCGGGCCAGAGCCTGGTCGGGCCGCACCTCCAGGTGGCGGCCGCAGCCGGCGAAGTCCACAGCGTGCCGGCCTTCCATGGCCCCCAGCCGGAGCAGCTCGTCGCGCTGCTCGGGCAGCAGCGCCGCCAGACGGCGGAAGTGGCGATCCGCCATGCCCTCACCCACGATCACGAGGCCGTTGATGCGGCTGTAGGCGTCGCGGTAGGCCGGCGCGTCAGAGCGGGGCAGGGTTGCCGTCGGGGTGCCGCTCATGCCACCACCTCCTGCAGCTCGGCCCCGGCGGCTCCGGCCTGCTCCACGCCGGTGGCCACCATGGGCTGGCAGAACTGGCGCAGCAGCAGGGTGCCGAAGCGCAGCTGCAGCCCCAGCTTGCGCAGGCCGCGGGCCTGCCGGAGGTCGCGGAAGGTGTCCACGATTCGATCCCGCAGGGCGATGAAGGCACTGCTCTCCAGATCGAACACGGCCGGGAAGGCCCGGCGGGCCGTGCGGTTGGTCTGGCGCATCACCTCGGCGTCGAAGCGGTTGGGATCCATGCCCAGGATCCGGTAGAAGTTGCCGCGCTCACACACCGTGAGGCTGTGGGTGAGGAACACGCTCCAGAGGAAGAAGCGGCTCAGCAGCCGCCCGCGGATGCCCTGGCGCAGGCCGGGCCAGCAGCGGATCAGCATGTTGAAGATGTCGCCGTGGCGGTTCTCGTCCTGGCACCAGGGCTCGAAGAAATCGAACAGCGGAGCGAAGTTGTTGTCCGGGTTGGCCTTGAGGTGCCGGTCGATCAGGATGTAGCGCCAGTAGCCGATCTTCTCGGAGAGATACACCGAATAGAGCACCCAGCTCAGGGGAAACCAGGTGATCGGCCGCTTGGTGCTCAGTTTCGGCAGATCGATCTCGATCCCCTCGGCCACCAGGGCGCGGTTGAGGAAGCCGGCATGGCGGGCCTCGTCCCGCGCCATCAGCTGGAACAGCTCACCCAGTTCCGGCCGTCCGGCCTTGCCCAGCCGGCGGGAGAGTTCCTTGAACAGCAGGAAGCCCGAGAACTCCGACACGCAGGAGCGCACCAGATAGCTCTCATAGGCCTCCTTCTCCACGGAGGAGAGGTCCTTGAGGCGGCCCAGGGGGGCCTTGCGATCGAAGTGCTCGCGGTTGTAGTCAGCCTTCATCTCGCCGAGCATGGCCTCGAACTCGGCCCGTTGTCCCTCGATCGGGGTGCGCGCGGCCTTCTCGATTTCGGTGGTGTAGAAGCGCGGCGTGAGCAGGTCTTCGCGCAGGTGCGGAGCGGCAGGGGTGGCGGTCATGGGGCTGGACGCAGACCAGGACAGGATACAGCGTTATCACAGCATCGTGATACCAAGTTAATCTGCGGCTCCTCACCCGTGCGGCTGCCACGGTCCGGCTGGGCTAGAGCGTGGAGGTTGTCAAGGCGCCGGATCACGCGCGGATGGTGGGGCTGATGGCCGTGGACCTGATGTCGATGGAGCTGGAGGTGAACGGCTCGCTGCAGGCCGTGGCGCGGCTCGCCGAGTTCTTCGATGTGCTCTGCGTGGCGGTGATCCTGGGGGGCACCGCGATCACCGTGGGCCGGGCGATCTACGTGGGCCGGATTGCCGGTGGCAAGGCCTCCTACCTGGTGGCGCGCCGCACCTTCGGCAAGGTGTTGCTGCTGGCCCTGGAGGTGCTGATCGCGGCCGATCTGATGCGCACGGTGTCCCTCAGCCTCACGATCTCCAGCGTGCTGGCCCTGGGGCTGCTGGTGATCGTGCGCACGATCCTGAGCTTTTCGATCCAGATCGAACTGGAGGGGGATCTGCCCTGGCGGGTGGGCCGGCCCGGCCATCCCGCCGCCATCACTACACGCCGGCAGCGTGATGATGCGAAACAGGCCTAGCGCGTCTCTGAGTTGACGTCAGGTGCTTAGAGTGGTGGCGGTCGCCGCCCCGCTTTCCGACCCGTCCCCTTTTTCCCTTTCCTATGGACGCCCTGGCCGAGTATTTCAAGGTGTTTTCCGAGCCCAACCGCCTGGCGGTGCTCGATGCCCTGCGCCAGGGGCCACTCAACGTGACGGCCGTGGTGGAGAGCACCGGCCTCAGCCAGGCCCTGGTGTCGAAGCATCTCAAGCTGCTCACCATCGCCGGGATCGTGAAGCGCAAGCCTGAGGGCAGCCTCGTGTTCTACCAAGTGATCGACAAGGGCGTGTTCAAACTGATCCTCCAGGCGGAGAAGCTGCTGTTCACCGCCCGTCGGCAGCAGCTTGATGCCCTGGCGGCCATCCTCTAGTGGTGATGCCGCTGCCGACCACTCTCGTGGCGTTGCGCCAGGCCCTGGCTTCGGGAGAGCGACGGTTTCCAGGCCTGCGGCTGGGCGATCTCGACGGCGTTGACCTGGATCTCTCCGGCTGCGACCTGCAGGGCGGCTGCTTCAAGGAAGCTCGCTTCGGCAGGGCCTGTCTGCAGGGCGCCAACGTGGAGGGGTGCTGCTTTCAGCAATCCCTGATCTGGGGTGCCGATCTCTCCCGCCTCAAGGCCAGCCACTCGCAGTGGCATGACGCGGATCTGTCCGGATCGCGGCTGCAGCAGGCCGATTTCTCCGGAGCCCCGCTGCACCGCTGCTGCCTGAGGGGTGTGGTGGCGGCCGGCAGCGTGTGGCGCGATGCCCGGCTGGTGGAAGCCGACTTCCGCAGCGGGCTTGACCAGCTCACGGACCTCGGAGGTGCCGATTTCCGGCACGCCGATCTCAGCTTCGCGCTGCTGCAGGGTGCCCAGCTGCATGGGGCCGACCTGCGCGACTGCTGCCTCTACGGCGCCAACTTCGCTGGCGCCGATCTGCGCGAAGCCGACCTCTCGGGTTGTGACCTGCGCGATACCCAGCTCAGCGGAGCCAACCTCACCGACGCCCGCATCGAGGGCGTCCTGTGGCCGTAGGCCTCTGGCGGTGATCAGTCCGTTGTGGTGATGGGCCGCCAGCAACAGGGACGGGAGCTGATCGAAGGGCTGATCGACGGCCTGAACGGATGCACGCACAGCCAAGGCCTGTCAAGCCAGCCCGACACAGGCCAGGCGGCGACAGAGTCAATACGATGCTGGTTCAAACCCTTCAGGACCCGGTGAACGCACCGTTCCTCGGCATCTACGGTCCGGTTGCCGTTCCTCTGATCCTGCTCTCGATCGCCGTTCTCACGGTGGGTTTCGACCGATGGCGCTACTGGGTGCTGTGGTGGCGCCGGAGGGAATCCCGCAGGCTCCTCTGCACCCATCTGGCCGAAGGGGGAACAGCCGCGCTGGAGCGCCAGTTCGACGACTGGGACCGGGAGATGCGCTACGGCGAACCCCTGCTCCACGCGGCCAGCGTGATCGGCCCACTCCTCGGACTGGTGGGCACCGTGATCGGCCTGATGCGGGTTCTGGCGAGCCTGGGTCCCCAGCTTCTCGTTCCCGCGGGCGCCAGCCTGCGCAGTTATGGAATGGTGCTCACCAGCACCGCCCTGGGGCTGACGGTGGCCGTGATCGCCACCACCTGCCTGTTCGCCAATCAGGCGTTGCGGCAATGGCAGCTCGATCGGCTGCACCGCTGGCGCCAACGGCGTCTGGAGGCGGGTCTGCCGTGAACGCCGCCCTGCTCAGCCTGGTGGCCTCCACCCTGGTGGTCTGTGGTGGGGTGTCCGTTCTGCCGGAGTTCTGGGCCCGGCAGCCCCTCCAACCGAGCACCACCGCCACCAGCCTCACCGCTCCCGGCCCTGAAGACCTGGTGCTGGTTCAGGTTGGGGAGGATCGCTGGTTCATGAACGGAGATCCGATCAACCGGCAGCGGCTGGGAGAGCTGCTCGACGCCTCGGCCCCGGCACTCACAGCCCGCTATCTCCCCTCCCGGTCCCTCAGCAGCGGACAGGTCGCCCGCTCGCTGCGGTGGCTCGAAGGGCACGGCCTGCGGGTGGAGATGCCGCCATCGACGCCATGAACAGGTTGCCTTCGCCGCGGGATGGCCTGGTGATCGGGGCGATGTCGACCCTGCTGGCGGGCGTGGCGCTGGCCCTTCTGATCGGGCCCCAGAGGGTCGCGCAGCGCGAGGCAAGCGAGCTCATCCTGGCCCTTCGGCTGGAGCCGGGAGGGCGGATCTGGCTGTGGAACCAGCCCATTGCGGCTGAGGGGCTGCCCGCTCTTCTTCAGGAGGCGTCGTCCAGGAACCAGGAGCTGCGCCTCCGCCTGATGCCAGCCCCCCAGGTGAGCTGGGCCGACGTTCAGGACCTGGTCAGCCAGCTGAAACCAGCGGGCCTTCCGATCGAACTGCACCTGCCTTCCCCCTGACAATCCCCATGGCCCGCTTCGCTCCGGTCCTTGATCTCCACCTTCACCTCAACCAGGCCCGCACCCGGATCCTGGCCCTGCGCAACCGCTGGCGTCGCTCTCCTCTGGAGCCACTCACCCTGCCCCTCGTGGCGGCAGTGCTGCTCAACGCAGCCGGCCTGAGCCTGCTGCAGATGCGCCAGAACCGGCTCGTCAACGCCCAGGAGGCGCCCGCCGCGGAGGACACCCAGCAACTGCTGGAACTCAGCGATGGTCTTGAGGCAACGCCGGATCTCAACAGCGTTGAGGTGCCCCTGCCTCCCCCTCCCCTCGATCTGCTGGCGGATGCCCCGGGAGATGCCTTCCCGTTCTCCACTGCCTCCAGCACCGACGGTTCCGAAGCGGTGGAAGCGGACCCGGGCTCCGCCGAGACGCTGGCCGCCCAGCCTCCGGCCAGCGGCGACAGCGCAGCAGAAACCCAGAAGGCTGCGAGTCCGAACTCCGAAGCCCCGGCGGTTGACCCAGAGGCCGCCGAGACCACCCCCGAAGGCCTGCTGATCCTCCTTGCCCAGACCGTCAACCCCTACGACGCCAGCTGGGAAACGGCGACCGCAGAGGGCACCCCGCCCAACGAACTGCGGAAGCTCCCCGCCACCCTGGCCCTCCGGTCCCTGCCCGTGGACGCAGCCCGCCTTGCCGGTCTGCCGGTGGTCCATGGCCAGTCGGTGCTGTTTGACGATCGCCTCTACCTGCTGTGGGTGAAGGGCAACACCCTCTGGATGATGAGGGCCGAGTTCGGCTCAGCGAGGGCTGGGGTCGGGAAACCTGAGTAGCAGGCCGGCGGGGGTGGCGGCAAAGGGCCCGGGTGGTGATCTCAGCAGGACACAGCGCTAGTACAGCAGCGTGATGATGCATAACATGGGTAGCGCGCCTCTGTGTTGATGTAAACGGCGTAGGCTGGGTTTGCTCGCCGTACCGCCTTCCTGCAATCCCGCTTCCCCATGGACGCCCTGGCCGAGTATTTCAAGGTGTTTTCCGAGCCCAACCGCCTGGCGGTGCTCGATGCCCTGCGCCAGGGGCCACTCAACGTGACGGCCGTGGTGGAGAGCACCGGCCTCAGCCAGGCCCTGGTGTCGAAGCACCTCAAATTGCTCACCATTGCCGGGATCGTGAAGCGCCGGCCGGAAGGCAGCCTCGTGTTCTACGAGGTGGCCGACAGGGGGGTGTTCAAGCTGTTGGCCCAGGCAGAGAAGCAGTTGCTGGTGTGCCGCCGGCAGCAACTCGATGCCCTGGCGGCGATCCTCTAGGGGTGATCGACGCTCTGCCGACCACTCTGGAGGAGCTGCGGGCTCCAGCACTGCTGCTTCAAGGAGGCCCTGCTCTGGGGGGGCGACCTCCCGGGCTCCCTCCTGCAGGATGCCGACCTGCGCGGCTGTGACCTGCGCGACACCCGCCTCGCCGGTGCCAACCTTCAGGGGGCCAGGCTGGATGCTGCCAGGCTTCCCTCAGCCCCTTCCTGATGACCGAACGCTTTGATCTGATCGTGCTGGGCGCCGGCTCCGGTGGCCTGGCGGCTGCCAAGCGGGCCGCGTCGTACGGCGCCCGGGTGGCGATCGTGGAGGGCGATCGGGTGGGCGGCACCTGCGTGATCCGCGGTTGCGTGCCCAAGAAGCTGCTGGTGTACGGGTCGGCCTATGCCCACACCCTGGCCGACGCCCCCAGCTACGGCTGGCTGGTGCCTCCGGTGCAGCCTGATCCGGCCACGCTGCTGCGCAACGTGCGCGCCGAGGTGGACCGGCTCAACCGGCTGCACATCGGTCTGCTCGAGAAGGCCGGGGTGGATCTGGTGCCGGGCTGGGGCCGCTTCGCCGCCGCCAACACGGTGGTGGTGAGCGCCGCCGATGGCTCCGAGCGGGAATTGTGCGCCGAACGCATCCTGATCGCCGTGGGCGGGCGCCCCCACCGCCCGGATATCCCCGGCGCCGACCTGGGCTGGGTGAGCGACGACCTGTTCCTGCTCGAGAGCCTTCCCGACGCCGTGGTGGTGGTGGGAGGCGGGTTCATCGCCTGTGAATTCGCCTGCATCCTCCATGGCCTGGGCGTGCGGGTGACCCAGCTGGTGCGGGGCGATCACCTGCTGCGGGGCTTCGATCGGGAGGCCACCCTGGCTGTGCAGGAGGCCATGGAGGAGGCGGGCATCGAGATCCGCTTTGCCCACTCCCCGGCCGCGATCACCGGCCAGTGCGCCCCCGGTGAGTTCACCGTCACCACCCAGAGCGGCGAGCAGCTCTCCTGCGGGGGGGTGCTGCTCGCCACCGGCCGCCGGCCGTTTCTCAAGGGGCTCAACCTGGAGGCCGCCGGGGTGGCGGTGGAGGGGTGTCGCATCCCCGTGGATGCCAACCAGTGCACCAACGTGCCCGGCATCTTTGCCGTGGGAGACGTGACCGACCGGGTGAATCTCACGCCGGTGGCTGTGGATGAGGGGCGCGCCTTTGCTGACAGCGTCTACGGCCGCAAGCCCCGGCAGGTGGACCATGAGCTGGTGGCCAGCGCCGTGTTCAGCCAGCCGGAGCTGTCTGGGGTGGGCCTCACCGAGGAGCAGGCCATCGAGCGCCACGGCGCCGATGGGATCCGCGTGCATCGGGCCCGCTTTCGCGCCATGAACCAGGCCCTGCCGGCCCGGGGGCCACGGGTGCTGCTCAAGCTGGTGGTGGAGGCCGCCAGCGATCGGGTGCTGGGCTGCCACATGGTGGGCGAGCACGCTGCCGAGATCATTCAGATGGCGGCCATCGCCGTGGGCATGGGGGCCACCAAGGCCGATTTCGACCGCACCATGGCCCTGCACCCCTCCGTGGCCGAGGAGTTCGTGACGATGCCGAACTGAGCGGCGCTGCTCAGGCGCCGCTGGCCTCAAAGCCCCACTGGGAGCGGATCGTCTCGTTGCTCACCTCCCAGGCATGTTCAGCGCTGAGCACGCTGTGGCTCTCGCGGGCCGGCACCACGCCCCGTTGCGCAAACTCCGCCTTCAGCTCCTCCAGGTAGGCACGGGCTTCAGCGAGCAGCTGATCGAGGTGCTGGCGGCCCCCGGTGACCCGCAGCATTTCGGGGGTGGTGCGGCACAGCTCCAGGTCCTCGAGATGCTGGTGCAGCCAGGTCCATTCGTAGCGCAGCATCGCTGGCGTGCAGGCCCTGAGCTGCTGGCGGTAGTGGCGGCGGTGCCGCTCCAGCTCGGCGCCGCCGGCGGGAGTGATGTCCGTGGCTGGCTCGGCACCGGCGGCGTGGCTGGCGGTATGGCTGGCGGCATGGCGCTGGCCGAGTTTCTGCATGATGTCGCGCAGGTGACTCATGGCGGCAGCGGGTGGGGACAAGGGCTGGTGATGCATTCTTGCTCCCTTGTCGCCGCCAGAGTGGGGAGGCGTTGTTGGCCAGCAGCTGAATCCCCATGACGGCCCAGGGTGGAACGGATCTTGCGGTGGATGTGGCCGCCCTGCGCCGCGAGTACAGCCAGGCCGGCCTGCAGCGGAAGGATCTGGCCGGTGAGCCGGTGGCCCAGTTCCGCCTGTGGTTTGAGCAGGCCAGCGCCGCCGGGCTGCTGGAGCCCAACGCCATGGTGCTGGGCACCTTCGATGGCCAGCGTCCCAGCAGCCGCACCGTGCTGCTGAAGGCCTACGACCAGCGCGGCTTCGTGTTCTTCACCAATTACGGCAGCCGCAAGGCGCGCGAGATCGACGCCCAACCCCGGGTGAGCCTGCTGTTTCCCTGGTATGGCCTCGAGCGGCAGGTGGCGATCCTGGGGGCGGCCGAGCGCATCAGCGCCGCCGAATCCCTGGCCTACTTCAGTTCCCGGCCCTTCGGCAGCCGGGTGGGGGCCTGGGTGTCGCAGCAGAGCAGCGTGATCAGCTCCCGCAGCATCCTGGAGATGAAGTGGGAGGAGATGAAGCGCCGCTTTGCCAGCGGTGAGGTGCCCCTGCCCGGAGCCTGGGGGGGATTCCGGGTGGTGCCGCTCGAGGTGGAGTTCTGGCAGGGCCGCGAGAACCGCCTCCATGACCGCTTCCGCTACCGCCGTCCGCAGGGGGACGGCGGCGGGCAGGGCTCTGGCTGGACGATCGAGCGGCTGGCTCCCTAGGGGCTTCCCTAGAAGGTGAAGGTGGTCTTGAGCACGCCGCCGTAGGTGTCGGAGCGACCGCTCCGCTCAACCCAGAAGAAGGCGGGGGTGACGCTGATGTTGTCGGTGACCTGGACCTTGTACCAGAGCTCGTAAGCCAGGGTGTCGTTGCCGGGGTCACTCCAGACACCGCCGGTGTCGATGCGGCCGCTGCCGCGGTTGGACTGACCGGCACTGCCGATGGCCATGCCCAGGGCGTTGCCCTGAATGAACATGTCTTCCCACTGCAGACCCACCATCCAGCTGTAGCCCTCGTCGAAGGGGCGGCTGGTGTTGAAGTCGCTGTAGCCGAAGCCGGCGCTGATGGAAGGCACCCAACTGGACTCGGCGGGAGACCAGTAGGCGCTCAGGCCGATGTTGTTGGAGCTGTTGTCGAAGACGTAGCCCAACTCGGAGTAGGTGTAGACGAAGGCCGCACCCCAGTTTTCACCGGCGTAGCCCACCTGAGCGGTGACGGTGAACTCTTCACCGGCGCCGACGGAGGAGTCGCGAGCGGCATCAGAGGCCGACACGTAGTTGACGCTGGCGTTGAAGCCACCCTCAGGAGCCTTGTACCAGAGACCGACACCGGCACCCTCGTTGAGGTTGTAGGCGCCGGGGGCGCCGGCCAGGGTGAAGATGTCGAGGATCGTGTCGGCTGGGTAGGCGCTGGGCCACATGGCCAGCATGTCGTCCTGCTCAACCTTGGCGCCAACGGTTGCCGTCCAGCTGGTGCCAATGGGGAATTGGTAGAAGAGCTTGTCGACCTCCACGGAATCGGCGGCACCCTCTTCCCCGAAGGCCACTTCCATCAGGGTGTTGCCATCGCCGAACACCGAGTTGCCGAAGTTGCCGGCACGCAGGCGGGTGCGCAGCAGGTCCTTGCCCGTGAAGCTGGTGTCCAGGGTCAGCTGAACGTCGTAATTCGCGGTGACGTTGTCGCCCAGGCCGGTGTTGCTCGCACCGCCCACGGTCATGGTGGCGATACCGTTGAGCTTGGTGGTGGTGGAGAACTGGTTGGCCTCCAGCTCCCCCACCTTGGCCTCGAGGCCATCGACGCGGCCCTTGAGGATGGCGAGTTCCCGCTCGAACTCGGCCATCAGGCGCTTGAGCTCGTCGGTCACCTCGGTGACGCGATCGAGGCAGGCATTGAGCAGGGCGGCAGCCTCGAAGCGGGTCATGGCCCGCTGGCCCTTGAAGGTGCCGTCGGGGTAGCCGGCCACGCAGCCGTAGCGCTCGATCAGGTTGGCGAGCGCCTGGTAGGCCCAGTCCGTGGGGCGCACGTCGGGGAACTGGGAGATGCTGGTGACCTGCTCGCCGCTCAGGGACGGGGCGGCGTACTGGTTGAGGTCGTTGAGGTTGAGCTCAGCGGCGTTGACGGTGGCGCTGGGGGCGGCCACCGCAGCAGCGATCAGGCCCACGGTTTTTGGGGCCAGCAGCCGGCGGAGACGAAGGAACATCGAAGCCCAGGAAGCGGATGCTGCCGGATGGTAACAGGAATGAGAATGAAAGCCATTCCCAGTGCCGGTGTCGATCGTCCTCGGCTGCCCTCAGGCCATCACCATTGACCAGGCGAAGGCGGCGCCGATGCCGATCCAGATGCCGGCCAGCAGCTTCCGGCCGTTGTTTCCAATGGTGGCGAGCAGCGCTCGCGACCCCGCGGTGACCACCAGCAGCAACGCCCCCTGGCTGATCAGCAGGCCCAGGAGATAGGTGAGCAGCGGTGTGGGTTCGGCGCCCACGATGGTGCCGCCGAGCAGATAGCCATGCAGGCCCATGGCCGGCACCAGCACCGCCGGGCTCACCTTGCCCAGAGCCACCAGACCGGCCAGCACCAGGGTGAGAGACACAAGGGCCTCGGCATAGGGCGCGACGGATTCGGCCAGGGGGAGGCCCTGGGCGATGGCGCTGCCCAGCAGAGCGGCGGCCAGCAGCGGGATCACCCAGGCCCTGGGGCGCTGAAGACCCACAAAGCCGATGGCCAGCAGAAACAGCAGATGGTCGGGGCCGAGCAGGGGATGGCCGATGCCGCTCACCAGGCCCATCCATGGGGAGATCTGCAGGCCCTCAGCCATGCCGAAGGGGTGATGGGCCAGGGCCGCAACTGGGGCCAGGGCGCTCACCAGCGCGGTGCCCAGGAGCGCCGCCAGGCGGAGAGGCCCCGTGGCGCCCGCCGCGGGGGAGTTGCGATGATTCAAGAGTCGATCCTCGTCGTGTGGAGACTCTGGCGGGCGTTCTGACTTCCCCTGACGGGGTTCACAGCTGCGGGACAGCGCCGGATTTGCACCGGACTTTCCCCGTTTTCTTCAGCAGCTGATCTCTGCTGAAACCAGAGGTTGAACCTTACAGCGCCCGGACGGGATCCAGTTTCAGAGCCTGGTCACGCCGTCGCAGCTGCGGGCCGGTGCTGGGGGTGAGGGTCCCGGGCAGGCTGGTGGGCCGCACCACCTGCAAACCGTTGAGTTCCAGCGTGGTGGTCACCACCTCGCCCCGCTGCTCAAACAGATCCAGCACCGTGAGCGTCTGCTCCGGCGGGCTGGAATCGTTGAGGCGCCGGCGCGGTCCGCTGCCCATCGCCCCCAGGCTGAGCAGGTTGATGCCGCCGACCGTGCTGGGGAAGTAGGCATGGTGATGGCCGCTCACATAGAGGTGGCTGGCGGTGGCAGCCAGCAGCTGCCCCAGTTGCTCCGGCTGGTTGAGCACCTCCCCGGGGCGGTCGCGCCCCAGCCCCACCCCATAGGGCGGCAGGTGGCCCATCACCAGCCTGAAGCGGGCCTGCCGGGCCTGGGGAGCGCTGAGCTGGGCCCGCGCCCAGGCCCAGTCGGCGGCGGACACCGTGGCGGAGGAGGCATCCAGCACCACCACGAACACGGGGCCCTGGCGCAGGCTGTAGCGGAAGGGGAACGGGCTGGCCTCCACGATGTCCAGCCCCAGGCTCCCCTGGCGTGCCAGCCAGTAGCGGGCGGCCCGCTCCCGGTCGAGAGCAAAGGTGAAGCCTCCGGCGCCGCGGCTGCTGGAGGCATCGTGATTGCCCATGGCCGGGGCAAAGCCGCCGCTGCGGCGCAGCACCGGCTGCAGCACATCCCGATCAAAGCCGGCCCACATGGCATCGAGCTGGCCGCTGTCCAGTCCCAGCTTCTGGCCCGCCACCATGTCGCCGGCACAGAGCACCAGATCGGGCTGCAGGGCTGCGAGCAGCTCCACCCCGCGATGCACCTGGGCGATGTAGGTGGTGGAGCCGTAGCTGGCGTTGAGGTCGCTGATCAGGGCCAGGCGCAGGTCGCCCCGCGGCGGCAGCTGGGCCGCCGCTGAGCTCCGCCACCAGCCGGTGGCGATCAGTGCTGCCGTGCCGGCGCCGGCCAGTCCCAGAAAGCGCCGGCGGGGGATGGGCATGG